>JAEWJR010000082.1:0-56866 GCA_023386445.1 Bacillota bacterium | reverse complement strand
AGTTTAAAGGCTGAGGGAAGGAATTAACATTTGAAACGTAGCCCAGCATGAGGAATAAGTTATTTAGCCCATCAAAGATTGCTGAAAATAGTATATCTATCAAGCAAGGCACCCCCTATTGTTTTCAAGTTATATACCAAATTTTTCAATTTTTCCATAACTCAAAAATAGTGTACCTTTCTAATCTATGATAAATAATACGGAAAAATGCCAGTCCTTTTAAAAATTTTTTAGATAGAATTTGTTAATTAACACTTGGAAATAAGACATGAATAATTTAAATTTAATTACAATTAAAAAAAGATTTTGATAAATACTAATAGAAAAACAAATGACTATTTGACACGCTTTATAATAAATTCTTCCTGCTTTGAAACCTGAGCTTCAATTCTGTCCAATCTGTCAGAATGTTGTCTATAACCGTCAAATAAAGCATCTAGCTTATTTCCATGATCGGTCTCAATTCTAAGTACAGCTTTTTTAAGCTCGGTTATCTCGCCTTGCATGTTATCGATTTTGCCTTCAATAGTACCAATCTTGCCTTCGATATTGTCCATTCTGCTTCCGATTGTACCGATATTGCCTTCGATATTGTCCATTCTACTTTCGACAGTACCAAGTTTGCCTTCGATATTGCCCATTTTGCCAGATAAATCCGAATACATTTTAGTTAACAGTTCAAAAATTTTTTCTTCCATTTATTATTACCTCCTTTCACAAACAATTATATCATATGAAACAAGTACGTCCACCATTAAAAATTATTATTTTTACCTATAATTTTAAATTTGTTCATTTTATGTAACCTCATGTTTTAAAAACTCATATCCTATTTATATAAGTATATTCTTCGATCAGGAAAGGAGAAAGATATGACTGAATTTGACACTCCATATAGTCAATATACAGATTCCGATGAACGAGATTCCGATGAACGAGATTCCGATGAACGAAAATCCATGTGTAAAAAAATGGTAGTTGCTATGGCTTATGTTCCGGAACAAGAATGGGAAACACCTTATGATGCACTTGGCGGATTAGACAGAGGCACGTTATTCCCAAGCCTGGATAAGCCTTGGTTGGGAGGAGGAGGCAAATGATGAATAATAATATGTCCGGAAATGTTGAGAGTTACATGGACAATAATTTAAAAAGCAACGTAGGCGATTTGATGAAATCTAATGCAAATGTTCATGCCATGCAAAAGCTTTCTGAACGTGAAAGGATGTTAATGTTAGTACAGGCCTATGAATTTGCTTTGGTAGAAGTAGGGTTGTTCCTTGACACCCACCCCAATGATCAAACTGCTCTGGCTTATTTTAGCCAATATCGTGAACTGAAGCATAGAGCCGTATCAGATTACACCAGAATGTATGGTCCCATAACAATGGATCATATGGATAATGACTTATCTACATGGAGATGGATTGATAACCCATGGCCATGGGAAATAGGAAGTGAGGGATAAAATATGTGGGCTTATGAAAAAAAATTACAATACCCGGTTAAAATAACTCAACCAAATGCCAATCTTGCAAAGGTTATTATAACTCAACTTGGCGGGCCCGTTTTCATGTTTTTCTAATTATGCATTAGGCTTGTCCTGCCCCAGAGAATAGGCAGTTTGAACATTTCTTGAGAGGATTAAAATTATAGTATTTCTTTTTTACCGCCCTTTATAACGGTGATCTCAACATCCTGCTTTTCAAGCTTATTATTGATTATCTCAATGGCTTTTTCCTCGTTTATCAGCTTCTCATATACCATCTGATAACCTTCCAAAGAAGCTTTGATATCAGGCTTTACTTCATTTTCCAAACAAAATTCAATTTTGGTTAATCTTGTGTTTATCGCTTTTATTTCTTTTTCAATTGTAGCGAATCTGCCTTCGAATTTATCGAATCTGCCTTCAATTTTATAGAAATTACCTTCAATTTTATCGAATTTACCTGAAAACTCGTTGTACATTTTTGTTAACAGCTCTAAAGTTTTATCTTCCATCTGTTCACCTCCAATATGTTTTAAGTATAAACATTATATCATAAAAATTTAAAATATAACCATGATTTTATTCTTCAAAGGTATATTCAAATGTAAGGTTATAGTCATCACCGATAATAATTTTTTTTATAATTTTTCTGACTATTTCATCTTTAAGTTCATAATTAAGGTTGTTTATGTTATGAATCAAACCTTTGACTTTCTCCTCTATTTCAAAATATCTATCCTCAAGATTATCAACCTTTTTCAATTTTTGATCCAGAAGAAGAAGCTTTTTTTCAAGTTTTGATTTTTGATTTCTAAGTTCATTAAGCCTTATCCTATACTCTTCCAATGTTATGGCATCGGCTTCAAAGGCTAACTGCTGTTTTATAACTGCAAAATTAGTATTATCCAGCTTATCTTTGACTATCTCTCGATCTTTTTTATCTTTTTCCAGCCTCAGATCATAAATGTATTGTTTTTGTCTTATTCTTTCATCAATGATATCATTACTTGTAAACAACTCTTTTATAGCATTCATGACCATGTCATCTACAATTTCCATTCTGTAATTTGAGTTTTTATTTTTACAAGTTCCTGTTATCTTCTTATCGAAATAATAAAAATAATAATCATCGTCTGTTATGTCATTTATAGATTTTCCTTTGGATTTATTTTTCGGAATCTTCCCTCCGAACAGTTTGTTTCCACAAGAAGAACAATAAAGCAGGCCGGATAACAAATACTTTTTAGTACAGCTCCATTCCTTATTATCTTTTTCTTTTCTGTCCTGAATAATTTGCTGAATCCTATCAAATCTGTCTTTTGAGATCAAGGGAGGGTGAGTATTTTCGCGTACTATCCATTGATCCCGGGGCCTTACCATTCTTTTGGCCTTTCCTGCACTGTCTCTGACGGTTAACGTGACATTATACATGTTTATTCCTAAATAAACCGGATTGGACAATATATTCAGAATAGAGTTGGTTGTCCAATTATTGCCACCGCTGCTAGTCCTTATACCAAGGGAATTTAGGTACTTGCATATTTTAAGCCTGCCCCATCCTCCAATAAATTTATCAACTATTAATTTGTAAATTTCCGCAGTATCCGGGTTTAAAACCAAGTGTTGTCCATCCTCGGATAACTTATAACCAAATGCCGGCTTCGCAACGTTAGTTTTACCTTCATTTGCCTTAATCATCTGAGTTATCTTAACCCTTGAGCTTGTAACCTTTCTTTCCTTTTGTGCAAGACCGGCATGGATAACCAGAAGAAATTCATCATCATCTGTTCTGCTGTCATAACCTTCCTTTATCGAAATAAAAAAAGCACCCTGGGAAACAAGGCTTCTTTTAAGTTCAATAATATCCAATATATCACGTGAAGTTCTGGATATTTCCTTAGATGCTATTCCTTTTATCTTACCCATAGTAATATCATTTTTTAAACGGGTCATTTCATTTCTCAGATAACTATAAGCACCTGTTTTTACATCTGTATAAAAATCAACAATATCATTTCCGTTTATTCTAGCCCATTCATTTATGTATTTTTTTTGATTGTCAATAGATGTTTTTTGACTATCTTTTTTTGTTGAAATCCTTATATAACCTCCAATGCTTAGTCCTGTTTCATCAAGAGTTTTTTTTACATCACTGAATTCTTCAAGTCTATTTCCTTTTACCAGAGGCGGAAGGTAATCCATTTACTTTGTCCCCCTTTAATTTCAGGTTATAGGCTTTTTTTTCAGTACCAGGAGTTTGAGTCTCTGAATCAATTGCTTTCTTTATTAAAATTTCAATAACATCATCCAACACATCAATTTTAGTCATAATACCTCCCATTTACGCGTGTTGCGCGTACACAAACAGTAATGAAAAGCCGCTATGCGGGGGTTTTTCTCGTGAAAAGTACAGTGAATGCTCCCATGCTTTTTACACGCTATTCACCCCCCAATACAATATATGAAGCTTTAAATCAAATGTGATTTAATAATGGTAAACAATATTATTCAGGTATATATGCACTCTGGTTACCTGACTGAGAATATCTGCACGTGTGCTGCACATAAAAGCAGATTATTCTGCCTGACTTGCTAAATCGACAAAAAACAACACTAAACTTTAATTATATAGTAGAAACATGTAATTTGTATCTTGTTCCAAAAATATCCATATATTATAATATTAGTTAACAAAGTACTTTGAAATAAATTTAATACGAAGAAGGAGACTATTGTATGAACAGGAAGATATATTTCTTGGTATTTACTGTACTTTTTTGTTTACTGGCACCAGTTTTTGGATCCATGGCTTTGGCGGATTCACAATCAATCATATACGTCGGTAAAGACGGCAATGACACAACAGGGGACGGCTCGGCCCAGCTGCCCTATGCAAGCGTTGATGTTGCCATAAATAAAGCTCCGTCGGGAAGTGCTATCTATATTAAGGCCGGGACATACCATCTCAGGACTATGACTGGAAACGATCAAATTTTGGGAGTAGGTATTCACGAATCCGGTAAGCAGTTGACCATATACGGAGATAATGAAAAAACAATTCTTGAGTATTACGGTGCTGAATCAACTGTAAGAGACGGCTGTGCATTCCAGCTTTTTAATGGCAACTCCGTTGTCCGCAACCTCACCATGAATTTTTATCCGGGTAAAGGTACAAATTACAGCAATGCAATATTTCGAGAGTGCCGGGGAATGTTTTATAATGTATATTTTCATATAAAAGGCTCCATTCCCGCAAGCTATAGTTATTTCAACAACACCTCGGGTTATCCCAATGTTTTCAATTGCACCTTTTATCACGATTTGGGCAAAATATCCTCCAACTATTCAAGCCAGCCGGTATATACAAATTGTCTGTATAATGTTGCCCCCATAGAGGGAACAAAGATCCACTGTGTTACTGCTTCCTTTAACCCTGAGAATATAGCGGAAACTGCAGCTGATCCGGCGCTGCTGCATACCGGTACCGGGACAAATCCGGACGGAAGTGTGGCAAATATAGGTGTTTACGGCGGCAAATATGCCTGGGGGTACAATTCAATTCCGTTACCCTCCGACATTACGGCATCAGTGGGAGACTCGAAGGTCACCCTCAGCTGGAAGGCAGCAGCCGGAGCGACGGCATATAAGGTCAAGTGGGGTACCGAGCCCGGCAAATACACCAATTCGGAGACAGTAACCGATTCCACAAGCTTCGATGTGACAGGCCTGACAAACGGAACCGCCTATTATTTTGTGGTGAGTACTCTAATTGATAGTGAGGAAAGCCCCGATTCCAATGAAGTATCCGCCGTCCCAAAGAATCCGGATCCGGATGTAACCCTTACTGTTGAAGCACCAGATACTGCCAGAATCAACAATAAAATAACAGTGGATATCGTTATACATAATGCAAAAACAATATGTGCAGAGGACATTCAGGTAAACTACGATACGGAATTGCTTGAATTTACAGGTGTTGCCGAAGCAGACGGTATGAAGATATTCAAGGAGAGTGACGTATCATCCGGGCTTAAACGATATATAACCGCATGTCTTGGAAAAGCCAATGCCGCAAATGGAGATAAGGTTTTATTAAAATTAGTGTTTAAAGCTAAAAAAGCAGGTGAAGCGAAGGTTAACATATTAAGAGCAAGAATTGCCGACAATGCAGCTCTTGAAACGGATGTAGCCCAAGAAAACTGCACAGGAAAGACAATTGTAATAAATAGCTATAGTGATATAAACCGTTCCGGAGAGTTTACGCTGCTTGACTTGGGAATAGATGCTTACTACTACGGTGATGCAGCATCCTTAACCGATACAACAAAGTATGATGCAGATATAATTGACAATGGAACAATAGATGATGATGATTTGTCCGTAATAGTCGCCCAGATGCTTGCGAACGATAATTACTCGGGTAATAAATAAAAGCTTTGCAAAAAAGGAGTGTTTGAAACAGGTACAATTCAAAAGCATAAAAACCTGGTACCACATGGCTTCCAGGTTTTTATGCTTCGAGCATGTATATGTTCAAACCCAAACCGTTTTAAATAAAATGCTTGAAAGCACCTATCTTCCTGGAAGGCGAAGGTTTCGAACGTAATTGACTTTATGATTGATATTTTATGGCATATTTTTTTATGCCGTTATACTTAGCTCTTGCAGCACCATACCGGACCTAGTCTGTTAAAGGCAGTATCTGTCTGTCCTGTGTTTTTACTTTTTTATGATCCATATAGGATAGCAAAATAACAATCAGAGCGGATATCACTGATATACCCAACAGTACTATTATACTATTATGATAATTATCCGGTTCAAAACTCAACATGACATTACTCAAGGCATTTATGGTATATGTCATAGGCATATACGGATGGATACTTTTATAAAAATCCGGAAGAATTACCGTTGGCAATACTCCCCCTCCCGCAGTCAGCTGGCACATCATAAACAATAAAGCCAATAATTTTCCGAAACTTTTAAAAGCATGACCAATATTTGAATAAGTGTGGTAAATGCCAGCGATCCCAATATACAAATACTATAAAATTGAATGACGCTCTGGAGATGAAGTCCTAATATAATATGTACGGTAAACGCTATCAGTATTGCCTGGAATATACCAATGATCTGATATCGAAACAGACCGAAATCAATCTTAATCTTTTGTGTAATTTCGGTTTCATAAAATTTCAGCTTATCCATGGTAAAAATAGTAATCATAATCATCATGCTGCCAATGTACAGGCAAAGCGAAAGCATAAATGGCGATAATGCCGTACCTGTATTTTCTGCTTCTCCTATCCTGGAAGATTCTACTTCTACAGGTTGGGCAACAAACTTTCCGAGTCCCTCCAGCGCAGAAGTACTTCCGGTAAGCTCCAGTATCGAACTGTCCACTGAATTTTTAAGAAGTTCGACACCTGAAACTAACTGTGTCAAACCATCATCAATCTGGGTTTCACCAGCTAAAATAGATTCTGAATTTCTGCTGAGCGTATTCGCTCCCTTTGACGCCGAATCCAGTCCGGAAGAGAGCGAAGCTGAACCGTTATATACCTGTTCAAGAGCTTTGGAGAGAGCATTTGCACCGTCGACAGCTGTTTCCATCTTGTCTGGCATTTGCTGAATTGCAGTATTTATCTGACTGTTTAGTTCATTTAGTTTGTTTAATGAGTCACCAAGTGTCTTGGTAATTCCCGCAGAATCTGTAGTTTGTGATTGGCTGCTGTTTGATGAATTAAATGCAGAAATAATTGCTTGAATATTTGCATCACTGGTGCTATCAGGATGCTCTGCTATATAACTTTGCAGGTAAGTGACTATATTGATACTGTTTTGAATTTGCTTGCTGCTGGTGGTAAGATATTCATTCAAGCTGCTTGAAAGACTTGAAAAACCGGTAGTATATCACACTTTCTTAAACTGGGACACTGATAAACCTGTGGTTGCATTCCTGTATACAGCCACAGGTTTATCAGTGTTACACTATATGTTGTTTTTGTACAGTACTTCTATGATTTTTGAGGCAATCTGGAAATGTCCGATTGCGGATGGGTGCGGATCAATGATATTTGTAAGGGTTTTTGAGACATCGGCATACAAGTAGCCTTTTTCCCTGGAATATTTCAGCGTGTATTCATTCATTTTATCAATTGTCTCCTGGATTATGTCTTGAGTATTGTTGCTGATACCGTTCCATTTGAATTTCGCTTGTTTATACGGGTTATAGTAATTTAAGACTATCAAAGTGGCAGTTGGATTTATTTCATGAATCTTGCTTAAAATTTGCGGGTAATTGATGCAGAAAGCCTCATATGCCTTCTCCATAACAGCTGTCATAGACTCATCAGACAGCGCCAGCTGAATTGCCTTGATTTGTTCTGGGGTCAGCCTTATTCCCTTGAGCAGCTCAAGGGAATTGATAATTCCAGGTATATTGCCGGTCAGTAAGGGCTCCACTATCGCCAGAACCTCCTGATTGGTCATTTCTGAAAAGTCTTGTCCAATGCATTTTAAAATTGAATGGGCTGTTGCCATAATCATATCATTGCTGCCTATACCCACCGAAATCAGACTGCTTTGAGCAATGTGCTCCTTATACACACTACTGTATATAGGGTCCTTGCCTGTAAGGATATCCAGCAATTCTCCCGAATCACAGCCACATTTTCCAAGATTATATACCTTGCTGGCAGTGACATCGCCTACAAGCCTGGCGTAACACAGCCTGGGCGAGTTTTCAATATTCTCCATCATATCAAAACCTTTTATGTATTCATAGTCCAACTGTGCAAAACCGGCGCAAATGCTGTCGCCGATAGCAGTATAAGTATTGCTGCCGCCTTCGTACGAGTAATCCGCAAAAGCCATACCTGGAAACATGCATGCCAAAAGGCATACTATCAATATTAAAGATATTCTTTTCATTCTATTTATCTCCTATTCTCAATTATAAAATCAAACCAGTTTCTTTTCCATTTTAAGGTAATCCACCTTGCCCATAGGCGTATAATAAAGGGATTTGCAGAAGACATACTCGGCCGGCAGCATGTATTCCGGAAGTTTTTTCCTGCAAATTTCCACAATTTCAGCCTTTATCTGTTCCTGTCTCTTTTCGGCATCCTCTTTCAGGACTATATGGGCATACGGCATATGTCCCTGAGGCTGATTCTTGTCAGGGGAGGAGACAACTGAGCAGGTTTCAACATCCGGATGAGTGCTGATAACATTTTCAATCATACCTGGAAACACTTTAAATCCATCATGACGTATGATCATTCGTTTGATTCTGTTTTCTATAAATACAAAGCCGTCCTCATCAACATAACCAATGTCGCCGGTATGAACCCAGAGCTTCCCGTCGGAATGCCTGCGGAGCACATTTGCGGTTTCCTCCGGCTTCTCGTAATATCCAAGCATAATTGTAGGACCTGTAATACAAATTTCGCCTTTTTTATAAAAATCAAGTTCGGTATCCGTTCCCGGCTCATATGCTGAAATTGTATTTTTCAGCAAGGGAATACCCACACTGCCGGGTTTATTAATATCTCTCATACAGGAGCAAGTAGACGAGCAAAGTTCTGTCATTCCATACCCTTTGGCAAGCGGATACCTGCTGCCGTGTGCTTTAAGAAATTTATTGACCTCTATTTCCGTGCCAACGGGAATTCCGTCACCTCCGGCACCGCTGCTGATAAGGAAGGAAATATCAGCTTGTCCCATTCTCTTATCCTTCATCAGCAGCTGGTAATGAACAGGCACTCCGCACATATGCTCCGGTTTGTACCTTAAAACCAGAGCTGCAAGCTCGTCGGGATTCAGATTTGGAATTATAATGGTCTTCAAGCCCAGCGCCAACGGCATATGGATGCCGCATGCAAGGCCATACGCGATGTAAGGCGGCATTACATTCAGGAACTTCTGTTTGGGCCTGAATTTCATATTAGATTTATCATACTGAAAAGCAACGGCGTTAAACGCTGCATTACTGAGCATCACACCTTTCGGCGACCCTGTCGTTCCACCGGTATGTACTATTACCGCACAGCGCTCCCGGCTGTAGGATACAGGCTCAAGGACAATGTCCTTTCCATTGCTTATGAAATGCTTCCACTTGACACAGATAGACGAATAATCATTATTATCTCTTTTTTTCAAATGATACGCTCTCCGGCTTATGTACGTCATTGAGTCGGCCGGAGATATGATGATAATCCCGGCTAAGCCGGTTCCTGCGGCAGCCTCACATACTTTGGGATATACTTCGTTCAGAACACACAGATATTTTGATTCTGTTTCATTAATGTAGCCGCGTATACCTTCAACACTGGTGCGAGGGTCCACCATATTGATTACGGCACCGATCAAACTCATGGCATAGAATGAATATACAAATTCAGGAGTAGTTACCGAGCAAACAGTAACAATGTCCCCCTCCCTTATACCCAGAGCCACGTATGCACGGGCTGTCTTGCGTATGTTTTCAAACAGCTCCTTATAGGTTATGTTATTGCCGAAATACTCCATTGCAATTTCGTTAAGCCGTTCCTTATTGTTCTGGAAAATATAGTCATACAATGTACTTTCCGGAACTTCTTCAGTTATGTCATCCTTGTTGTAGTATTTTAACCAGGGTTTCATGACTGAAGGCTTTTTAGAATTTAATTCTTTTCCCATAATTCTACCTCCATTTACATGATTTTCCATAATTACATTATATTGTAACAGCCTTACTATAAAATTGCAATAATAAAAAGAATTTTTTTATAATTTCTGCTTAACTTTCTATCCTCAAATTATATTGAAAAATTATGTGGCAGATGTCGCCTGAACAAACCTTTTTGATGATTTTCCCGACAATTTCAGACTTTAACCCTTATTGGAGGTGATAGATAGGAGATAATACTTTTGAGCTTTTAACGAAAATGTATAAGCTGAATCCTTTCAGATCTGTAGATATCAAAAAAACCGCCATTTAAGCGCTTTACAATAACTTTATTTATTATTAGAAAAATATGAATACGGGCGGGCCGGACGGTGAACTTGCCGCTTCTCTTCGCTATCTTAATCAAAGGTACACAATGCCTTACAAAGAGACCAAGGGAGTTTTAACCGATATAGGTATATCGGTATCGAAATTGCTCACCTTATAATAGGGTACTAGGTAAAATTACTCGACAATTTTAAAAAAAATTTTGTATTGCTCCAATTTACCTTTAGTCTCATATTGAAATTTAATCGGGTTCGGCAGACATTTCAGATATATGTACAATATGTGATCCGGATATACTACAATCCTAGAAGTAATTTCTGTATAGATTGTCTCACTGGATTCTATATCCTTGAATTGAAGTATTCTGTCAATTTCTTGAAGATATATTTCTATCTCCTTTCCCTGCTTATCTTTTATTAATTCTATGTCATAAATGTTATTGAGCTGATTTTGGATATTTGTCAAATCGTTTTCACACTCTGCCATTGCCCTATCATAGTCGGCTTCTTTCATTTTCTCATTGGCAAGCAGCCTGATTAGATTTGTTTTTTCAATTAATAACTTATCTTTTTCTTTTTCCAGTTTCGTCTTGCGTTTATTGTCCGGAGATATATTTCTGACTAATTTAATTTCTTGAAGTATTTCACTTTTTAGATTTTCTTTATTGACTACAATAAAATTAAATAAATAACTGATTGCTGCTTTTAGAACCTTGTCATTTACTGATTCACTGTTGCATCCCACCTCCACCGGTTTGCTTCCGACAATAACCTTCTTTCTTGTACCATGTTGAGCTAGTTTAAAACAGCGCCAGGCTTTATACTCCTTACCATTTTTCAAGCTCTTAGACCTGCTTACAAACTTTTCCCCACATATCCCACAATATATCTTCCCGCTACACCAATAACGATTTGAATGTTTTGACTTTATGTCCTCGGATGGTGATCTTCTTGAAAGTTCTCTTTGAACAGCCTCCCACATTTCTCTGTCGATAATTGGCTCGTGATGATTCTTGAGCAATATCATATCTTCTTCGCCACGGTTATACTTTTTTGCATGAGTTAACGGATCAACTGTAAATGTTTTTTTCTGTAATAGATCCCCGCAGTATTTTTCATTTCTCAAAACTCTTAAAATTATAGTGTTGCTCCAATCATTCTTATATCTTGCATTTCCATCAGGATCTTTTGGCCGATACCCCAGTTCACGCAACTTTCTTGCTATTACATGGGTTCCATCACCATCTAGAAATAATTGATATATAGTTTTTACCAGATCAATATCTTCTGGGTTTATTACTAATTTTCCATCCTTGATATTATAACCCAGCATATTTCGACCGAAAACAACTCCAGCTTTCATCCTCTGAGTTTGTCCCCACTTTACCCTTCGTGATGTTCTCTCACTCTCTCTTTGAGCTTGATGTGCAATAGATACGAGTTCTTCCATATCCCTGTCATTCTCTGTGTTTAAGTCATCTTCAACAAAAAATATATAAATCCCCATACTCCTTAGGTTTTTAGCGATCGTAAGAGTATCAATAAGATTTCTGCTGAATCTCGATACTTCTTTTGTTACTATTAAGTCAATTTCTTTTGATTCAGCTAAGGCTATCATTTCATTAAAGCCATCTCTTTTTTTTCGGGAAGTACCTGAGATACCTTCATCGTGAAATATTTTAACCAAAGTCCAATTTTTTCGCCTAGCTATCATATCACTGAAGTAGAAATTCTGGCTTTTTAGTGAATCTATGCTGTCATCATCATCGGAAGATACCCTGCAATATGCCGCCACACGTAATATTCTGTCAAATATACTAATTCTCTCTTTTTTAGGGATAATATAAACCTCATTATTCATAGATACCTCATACTGTATTTTTGTTTAATATAAAAATAATGCCTACAATTTAATTAGTAGGCTCATATAAAACAAATTACTTATTTATTGATTTCAATATTTTTTCAAGCTGTTCTGAGGTTAACAGTTTTCCTCTGTATAATTGTTTGCAAATGCCTGATTTGAACAATTTAATGAATTTTTCGTTTTCAGTTTGACTTAGTTCAATTTTATTATCTACAATAGTCATACAATCAACCCCTCAATATATATTATTCAGGGATTTATAAAATGCTATTATTTTACTGCTTAACAACACATTCATAGCACATACGCTATTTTAAATACCGTATGTCCAATACATAAGTATTGTGAAATTATAACTAAATTTTTTCTAGACCTCTAACTAATTCTAATTTTTAACATGTAATTGATTTCGTGCTTCCATCATTCACCCCTCCATTATACATTTTTAGCAGCATCCACCGCTATCAGATGAACAATCGCAGCTTGGCTCACTTCCTGTAAGCCATCCTTTAATAATTGCAGTTGCACAGCCAACACCGGGTTTAACTTCCAGAGCTTTAAATGGGCAATTTTTTGCACAAGCGCCGCATTCCATACAACTATCTTTATCAATAATTTGTGTTTTACTGTTTTGAAGGCTAAAAACCTGATGAGGACAAACCTCAATGCACCTGCCGCAGCCGGTGCATTTCTCAAGATCAATGTTCAATGTTGCAACATTTTTTAAATACCTA
Source organism: Bacillota bacterium (assembly GCA_023386445.1). Taxonomy (GTDB): domain Bacteria; phylum Bacillota; class Clostridia; order Acetivibrionales; family DSM-1351; genus Ruminiclostridium. The sequence goes on along the minus strand of JAEWJR010000082.1, from coordinate 43,776 downwards.
TGTTTCATGGTGCGCCTCCGTTATAATTTAATAAAGCTACCAACAAGCAATAACACAGCTCCGATACCGATGGTTACAATGGTTGGAGGAATGGCTTTTCTCATTTCTTTTAATACTCCTGAAAAAGAAGTATATGTTGATGAGCCTGTAAATTTCATTGCATAGAAAGCAGATATTGATGGCAATACAAGTAAATACCCCAGCTCTTTGAGAACTCCATAGGAAGGTGATATAATACCGCCATTCAATGAAATTACAACTAAAGTCCATAAAAACCCCATCAGCCAACCTTTCCAGGAAAAAGCTCTTCCTGGAATCCAGGGGAGCAGCACCGGAGTGATAACACAGCCTGCTATCAAAGCTCCTGTATAGGCATAAAAATCAATAATTCCAAAAGGATTAACCGTTAAAAGGTTTAATAAAAAAAGTATTCCTAGTATCATAAGTGAAGTCTTGAATGTTCCGACTAACTCCATTGGAGTCAGAATCAGACGATCCATGAGATTGAATTTTATTCTACGCATTTCGTCGGTAGCTTTCATTCCGGAATTGATAAATTCTTTAACATCTTTTGCTCTAACAGGACCATACTTTATTTTGAAATCAGTATTTTTTGTTACTTCATGAGCACTTACTCCAGGTGCACCTAATTGCGGTAAAATTAACGTCCTGTGTGATACTATTGTTGATAGTTTAGTCTTATTAATACGGTTAATAAGTTCTTTTGTACCAAAAGTTCCTTTCCCTGCAGCACACCAAACATTAATTCCTTTTGTATCAAGTACCAAAATCCAAGCATTAAGACCCGTCAGTTCCTTACGGAGTACATCAAAGGTTAACTTGTAATTTGCAGTTACGAGAACGTGGGATTCTCTGTCAGGTGTTCCCACTGCGTAAATACCGGGATTTATTTTATAATTCATTCTATTTATACCCCAGTGAACCTTCCACGTGCCTAATGTATCATGTAAAACTAATTTTGTAGAAACTTGAGGTACTATTCCGGCATCTGTTTTTATTTCATCAGTTATCCAATAGTCGTCTTTATTGTACTCTGTAATAATTTGTGATAAACATACTTCGCTGCTGCAACTGCAAGAGCTTTGATTAGTAGCTGCTAATAAACCTGTCTTGCTATAATTTATTGATCTAGGCTTGATTTTTACAACTTTCACCCTCTTATCACCGGTACTATTGTCACAACAACTTTTATTTTCCAAAATCCCTCACCTCCGGTTATTCACAGTTACAACAACCTACATTTTCACAACAAACCCTTGTTAATTTATTGAGAAGCTCTTTAGCTATCTGTGTTCCTGTCATCGAAATTGAATAGTAAGTCCACTTCCCCTCATTTCTTGCTTCCACAATTCCGCTTTGCACTAAAATCTTCATATGGTGCGATAGAGTTGATTGCCCAATATTTAGTTGTTCAAGAAGAATGCAGGCACACTTTTCTCCACTCTGTAAAAGTTTTAAAATCTGAAGTCTATTTTCATCACAAAAGGCCTTAAAAACCTTTGCATTTTTCTCATGGTTGTTCACTATATCACCTCAAATCTAAAATATTCGATATGATATCATTCTATGCCTCAAATCTAAAAACGTCAATATGAAAATTAACTTTTCCGAATACTAAATCTATTTAAAATAACTATTATCGTTTTTTCTATGTGATAAAACAATCATTCATTCAAAAATGTATGATTTTAGCCGCTCTCATCAATTTGTTTTTAACATGTAGTTTCTCAGCAGGTAGAATATATGTCCGAAATTAGAGACTCTGCGAAACCATTCTCTGAAAAAGGTTAAAGAAATTATTTTTCATCAAAATCAATTTGCATCGAGGTTTCATCAAGACTTTATTAATTATTTTATTTCAGAGCCCAATATTAGCCTTTATCTGATGGAAGCTTATCAAGAAAAGCTCATGAAACTTTTATTGGATGTGATTGGTCATGGGAAACAGGAAGGATATATTGATCCTCAGTTGCCGAATTCATTGATAATAAGCGTGTTGCAGCTGTTTAATAAAGATATCGTTTCCAAAAACAGTATTCTCTTGGCAAATCATCTGATTGCAGAAGTTTTGGAGATAATTATTTGGGAATTTCAGGGAGGAGAAATCAACTGTCAGATTAGAAATCTGAACGGAAGAATTAAAATCCTGCTGTTTCCCCTCCCGTCAAATTTAAGATTTTTTTTCAGTCCAAGCAGCAAAAGCAGCTAAAAAACCATTCAAAAATTCTTTGGTAGCTTCGTTGCTTAATTCTCCGTTTTCATCAATCAATGTGTGGTAAGCCCCAATATACGCTTCGGGCTGAGCAAGGGTTATAACATTGAGAAATGCCAGAACCTGTCGCAAATGATGATTTGCGCCAAAACCGCCAATTCCTCCGGGAGACTGGCTAATCACAGCACCCGGTTTGCCGTTCCAAACATTTGCGCCATAAGGCCGTGAGCCTATATCTAGAGCATTTTTCAGCGCCGCAGGAATGGATCGGTTGTGCTCCGGCGTAATGAACAGCACGCCGTCTAAAGCCTTTACTTCATTGCGAAATGCTGTGTATTCTTTCAAATCTTCGCCATCATAATCCTGGTTATAAAGAGGAAGTCCTCCGATATCGATGGTTTTAAACACATAGCCTTCCGGTTCGTGATTTTTGACATAGTCTGCAATACTTCCGGAAAAAGAGTTCTTTCTTAAACTGCCTGTAATAATTCCAATTGTCTTACTCATATAAAATGCACCTCCATTTATTATTTTATTATAATATTAATAATTACATACCGTAAATCTTGTGCAGATAAACTGCGGATTTTCTATTTCATTTAAAATGGCAACTGCCATGGTTCCACTTGTTACAACAGATTCGCCCCTGGAGGAGGTTAGCAAATGATCCTTTCCCAAAACGGGAACCGTTGCTTCCCCTGCAACAAATTCAGCCGAAGGGGATACTCCTACCCAGTTCACATTTTCAATGCTCCTCAAAAAATTAAGTGTTTTATTGGCTTCCACAGGAATGGAGATCCAGGACGCAACGTCAGGTACTGTCTTCAAGGTGTCCAGAAACAGCTTGTCGTTTTCATCCAGCAGGCTGGCTGCGCCGAGAATAAAGAACAGCCTGGGGCATTTTGTTTCCCGGAAAAAACCTACAAGCTTTGCAGCCAGATCCAGATGTAAATATGCTTTAGCCGGAGCTGTTGCAAAAGCGTTTACAATGACATCAAAGGCCTCAAAATCAGATTTTGTTAAATCAAATACATCCTTATCGATTACTTTTACACCGTTTCCCAACAAGGAGACGGCTTTATCCTTATGCCGGACGATTGCAGTGACCTCGTGTCCGCGTGACACGCTTTCTTTGTAGAGCGCTGTGCCGGCCATACCGGTTGCACCTATAATTGCAATTTTCATATTACACCTCCTGATAAATTAAATAAATTCTTTTGTAATGTCAGCCAAGGTAATGGCAGACAACTTTTCTTCTGTTGCGGTTTGTATATTGTCGTATAAGTGTTTCAATGTGCCTTCTATCTTTGCTCCCACGGGACAGTCGGGATTGGTGTTGCCATGAATGCTAAACAAATCAAGATGGTCTTCTGCTGCAAGAAAGACATCCAGAAGCGAAATATCCTCTGCTTTTCTTGCAAGACCTGTCACACCAAGCTTGGTACTCGTTTTTATTAGCTTTGCCTTCTTTAAACGGCTCATCAAACGCCTGACAAGTGCGGGATTTGTATTAATGCTGGAAGCAATGTACTCTGATGTTACAGGTTGTACCTCCATCAGTGCAATTACACTTAATATATGAATACTTACCGATAATTTGGTGGAATACATAAGCGCCTCCTTTTGTAACTATTATAGTTACAAATACATTTTTTGTCAAGTATATAATTTTTTTTAACCTGAAAAATCCACCATATTATGTTTTCTATAAAATCATATTCTTTTGTAGATAATTTATTCCAATACAGCACAGTCTGTTGACAACTATGTAAATAAATAGCTTGTCATAGACAAGGAACCCATCATGCAACTATTGTTATATATCAATATATTATCCTCTTTATCGATGGCGCCAAGTATATATAAGATTGGGTTAAAATGATCCGGTGCAGGTACTGCTAATTTTGCCGTTTCTCCCAGTCTTAGATAATTAATGACATTCTCATGATTCCTATTTTCAATATTTTCTTTAATATAATCATCAAACTTATATGCCCAATCAAAACCTTTGTCCTTTATTCCCCAATCAACCATTCTCAGGTTGTGAACAATATTTCCGGTGCCAAACAAAAGAACACCTTGCTGCCTTAAGGATTTTAACTCCTTGCCTGTCTGATAATGAACCTCCGGCGGGGCGGAGGCATCTATACTAATCTGAAAAACAGGGATATCCCTTTCGGGGTACATATGGACCAGAACAGACCAGGTTCCGTGGTCAATACCCCAGGAATTATCGAATACACTTTGTTTGCTGATTAAACTTTTTGCATGCCCTGCAAGTTCCGGACTGCCGGGAGCATTATATAGAATCTTATATAACTCTTTTGGAAATCCGTACAAATCATAGATAGTTTTTGGATTTTCCTCATTCATAATCTTTGTGCCTTTCGTATACCAATGAGCTGAAATTGATACTATTGACACAGGTTTAGGTATTTTCTCCGCCATTTCTCTCCAGCTCCTCGTATAGCGGTTATCTTCTACTGCATTCATAGGCGATCCATGGCCTACGAACATCATCGGCATTTTAGACATATTGTCAACTCCTTTTCATTTTATATTTTTTTTATATGCATCAGTTGATATTTGTTCTCTTAAAAACATCCAACCTGAACATTCTAGTCCGTACCTGCATTATACATGTCTACACACTCTATGTCTAATACAACTGAAACAACGATTATACACCATCGCCCCCGGTGCGGTTCTGTGAGCATTAGTAACATTTCAATACACCGTCCCCATAACATGGGCACATAAAATAAAAATAAAATAACAACACCAATCTCAGAGGTCTTGAATTCTGCTAGGTATTATGTTATATTGTGTATATACGGTATACCCAATTTGAGTTTGAATTAACAGAATATAAATTCTCAAGCCAAAAGGAGGTTGTCAATGGAGATATTATCGGTACAGAAATTGTGCAAGAGTTACGGAAATTTTAGTTTAAAAGAGGTGTCGTTCTCACTGGAAAGCGGTTATATAATGGGCTTTATTGGTGCCAACGGCGCCGGCAAAACCACCACACTGAAATCGATACTGGGTCTGCTGCATAAAGACAGCGGCAGCATCCGGATACTTGGAAAGGATTTTGACAAGAACGAACTCGAACTTAAACAGCACATCGGCTATGCTTTCGGCGGCGTTGATTATTATGCTAAAACCAGGATTAAGCATATCACCGACGTTTTTCGCAGGTTTTATGGCAACTGGGACAATTCAGTGTACGAAACATACATGCAGAGGTTTGCACTAGACGAAAACAAACGCCCTTCCGAGCTGTCGCACGGTATGCGGGTCAAATACTCGCTGGCATTGGCGCTGTCACACCATGCCAGGCTGCTGCTGCTCGACGAACCGACCAGCGGGCTTGACCCCGTTGCGCGTGACAACCTCTTGGAGCTGTTTCAGGAGCTCATTGAGAATGGTGAAAGGAGCATATTGTTCTCCACACATATAACGAGTGACCTGGAAAGATGTGCCGACTTCATCACCTATATTGAGAACGGCAGAATCATTGAAAGCCGGGCGAAGGATGAACTTATTGAAGCCTACCGCCTGGTTGGTGGAACAAACAAACAGCTCGACAACGTAAAGCCGCGGCTGATAGCAAGCAAAACCAATGCGTTCGGTTTCACCGGTCTTATAGAAACGACTGCTCTTCGTCCGGACGACGGTCTTGCTGCTGAATCGCCCAGCCTCGAGGATATCATGATCTATCACGCAAAAAAGGAGGCCGCTAATGATAAACCTGTTATATAAAGAGTTCCGGCTTGCAATTCATCCCATTTCTTTCTTAATACTGCTATCCGGCGCATTCCTGCTCATTCCCCACTGGGTGTATTTCGTTGCTATGATGTATTTCTTTTTCATCGCTGTGCCCAACATATTCAACGATGCCAAAGCGAAGAATGATATCGGCTTTACGGTAATGCTCCCCATCAGGAAGCGCGACGTCGTTAAGGCGCGCGTGCTGTCCATCGCCGCACTTGAACTCCTTCAGATCGCGTTAGCTGCAGTATTCGCCACCATTAACATGTCGCTGTACCCTGATGGCAATTTTATGATCGATGCCAACATTGCATATCTTGGCTGCGTGTTTGTGATGTACGGTATTTTCAACGCAATATTCTTCCCGATGTTTTACAGAAACGCATACAAGATCGGCTGGCCCCTTCTCACCGCTCTAACCGCATCCATCTTGTTTGCCGCTGCAATCGAAACGCTCGTGCTGACCGCACCGGCAGCGGCGCATATTCTCGACGGCATCAGCGGCGAAGCGCTCCTCCGCCAACTTCCGGTAATGGGTGCCGGCATTGTCTTGTTTGCGTTACTTACAGTGCTGGCGTATAAGAAGTCCGCGAAGAATTTTGAAAAGGTCGACTTGTAGCGCCTATGGATATTATCATATCAGGAACATCGGACAAACCGATATATCAGCAGCTATTTGAGCAACTATCTGCACAGATCATAAAGGGCCAGCTGGAAGAAGGTCTTTGCCTGCCACCCATACGCACGGTGGCCAGAGAACTGCAAATCAGTGTCATTACGGTGAAAAAGGCGTGGGAGGAGCTGGAACGCGCCGGCTTTATCGTTACGATGGTAGGTAAGGGCTGCTTTGTGGCGCGCCTCACGGCTGTGGATCTTTCAGGCAAGCGCACCGAGATGGCACTGGATAAGCTGAAAAAGGATATTGAATATTACAAGACGCTGGGGCTAGACATGGAGGAGCTGATCGAACTGATCAGGCTCTATTATGATTAATTTTTCGATCATTACCTATGTCATTATTACTATATCCTCAAGGGTTGATTGAAAGCATTTGATGCCTCCCAATTTGTAAACTGTCTTATTATAAGTAAAGCAGACCATCACTCGGTCTGCTTGTCTATTTTTCTCCTATTTTTCCTGCAACAGGGCGTCCCCCCGGAGCCGCTTTCCATTTCACTCCTTCTTCAAGCTTTATCCCAGCACCTTACAGTATTTCTACATACCCTTCTGTACCGTTCAGCCGAATCCGCTGTCCGTCTTTGATCAGCCTGGTAGCATTTTCTACGCCTACAACTGCAGGCAAACCGTATTCCCTTGCAATAACTGAGCCGTGGGTCATCATTCCACCCACTTCAGCCACCAAGCCCTTTATTGATACAAACACCGGTGTCCAACTGGGGTCGGTAAATGCAGTGACTAAAATATCGCCTTCCTCCATGTCGGCATCCTCCATTCTTAAAATAACCCGTGCCCGGCCTTCAATGGTGCCGGTGGAAGCCGGTATTCCAGCTAAAGCGCCTTTCGGGATGTTACCGGTATCGTATTCCCCGGATAAAACCTCGCCTTCGGAAGTCATTACCCGTGGCGGCGTCAGCTTCTCATACACCTCGTGTTCCTCTTTCCGCGACCTTATGATACTGTAATCCAGCCGGTTTGTACGAGCGACCTCCCGAAGTTCCTTAAAAGACAGATAGTAGATATCCTCCTTCTCATGAATAGCCCCTTTTTGCACAAGCTTATCGGCCTCCTTCAGCAGGGCCTGCTTGATAATCCAGTAACGTCCAACCATTAAGTACTTCGGGTATTCATGATAACCGGTGAAATTGCGCAAAACGCTGATCATCCTTCTTGCCTTTTTGGCCTTTTGTTTTCCGCCGGGCAGTTGTTCCAAACGGTTTAAGAGTTCCTGTTCCTTCTTTTTTGCTTCCATGAGTCCCCGCTCAAATATGGTTTTATGCGCATTCGCTTCATTATTTTTGATATTGCTGATAATCATAGGGACTAGGGCTGTTGGCTGTTCGCTGAAGCGGGGTCTGGTGATATCGATCTCACCTGAACAACGCATGCCGTATTTTTCAAGATATGTCCGTATAGATTTGTTGACAGCATTACCGCCCTCCAACCTTGACAAGTCCTCAAAAAAAGTCTCATTACTGGCGTGTTGAAAATATTGTAGTACTGCCGGATATTGCCGGACTATGTCTGCCACGTCGAGCAACGCCAGCCCCATTTCAGATGTGACATTGTTGGCTACCGATTGGGAAAGCGAATCTGCCGCATTCTTTTGGCCAAGCCATTTTTCCATTTGCTTGTTAATCCAACTCACCGCATATATCCCGGTAAAAACTGTTCCCATGCCTTGTGACATAGCTTTTTTTATCTGCTGAATAGCTTCTAAAATGAAGGCATACAGTTCGTCTCCGGACAGATTTGCAATGCCCTGCTGCAGCTCTCTAACAGACGACTCATTCCGGGACATCAGAGTTTGAACGATGGACGCATCGTTGCTGCGGTATGTCTTGATAAACTGAATGGGTATCTCCCATGAAAAATACCCTGCCATACTGAAGGCTTTTTTACCACGCGACAACGATTTCATAAAGACTTCTCGCTCTGTAATGCTCTTGATGGCATTATGCATAAGAGGATCCATTTTTTCCGCAGCCATGAGTACAATCTTTTGTCCCGTGGAAGAAGCCAAATCGTGTGCGATATCGATGAACAATCTTCCTCCCGCTTGAACCAGGGGAAACTCATTGGAAAACAGCTGAAAAAGGGATAACCCCAACGGTTTCATGGCATCAGTCATCATTTGCTGATGGCCAAAGGACATATACACATGGTTTTTCCCATCCTGCACGTCCGGTATTGGATAAAGGGTAGTGATGGGACGGCTCTGGACAATATAAAATTTATTTTCGTACAGGCACCATTCAATATCCTGCGGACGGCTGAAATATGCCTCAATTGTTCTGCCCATGCGTTCAAGCTGTAAAATCTGTTCGTCTGTCAGCGCCTGCATATTCTGACGACCGGCCTCGACCTCCTTCTCCTCTGCCCCACCTTCTTTTAAGGCATAAATCGCCAGCTTCTTAGTGGATATCTTCTTATCAGCAATTCTTCCGTCACGCGCCTTATAGTTGTCCGCGGTTACGAGGCCGGAAACCAGAGCTTCACCCAGCCCAAAGCTTGCGTCGATGGATACAACCTTCCTGTTGAAAGTGATAGGGTCGGCAGTGAACATGATCCCTGCCACCTCCGGGAAAACCATCCTCTGGATGACCACTGACAGATGGACCTTGCGGTGATCAAAGCCGTTTTGAATGCGGTAGGTCACGGCACGATCGGTAAAGAGCGATGCCCAGCATTTGCTGATATGCTTAAGGATAGATTCCTCTCCGATGATGTTCAGATACGTATCCTGCTGACCCGCAAAGGAGGCCGTCGGCAGATCCTCCGCTGTGGCACTGGAACGTACGGCGTAAGCATTTTTTTTACCGAGCTGAGCAAGCTGACGGGTAATCTCATTATCGATGTATTTGGGGATAGCTATTTCTTCGATAACCTTTCGGATTTTTGCGCTGATTTCTTCAATACTCTCTCTGTTGTCTGCTTTGAGAAGGGACAACTGATCCAGCAGTGAATGAAACGCCTCGTTATCCACAATAATTTCTTTATATGCTTCGGTAGTGACGCAAAAGCCCTCTGGTACTTGTATCCCCGCTATTCTGGATAGTTCTCCCAGGTTGGCGCCTTTGCCACCGACCACTGCAAGCTTTGTTTTATCGATTTCCTGAAAACCAAGCACATATGAATTCATAAGCATTCTTCTTTCTATTTATCTATTGCTCTAGAAAACTATAAACACTTTGGAGGTAATCAAATCTGTCAATCCTTAGATACTGCAACGCCTTCTTTGATGATTTTGATAGCGTCACACAGATTCCTTAAATACCTTTCCTTATCTGATCCGTTTCTGTAATACTCGTGCAAACTAAATGTGGAAATCAAATTGATAACAAGTTCGGAATCAACTTCCGGTTTGATGAGGCCGCGCTCTTTATCACGCTCAAGCATTCTAATAAATTTTTCAATGGATGATTTATGAATTTTCTTAATAATTTCATTGTTATCCAATTGCATCCGCATCCCCGCTTCCACATATCCCGGTCTTTCTCTTCCTTGCTCAAAGAATTCTCTGGTCGAATGCATAATCACTTCAAAAACGTCTGAATTTGGATCTACCTTTTTAACTTGGTTGAGTATTTCTGCCTTTTCTTTTAAAATTACTTCTATCATGTGGGAATAAATTTCTTCTTTATTCTCAAAGTATTGATAGAAACTGCCTTTAGGTATATCTGCGTTCTTAATGATCTGGTTTAGGGATGCTTCTCTGAAACTCTTGGTTGAGAATTCCTGCAGGGCAGCGTCGAATATTCGGCGTTTCTTTTCATCACTTAAATTGTAAAAGGTATTTTTGGGCATTGCCTTTACTTCCTCCTATACTGTGACCGGATAGTCGCATTATTAGTAAAAAAATCCCTCTATTTGTGACCGCATGGTCATATATCATGATTTTATTGTACGACCATACGGTCACATTGTCAATATATAAAAAAATCGGGGTAAAAAATGCACCATTTTTGCCTAGTATCCATTAGTCCAAAGGGCCAAATTCTATAGACTCTCCTTAGCGAACTGCTCCGGCGTTATGAATACTGCGTCTTTGTTTTGCTTCGCATGTTCCTGCTGTTTGATGTCGTAGTCAAGACGCCACCAACCCTTCGCCAACGGAGGAGGTGTTTCCACTGATTCAAAATCAATGTCCTGGTCCAGCAGCTCCTCCGGATTTTCATGGTGTGCCGCCATCTCCTGCTGGATTTCAGCTTTAGTGAGCTGCTTTGCAGGTACCCGCCGACCGATGTTGCCCAGACAGTACCGACATGCCTCGAGAGGTGTGGATTCACCAATGTAGCGCCTCAGATCCGCCTCAAGATCCCGGCTTTCAAAGAGATCCACATACTCCCCCGGCTCATTCACATTTCGCCCGGCGAGACTCATCCTCTTCGAGAGAGAATTACTACGGGAGCAACGGTAATACTTTCCCTCGTAAACGGTATGGCAGTTTACGGCAGAGAAGCAGGAGCGAAAAACCGCATCCACGGCCTGGTCGTTTTCAATCCGGTCGTTAACCAGCATCTGCCGAAACCCTGTAACGCGATCGTAGATGATTTTCGTCCCATTGTCCCGAGCCCGGGCTTCCATCCTGGCGAGGTCATACGGCAACCGGACACCCGGATAGAGGCTAACCACCAGACAATCCGTAAGATCGAGTATCTCATCTGAGATCTTGTTGAGGAGAAGGCCGTTTGTCAGAATCACGATACCGGCTGCCACATGACTTCTGCGCGCGATCTGAAGGATTTGGGCCAGCTCCGCATGCTGCAGTGGCTCGCCGCCGGCAAACCGGATCTCATCAGCATGGAAGACCGACGCCAAACGCTCGACATCCTTTTCAAACTGGGGAACGGACAGAAACTTCTTTTGCATCCAGGGGGATGCGTGATCACAATGTGCACACTTCAAGTTACAGTGTGCGGTTACTTCGAAACTGACACTGGAATGTTCAATTCGGGTCATTTTCATTTTACCTCCATCATATTCATTTTACCTCGGCACATACTGTTTATACAGGAACGGCCGGCAGTTATATCTCCGGTTTAAGGTCCTTGCTTTCCGACCAGCGGATCCGGGCCGCAAAAAGAGAGACAAGACCGGCCGACAAAGCTACGAAGCACATTCCCCAAACCAGACTGCTGGCATTTGAAATTAATCCAATCACCTGCGGACCTGCCAGGAGACCGGTCTCTCCCATCGATGCAACCAATGTCAAGGTGTCTGGACCTTTTTTTGCAGCCGCGACATAGCTACAGGGAGTCACCGCCGCCATACCCAATCCCACACACGCAAACCCAATCAATGCGGGAACTACTCCTCCCAGCAGAAGGGCAAAAGCCAGCCCAAAGCCGGCCAGCACGCCGCCCCACATAACGACACGCCCATCGCCCCAGCGTGTGCGCCAACCATCTGCGAACAGGCGAGCCAGCACCATCATCATTGACACGACTGCTATGCCCATAGGCGCTACCTTGTCCGACGCCCCGGCATTCCCCACCAGGTACAGGGCCGACCAGTCATTCATGGAGCCTTCTGTAATTGTGCCGAAGAACAAAGTGAAGCCGATACACAACGTAAGCCGGGATGGCAGTCTAAACCGTGTACTTCCTTCCTTGGAAGCCTTCATATCTTCACTGAGCAGTCCCCCCCGCGTAAAGAGCATGAGCAAAAGCAAGACGACGAGCGCTCCGATGAAATGGGTCGAAAGGTTTGCCGTGAAGTGCATTGCCCCGGACGAAAACATGGCCGCGAACAGGGACCCGAAGCTGAAGGTTGCATGCAGCTTTGACATGGTGTTCTGCCGCGACTTCACTTCAAGCGCAGCCCCCTGAGTATTCATCGCCGCGTTCAATAATGCACATGCGACTCCGTCACAGAACATAGCGAAAATCGCTATGGGATAGTTTGGTATCCAAGCCAGTACTGGCAGAAACACACCTAGCAGGATAGCCGACAAATAAATAACCCGGCGAGAGCCCAGACTATTCATCATCGTTGCGACAAGAGGGAAGGACAGCGCCGCACCTAAACCGCAGGCGAGAAGGAGTATGCCAACTTGCGCCGCATCCAGGCCCAGATGTTCCTTGATTGCCGGAAGACGCGACCCCCACGTGGCATATTGGAAACCCAGGAAGAAAAACAGCGCACCAATAGAGACCTGAGACTTGAACCATTGACTGTGAAATCCGAGCATGTTAACCTCCATGAGCCGCAATAGCGGCCATAAAATAGTTATGAAATATTGTTTATTCCTCTATCCGCTATAAGGCGAATAAAGGATTCAAAAATGCGCCATTAATACTTTGAATATGTCGCGCGGCCATAAGTTCACAGGTTGGCTTGGAAGACGAACGTAAGTGAAGTCTTTCAAGCTAACCCTCCTTGTCAACTTTATGTTAATCACGGCTCTTCGAACTTGTGAAAATGAGATTGATCTTTGAAATGAGCTTGTCTTCACCGGCATCGTTCTTGACATGTAGACAGCGCCCTCTCCATAGCTTTTCGGAAGTACAATCTCCGGGTAGAAGTCGTAGCCCTGGATCTTCCAAAAGAAACGGGATCCCGAAACCGCCACCAATGACAGCCATTGATAGCCCTCCCTTTCGGCCGCCAGCATTAGCTGATCCAGGAGTCGTCTTGCAAAGCCCTGTCCACGATATGGCTCAGCAATCACCAGGTCGTGTACATGAAGATTCCGTGAACGATAGACCATGGATTCGGCCTGAGCCAAGTGCGGGTACTCAAACCTGGGATATGGTAAGGAGAGCAGGTAACCCACTACCTGCCCCTCCACTTCAAGGACAAAGCAGGTGGAGGGAGAGGCACTATTTTTGGACATCAATGCAGTCCGGTTCTCGGACAACGCGCTCAAGTAGGTTTGACGCTCCAGTTCCACAATCTCATCCCAATCTCGATTCTTTATGTACCTTACCTTCATCTCTATAAACCTCCATTTAAGCGTTGTATATCAAATTTTGATAAGAGCTGCCGCACAGGGTAACGTGTACTGTTACGCCAACTGCTTTCCTGCTGCTGCACAATAGTGGTTAACAGAGGATCGAAACCATTGAATCCTTTAGTCATGTAACTTATCGAGTATGCTCCGCACGAGAGTATCCATACAGGATCGCCCGACTCGAGATCCCGGGGAACATAAATGAGGCCGTTGTCATGCGGGAATATGTCATCACTATCGCAAGTCGGACCTGCGATCATGGCCGGCACATATTCGGTGGCGGTATGAGAGGGAAAAACCAACCTGAATTGCAGCGCATCGGTTTCATAGAGGCCGCTGAATTTACCGCAGCTTATGTACAGCCAATATTGACGCTCGCCATTCGGAAGCTGCCTGTTTGTCATACGGATTACCTGCGCCTTGATAGCACCCTGGTCGGCAACAAGATAGCGGCCCGGCTCAATGATAAAGTGCAGATCTTTTCCCGAAGCTCGCCGGATTTCCTTCATACCGGTGCGAATTGCAGCGAAGATGTCATTCATCGGTGGCACAAGGGATCTTCCTCTCCGGTCGGTATAGCCCAATGCCGGCAGGCCGCCGCCGAGGTTTATGTAGTCCAGCATAATACCTTTTGCACGCAGGCTGCCCACTGTTTCAGCCATGGCACTGAGGGCCTTTTGCCAGCCTTTTGCCATCATTTGCTGTGATCCGACGTGTACCGAAAGTCCGGCGGCATTCAGCCCTCTGGACTCAGCTCTTTGCAGGATCGCCAGAGCGTCGGTTCCTGAACATCCGAACTTCCGGCTCAGTCCCCACAAAGCGCCGTCCCCATCGGTGGAGAGGCGGCAGAAGACGCTGGCCCCGGCAGCATATTCGGCTATTGCTTCCACGTCTTCAAGACTGTCGGTAGCAAAGTCCCGTATGCCGAGGCGGGAGGCCTCAGCAATCTGCTGATTCGATTTGATCGTGTTTCCAAAGTGCACCCTCTCGTTAGGCACACCTGTCCGGAGCGCCTGTTGAATCTCATTGAGACTGGCGGCATCGAAGCCGGCGCCCTTCTCTGCGAGAGCAGCAAGAACTTCGTCGACAGGGCAGGACTTTAAAGCAAAGCGAATCTCAACTCCAGGCAGCTCACTCAGCAGTGAGTCATACTGCATACTGATGCCTTCCAGGTCGAAGATGACACAGTTCGTTGCTGCCGCAGCCAGTGCAGCTCGCATTCTTCTATTCTCTATCATATTTCAGCATCCCCCAGTTCAGGATGGAAGGGTTCTATATCGATGCAGCTGCCACACAGTCCGGCTTCCGGCAGATAGGCGTTTTTGCTCGCATTCATAAGTGAAGCCCATGCCTCCATGAGCACGGTAAAGTCGTTTATATCCTGTTCAGCCTTCTGGAGCAGCTGCTGCCGTTGTCCTGCTATCAGTTCAGCAAATGAAGCATATCGTCCACCCAGCCTGGTATAGGCAACAGTGAGCACATTCAGCTTATGTTCATTCTCTCTTTTGTCGAGTTGCAAACTCTGCCGGGCTATCTCCATTATGGGAGAGATCAATATGTGATGTCCCGGATCCAGCAGAGATTCGCCCGCTCTTGCCATGTTTTTATAGATATGATGGAAGTAGAGCATCGAGAGAAAAAACTTCGTCAGTCTCATATGGTAAGCCATAAAACCGGCATCGGTCTTTCTCTCCCGGGTATAGAAATTCTCTATATGTCTGTTGTGGCGCACGCCCGGCAGACGGGCGCATTCCACGGCATGCATCAAGAAATAGTCGCTGCCGATTGTATCGGTAGCGGGCGGCAGCGGAACATCTTCGTACACCTGATAAAAACTGATGTTGCACATGTCTATATTCATTGGATCGACGATGGTAAGGGTTGACCGGTCGTGATTGAATTTGTAGGTACCCGAACCCATGAAGGAAATGTCGGCGAGTTTGCGTCTCTCCTCCGGTGAGCAATGATTATCCGCCCAGAGGCTGACAATGTCGTAATAGATCTCCCGGTCGAGCGTATAAATATCCCCGATATCCACCGACATTTCACCAATGAAAGAGCTGCCGACCATAGAAACGGGCTTACTCTCGTGTATGGGATCAAGCACCACATCAGAGACTGCAGCTTTCGCATCTCCGGCCTTTTTGCCAAGTGAAAGGAGTTCTTGATGGATCGGGAACACGGTTGTGCCGTTGACAACTTGATAAAGGCTGTCTGAGTCTCTTCGATGAATCGAATCACATCCCAGGCTGCTGCCGATCAGAAATGCGCGATTGGTGCAGGCACCATAAGAGACTCCATCAGGCAGCATAAGATCCAGTATCCGATCCGGGCCGTTGATGCCTGCGCGGTCTATGATCTTTCGGAGATGGTGTTTCTGCGCTGCCGAGTTGAGATGTACGGGGAAGACGTTCTTGTATGGGGGAAGGTCCCGGGTGGCCCTGAAGTTCCTGGAAAATGCCTCACCATCACATGTGTCCAAAATCAAGAGACAAACTTCGACACCGAAGTTACGAACCGCATAGTCTGCTTCCTTCGCCAGCAAGTAGATAGCAGCAGCACACTCCCGATTAGTGGGAAGTGCCAGGCACACTCTGCGAATCATAAGCTGCACCCACGTGCTTGACGAGCTTCACTGAAGCTGCCCCGCGGTAGGCCATATCGCGGCTCAGGTATGTTTTTATCAGCATGGATAATGGCACCGGGATTAATGAAAATTATTTCTGACATAGTTAGACTCCTTCCTCTTTTTCGCCATCAAAATTCAAAAAGGTCTCAATGTTCTTTATCTTTAAGAAAAGTATACAAGGCTTTCATTTTAAAACACAACTATACACCTAGACATGCAAAGTCCTAACAATAAGCAAAAAATCGACATATTTATAGTCAAAAGTATAAATTTGTTATCCATAAATCATAATTTGTAATTTTCTACAAATTATGTCAATCTTTTTAAGTGTTTTACTATTTTAGTACTGTTATATAATTAATTTGTTGCAAGTTAGCTTTTAATGCCACTTACCATGAGTACTACCGTTTTTCTGCCATGCATGAGAATATTTTATATTTTCATGCATTCCTGTAAGGAATGAAATGGACTTTGAGAATTAAAAAACCTCCTGTTATTATTAATGTGTGCCTTGCAAACGCACAAAAATCATAAAATCCAGGAGGTAATCCGCAAATGAAGAACCGCAATGTATAAAAACTGGAGGCAATAACACCAAACACACTGATCGTTGGAGTAGATATGGTATATGAAACACGGTGGGCAGGGTTCATTGATTATCGTGGTTTCAAACATTGAGATAGGAGGCTATTTATATGAAGAATGATCCTTTAATTCTTGAAGAAATTTTGTTGTCATGGAGAAGGTGCGTAAAAAGGGGTTTGACTACAACTATTGGTGCCCCAATGGTACATATTGGAAGAACAGCCCTCCAGCAAAGGTTACTGTTAAAAAAAAACTATTATTGCTGTACAATGACTCCATCAGTGAAGTAAGTAGTTATATTTCAGTACAATGTTTATATTTTTTATGTGACAGCGACGGAATCATACTGGCCGAAAACAATATAGCAGCCAGCGATACTCCGTTCAAATCAAATGTAACTCCCGGAGCATCCCTTTTAGAAGAGAGTATTGGCACAAACGCTGTTTCTTTGTGCATGACGTTAAATAGACCGGTTAATATTCTGCCCCAACATCATTATTGCGATCTTTTATCGGAATGTTATGAATATTGCATCCCTTTAGACTATAATAGCGAAACAATAGGCTATATTGCCGTAATCACAACAAATCAACCGATAGAGCCAGAATTGATTGCTATCACAAATCTTACCAATTATAAAATATGCAATGAATATCTCAAGTTCGAAAAGCAAAGTATTCTTGATAAAAATGCACCTGAAAGATTAAACGATAAACAGATAGCGATTTTAAAACATATGGCTAAAGGCCTCACAGATTACGCTATTTCAAAGGAAATGAAATTAAGCATAAGTTCTGTCAAATACCATAAACACAACATATTTCAAAAGTATAATGCCACAACCGGTACACAAGCAATTGTCAAAGCGATTAAGTTTAGCAATCTGTCTTTAGATGACATTACATGAAAGTCGCTTCAATTATTTTTTACCTATGGCATGGCACAGGTTAGACCTTGACAAGTATAAACAAATAAATTTATCACCTATTGCAAATTATCTAATATTACGAACGATTCCCTTGATGCCATAACCGGTATGGACTCAGGTGGAATCAAGGGTTTCAGGGTTTCTGCCTTGAGACCCTTTTTGATGTTTATTGCAATTATAATTTATCAGTATTATAGTTTCCGCGTTCCCTGAGGATACAAAAAAGATGCCGGCCCCCTGGTCCACCCCTTGGCAGGAGATTATTTAAAGCTGTTTCGATATCTTTCCCAGAGTCATAAAACTTATCATCCAAGTCATTGAAATCTGGACAATATTTATCAAGTTGTTCCTGTCTTTTATTTCCGTCTTTAGAAGGATTGCCACTTAATCTATCTGCCGATTCTTTAATTATTTCATAATTGTTTTGAAGACCTACTGCTTTAAACCCTCTCATTGCATCTTCCCAAACTATTCCGGTAGAAAAGAAGAATCACCCATAAAATGTCACCTTTCTATCAAGATTTTTATTCAATACTATATCTCCAAATATGGTTAGTCAAGAAAATTTGGTACCGCACTGTTTACCGGCATGAACACCATAACTTCTGCTTTTTAGTGTCCTGATTAGCTTTTCCGCAATTCTTTGTGAAAAAGCTTCTAAGCTTCCAGGCATATTATTTTACTCCTCTCCTATTTACGCTATAATTTAGATAATAAAAAACCACTGTTTAAGTGGTTTCAAGGTTCCTTATGAAATCGTCATTTCGATACCGATACAGGCACAGAAGAATTGGCTCATATGGAAATAATTTCTGCAATTGTTTATCAGCTCACCAAGGATTTAACAGTTGAAGAAATTAAAAAGAGCGGCTTTGATACCTATTTTGTGGACCATACACTTGCAGTATATCCGATAGCTGCATCCGGAATGCCTTTTACAGCCACCTACTTCCAATCAAAAGGTGACCCTATTACAGATTTAATAGAAGACCTGGCAGCTGAACAGAAAGCAAGAACGACTTATGACAATATTCTAAGACTCGCGGATGATCCAGATGTTAAAGACCCTATAAAATTCCTCCGAGAGAGAGAAGTAGTCCATTTCCAGAGATTTGGCGAGGCCTTGAGAGTAGTTCAGGAAAATCTGGATTCCAGGAATTATTATGCTTTTAATCCTGCGTTTGATAATAAGCCCAGATGATGGAGTTTCCTTCAACAAAATTATAAGGCTCCCTGAATTGTTCACAGGAGCCTTAATTTATACTCAGTTAATATAATTTTTTTACACAAGCAGAAGTTTTTACTGTGATTTTATCAATATATTTTCTCTAAAGATTACTTGGGTTGTTTCCCTATATAAGCCAATATCCCTCCATCTACATAAAGTATGTGACCATTTACAAAATCTGAAGCTGAAGATGCCAGAAAAATAGCCGGGCCCTGTAGATCTGCAGATTCTCCCCAACGTGCCGCCGGAGTTTTTGCAATTATAAACTGGTCAAACGGGTGTCTGGAGCCGTCAGGCTGCAGTTCACGAAGAGGTGCTGTCTGCGGAGTTGCAATATAACCCGGGCCGATGCCGTTACACTGGATGTTGAACTCCCCGTATTCCGAGGCAATGTTTTTAGTAAGCATTTTGAGTCCGCCCTTTGCGGCTGCATATGCGGCTACGGTTTCCCGTCCAAGTTCACTCATCATTGAGCAAATATTTATTATTTTACCGTGCCCGCTTTTTATCATGCCCGGTATAACTGCTTTTGAAACAATGAAAGGCGCATTCAGATCTACATCTATAACCTGTCTGAATTCCTCGGCGCTCATTTCACACATTGGAATACGTTTTATAATACCAGCATTATTCACAAGAATATCAATTGTTCCAACATCGTTTTCAATCTGTGCAACCATCTCATTTACTTTTGCTTCATCGGTTACATCACATACATACCCATGTGCCCTTATACCCTTTTCTGCATATGCCGCAATTCCCTTATCGACAAATTCCTGCTTTATATCGTTGAATACAATGGTTGCTCCCGCTTCTGCGTATGCGCTTGCAATTGCAAAACCAATACCGTAAGACGCCCCTGTTACCAGCGCTGTCTTACCCTCAAGTGAAAACTGATTTAACAAACTCATGCTCCCTCTCCTCTCAAAAATACATAGTTTTTATCTACATAATCATTCTGATTTTTATCTCAGATCCTTCATCGCTACGGCATCCATATCATTGAAGGCCTGATTTTCGCCCACCATACCCCATATAAAAGTGTAGGCCCTGGAACCGGCTCCCGCATGAATTGACCAGCTTGGTGAAATAATGGCCTCCTCATTTCGGACAACTATATGCCTGGTCTCAGAGGGTTCTCCCATATAATGCATTACAAATGCAGTCTCGGGTATATCAAAGTATAAGTAAACTTCCATACGTCTGTCATGAGTATGGCATGGCATTGTGTTCCATACACTTCCGGGTTTGAGGGAAGTCATTCCCATAACCAGCTGACAGCTTTCCACCTGGCCCGGCAGTATGTATTTGCAAATGACTCTGTGGTTGGATTCTTCAAGACTGCCAAGTTCAACCTTGTTCTCATCTTTTATTATTACAACACCTTCTTCAGAATTGCCCTCCCTTTTTATCAAAACCGTAGGGTAAGCTTTATGAGCAGGAGCACTGTTTAAATAGAACTTTGCCGGATTACTGCCATCCCGGCTGGCAAAAGAAATATCCTGTACCCCCATACCGATATACATACCATCCCTGGAATCCAGTTCATAGGTTCTGCCATCAATTGTAATGTCACCTTTTCCCCCGATATTAATGATTCCCAGCTCTCTTCTCTGAAGGAAACAGTCGGCTCGCAGCTCCTCTCCTGCCGTTAGTTTTAAGCTGCAGGATACAGGGGTTGCCGTTCCGGTTATGATTCGGTCAATATGGCTGTATACCAGCTTAATCTCATCGGGCTGAAATAATCCCTGTATTAAAAACTCTTCTCTCAATCTTTCCGTCGTGTAATTTTTCACATCTTTAGGTGATGCAGCTGTTCGAATTTCCATGTTATCCCACCACAACCTTTCTTACGTCAATAAGTTAAATGCAAAATACTTCGCAATTACAGCCTTTGCAATTTCAGTATATCAGTCCAGTTATGCTAATTCTTGTGATAAATTTTCATAAATGTTGCAAATATTGAACAAACAAATTATAATTGAGTTAACTCTTAACCTTATAATAGGAGGAAATTTAATGAGAGAATTTTCTTCATGCAAGCAGGCAATCAACTTCTGTATTTCACAAAAATATTTTTCCATAGCCCACCTGTATAATGACGAAAAACCTATGGATATGCATATACATGATTGCTATGAGATCTATTATTCCATTTCGGGGGGTAAACAATTTCTCATTGACAATAGCTTTTACGATATAATTCCAGGCGATATTTTTTTAATAAATCAGTACGAAAGCCACTATTTAGCCCAGATAGACAAGGAGGTTCACGAGAGGATCGTTTTGTCCATCTATCCCGACTACCTTTCAAGCCTTTCGTCTGAAAAAACCGATCTCAACAATTGTTTTAAGCTCAGAGATTCCACTGCTGCCCATAAACTCCATCTCGACCCTGAAGCGCAAAAACGTTTTATCTATTTTATTCATAAAATCCTTGACTCCGGCGGATTCGGTTCCGATTTGACAGAACAGGCTGCATTTATTGAATTAATGGTATTTTTAAACAAAGTTTTTAATAAGAACAGTAATCATCAACAGGCAGAAAACCAGGCAACAAATCATGCCCAGGTAGACGATATTTTAACCTACATAAATCGGAATATTCAGCACAACCTGAACATTGAAACGCTTTCAAGCTACTTTTTTATAAGTGACTCATACCTGTGCCGGATTTTTAAGGCCACCACCGGCACAACAATAAACAAATATGTTACTGCAAAAAGGATAACCATAGCCAAAGCTTTGCTGAACGAAGGAATGTCGGTGACAGAAACCTGTGAAAAATGCGGCTTCAACGACTATAGCAATTTCCTGAAAGCCTTTATCAAAGCTGTTGGAATATCACCCAAAAAATATGCACAATATAACAGATAGAGATTGACCGGAATAACAAAGGTGAGGCCATCCCGAGTTTCATAATAAGCCCGGATGCTGCAGTTTCCATAACTAAATTAAGTAAGGCTCCCTGAATTGTTCATGGGAGCCTTACTTAATTTTCTTTTATGATGATTACTTTTTAAGCACCCACACCAGCATTTCACCGGGTTTTCTGTTACCCCACATAAAATATGGAACCGCCTTGAATTCCACTTCCTTTTCATTAACTGAATAGGTCTTGTATAAGGCATCTTCCCAATTTTCTTCACTTGTCCTGATTGCCTTTCCTTTTATGACAACTGCTCCATCGGCCAGATTTTCGTCTGTTTCGGCTGATAAGTGTGAATTGACATCTATGGATATGGCCGACAGGTTTCCTCCGTTATCTACTTCCTCCATACAATATACCAGCGGCCCTCTCTGTATTGCTACTCTGCCTGCATTTGCTCTGACTTTCGGATTTGCCTGAATTATTTCAACGGTCATTTCCAGGCAAAGTTTAATTTCGTCCCCGGCCTTCCAGCTATCTGTAAATACTGCATAACCGTTTTCCAATTTTGCAATACCATCGGCTTTTTTGCCGTTTATGGAGGCAGACCAGTTTTTGCACCAGCCCGGTATCCGGAAAGCAAGAGCTGTATTTCCGGCAGTTGATTCAACTACCGTCATTTTTATTCTGCCATCCCACGGATACCGGCTTTCCTGTTTCAGCTTTATTCTTCCGGTCTCCAGTTCTATATCTGCTTCTCCTCCGATATACAGATGAGTATAAACAGTATTTTTATTATAGGAATAGATATACTGGTTAAGTGAAGTCAGAAGCCTTGCAATATTCGGAGGACAGCAGGCACAGCCGAACCATTTTTGTCTTACGGGCTTCACATGATGCCTTCCAGGATTCTTTTCGGAGGCTTCGGGCCATACCTCCAGAGGGTTGACATAGAAGAAATGTCTTCCGTCACGGGACATTGCTCCCAGCACGGTGTTATAAAGAGCCCGCTCCATTACATCTCCGTATTCACCGAGCTGTTCCAGCTGCAGCATTCTATGGGCAAAAAAGATCAGCCCTATTGACGCACAGGATTCAGCATATACGGTATCATTAGGAAGGTCATAATCAAAAGAAAATGCTTCTCCATGGTGGGTTGAGCCAATACCTCCGGTTATATACATCTGTTTGTTAACCATATTGTTCCATAGACGCCTGCAGGCATCCAGCATTGAACTGTCTCCGGTTTCTCTTGCAAGGTCGGCCATGGCAGTATACATATAAACCGCTCTTACTGCGTGCCCCACCGCCGCCTCCTGCTGGCGTACAGGTTTATGGGCCTGGTTGTATTCAAGCTCTGGGGAAGGTACCTGTCCCTCTCTCCAGTGGGAATACCGCTCTCTCTTTTCCCATTCCTTTATAAGGAAATTAGGTTCCTTTCCTCTCTCATCTAAAAAATATTTGCTCAATCTAAGGTATCTTTCATTACCGGTTGCTTCATAGAGCTTTACAAGTGCCAGTTCAACCTCCTGATGGCCGTCATAGCCCTGAATTTTTTCCGGTTCGGGGCCAAACACCGAATCAATATTATCAGCAAAACGGCACATAACATCCAGCAGTTTCCTCTTTCCCGTTGCTTTATAATAAGCAACAGCCGCCTCCATCATATGACCCGCAACATATAACTCATGACATTCCTGCAGATTTGTCCACTTTTTTCCCGGCTCTTTCAGTATAAAATACGTATCCAGGTACCCGTCAGGCTGCTGTGCCTTCTCGACAATATCAATAATTCCGTCGGCCAATTCTTCAAGCTTTGAATCAGGCCGGGTCTGAAGACTGTAACCTACTGCCTCCAACCACTTTGCAATATCACTGTCCTGAAAGACAAATCCTCCGAACTCTCCGTTTTCAAGTCCTGCAGCAATCTTAAAGTTTTTTGCCGCAAAGCTGGGCTCTGCATTCGGAATACGGTCATTTAAAGCCTCCCACTGATAAGGTAACACAGTATTTCTGACAAGTTCCACATATTCCGACCAGAATGGATCGGAAACAGTCACATTTTTAATTGAAACGGGCTGAGAAGTAATAATTTTATCCATAGAAATCCCTCTCCTTTTTTAAAGGTGTATAAAACTGTATGTTGCTGATATACTAAAATACCTTTACAATATAAGTATGACAAATAAAACAGCAATTGTAAGTAGATAAAAAACACAAAAGGTGGATAATATTAACCTATGTATTATTTAGAAACAGATATCACACAGCCCTTGCAGTTTCTATCAGCAGGACTGTTCACTTCCGACACGGTATGGACTCATATGGAACGTGTTATTGACAGCTTTGAAATTATTATCGGTATACGCGGAAATACATATATCCAACAGGACGATAACAGATTTGTTTTGGGAGAAGGTGATTTCCTGCTGCTGCTCCCCGGCCATACACACAGTGGCTATGCCCCTTCAGCAAAGGGTACTTCTTTCTTCTGGCTGCACTTTCAATGCAATGATGAGCATATAATACTGGACGAAAAGGAGGCAGTTGAAAATATAAAATTGACAAATAATAATCCCTATTTTACAGGGGTTGAGGACAAAATCCTATTACCCGGCTTTTTTCACCCATTCAATCTGGAAAGACTGAGTATTTTATTTCATCAGCTGCTGCACGTCTCAGAGTCGAATTATTATACAGGACACAGTATGAATTACTTTTTGACTTCTCTGGTTATAGAGCTGACAGAACAAACCCTTTCCCAGGCATCTGGAAAAAAAGCAATCATGGATGGAAAGGAAAAGCTCTCAACCATTATAGAATGGTTAAATATCCATTACACCCGTCATATATCTCTAAGATCAGCTGCTTATGAGTTTAATTATACCAAAGAATATCTGGCACGGTACTTTAAAAAACATATGGGAATGAGTATGCAGGAATATATAAATAAAATAAGAATTGCAAAAGCGAGGGAACTGCTTATCCAATCAGATAAAAATGTGAAGGAGATATCTTCAGAATTGGGGTTCTCTGATGATAAGTATTTTTTAAGGCTATTCAAGCAGCATGAAAAAATAACCCCCCGGGAATACCGGAGGGCTTATTACAAACTTCATATGAACAACACATAGATCCTATGAAATTTTTCTGTCAATAATCAATCGTAAAGAAGCATAGCCATATTGTATTCATTCATATTTTTTGAATCGTAGAACTTGCAACCCGTGTCTACATCCTTAACAGCTTCACCCTTTACAGCTTTTGCCGCAAGCTCTACCGCAAGGAAACCAATGGCATAAGGATCCTGTGTAACAGACCCAAGGAACCAGCCGTTCTTAACAGCCGCCTTTTGTGCCTTGCCGGCATCAAAACCTACTACTGTTACATTCTTATATTTTCCGTTTGTTCTGTCCAAATCCTTACCATCTGTCGTTGCAGCCAATATACCGTTAACCGAAGCTTCATTTGAAGCAAACACGGCAATAAGCCCCTTTGTGTTAAGCAAACTCTGTGATGCATTTTGAGAATCTGTTGCATTTGATGAGGGCGGAACAGTCACGAAAATATTTACAGCCGCCTTTCCGGAAGAAGCATCTTTTTTGAATTTTTCATGTCCTGTAACTGCCACCTGTCCTGCAAATATAGTTTCGGCATTTTTAACCATCTGATTGATAAATCCTGTTGTCCGTCCGACTATCGAAGCTGATGTTGCATCCTGAGACTGTACGCCGATTGTTACCGGATTATCAATACCAGCTTTTTTCAATGCCTCCTGAAAGGCGGGGTCGGCAAACATTGAGTCGGCTGCCAGGGCACCGGCATTTTCATTATTTGTTGAAGCGGTGGCCTGTAAAGTTCCTTCGGGTGCATTGGGAATACCTGAGTCAAAACCTATAACGGGGATATTTTTTCCTTTGCAGTCATTGAGCTGTTGAGTAACCGAACTTGTGTCAAGTACTGCAAGGGCAAGTGCAGCAGGCTTTTTTGCAATTGCCGCATTTATCATGTCAACCTGTACATTTATATCGGACTCCGAGGGAGGGCCGTCAAATGTTATTTCAACATTGTATTTTACTGCAGCTTCCTCTGCCCCCTTCTTTACAGTCTGCCAGAACTGGTGCTGAAATCCCTTGGATACAACTGCAATATAAGGTTTTTTCGCATCTGTGTCTGACGGTGCCGCACTTGATGCCGTACCGGCAGCCGGAGCGTCTGTATCTGTCGGCTGCGACGAAGTCTGAGTGGAGCCGCAGCCCGTCAGAGTTAAAGCAAGAACTGCTGCAGCCATGGCTAAAGAAAATATTTTTCTGGAACCTTTCATAAAAATTTTCCTCCTTAAAAATATGTATTAATTTTTGTTTATATTTAAGCACAGGCTTAAATACTGAGTGGGATAAAACTGGCGGTAATTCTGCTCACAGGACATTTTATGTTTTTATTCTGCTAGTCCTTCTTAATCTGGTTTGCCTTTTTGTTTCTATAAATATCCAGAAGTACCGCTCCAATAACTACAAACCCGGTAAAGAAGGTTTGCCATTGACCTTGCAGGTTCATTGCCATTAATCCCTGCTTCAGTACACTCATTATAAAGACACCTATCAGGGTTCCCGAAACTGTACCAATACCGCCTGACATTGAAGTGCCTCCGATTACAACTCCGGATATAGCATATAATTCAAGTCCGTTTCCCGTACTGGGGATTATTGATGTATAGGCGGCGGCATACATTATTGCTGCCAAACCTCCGAAGAAACCGTCAATTGTATACACGGTTATTTTCCACCGGTCAACCTTTACACCAGACAGCCTTGCAGCCTCTTCATTAGAACCTATTGCAAAAGTGTATCTGCCGATAATTGTCTTGTTGAGAATTATATACGCTATTACAAGGAAAACTGCCAGCCAAACAGCACCTATGGGAAATCCCCCGTCTGTCTTGTAGAATACAAATTTGAACCAGCCGTCCGGATCGGTTACCGTTGGGTATCTCATTGTCATGACCTTTGAAATAATGGCACCCAGCCCCATTGTTATACTCATTGTACCTAATGTGGCTATAAACGGAGGCAATTTAAGCTTTGCAATCATTACGCCGTTCATGAAACCAAAGCTGGTGGATACAATAAATATAAGCACCAATGACGGTCCTATGGGCCAATGCCAGACATTATATGCAACTCCGCCCAGGAGGGCCGAACACATCATTATTGTTCCCGATGCCAGATTTATTCCCCCGGTAATAATTACAAAGGTCATACCCAAGGCGAGAAAGCCGATATAGTAGGACGAGTCAAGAATGTTTATGAGCGTCGCCATCGAGAAGAAATTATTCCCGAATATTGCAAAAAATATATAAAGAATGAATAACGTACTCAAGGCCAGTATCTTCTGAAAACCGGTAGAATTTTTATTAATTGACAGCTTTCTATTTTCTTTAGACATAGTAGTTACCTCACATTTATTAAATTCATTTTCTTTTTGTTGCCAGTGTCATAATTCTTTCCTGAGTAGCCTCCTTAATGTCAAGCGTCCCTGTCAGGCATCCTTCACACATAACTGCAATCCGGTCGCTCATTCTCAGCAGCTCAGGCATTTCCGAAGATATCATAATTATGGATTTTCCTTCACGCACAAGCTCATTCATAAGCTTGTATATCTCACTTTTTGCACCCACGTCTATACCCCGGGTGGGTTCATCAAAAATCAGAATGCCACAGTTTCTTATCAGCCATTTTGCCAATACAACCTTTTGCTGATTTCCGCCTGAAAGGTTTTTAACCAGTTGAGACGTTGATGGTGTTTTTATGTTGATTTTTTTAATATAATCCGAAGTTATCCTTTCAACCTTCTTATGTTTCACAACACTGAGTCTGGAAAATCCGGACAGACTTGACAAAACCGAATTATCCCTGACACTGAGACCTAAGGCAAGTCCAAAGCGTTTCCTGTCCTCGGACAGATAACCGATACCACTATTGACAGCATCAAAAGGTGACTTTATGTCAACTTTCTTCCCATTAATAAATATTTCACCGCTGTCCAGGTGATCGGCACCAAATATGAGACGCGCCGTCTCTGTCCGCCCTGCTCCCATTAGTCCGGCAATACCCAGTATTTCACCTTTCTTCAGCTGGAAAGACACATTTTTAACCTGGCTTGAGCATAAATTTTTAACCTCAAGCGACACTGGTGCATTATCCTGCACCATGCTATGAGTTTTGGGTTCCTCATATATAACACGCCCGACCATCATTTGTATTATCAGCGGAATAGTCACATCAACAGTTTTGACAGTGCCAACATACTGACCGTCTCTCATGGTTGTTATTCTGTCGGTAATTTCGATAAGTTCTTCCAGTCTGTGTGAAATATAAACTATTCCCACACCCTGAGCTTTCAGTTGTTTGATAAATCTAAAGAGATTTTCAATTTCAGACTCTGTAAGTGCTGCGGTAGGTTCGTCCATTATTAGCACTTCAGATTTAAGAGATAACGCTTTTGCTATTTCTACCATTTGCTGTTTCGCAACAGTCAGATCCTGTATTCTGATTTCAGGATCTATATTCAGATTTAGTGACTCCAGAAGTGTTTTTGCTTCCTTATTTGTCTTTTTGATATCAACAAAAGGCCCGATTCTGTGTTCGCGTCCTATAAAAATATTTTCAGCCACCGTGAGGTGGGGCAGCATATTTAATTCCTGATGGATTATTCCTATGCCTAAATCCTGCGCTGCCTTGGGATCGCGAATTTCTACCTGGCTGCCTTTATAAGTTATTGTTCCGCCATCTTTTTGATACAGCCCTGTAAGAACTTTCATCAATGTAGATTTTCCCGCACCGTTTTCACCAACCAGTGCATGCACCTCTCCTTTTAAAAGCTCAAAACTGCAATTATTTAATGCGTGAACACCAGGGAAATATTTTTGTATTCCCTCCATATGTACAAGTAATTCATCCATTTTTTCACCTCTATTGCTACAGCATTTAATTGCTACAACATTATTCTAAGGTGAAACGTTTAGCTTTTATATACGAAATCCTGCAAAAAATTATAGAAATCCTATTATGTATTATTATTTGTGTATTACTATTCTATAAAGGGGAATACCAATTTTTCATTCTCCGGCAAGTACATGTTATCCCTGTCAATTATTGTCAAGCCTGTATTGGTATTTTTCGGAACAGGCTTATGATTTATTGAAGCAATGGCATAGCTTATACCAAGATAACCCATGTTAAAGGGATTCTGTATTACAAGTGCTTCTATTACTCCCTTTTCAAGGAAATCCGCCTGTTCGGGTGTGCTGTCCAACCCAATAATTTTCACTTTGCCGGATAGCTTCTCACTTTTTATTGCACGTGCCGTACCGACAGCACCATATGCATTTGTACATACTATGGCCTTCAGATCGGGATTATCTTTGACAGCTTGTTGTGTTAACTGATATGCAAGACTTTCATCAGAATTACAGTAAAGATTTGATACAACTTTTACCGAAGGATATCGGTCAATAACTTCATATAACCCCTTTTCCCTGAGATCTGACGATGCTGCACCTTTAATAAAATTCATAACGGCAATTTTACAATCCGTTCCCACACGGCTTATTAGAGTGCTGCCAAGCCTGTTGCCGGCATCAATGTTGTCAGTACCGATAAATGTATTTATTCTGTCGGAATTCAGCTGAGAATCGATTATAATTACCGGAATATTCTGATTTGCAGCCTTTTCGGCAACCGGCGCCAGCCTATTGTAATCGGCCGCAGCCAGTACTATGGCATTAAATTGTTCGCTTATAGCCTGATCCACCATTTTTATCTGTTTGTCTATATCCTTTTCGCTGTCCGGGCCATCGTATTCAACCTCTGCGTTAAATTCTTTTCCCGCGGCTTCGGCCCCCATTCTGACAACATTAAAAAAGTCGGCGTCCCTTTTTTTAACGATTATTTTTATTTTTAATTTACTTTCATCAGTCGACAAAGTATCGCCTCCACAGGCAGGCAACCATAAGACCAGAACAGACAGCATAATAAGCAGAGAAAAAATTCTACAAAATATTTTCATAGGCTAACCTCCACGTCATTCATCAGAATTAACAGGTAACCTGATAAATACCTGTGTCCCCTCATCCAACTCACTTAATATTTGAAGACCGTACTGTTCCCCATAGGTAAGTTTGATTCTTTCATTGACATTTTTCAAGCCAACACCGCAGGAAATATCACTTTTAGGCTCCTTTTCAAGTATATCCTTCAGTACTGATGGCTTTATTCCATATCCGTTATCTGATACCATAAAAACAATACAC
Organism: Bacillota bacterium; assembly: GCA_023386445.1. Taxonomy (GTDB): domain Bacteria; phylum Bacillota; class Clostridia; order Acetivibrionales; family DSM-1351; genus Ruminiclostridium. Next base: position 13,586 of record JAEWJR010000082.1, on the reverse strand, counting down.
TGATTTTCAATACAGGCTTTTATTACAATTTCTCCTTTTTCCTGCAGCTTATTTATACCATGGTAAATTGCATTTTCAATAACAGGCTGAAGCAGCAGTTTAATGGCCTTCTGCCCGAGTACTTCCTGTTGCGCTTCGATGGTAAAATCAAACCTGTCCTTATACCTGACTTTCTGAATTATGAGATAGCTTCTTGCATGCTCAATTTCATCGCTTACCTTAATAAATTCGCTTCCCCTGCTTATACTGATTCTGAAAAATTGTGCAAGCGCTGCTACCATGGTTGTCACACCTTCATACTTTTGGTTTTCGTTCATCCATATAATTGAGTCAAGAGTATTATATAGAAAATGTGGATTTATCTGCGCCTGAAGTGCTTTAAATTCGCTTTTCCTCTTTTCCTCCTGCTCTCTGATAACTTCCTCCATCAGCTGCTTTATTCTGCCCACCATTTTATTGAAGGACTTGGACAGTTTTTTCACCTCATCTTCCCCCCTTACCTCCAGCTGGATAGAGAAGTCACCGTTTTCAACCAGCTTCATCTGGCGTTCCAGTATTTTTATGGGCTGAGATACTTTTCTGGAAATAAAAAAAGAAGCTCCTATTTCGAAAACCACTCCTATAGCGAAAATAAGAATAAGGTAATTTGCAAAATTCCTTCTATTATCTGTTAATTCATCTACATAACTTATACCTACCATTTTCCAGTTGGAGTAGTCGATGCTTTTGACAGTCATAATCTTTTGTTTTCCCTGGAATTTATCAAAATATGATCCTGGTTCCCTGTTGAGAGCATCATTTATATTCTCATTTTTTAGACCGGTATATAGTAACTGCTGCTGCGGATGATAAATTATTCTGCCATTCTGGTCAATAATATAAATGTATCCTGTCTTTCCAAGAGTAACATTCCTGCATAGCTGTTCAATGACACTGAAATTCATATCTACCATTATCACCCGGTTTTGCAGCTCTTCCTTATCTGAATAGATATTGCTGCCCTTGCATAAGGAAACCACCCACGGCCGTTTTCCCTCATAAATTCTCTGTACATGTGGAGGCTCAAATATATATTCCATTGGCTTTTGAATACTCTTCCCAAACCATTCCTGCGTAGAAACGGAAAATAGTTTATTCAGGGTTAGTTTGGGATAGCTCATTATAAGAGTTCCATCCTTCTTATATACTGCTACCGTAACAATATCCTTCCGTATTTTGGAGGTAACCTCTACAAGATTGTATATATTCTTCCTGTTCCCTTCGGTGTCATCTTCAAAGTTACTCCTGATTATGTCTGAAATTTCCATCATCCCTTTTAGGTAAACTTCAAGATTTATGTTAACTTGATTCATAATCTGCTGTGTGCTGAAAGCTGCCCTTTCTTCGGCGTTCCTCGAGAACATTCCATAAAGTGCAAAGCTGATTATCAACATTGAAAGTATAATAACTGCAGTAAAAGACAATGTTATTACCGACTGAATGCTGTTAAATTTTATTCTTCCAAAGGAACCCCATTTCTTGAGCTTCAATTTTATTACCCCTTTTTAGCCGCAGATTTATTTCTGAATTCCCGTGGAGACATCCCAAAATTTTTCTTAAAAAAGTAACTAAAGTAACTGATATCAGGATAACCAACACGTTCGGCTATTTCGGCAGTCTTGCATGAACCCTGCAATAATTCAATCGAAGCATTGAGCCTTATGCCGACAAGGTATTTTAAAAATGTTTCTCCTGTCTCTTTTTTGAATATCATACTAAGATAGCTCTGGCTGATATGAAGATGCTCAGCTACCTTTTGAATACTCAGTTCCTCATCGCCAAAATTGCACAGCACATAGTCCTGAGCCTTTTTTAACAGGACTTGAGTAGTCTTTTGTCTGGAGTCCGATATATACTTCAAAAGCTTGTTGCAAATAACTTCCATCCATTTTCTTATTTCACTGAAGGAGCTGAATTCAAGCATCTCAACATACAGGTTTGTGCGCAGTCCCAAAACATCCGCCGCATCTATTCCAACATCCCTGCAAATCCTGGATATCGCTGCAACAACTTCAACCAGATAAAGCTGATACTCCTGAAAAGGCGCCTTGGTACCGGACAAATTATCAAATACATCTTTTACAATCTCATTTACCTCGTTTTTAGTTCCGAATTTTATGGCATAACCCAAACGGCGCTCGAGGTGCTCATCGAATGCAATAATATTCTTTCTCTTCGGTTCCAGATCTTCTATAAAAATAATTTTGCTGTCTCCCATTACCAGCCTGTATTCCAGTGCCGATACAGCCGCTGTATAGGAGTCGCTGAGCTTGAATAGACAATTTGCTACACTACCCACACCGGCAGTAAATGTAAGCTTCAGATGTTTCTCCACGTTCTGACGGATCTCCTCAAGTACAGAGTAAACCCTTCTGCAAAGAATATCCGTGTTGCAAACGCCGTCTGTCACTGCGGTTTTAAAGTTAAAAATCACAACCAGCCCGCCCTTATAGAACAGAGCTTCTCCTACCACATGTTTATCTACAATTTCCTTTGCTATATTCATAACTGCAAATCTCATTAATTCAACATCATAGCCGGCAAAAATTTTATCCTCACAGCCGCTGTCTTCAATTTTAGCAACAGCTGTTACATAACAACTGCCTTTCAGGTTAAAATTAAAAAAATCAATTTTGCTTTCTATATCCTCAGCACTGAGATTTCCCTCTACAATTAGTGAAAGATACTTTTCTCTTATTATTGGAAGACTTTCATTAAAATGTTCCTTAAGTCTCGCGATATTTTCCTTGCGCTCAACTTCCCTGTCCAGCTTGTTCTGTAAATCAGAAAGAAGCTTTTCCATATCTTTCGGAAGAACCGGCTTCAGTATGTAGTCCTCCACCCCGAACTTTATAGCTTGCTGCGCATAGTTGAAGTCATCATAACCCGTTAATATAACCGTTTTTATTGTGGGATAATCGTTTTTTACAGCTTCCGACAGTCCCAAACCGTTCAATATGGGCATGGAAATATCAGTAATTATTACATCAGGGACAATGTCTTCAATAATATCCAATGCCTCCCTGCCGTTTTGAGCCTCACCGATTATTTCAAAATTATACCTGTCCCATTCAATTTTCAGAATAAGCCCCTGGCGTACTTCCTCTTCATCATCAACCACAAGCAATTTGTACATGAAAAATTCCCCCTGAAGATATCTTCTACTGTGTTCAAAGCTGTTGAAAGCATAATTCGCCCGTTTGGCCAAGGCTTTGAACCTCAATTGACTTTGGTAAAAGAGCTGCTTTTCCGACACTAGCCGTACTTTGGTGAGTGCACTGCAAGAATTTGCAAAGGTATAAATATAATAAAAATCATCTTAAAGCGAAACGTTTAGTTATGTCTTCATATTAGCAGACAAATTGTATAATGTCTATAAAAAGAAATTTTCAAAAACAAAAGGGGGATGAGGCAAAACTAACACAATTGAAATACATGACACCCATTTTACAATTTCAATTTAACTAACATAACACGTTAAATTGAGGATAAAAAAGGAACTGCTGCAGGATGAATAAAATTATTTATCCTGCAGCAGTTCCTGTATAAACATAACCAGCTTATACCCAATTTCACGCAATTACATATTTTTTTTCCGCTGTGGTAGCGAAAGTCACAACTGCTCCATCTCGTTTTGTATTCACAGTTTTTCCGTCACATAAAACCTGATATTCCTGTGAGGTGAATATATTACAGTTACCGCCGCAGCGTGACAGGACAGCCGCCTGGTTAAGCCTGCCGTCCTTCCATTCCATTTCCACTTCGAAGCCGCCGCGGGCAACCAGTCCCTTCACCCTTCCCTCACTCCAGCTATCCGGAAGCGCAGGCAGAAATTCAATACCTCCCTCATGGCTTTGCAGCAGCATTTCGGCTATACCCGCAGCACCTCCGAAATTGCCGTCGATCTGAAATGGCGGATGATTGTCGAATAAATTTGGCAGAGTTGATTTTTTCAATAGTTCCAAAACATTTTCATATGCCTTTTCACCATCCTTCAGTCTTGCCCACATATTAATTATCCAGGCTCTGCTCCATCCTGTATGACCTCCGCCGTGGGCCAGCCGCCTTTCAAGCGTAATTCTGGCTGCGGCGGCCAGTTCCGGCGTCTTTCTTTTACTGAACTGCTTACCCGGATGTAAGCCAAACAAATGTGAAATATGCCTGTGTCCCTGCTCCTCTTCCTCATAATCCTCGGACCATTCCTGAATTTGCCCGTACCGTCCTATCTGCGGCTTTGGAAGGCTGTTCCTGGCTTTTAGCAGCTTCTCTGCAAAAGCCCTGTCGGTATCAAGAATATCCGAAGCTTCCATACATCCGCTGAATAGTGCATGCAATATCTGGCTGTCCATGGACGGGCCTGTACATAAGCAGCCCTTCTCACCGTTTTCCAGTATATATGTATTCTCGGGTGAAACAGAAGGACTTGTTACAAGTCTGCCTTTACCGTCCTGGATTAAAAAGTCCAGAAAGAATTCAGCCGCCTCTTTCATAACAGGATAGGCACCTTTTAAAAAATCCTTGTCCAGATTGAATTCATAATGTTCCCACAGGTGAAGTGAGAGCCAGGCTGCACCCATTGGCCAGTAGGTTGCCGGAATATATATATCCTGCGGAGCCGTGTCCCCCCATATATCGGTATTGTGGTGCGCTACAAAGCCGTTGCAGCCATACATTACCCTGGCCGTTCTTCTGCCTGGTGCTCTCATCCTGTCAAGGTGATCAAAGAGAGGAATGTGGCACTCGGAAAGATTGCAGGTCTCGGCAGGCCAGTAGTTCATTTCGGTATTTATATTGATAGTATACTTACTGTCCCAGGCAGGAAGCATATCCTTATTCCATAAACCCTGCAGATTTGCAGGAAGACTGCCCGGGCGGCTGCAGGATATCAGCAGGTATCTTCCAAAACTGAAATAAAGGCACAGCAGTTCAAGGTCAGGCCTTCCGCTCCTGAGTCTGTCCAGCCTCTCTGCCGTATCCAGACTTTGAATTTCATCGTGTTCTCCGGCATTCATTATCTCAAGCTTAACTCTGCCGAATAGCTGCGAATAATCCTCAAGGTGGCCCGTCAGCAGCCTTGCAAATGTTTTTTCTCCTGCCTGGTCAAGATATTTCAGGCACTGTGCTTCATATTCTTTATGGTAGAAACTGGTAACGGCAGATATGAGCAGGGTTACGGCATCTGCTTCCTCCACAAGGAGGTTTTCACCCACCGTACTGATTTTTCCTCCCTGGGTAACCGCCCTCACCATTGAGCAGAAGCTGACACCTCTGCCGGTACCGCAGCTTGCATACATACCTATGGTTCTGCTGTCAAGAGAGGCGGATTTATCAAGGAACCTGCCCCTTCTCATATTGGCTGTAAAGCTTATCTTGCCCGGTACATCGGCAAGTAGACGAACAACTATAACCTGGTCGGGAGCGCTTGCAAAATATTCTCTGGTGTACCTGACTCCCTTTGAAACAAATTTCACTGCAGCACATGCGTTTTCCATATCCAGCTCTCTGCTGTAATCTTTTATATCACCTTCATCAATATCAAAATTGAGTTTCAGATTTCCCAGAGTCTGATACGGTCTCTGGCTTTCCGGTACTCCGGAAAGTGCCAGAACGGCCAATTTTTCAGCCTCTTTAATCCTGCCCTCCGACAAAAGTTTCCGTATTTCAGGTAGATTAGCCAGAGCGTCGGGATTGTTTCTGTCTATGGGATCACCATACCAGACGCTGTCCTCATTTAGCTGAATATTTTCATTATTTACACAGCCGTATACCATTGCCCCCAGTCTGCCGTTCCCGACCGGCAATGCTTCATTCCATTCCGTTGCCGGTGCTTTGTACCACAGTTTTTGCTTCATTTTGTTCCTCCTTTGAGTCTTCCAGTATAATCAGGAATATAATCGGAAAATTCCACGCGGTGTATGGCTTCTATATCAATATAGTCGACTACACTTCCGGTATGCCCTTCAGCTATAAGGAAATTCTCAGCATGCATTTTTATATAAGCTTCTATTTCACCCAGCAGTCTTACGGTTACTGCTCCCCGGTGTATATAACAGGGGCTGTTATCATTAAAAAATTCAATACTCTTTCTGATTATCACAGCCTCTTTTATAGGTAATGAATCCAATTCTCCCTTGAACAGCAGCTCATTATTGCAATTGAAAATAGCTAATTGAGTTTTTTGGTTATTGGTTTTTCTCTTTTTAAACATAACCGGCTCTCTCCATTTGATTAAGTTTTAGCATTATTTGCAAACCAATACAATAATCTGTAAATCCGGGGCACATTCTTTGGCGGAATTGTACCAGCAGCTAAACAATGTATGTTACAAAGATGAGTCCAAACGTAAGGAAGGTTATTCCAAATATAATCTTTATTACCGGCAGATGCTTTCTTACAAACTCTGACACCAGCAATAGCCTTTTTGTCCTGTTCACAAGTAAAACCAGCATAATTAACGGTATGGAGGCTGCCAATACATATAGAACAAATGACAAAACGGTAGTTCCCGTCAGCCCCGCCGTATTTTGAGCAAGGTATACGATTGTAGCGACATATATCTGACCTGTACACAAAAATTCCCCGAGGGAAATTATAACTCCTAAAATGAAAATAACGAAAACAGACCAGCCTGAATCAGCTTTTTCGGCAAAAAACGTTATAATCCGATGGTTATATTTTCTCAAAAAGCCCGGCAGCTGCATTTTTATGTTATTATATATTTCTTTCCTGGCCCAGTAGGCATCTCTGAAATTCAATAATGCCAATATCAATGACATTATAACCATAAAAATACTTATACCGTACTGCACATTTCTGAATGCCGGTGAATCCACTATGGTGATAATATTGTAAGCAGCTATGCCAAAGGAAAAATATGCTGCCATTTTACCTGCTATGTAGCTGAAACCAAATTTTAATATATTTGCCTTTTTGGACATAACAAGGGATAAAAGTAAAAAAAGCATGGATATGGAGCATGGATTAATACCGTTTATAAGCCCGGTAAGGAATATTCCGGGAATATTTTCAGCTGTAAGGCTTTTTATACTATTTTCCTGGCTAAGCCTGCCATAATCAAAATTTAAAGCCTCTCCCCCAATTATTATTTTTTCAATATTCCTCTTTATATTGTCATATCCGCTGATATAACCCTTTGAATAAAACATAACAGGAACTTCACGATTATCTTCCGGAACATTATAATATTCAAAAAGACTTTGCAGCAGTACCAGGTTATTTTCCTGTGCAATGTTTTTATGCTCTATTATCAGCGGGGAATTTACAGTCTTTCCCCCAATGTTCAGCTTGTATCCGTCTGAAAGAGTTTTTATAAAAGCCTGAGTTTTATTACAGTCGCTGCATGACGAAGTATTGAAGTATATAAAATAGGAACTGTTTTTGTCTGACGTACCCTGTATGCCCTTATAGCCGTTCTTCTGTTCCAGGGAGTTTCCTGTGGGTTTACGGCTTCCCGAGCCCGGACTGAAACTCTTGTTATCCAAGCTGTTCAGCAAAAGCTCCCGCATATTTTTTTCTATATTTTCCAGGCCCATAATATAGTTATTTCCGGAGACAAGCATAGGGTAGCTGATGTCTTCGGCTTTCATATTATTTGTTTCCAAAAAAAGCCTGAGACTTTCGGGCATTGCTTCCTTAAAAACATTAACTGTAATAATCTGATATCCGGAATTGTCTATTCCCTTCAAAACAGAGCCTGCCATATCATAGAACTTGTCACTTTCCTTACATGCCCCGCAGGCACTGAAGTAGTAATAGTACAGTTTTACCGGTTCACTTTTTACAGAGCACCCGAAAAATGTTAAGAGAGACAAAAAACAAAGCAATAAACATAATATTTTTTTCTTCATCGGATACCTGCCTGATTTTGTATTTTTATTTATATTTAATCATATTTATCCTAAAACTGAAATACGTTTGAACAAAAATAGATAGCTCACAAAGTACATGCCTGAAATTTGCACCTGACTTCATCTGCAATTTCAGACATGTACTTTTATAGAGCTTAATTTGTCTTCCGGAGAATAATTATGGTTTCTATTTATTTAAACTTTTTGCATACTGGTCGTATGCATTTTGTTGAATAGCCAGGTACCCCGCCATATCCATACTGTTAATCTTGTCTACATATGTCTGCCAGGTATTGATATCCAGATCACCAGTTATAAACTGAACCGTAGCCTGATTTACAAATTTGCCTATTGAGACTGTATAATCTGCAATTTTTTTAGCATCGTCTTCGGAGTAGGCGAGATTGGGAAGCATGGTACTGTCTTCAGGTTTGTATTTTGAATATGCCTTACCGCATTGATACAGCAATGCCTCAACGCTGTTCTCAGGATTAGCGCAGAACTGGCCGAGTCTGAACTCATTGGTATTATGGGTCATAACTGCATCAGGATCCCAAACATATTTTACAAAGTTCAAGCCTTCACCTGAATAGTCAGGAATCTGACTGCTTCTCAGCTTCTTTGCAGGTATCTTCTTCCAGGTTGCCTTTCCTCCTGCAATTGAAGTACCTTCAGTCACATAATCCCAGGCTATACCCTTTGGTCCGTTCTGGGTAATAAGAGTCATTTCTTCAGAAGCAAGCAAATCAAAGAATTTGACAGCCAGCTCAGGATTCTTGCAGTCGGCTGAAACTAAGCCATAGTTGCTCTGGAAATAATTTGTCGGATAGTAAGCAGACAGCTGTACTCCATTAGGTCCTTTAACAGGCTCTAATGCTACCCAGTCTTTATATGCACCGTCCTGCTCCTTCACAAGAGCATCGGTGTTGCAAGGCCACCAACCACCCGGTGCCATGGCAGCCAGTTGAGGTGTGCCCTGTACGGTAGCTTTCTGTTGGTCTGCATTTTGGGTAAAGGCCTGTGAATCCAGCAAGCCTTCCTTGTAAAGCTTGTTCAGATATACCAGCGCATCCTTATACGCGTCTTTTGTAAACTGATATTCAACCTTGCCGTTATTTACAACAAAGCCTGCCCCTACTACAGGGTTTGTATTTGACAATATGTTATTATTCTGAACAAATGCATTTGTTATAAACGTTGTAGGATCAGTTGCCCAGCCACCTGCAGCAATATTGCCAGTGAAGGGAATCTCGTCAGCCTTTCCGTTGCCGTTAGGATCTTTTTCCTTTACGGCCTTCAGGAATGTATACAATTCATCGGTAGTGGCAGGCATTTTTCCGCCCGCAAGTTTGTCTACCCATGGCTTGTATATCCACATTCTTGACTGATACATGCAATGGAAGCATTCGTTATCGTCTCCGTAGCAATAAACATTTCCGTCAGGCATTGTTATATCTCCCAATCTTAACGGACTAACCTTGTTTAATTCATTCCAGTTAGGTGCATCTTTTAAGTAATCATTCAACGGAATAATCAGACCCTGCTTTCCATACAGCATAGTTTCTGCTTTAGACCATTTTGTTGACAAGAATATGTCTGGCAATGTTTCTCCGCTGGCCATAAGCAGGTTCAGCTTGGTTTTACCGTCATCGCCTGTTACTGAATACTTGAAATCAATTTTGATATTTTGTTTTTCCTCCAGATAGTTGGTAACGTAGTTGTTGGTATAGTCGCCGTTTTCACCAGAGTAAGGAGTCATTACGAATGCAGTTAAAGTAGCTTTCTCCTTTAATGGAAAGGTAATGTCGGACTTTTGAGCCTCAACACTTGAACTTCCTGAAGTAGAACTTGCAGTGCTTTCAGTCTTGGTCCCTGATCCGCAGCCTGTCAATAACAGGGCTGTGACCGAGGCACAAATAACAGCTTTTGAAACAAACTTCTTCATGACTTTTCCTCCTAATTTTTTATAATAATAAAACATTTTCCCGAGCTCATAAGAAAATATTTTAATTATTCATTCTTTAGCCTTTTACCGATCCTATCATAACTCCTTTAACAAAATACTTCTGAACAAATGGATAGAGTATCATCAACGGAAGACTGCTGACTACAATAGTACCGTATTTCAGCATTTCACCAAGATACAGGTTCCTGATCCTTATTTCGGGATCAACTCCTGATTGTGACAGATCTGTACTTCCCATTATGAGAATTCCTCTTAAAACAAGCTGTAACGGATATTTCTCTTCGGAGTTCAAATAAATCAATGCTGAAAAATATGAATTCCACAAGGCTACTGCCACCCAAAGACTGATTACTGCTATTATGGGCTTCGACAGTGGAATTACTATTTTAAGTAAGAACCTGAAATCGTCACAGCCATCCAGCCTGGAAGCCTCCAGTAATTCCAAAGGTATATTCTGTCTGTAATAGGTTCTGGCAACAATGACATTATATGCACTTAAAGCTGTGGGCAATATAATAGCCCAAATGGAGTCAATCATATGCAATTGTTTGACCAGTAAATATGTTGGAACCAGTCCGCCGTTAAACATCATGGTAAATAAAAAATATCCCATAAAAATCTTCTTTCCCTTTATATCATCCCTGGAAAGCGGGTAAGATGCCATAATAGTTAACACTACGCTGACCATGGTTCCTGATACCATGTAAATAAGAGAGTTCAAATACCCGTTCCATATGGGACGGTAGGCAAATACCGTTTTATAGCCCAACAATGTGGGTTCAACCGGCAATAATTTGACTTTTCCGGTCATCAATGCGTCTCCTGAACTAAAGGAACAGCTTATCAGATAGATAAACGGGTACAGCACAGCCAGTAAAAATACAGCCAGAAGAGTATGATTTACCATATTAAATATTCTGTCCTGCAAACAATATTTGGTTTTCATTCCAAATCCACCTTTATAATAATTTTGTCTTAATGCATTCAACACCTGCCGTTGTTACCATAAGCTCTCACTGGTAAGCCTTTTGCTTACCTTGTTAACAACCAGCAGCAATACAAGACCCACTGCCGACTGGAACAAGCCTATTGCCGTTGAATAGGCGAAATCCGGTATTGATGCAACAAGTGCAATTTTATAGGCATAGGTTGATATTATCTCAGATGCATTCAAATTATTAGGGTTTTGCATTGCCAGTACTTTTTCGTAGCCAACATTTAAAATTCCGCCGACATTGAGAATAAGCAATATCACAGCTGTTGGAATTATGGCGGGCAGATCTATATGCCTTATCCTTTGCAAAATAGTTGCTCCGTCCACAGTAGCAGCCTCATGAAGCTGCATATCCACTCCCGACAACGCAGCCATATAAATGATTGCGTTAAAACCCACAGACTGCCATATTCCCGACCACACATACAGTGACGGAAAAGCCGGGGCACTGGCCAGTACATTTGTACCTGTAATGCTGTAAATGATACTGCCGATGGCACCTGTTTTTGTATTAAAAAGAATATTGATCATACCGACAAGTATTATTGTTGATATAAAATAGGGAAAATATGAAATGAGCTGTACTGCTTTTTTATATCTGACATTCACAATATAATTAAGGCTTATTGCCAGGATAATTGCACACGGAAAGCTTACAAGTATTGTATATACAGAAATCCACAAGGTATTCCGCAGGCACTCAATAAAATTGTAATTTCCGAAAAATCTTATAAAGTTTGCAAACCCGTAATTATCCGCCCAGGGACTTCCCAGTATTCCTGCTCTTATACTATAATTCTTAAATGCTATTATAGCCCCGTACATGGGATAATAATTAAATACGGCTAAAAATATTACTGGTAAAAGTAATAAAGTGTATAACTGCCAGGTCCCTTTAAAATGTTTTACCAAACTGTTACTTTTCCTCATGGTAACCTTTCCAGTTCCAGGTGCATCCATGTCTCTCGGTGATTGCATCAAACCAGCTCCTATTCCAGCAGCATAAATCTGCTAATATTGAAATTGTAAAGTGAAAATGTTTTAGACTATCTGAGCCTAATTTAAACATCAAAAATCAGTAATGTAAATATTCAAAACTTTATTCTTTGTGCAAATATTTTTTATAGAATTGCCTTTACCTGAACCCCGTATTAAAATGGGGGTTAAAGCAAAGATGGGACCTAAAAAATTGTATTTGCATTTTTTTAGGTCCCATCTTTAATTTAGATTTAACTAATCCTGAGCATGTATCTGCCGGTCAGACCGGATATTTTTATGTAAAGCAAATACAAAATTTTAATTAAAAAATTTCACCGTCTGACAATACGCATTTTAGATGTTACATATACAATTAAATTAACTATCAACCACTTCTATTAATACCCGATAATGATAACAGCCTTTTCCGATTCGGTATTCAGGATGGATATTTTTGGACCAGCCGTTGTCTCCGCCCAGGCCGGCATGCAAATGGTCTATATTAAGATGTACATATTTATCCTTTATCAGTTCCTGCTCATACCTTGCATTATCGCAGACCTCCGCGGAGTAATCATGAATATCGAAATGGAAAGGTACTGCACCTGAAACACGTAGACCCCTGCCTGCCTGATCCTTTACAATGACATATCTCACATCTTCTTTTCCTCCGCACTCCACAGGCTTCACATAGGGTGTATACTGTTCCGTAACTGTACTGCTGTAACAGCCTATTAGGGCTGCTTCCTTTCTGTCGGCGTAATTCTCCCAGGGTCCTCTTCCATACCAGGTTATTTGCCGTTTATCCTCAGGAAGCTTTAATGAGAAACCAATTCTAGGAATTGTTTCACCAGGGCAGTTATTTATGACGGTTTTATCCACTTCCATGCCTCTGCTGCCAATCCTGTACTGTGTGGAAACAAGCAATTTATCACCATTGTATGCCGTATTTGCAAATATGAATATCTGCGAGTCAGAAACCGCAGTGTCTATTTTAATATCGTTTATTCTCAGATTATTTAAGCCCCAGGCCCCCCAGTCGGTTGCGTAATTACCGCCGGGATTCCTGCAGCCTTCATCAATTCCGGTTGGAGCCCGGTAAAAATTATCCCCGCAACCCTGAAAGCTCTCAATTCCGTTAAAAACCGCCTTTGTAAATATACAGCTTTCCTTGTCAAAGCGTACTTCTGTATTTTCTCCCATTATCGAAATTTCTCGGGCAGTATCCTGCATTGTCAGCCTATTATGGCTGACGCATGCCTCCTGCCTTTTTAACATCGACTCCTGCAGTGGGATTTGATAGACATAAATAACCTGTCCTTTTTTTGCATAGGGCACATCCTCATTTAAGGATACTGTTATGTTTACAAAAGCTTCACCGTATATGTTATCCTGTTTCACGGCATATTCCAGAATATCCGACTTTCCGGGAGCAGTGAAATATTGTTTCAGCACTCCGCCATCCACCACTTTTCCGTCGCACTGCAGCTCCCATGCCAGACATAAATGGCTCAGGTCTCTGAACATATGGTTATTCTTTATTTTATAATTACCGGCCTGGGGGTACATGCTTCCGTCATGGAATATTGACACCGGGGCCTGGCAATTCCTTATTTCAAATGCAGCCGGTTTCCAGCTCAAATCAGGCAGAACCACTCCGTTCAGGCACATATCCTCTATGGGATCAACTACCTCCTCATTAAAGGCTCCTCCATATACATATCTTGAAGTCCCATTTACC
>JAEWJR010000063.1:0-8758 GCA_023386445.1 Bacillota bacterium | reverse complement strand
ACACTTTGTTAATACACGGGGGAATAGACGGGGATGAAAGGACGGGTGCAGTAAGTGTGCCTATTTATCAGACCTCCACCTACAGGCAAATTGAACTGGGACAGCATAAGGGATATGAATATTCAAGAACAGGTAATCCCACAAGGGAAGCGCTTGAAGCACTTATCAAAGAGCTTGAGAGGGGAGAAGCCGGCTTTGCCTTTGCCTCTGGAATGGCAGCAATTACAGCTGTGCTGCTTTTGCTGAAAAGTGGTGATAAGGTTATCATTTCAAATAATGTATATGGCGGTACCTTCAGGGTTTTGGACAAGGTTTTTAAGAATTTCGGACTGGAATATGAGATTGCCGATACTTCAAATATTGATGAGGTGGAAAGCAAAGTGCTTCCGGGAGTTGCGGCAGTAATTGTGGAAAGTCCGGCAAATCCTTTGCTTACAATAACCGATATCGGGAAAGTAGCGGAAATTGCCCGGAAAAACGGGGCACTCACCATTGTTGACAATACTTTTATGACTCCATATCTGCAAAGGCCCCTGGAGCTTGGAGCCGATATTGTAATCCACAGTGCTACCAAATATCTGGGAGGGCACAGTGATGTAATTGCGGGTCTGGTGGTTGTCAAAGACAGTGAGACCGCTGCGCGTCTTAATTTTCTTCAAAATGCAACCGGGGGTGTGTTGCCGCCCTTTGATTCCTGGCTGCTGCTGCGCGGAATCAAAACACTGGCAGTAAGATTGGACAGACACATTGAAAATTCCAGGTATGTTGCTGATTTTCTTAAAAATCATGAGGGTGTAACAAAAATATATTATCCGGGGTTTGAGGCTTCAGAAGGCTATGAAATACATAAAAAACAGGCATACGGCCCGGGAGCTATGATTTCTTTCGTTTTATCCGACGACTATGATATAAAGCTGTTTTTTAAGAATGTCAGTCTGGTTACTCTAGGAGAGAGCCTGGGAGGAGTTGAATCACTTGTAAGTCATCCGGCAAGCATGACCCATTCCTCAATTCCATATGAAATCAGACAAAAAGTAGGGATAGTCGACAATTTGATTCGTCTTTCGGTTGGCATTGAAGATAAGGAAGCGATAATAAATGACCTCGGTAATGCTTTTAACAAGGCAAAAAGGAAATAATAAGACATCTGTCATAACAACTTGTTAAAGCATAAAAGGAGGCTTATATGAAATATTACAACGATATACGCGAGCTTATTGGAAATACCCCTGTTTTGAGACTGAACAATATTGGAATAAAGCAATCGGTAAAACTTTTTGCAAAGCTGGAACTGTTCAATCCCGGAGGAAGTGTAAAAGACAGAATGGGTACGGCATTGATCGAGGATGCTGAAAAAAATGGGATTCTGAAAGAAGGCTCCACAATTCTTGAGGCTACTGCCGGAAATGCCGGAATAGGTATAGCATTGGCTGCATTAAACAAAGGCTATAGAATCATATTTGCGGTTCCTGAGAAATTTTCCCATGAAAAACTGGCAATAATGAAGGCGCTCGGAGCCGAAATTGTGCAGACACCGCTCGAAAAGGGAATGAGCGGAGCTTTTGAAAAGGTCCAGGAACTGCTTGAGACCGTTAAAAACTCTGTATGCTTGAGCCAATTCACCAACCAGGCAAACCCCAAAATCCATTATTATACTACCGGTCCGGAAATTTACAGGGATCTGGACGGAAAAATAGATTACCTGGTGGCAGGGGCAGGCAGCGGCGGAACTATTTCAGGTGTTTTGAAATACATAAAGGAGAGAAAAGCCGAGGTAAAAGGTGTACTGGCCGATCCTGAAGGTTCCACCATGGGCGGAGGCCGGCCGGGCTGTTACAGTATAGAGGGAATAGGGAATACCTTTATGCCTGAAACCATGGACAATACATTGATAGATGAAGTAGTTAAGGTCAATGATTCTCAGGCTTTACAGGAGGTCAGGCTTGTGGCGGAAAAAGAAGGACTGCTGATCGGAACCTCCTCGGGAGCAGCGCTGTATGCAGCCAGAGTCATCTCAGAACGGGTTGAGAATGCCAGCATAGTGGTGATTTTCCCCGACAGGGGTGACCGGTATATAAGCAAGAATATTTTTTAAAAAGATATATATTCTCCGGCAAAAAAATGATTTTATTTTAATAGGGATTTATGTCGACTGGAAAGCCAGAGGCTGTATTTAATTACAGTCTCTATTTTTTATAAAAAAATGAAAGAGGTGTATGTATGGAAATTTCAGATTTAAGTTTTGATACCTTAAAGGTGAGAGCAGGCTATGATCCAAAGGATCATAATTATTCGGTAGCAGTTCCGGTATACCAGACGGCTTCCTTTGATCTTGGAGATACCGACAGGGCAGGAAGGCTGTTCAGCTTTTCTGAGTTCGGATATCTCTATACACGTGTAGGCAATCCTACTGTGGATGTTCTGGAAAAAAGGATTGCAGCGCTGGACGGTGCATCTGCGGCAATAGCCGTAGGCTCGGGTATGGCCGCAGTAACCTATTCACTGTTTAATGCAGCTGAGGGCGGAGGAAGAATACTGACTACAGCCCAGGTATACGGGGGTACCTTTGACAGCTTCAGGAAGATCTATCCGAATTTCAATATTGAAATAGATCAGGTAAGTGACATTGATGATCCGGATGAATGGCGCAGTAAAATAAAACCTGACACAAAAGCCTTGTTTGTTGAAACCATCAGCAATCCCAATGCCGCAATAGCAGATATCGAAGCCCTTGCCGCAATAGCACATGAAAATGCTATACCTCTTATTGTAGATAATACCTTTGCAACACCTTACCTGCTGAATCCTATTAAATATGGAGCAGATATAGTGGTTTATTCTGCTACAAAGGCGCTTAACGGTCATGGCAATGCCATAGCAGGATTGATCCTGGAAAGCGGGAAATTCAACTGGGCCAACGGGAAGTTTCCGCAGTTTACGACACCGGTTTACATGTTCAGGGATTCAAACGGAAATGAAAGGAGTTTTCTTGAAGCCTTCGGTCCGGCAGCTTTCACTACCAGAGTGAGGATAAATTACCTGGCCTATTTTGGAGCAGCTCTTGGGCCTTTTGATGCATATCTGGCCTTATTGGGACTTGAAACACTGTCGGAAAGGGTGCAAAAGCAGGTTGCAAACGCTGAGAAAATTATCAGATTCCTTGAGACAAGGGAAGAAGTGTCATGGATAAACCATCCTGCAGCAAAAGGCAGCAAATATAAGAGTCTGGCAAAAAAGTACCTTCCAAAGGGGGCAGGATCAATATTTACATTTGGTCTGAAGGCTTCCGAGGAACAGATAAAAACTTTCATAGACTCTGCAGCAATATTCAGCTATCACGCAAATGTGGGAGATGCAAGATCACTTATAATAAATTCACCTAAAACTACTCATGGAGAACTGACACCCGAGGAACAAAAATTTGCTAAAATTCCTCCAGAAACCATAAGACTGTCCATCGGTATTGAGGACCCGGATGATTTGATAAGAGATTTGGAGAATGCATTCAGAAATGTCTTTTTAAATAAATCCGATAAATCCGAGGATGTAGCCTGACATGGCATATGCGCATGAAAGACAAGGGCTTAGAACCGTAATTGACTTGGTAATATAAAGGAGGCATAGGAAGTGGAGTTTTTTACAAAGCTGGTCAATCTTGAATATCTTCCCAACCTCGGAGATAGGGTCAGCCTAGGATTAATGTTTGTATTTGGATTGCTCACTTCCTTTCATTGTATCGGAATGTGTGGAGGACTTGTTTTATCAGGCAGTATTGATACAAAAGGGGTTTTGCCCGGTATTACCTATAACTCCGGCAGGGTTATTTCCTACTCGATTGCAGGTGGGATTGCGGGAGGAATAGGCCATGCAGTCAGTCCGCCCGGTATCTGGAAGGGAATAATTCCGCTCTTGGGTGGAATTTTTATGATATTGTTGGCGGCTAAACTGTTGAATGTATTTCCGGTATTGCGTAAATTCAATATAAGACTGCCTTCTTTTATTGCAAAGAGAATCTTTGCAGGCAAAATAAAAAGTAGCTTGATAATCGGTTTACTGAGCGGCCTCATGCCCTGTGGGCCGCTTCAAATGATACAGCTTTATGCGTTGGGAACAAAAAGTATTTTTATAGGAGCAGCCTCTTCTTTTGTTTTTGCACTTGGAACAGTTCCATTATTACTGACTTTTGGAATTATCAACTCGGCATTGCATAAAAAACATGTCAGGATAGTGTCTGCTGTGAGTGCTTCAATAGTGCTGGTCCTGGGCTTTGCAATGCTGGGAAGGGGGCTGGCACTGTCAGGAATTGATGTAAGCCTGCCCTTGTTCCCAAAGACGGTGTATACGTCGGACTACAATTTTAAAACTCCTGTAACTGTTACAGAAACCGGCATTCAAACAATTGCTTCGGAAATTACATCGGATGAGTATCCTGTGATTGTTGTCAAAAAAGGAATTAAAGTCAGCTGGAATTTAAAAGCTTCTGAAGAAACCCTTAATAACTGTAATGACAGGATAATCATACCAGATTTAAAAATTGAAAAAGTTTTAAAACCCGGTGACAACTTTATCGAATTTATCCCTGGAAAGACGGGAGATATTGTCTATACCTGCTGGATGGGAATGATAAAAAGCAAAATCAGGGTTATTGACTGATATTGATAATAACTTTAAGGAGGTCAATATAATGAAAAAAAGAAAACTGGCAATCGTTCTGGTAATCATACTGTCACTTGCATTTACAGGCATAAATTATACCGAAACCGTTGCTGCGGCAACAAATCATAACACTGTAAAAAACAAGGTGGCAGGTTATATCTACAAGGGAATTTTAAAGATCAAAGAAGGCAAGTATGGAATTGAGATAACTAATAAGGATGGAACAAAGAAATATTATGTTTTTGATAAAAAAGGTCAAAAGCTTGCCAAAGCACTTGTTACTTCTTCAAAAGTAAAAGAAGGAACAGCTGTAAGTGTAAATGGAATAATAAAGAACAATGCTGTCCAGGTCATATCTATCAGTGAGATTGCTGCTAAAGAGCAGACATATACAGGCTGGCTTGGGGACTCCGATTGCAGTCCAAATCTGGAGGATCCAGCACAAATGGGGATAGGATGCTTGAAGCACACTGAGTGCGAAGCCAGCGGATATGGCATATCTGTAAAACAAAAGGATGGAACTTATAAATACTATAAATTCGATGCCGAAGGCCATAAGCTTGTGAAGGAGAACATAATTCCAAAAGTAACTACAAAAAAAGTTCCCGAGATTACGGTTATAGGAACACTGGATGGGGATATCCTGAAGGTGAGTTCCATATCACTAAAATAAAAAATCTAAAAACATAATCACAATGATATTACTCTATTCAAGCAGAAGTATAATTGCCAATAGGGTTTTTCTTTTTTATTCTGATTTACGCTTTAGTGAAATAATTCAATAAACTATTGACAGACTTTTAACCACATGTTACTATTTCAATAACTTATAAAACATATAAGAATGCTATGTGAAATTTGACGCTGAAATTTAAGGTTTCGACAACTTGAATTATTCAGCATAACGCATTAATTTACCGGTAGAATTATTATTTTTTTGAATCATAACATATTAATGTGATATGAATACTAATATAAAATAATAAGGTTTGATTAAACAATATCATGCCTGATAAAAAGGAGAGAGCAGTTATGGCAAAAAGAAAATTGACAAGGGTTGCATTAGTGATTTTAAGTCTGATATTATCTACATCGGTCCTGGCCGGCTGCGGAGACAGCTCAAATACCGGATCAACATCCGGTAATGCGGCATCTGAAAGCAGTGCTGACAGCAGAAAACCGGTCACACTTTTAAATGTTTCCTACGACCCGACCCGTGAATTATACCAGGCATATAATGAAGCATTCACTAAATATTGGAAGGGTGAAACCGGACAGGATGTCACAATCCAGCAATCTCACGGCGGATCGGGGAGTCAGGCCAGAACGGTTATTGACGGAAATGAAGCGGATGTGATCACACTGGCACTGGCATATGACATTGACTCTATCAATAAGAACAAAGAACTGATAAACAAGGAATGGCAAAAGCGTCTGCCAAATAATTCAACCCCGTATACCTCAACCATAGTATTCCTTGTCAGAAAAGGAAACCCCAAAAATATAAAAGACTGGGATGACCTTGTCAAGCCGGGAATCCAGGTAATAACTCCCAACCCTAAAACATCGGGAGGAGCACGTTGGAACTATCTTGCAGCCTGGGGATATTCCCTGAAACAGAACAATAATGATCAGGAGAAGGCAAAGGAATTTGTAAAAGCTCTCTTTGCAAATGTTCCGGTACTGGATTCAGGAGCACGCGGTGCCACTACCACCTTTGTTGAACGCGGACTTGGCGATGTTCTGATTGCCTGGGAAAACGAAGCTTTTCTTTCAATAAATGAACTCGGAAAAGATAAATTTGAAATAGTTGTTCCATCTGTAAGCATACTTGCCGAGCCGCCGGTTTCTGTAGTTGATTCGGTAGTTGATAAAAAAGGAACCAGAAAGGTTGCCGAAGCTTATCTGGAATACCTTTACAGTGATGAGGGACAGGAAATTGCTGCAAAAAACTATTACAGACCGAGAAATGAAACCATAGCTAAGAAGTATGAAAGTCAATTCCCTAAGATAAATCTTTTTACCATTGATCAGGAATTCGGAGGCTGGACAAAGGCACAGAAGGAACACTTCGATGATGGCGGAGTATTTGATCAGATCTACGTTAAAAAATAAAAAACCGAGGTGAATTCATGAATCTGGCAGTTAAACCGTTGAAATTAAGGCAGCAAAGCGTAATACCCGGATTCGGGCTGACCATGGGAGTGACTCTTTTTTACATAACACTGTTGGTATTGATTCCGGTTTCCATGGTATTTATCAATAGCTCCAGCCTTGGACTGAAAAGCTTTTGGGAAATAGCCTCCAGTGAAAGAGTACTTGCATCCCTGAAGATATCCTTTGGTACTTCATTTCTGGCAGCACTTATAAATGCCGGTTTTGGTCTTTTATTGGCCTGGGTACTGGAAAGATACACTTTCCCCGGCAAAAAGATCATAGACGGTTTGATAGATTTACCCTTTGCCCTGCCTACGGCTGTTGCAGGTATATCCCTGACAACCCTGTATTCTCCCAACGGGTGGATAGGCAGGCTCTTTGAACCGCTGGGTATAAAAATCTCCTATACACCACTGGGAATAACCATTGCTCTGGTATTCATAAGCTTTCCTTTTGTAGTCAGGACTGTTCAGCCGGTTTTGCACGGTATTGATACAGAAGTAGAAGAGGCGGCGGCCTGTCTTGGTGCAAACAGATTTCAAACCTTCCGGAAAATCATTATTCCGGAACTGCTGCCGGCGTTGATAACAGGTTTTGCACTTTCCTTTGCCAGAGCTCTGGGTGAGTACGGTTCGGTAGTCTTTATTTCAGGGAATATGCCCATGAGAACCGAAATAACTCCCCTGTTGATCAGAACAAAGCTTGAACAGTATGATTATGCGGGAGGAACAGCCGTTGCCGCCATTATGCTCATTATCTCATTCCTGATGCTTCTGGTTATAAATCTTTTTCAATGGTGGGCAAGCAACAGGCACAAGACGTGACATATTTGTATGAAGGATTAAGGCTATTAATATTATTTTTTATATGGAGGTCGTATGTCAGGCAGTATTCCTATAAATTTACAAACTTCAAATGAAACCGGGAAAGAGAAAAAAGCTTCCGGAGATTCCAAAGTTGTTCAGATAGTGCTGACAGCAATAGCGTTATTATTTTTCACCGTCATGCTGCTGGTGCCTCTCATATCGGTTTTTGTAAAAGCCTTTGAACAAGGGGCGGAAGTTTACATTGCCGCAATAAGTGATCCAATTGCGTTAGCGGCTATAAAGCTTACCTTGCTTACAATTGCCATTGTTGTGCCGATAAATACGGTATTTGGCGTAATAGCAGCATGGGCTGTTGCAAAGTTTAAGTTCAAGGGCAAAAACCTGCTGATAACCGTAATAGACCTTCCCTTTGCCATATCACCGGTTGTTGCAGGTTTAATATTCGTATTGCTATTCAGTACCAGCCATGGTATTCTGGCCAACCTCCTGAATGAACTTGGCTTAAAGATAATTTTTGCACCTCCGGGTATCATTATTGCAACACTATTCGTTACTCTGCCTTTTGTTGCCAGAGAGCTGATACCCCTTATGGAGTCCCAGGGAACAGCCGAGGAGGAAGCGGCACTGACACTGGGAGCCAGCGGCTTTAAAACCTTTTGGCTCATAACTCTGCCAAATATCAAGTGGGCGCTGCTATACGGTGTAATGCTGACTGCTGCAAGAGCCGCAGGTGAATTCGGGGCTGTTTCTGTTGTTTCAGGCCACATCAGAGGCTTGACCAATACAGTACCTCTTCACGTTGAAATCCTGTATAACGAGTATAAATTTTCCGCAGCTTTTGCAGTAGCATCACTTTTGACTGTTATAGCCATAATCAATTTGATTATTAAGAACATTTCAGATTGGAAGATCAAACAGCAGTTTAAATAAGCCACAAATGTGGCTCACGGAGGTTAGCGTGAAAGACTTCGCTAATGCTCGTCTTCCAAACTAACCTGTGAATTTATGGCCGTGCGAAATATTCAAAGTATTTTAGCAATACTTTGAAAGCGCACATGGCCAATTAACCTCCTTTATTCGCCACATTGCGATAAAGGATAATTACTTACATAACAATT
>JAEWJR010000059.1:0-53829 GCA_023386445.1 Bacillota bacterium | reverse complement strand
TCCGACAGGAGCAACCGGCCCAACAGGTGCTACTGGTACAACAGGAGCGACGGGTCCTACCGGCCCGACCGGCCCAACAGGAGCAACCGGTCCGATAGGAGCGACAGGTGCAACCGGAGCAACCGGTCCAACAGGCGCTACTGGTCCAACAGGAGCCACGGGTTCAACCGGCCCAACCGGAGCGACCGGGCCAGTTATATTAAGAAAACAAACTGTCTTTTTAAATGCGGTTCTTCTAAACCGAGTTTTCATGGGTGTTGACTTCAATGTATTCCGCAACTCTGCGGTACTCGTTGGCAAATATGAACCTGACGCTAATATTGACATTCTCATATACTTTGATTGTGTCAACAAGCTCTATTAAAATATCCCTTGCCAGTTTATGGATATCTTAATACGTCTGAGAGAGGCTACTAAAAATGGATTTCCTACATCAGTTCCATTTTTAAGCTCTGCCTTTTCTGCTTGTAGATTTCCTACGACTTCGTTTATGGCTTCTATTGCCGCTCGTAGTCCTCTTTCATCTGGCGGTAATCCTTATGGGTAATTTCGCAGTCTTTCCAATCCTGATAAATGCTTTGCTTGTAGCGTGATATTTTGGAAAGCTCTTTTTCCTTTTGGTGGGGTGCAGGTGTCCTTTTTTAAATGCTCCTGCACTTATCAAAGTCCTCCCGGCTGATGAATGGTTTATGTGTATTTTCAACGATAAACCATTTATCTTCGGGAACAGTTTCCTGCACATGGATTTTATAGCTCTTAACACGGTTACTTATTCTTACGAGATATTACACCAAATTCGCTTTTGTATTATTACGTTTTATTGACAAACAAAAGCATTATTGCTACAATAATTATATATCAATTCGATATATAAATAAACGCTATGGAGATGCTTATGTTAGAATATATAATTCTAGGGCTGCTTATGCAAAAAGAAATAAGCGGATATTATTTGAAACAATGGATGGCCGAATGTACATCTTACTTTTTTGATGCAAGCTTCGGTAGCATATACCCCGCTCTAAAGCGCATGGAGCAAAAAGGTTATGTCATTTATCGTGAATCAGTTGAAGATGGTAAATTTAAAAAATTATATTCTATTTCTGATTTAGGCAAAGACTATTTTCTCCGCTGGCTTGAACAGCCTATTAAATTTGAAAAGGCAAACCATAATTATCTAGTAAATATTTATTTCTATAAATATTTACCTATTGATGTGGCACTTAAAAATTTAAAAGAATTTGTTACAGTTTTAGAACAAAATTTAAATCAACTAAATAAGCAAAAAATATCTGCGGAAAATAATTATAGTCTAAAACACAATTTTGTGTATTCCACACTCATCTGTGGCATTCATTATTTTCAAGCAATAATTACTTGGTGCAATGATTTA
Source organism: Bacillota bacterium (assembly GCA_023386445.1). Taxonomy (GTDB): domain Bacteria; phylum Bacillota; class Clostridia; order Acetivibrionales; family DSM-1351; genus Ruminiclostridium. The sequence goes on along the minus strand of JAEWJR010000059.1, from coordinate 52,436 downwards.
ATTGTTCAATTGGAAGATAGTTAGATGTAAGTTTTTTATTCCTAATAATATCGAATCGATATATTAAAAATCGATATGATATAAAATAAAATAAGGAGAAATCAATATGAAAGTACTAACCATTCTAGGGAGCCCCCAAAAATCGGGCAAAACAGCAACAGTATTGAAACTTGTTGAAGAAAAAATAATAATACAAGGGCATGAGATTATTAGGGTAAATGCTGCGGAAAAGCAAATTAGTGGTTGCTGCGGTTGCTATGCATGTATGCAAGTGCAAGATGCACCTGGTTGTGTTTTTCAAGACGATATGAATGACGTATATTCAAAAATGATTTTAGCAGATGCAATCGTAATAGCTTCGCCTATCTATTGTTTTGAATTAACTTCACAAATCAAACCTATGCTAGACAGAAGTTTTGCACTCATGTATACTCCGTTACTTGACGGAAAGACCGTGGCGGGTTTAATCACCTGTATGGGTGAAGAAAATGGAAATGCCGACCTTGTAACACAGGCTTTCCATAGGATGTTCGACTCTTCACAAAAAAGTATATTTAAAACTAAATTAGCAGGTACATATGTTGTATCAAATAGCCGTGCGGATGACTTTGAAAGCCGTGCAAAAGATGAAGCAAACAAACTTGCCAATGATATTTTTTCTATCATTTAAACAGAGAGACTTAAAACTTAAAATTATGGCACATCGTCGCTACTGCACTCATTTTTTATTCGACACCTTTCGTGCCACTTTGCACAAAGGTGTTCTTTTTACTGACAACATATGGGACAAGCCCTATCACTTCGGGTCAACACCTCGAACTTGACCCGAAGTGATAGGGTTTGGGGAGACTCCCCAACGAGCAGCTTTTCGTGACTGTGGACACAGTCACATTATTTGCCGTTTAGTGGAAAGGGGGAGATTTACCTTACATTGGGTTTGCTGCTTTGCAACATCAAAGCGACAATCGCCCGGGATGGTGGGCTGTTGAGGAACAAGTGCAGTTTTCAAAGAATTATAAGACTATTTATTGTTTTATAGCACGCTCTATGAGGTTTAGAGTTGATGAAATAAAGTACTCGTAATCATTGATAGCAAAACTAATATTTGTTTTTTGCAGTTCCGAAAATCGGCTGAAAAATCCAGTTACCAGCATAAAGAGTGCGATTACAGTGTCTTTTGTATTTAAGTCATTGCGGATACTTCCATCTGTTTTGCCGTCTTCCAAAACTTTCGCCAAATCAAGATATAAGCTTTTCCTGAGATCTATAATTTCGGTATAACGAGCAATACTTTGTCTTGGAGTTTGGATAAACTGGCAATAATTGATGAGCCCAAAAGCCTGGGGATAATCCTTGTAATAGGCGTAATAGGCTTCGCATAGCATCCTTATTTTTTCGAGTCCGCTCTTCCCTTTTTTTATTCCGTCTTCAAAATATGAGATAGCCAGTTTGAATTCTCTTGTTGCAACAGCAAAATACAAGTCCTCTTTATTTATAAAGTACAGGTAAAGGGTTTTCTTGCTAAATTGCGCTGCCTTAGCTATTTCATCCATTGATGTATCATGAAATCCTTTTTCAAAGAATATTTTTTCGGCTGCAGTAAGGATTTCTTCTTCTCTGACTTTTTTTTCTCTTTCACGCCTTGTTAATTGCTCCATAAATATTACTCCTACTCTTGACAATCAGTTTTAACGGAAGTAAACTATTAGTGTAATTACGTTACTGATGGTGACTTTGGTACCTGGAAGTGTGCATACTGCATTATAAGTATACATTCACGAAACCGCTATGTCAATTAAGTCAAGAATACTATTGCCAAGAAAATTCAAGGAGTATAGGACGATGAAAACAGTAATTTTCTTTTTTTCAGGAAAAGGCAGTTCTTTAAAAACGGCTATGGTGTTATCCATGAGGTTGGGTAATACCGCAATCGTACCCATCCGAAAGGACACTGATATTAGTCAGTATAATGACTATGATCGATTTGGAATCATCACACCTGTCATTGATTTTGGAATTCCTAATTTTGTGCTTAAATCTATTAGCCGAATAAAAATTCAAAACCCTAATACCTATGTGTTTGCAGTAGTAACCAATGGCGGAATGCCGTGTGCTGCTTTAACACAGATTGATAAGCGATTACATAAAAACCACATAATATTATCGGCAGGTTTTTTGTTAAGATGCGGAGAAACAGAATGTAAGGCGGAAAGCTGGATTAAACAGATTAACCAAATTGCTGATGTCATAGCAAAAAATCAAAAGCTTACAATCAAAACGTCCTTTCAAGATAAAATATTAACAGGGATAGGTCATTCGACTGCAAAGTTTATCATTCCATCACAGGATAAAAAGTTTATAGTGAATCATCACTGCATAGGGTGTGGTATCTGCCAACAGGTTTGTCCAGTGGGAAATATAAAACTTGTGAATAGATTACCTGTATGGCTTCATTTGTGTGAGCAATGCGGCGCATGCTTTAGCTGGTGTCCTCAAGAGGCAATAAATGGCGCCAATCTTGCTGCGAAGAAACGTTTTATAGTACCCGATGTTGAATTAAGTCAAATGACACAGGTTCAACTGCCAGATAACAGAAAAATCGAAGAGGTGTAGCGTGAAGCAAACTAAGCGGTTATTTGAATCAGGTAACATATAAGGAAGCCCACGGGCATTATTGCAATAGTCCCTATTGACTTCGGGCCCAAAATGTCCAGATGACCATATGTCAAATCCTTTACGGTAAGTAAGGAACGGCGTATTGCTCAAAAAGAGTGTAGTTAACTGCGATTCCAGACTCCATCCAACCATTTCCAATGGCGTACGCCTCTTCCGCATCGATCACCAGCTCCTCATGTTGGCCGCTGTACTCAATCGTCCCAATATCGTCCGGTTCGGTGATATGCTCCCACCATTCACCGTACGCATTCCCCTGAGAATACACTTCTTCCAAGGGCTTCAGAAAGCCTTCTTCTTCCAAAGAGAACCTATATTTTATGTATGTAGTCTCCGCTGCTCCGCCAGAACCGTTGCAATATAAATACCCGTCTGCGCCGATGACGTAACGATTTCTATCCCAGCCTTCCACGGCTAAAACAACTTCCCCGTCAACAATGGTATATATTGCAAATACATATCCATCATCCATATTCCAGAATTCATTCCCAAGCCAGCCAATGACAAGCTCATCTATGCCATCTTCATTTAAATCCAAAAGAGCAAACCCCTCTTTTGCCAAAATGCCATCCGTATCCCTCCACGACCAATATGGCTCAACAATGGAAGAAACCAGGTTGTTTTCTGTATAATACTTATCTGGCTGCCATTGTTCAGGATATGTTTGGTGTTCATATAAGGCTTGAAAGTATAGATCTAAAATATCTTTGTAAAGATTGTCTATATCAGCTTCATCTTGTGTTTTTCCGTATAAGTCATCGTTGTTTTCAAGATTGCTCCCACTTTCATTATTGCTATGCTCAAATGCAGCATGGACAGATGCACAGCCCGCAAGCAATAATGTCAATGCCAGCATGAGAGCAATCGCCCATTTGGATTTCTTTTTATAGCTCATGATATGAATGAGTCTTCCTTTTAATTGTCGTTTTTCTTCGCACATCGTTGTCGTCATCACGCCACCGGGGAGGCGCTTTTTCGCAGCGAGTGCCAATAAAGTATTGCCATAGCTCTTCCGCTGTCCGTCGGTCATATCCTGGATTACAGCCTCGTCACAGGACAGCTCACAGGCGCGGGTTATCTCCCGGCTCACCAAGTACACAAACGGATTAAACCAATGTACGCTGTTTATCAGCACCACAAACCATTTGTAAGCTGTGTCATGCCTATAATAATGCATCAATTCGTGCTTGAAAATATTTCGAAGTTCTGTCCCCATATCGTTTGGCGTATAGGCAAGCTGCGGCAACACGATAACGGGCTTGAAAACACCAATCAGCATAGGGGTATTGACGTGACTGCTGCATACAAGGCGCACGTTTTTGCTGTTGCCACGTATTTGCTCAAACACTGCGATATCATTTTTATGCGGAGTTGTAGAGAACCGATAGATACGGCGGGTGAAGCTTGCATACGCGAAAGAGTACCAGCAAACGCTGACAAATACGCCAGTCAGCCATAGTAGCATCGAATTAGCTTTCAGTAGCCCGAACAGATCAAAACTGCCTGTTGCATCAGCAGGAGTATCATTTGTAGGTGTCAGATCGTTCATGTCATTGCTGCTTATGCCATTCGTATCTTCATTATCAGGCATCGCCGCAGGCTGTATCGGCGCAGTTCGTGTGTCGGGAGCCGTGGACTTGCCGCCGTTGCTTTCAGAGATTGTGTTACCAGCTTTACCATTCTCCAAAGGCATGAAACCCGAAAGAATGATTCCATACCCAAAAGGAAGCATCAACCGCAGAAGTACAAGGAGCCAGATGTAATAAGAAAATGTCTTTGATACCCTGTTTTTAAGCAGTGGTTTCAAAACGAAGAGCACCAGTGCAAGAAGTGAGCCCGAAAGCGAAAGCATGAGAACCGTTAGAAGAATATCACTCATCTTGGTCCTCCTTGTTAAACATGGCCGAAAGCTCAGCTATATCCTCAGCGCTTAATTGCCCGTTCGATAAAAGAGAGGCTACCAGTTTTTTTGCGCTGCCCTCAAATACTTTACCAACATAATTCCTTGTTGACCATTGATTGTACTCTGCTTCTGTAACAATGGCGCTATATATCCCGCGCCGCTCCAGCTTGACAATACCTTTTGTGCATAGCCGGCGCAAGAGCGTCTTAATTGTTGAATCTTCCCATCCACAGCGGGCAGATAACTCGCGTCGTATATCAATGAGTGCTACCGGTTCGTCAGCCGCCCACAGAACGCGCATTATCTCCAACTCGGCATCTTGTATTTTTCCTGCAAGAGTGCTCATGATGTGCCTCCATAAAGTTTACTAGAGTAACCCTTGTAACGAGTCTACCACCGTAATCTTTGGTTGTCAACACCCCGAAGTTGGTTCCAAGTGTGGAAGAGATGAAAGGACAGCGTATTACTATGCTGCTCTTCTCCATTCTCATAGGACAATCTGAAAGGAGCATATAAATAATCATGCCTATATAAAGGGGAAACTGTGATTATGATTACAATAGAGCAATTAGATGCTATGAAAAGCGTTGAAATTCGCACAATAGATAAAAATGTGCTTGTAAATGTGCAGGATTTTCAATTTGATAACAGCCTTTCTAAACATGAGCGCATTAAAGAGATCATTGAAAGGACAAAAAATCCTTATTGTTTCCGATATGGCGAATTGGGTGTCAAAATAGAGTTTACCGATGGAGGCCCGGCTCTTGGCGATCTGCTGACGGACTTCCTGCTCCGCAAGAAAAGCGGCCTGTAACCTCTTTCCCCAAGCATCGGCAACAGTGTTTGCCTTACATCAGAATGGTATAATATGGGTGTAAAGCAACAGGTAAGGAGGATATATGGCAAGGCCAAAAGCCCGGTATGAAGTCATACCGAAAGCAAGCAAAAACAAGGTTTGGTATGTAGCATTTTATATTCGTCTTTCTCGTGAGGATTCAAGGGGATTTGACGAATCGGAAAGCGTCCACAACCAGCGTCTTATCTTGAAAGACTGGTTAGGCAATCAATACGACGATGACAATTATATCTTTGTTGATGAATTTGTCGATGACGGGGTAAGCGGTACAACGGACGATGAACGCCCGGCGTTTCAACGGATGCTCCGAGCAATTGAGGCCGGAAAGGTAAATTGTGTCGTAGTCAAGAATTTGGCTCGCAGTTTTAGAAATCACGCTGACCAAGGCTATTATCTTGAGGATTGGTTCGTTATTCATCAGGTTCGTTTCGTATCTCTCTACCAACAGCCGGTTGACACTTTCAAAGACCCGCATGGTGCAACGAATATCGGTATTCCTGTACAGGGCGTTCTGAACGAGAGCCACGCAAAGGATACATCGGAAAATGTGCGCAAGGTTTTTGATAAAAAGCGTGAAAAAGGCCTACATATCGGTTCTTTTGCGGCTTATGGGTATAGGAAGGCCCCGGAGGACAAAAACGCTCTTGTGATTGACGAGGAAGCCGCTGAGGTTGTACGGGACATTTACACATGGTTTCTGGATGGAACGAGTAAAAATGCCATTGTACGAACATTAAACGAACGCGGCGTGTTATGCCCCTCCATGTATAAGCAGAGCAAGGGCATGAAGTATAAAAATCCCAATGCTGCGAACAAACCACTATGGAATGCAAAGACAATCAGCGAAATACTTAAAAACCGCCTTTATGTCGGGGATATGGTTCAAGGGCGTTATCGTGTGAGAAGCTATAAAATCCATATTCAAGACACAGTTCCAGAAGAAGAATGGTTTATTGTGAAAAATACTCATGAGCCTATCGTAGACCGGGAACGGTTCGTAAAGGTACAGGAGCTGTTAAAACGCGACACACGCACGGCTCCAGAAGAAAAAAAGCTTTATCTGTTCAGCGGTTTTCTGCGTTGCGCCGATTGTGGCAAGTCCATGTGCCGGAGTGAAGTGAAAGGTACGATATACTACTTTTGCCGTACTTATAAGGAGCAATCCAAAGCGGCCTGCACAAAGCACTCCATCAAGCATAATATTATGGAAGCGGCGGTTTTGTATGTTCTCAGGCAACAGGTTCATGTAGCCAATGCTTACACCGAGGTTATTTCACGCATTAACAAAGCTCCGTTAAGAAAAAGCCAATCAACTAGGCTGGACGGCTTAATAACCGCAAAGGAAAAGGAACTTGCCAAAGCCGCACACTATAAGCAATCGCTCTATCAGGACTGGAAGGACGGAAATCTTACTCATAAGGATTACCGCCAAATGTACGAGGGTTATGAACAGCAGATGGTAGATATTAATTCTATTATTCAAAATATGATAGCGGAGCGGGCAGAGCCTGAAACGGGTGTTGACACGGAACCCCCATTTTTAACAGCCTACAGGAAATACGAAAATATCGACAAACTGACGAGAGACATTTTAATAGAACTGGTTGACCATATCAAGGTATTTGAAAACGGCAGTATCAGTGTTAGGCTTAAGCACAGTGACGATATATGCCGGATTCAGGAATACGCCCAGGTCAACAGTAATCCGGAGGCGGGATAAAATCCCGCCAATAAAAAGGCAATTAGTTTTCTTAATACGAACGGCCCGACGGGTGCTACCGGTCCAACCGGAGCCACGGGAACGACAGGCCCGGCAGGTCCGACAGGTGCGGGAGTTACCGGAGCAACAGGTCCAACAGGCCCGAAGGGAGCCACGGGAGCAACCGGCCCAACAGGTCCAACCGGCCCGACGGGAGCCGCGGGAGCAACCGGCCCGGCAGGTCCGACAGGTGCGGGAGTTACCGGCCCAACAGGTCCAGCCGGCCCGACGGGAGCCGCGGGAGCAACCGGCCCGGCAGGTCCGACAGGTGCAGGAGTTACCGGAGCGACAGGTCCAACCGGCCCGACGGGAGCCACGGGAGCAACCGGCCCGGCAGGCCCGACAGGTGCGGGAGTTCCCGGAGCAACAGGTCCAACTGGCCCGACGGGAGCCGCGGGAGCAACCGGCCCGGCAGGTCCGACGGGAGCCACAGGAGCAACCGGCCCGGCAGGTCCGACAGGACCCATAGGACCAACAGGACCGGCGGGACCGACAGGTACAATCGAACCTAACCCGTTTGATGTTTATGTTCAAGCCGGTGCGGTGGGTGGAAACGGCACACAGGCCAATCCCTTCGGAACGATACAGCAAGGTTTGGCAGCTGTTTCTCCTACAGGAACTGTCCACGTACTGGGAGGAACTTATAATATAAGTTCTACAGTTGCAGTGAATAAAGCAGGTGTGACATTAAAGGGCTACCCGAGCACGATGATTGTGCTGCAAGCAGCCGTAATAGCCTTTCTCGTAACAGGAAGCGGTGTTACCATCGACGGATTAACTATTACCAGCAATGCTCCGTATGCTGTTGAATTCATTCAGCTTGCAGGAGCAAATCATAAACTTGTTGATAATGTAATTTACGGACCGCCTCAAGCAGGACCATCTACCGATTGGGTAGTAAACCGTGGCTTTTTAACGCAATCTAATGTAACAAATTTGATTGCGGAAGAAAACATTTTTTACTCTCTAAGGCAGCCTGCATATTTGAATCCGAATTCCACAGGTCACATTATCAATAACATTGTCTACAATACACGCGGATTTGTAGTTGACAGGGCGATTTTCGTTATTTCAGGCAATTCCTGGGGGAATCCGGAAAATGCAGTTGATATTGCATTGCTCGTCGGCACACCTACCGGGGCTCCTTATGACCCGTTGACTGAATTAGTAAACAGCAACAGCGTTGCTACAATCAGTGATCAAAGGTAACGGGTATTGGCAGCAACAATATGAAATAACCTGGACACATGATCTGAAGAAGGCACAAAAAGGCTCCTGCAGATAAGCAGGAGCCTTTTTGCATTAACAATTTGGTTTTATAATTATTATATTTTTCAATTACAACATGAAAGTTATTTCTCTACAACGCCGCCTTCAACCACAAGATTGTCGGAATCAACTGCATCACCGTATACAGGGGCAAGCGTTTCTTCAAAATCCTTGTGGAAAAAGTTTTCCTTACCAAGGGATTTGATTTCATCATTGAGCCAGTTGAGCAGCGCGGTATTGCCCTTTTGAACAGCCGGAGCGATGGTATCAAGAGCTCCGAGGCTTTCTATTCCAACTGTAAAGCCCTTGTTCTGCAAAGCCCATGCAAGAACTTCGGTATTGTCTGTTGAAAAAGCATCTCCACGTCCGTCTAAAAGTGCATTATAGGTTTCGGTATATTGGTCAAATTTAAGTAATTTTACTTCCGGATGGTTTTTAGTAAAATAGGTTTCGGCAGTGGTTCCTTTCGCAACTATGAGAGTTTTGCCGTTAAGCTGAGCTACATCAGTAATCAGGGACTTGTCAGGGCTGACGACACCAAGTGCCACTTTCATATACGGAAGTGCAAAATCTACCGATTGAGCTCTCTCCTCGGTAACTGTAAAATTTGCAAGAATAATATCTACTTTGCCGGTTTTCAAGTACTCTACACGGCTGGCAGGTTCAACCGATACAAATTCCACGTTTACTCCCAGGTCTTTACCTATACGGTTTGCAAAGTAAACATCATAACCCTGGTATGCTCCTTTTTCGTCTACATAACCAAATGGAGCCTTATCACTGAATACACCTATTATAACTTTACCGCTTGATTTTATAGCTTCCAGTGATCTGGCGGTGCCGGCAGCTGAACTGCCTGTTGGGGAAGTTTGAGCCGATGATGAGCCGGAGCTTGAGGAACCTGTTGCTCCGCAGCCGGCAAGCAGCGTAAATGTAAGAATCAGCACTAAAGCCGATGATATAATCCCTTTTAATTTTTTCATAATAAATCCCTCTTTCCTATTAATAATTAAATATATTCAAAAACTTGCGCGCACGCTCGGTTTTTGGCTGAGTAAAAAATTCTTCCGGATTTCCGGCCTCTACAATTTCTCCGCTGTCAATAAAGACAATACGGTCTGCTATTGCTCTTGCAAATTGCATTTCATGGGTTACAATAAACATGGTCATGCCGCCCTTTGCCAATTCCAGAACAACATCCAGTACTTCACGTACCATTTCAGGATCCAATGCCGCAGTAATCTCGTCAAACAGCATCATTTCGGGTTCCATCATCAGAGCCCGCACAATAGCCACCCTCTGCTTTTGCCCGCCGGACAACTGACGGGGATAGGAGTTTGTTTTATCCAGAAGTCCCACACGTTCCAACAGCTTTTTTGCAGCTTCGGCAGCTTCCTGCCTGTTGCGTCCCTGAACTTTTGTGGGACCAAGCAGTACATTATCTATTACGGTCATGTGAGGAAACAGATCATAGTTTTGAAACACCATGCCTATTTTCTGACGTATTTGGCTCCATTGAGTTTTACCGTCTGTAATCATATTTCCGTCCAGCAGGATATCTCCGGCCTGAATGGGTTCAAGTCCGTTGATGCATCTCAGCAGCGTACTTTTGCCGCAACCCGAAGGGCCTACTATCACCACAACCTCACCCTGGTGAATATCCAGTGAAATATCCTTCAAAACCGTATCATTACCGTATTGTTTTTTTAAATGCCGAATCTCCAGCACCTTTTGTGCCTGTATCATAGTATCACCTCAATTCATCCAACGTTTTTCCAGACGGCGGGCCAAACGTGAAATGGGAAAGCAAACAATAAAATAAAGTAGGAAAATAGCCCCATAAATCCACAGTGCGCCTGATGGTGCAGTATAGCGGTTAGCCTCTATGATTTGCTGTCCTACCTTCAGAACCTCCACAACACCGATCAGAACAATCAGAGAAGTAGTCTTGACCATGCGTGTCATCAGGTTTATTGATAAAGGCAGCAGTCTTCGTACCGTTTGGGGGATGATTATATACCTGTATACCTGCAGGTTGGTCAGCCCCAAAGCTGTTCCGCTTTCATACTGGTGTTTTGATATGGAAATCAGAGCACTGCGTACCAGGTCTCCCATTTCAGCCGTTCCCCATACAACAAAAACAATTATGGCCGACAGTTGTCCTGAAAGATTGACCTGAAAGGCTCTTGTCAAACCGAAATAAACCAGGAAAAGCAGTACCAGCTGCGGCATGATACGGACGAATTCCAGGTAGATTCTTGTCAGAGCCTTTGTTACAGGATTTTTGAAGGTCATGACTATTCCAAGCAAAATTCCCAATACAAAGGAAATGGCAACAGAGATCAGAGCTATTTTTACTGTAATCCACAATCCACCCAGCAGCCGCAAGAAATTACTTCCTTCAAAAAGCACTCTAATGCCCAAATCCTGCATAGCGCAACCTCCTCTCCAGTAATGACGCCATAATTGAAACCGGCAGCAGAATGACAAGATAAGATATAACCAGCATAAGCAGCGCTTCATCCGTTTTGTAGTACAACCCTATTAAATCCTTTGCCACATACATCAAATCAGCAAGTGCCACAACACTGAAAACGGAAGTTTCTTTTATCAAAAATATAATGTTTGCGCAAAAGGCGGGCACTGAAACTGAGACAGCCTGGGGTAAAACAATATACCTGATTATTTGGCTGTGCTTCAAGCCAATACTGAGTCCTGCCTCCACCTGATTTTTTTCCACAGATTCCAATCCGCTTCTGAAGGCTTCGGCCATATAACTGCCGCCAAGAAAGGAAAGACCCAGTATGGCACAACCCTCGGAACTGATCATTATACCCAGCTTCGGCAGACCAAAATATAAGAAGAACAGCTGAACCAATAAAGGCGTATTCCGGGACAGTTCAATATAGACTGATATAAGCTGTTTCAAAGCAGGGATTTTATAGTATTGAATCAAACTGCAGACAAATCCCGTCACCAAAGAGAAGAGAATGCCCCAAAATGCTATCCTCAACGTAAGTACGGCTGCAGTAACATACATAGGTGCGTATTCTGCAATAAAATCAAAATCCAAAATAGCATGCCCCTTTCATTAATCAAAATCCGGAATACAGTTATGTTGATAATTTATATATCAGCACAAATCATACTATTCTTATATGATTACTTTGATATATTACTATATTTCAATTAACCTGTCAACAAGTTAAAAAATTAAACATGTGCTATTTTTTAATTCCCTCACTCCCATTAAATGTTATAATATTTATCAATAGAAATGTATGCAGGATTCATTATACTTTTGTCCGTGGAGTGGTATCCCACAATTCCTCCTACAGTTGAATATATGCTCACTGCAAAGGGAAGAACACTGGAAAATAATAAATCTAAAAATATAAGTTCTGTATGAGGTACATATAGTATGAAAGTTAGGATTCAGGAACAGGAGAGTGTAAAGCAGGTTGAAGTAGTCATTTTATGCAGGGAGCAATCAGCTCTTGTAAATCGGCTGGCAAAAAGGATTGAACAGATTGCTTTTTATATAATAGCCCGGAATGGTGACAGGACCGAACAGCTTTCACTTGAGGAGATATATTATTTTGAGTCGGTGGAAAACAGAACATACATTTATTGCAAAGAAAAGGTTTATAATTGTGATATGCGATTGTATGAACTGGAGGAAAAATTAAAAGGTACTGCATTTCAAAGAATCAGCAAATCCGGTATCTTAAACCTGGATAAAATGAAAAGCGTAAAAGGGCAGATTAACGGACGTTTAATGGTGTTCCTGGATAATAACGAGAAAATAATTGTTAACAGGAGCTATGTTTTAAAAGTAAGAGAACATATCCAGTCACTATAATAATTTAAATTTAAGCCATCACATTAAATTATAATACAACTTAAATGCAACTTAATGACCACTATATGCAACTTGCGTTCCAAACCATTGTTTGCAGGCAGAATACCTGATAGGATCCAGGTTATAATAACAATGCAAGGGAAGGGTGGCAAAATGTATTTAGTCGGGGAAAGATGGTTTAGCGGAAGCCTGCAGGCGATTTTTTTTAATTCGGGCATTTTAATCTGGATTGTTTCTGAGATAATTATTTTTTTATTAACTATAAAAAAAGATAAAAAGGAGAAAAAAACAAAGTCGCCGGATCAATTATCAATATACGCCGTAATGGCTGGAAACATCATTGGCTGCTTACTTGCTTTGTTTACAGTGAAATACTTTCAAAGTGATATTTCAGGTATTGCAGCGTGGGCCGGAATTATTATTTTATATTCGGGTATATCTTTCAGATGCTGTGCGGTAGGTATACTAAAAAGATTTTTTACAGTTGAAGTTAAAATTAAAGAAGGTCATGAAATTATTAAAAAAGGTCCATATGCGTATCTAAGACACCCTGCGTATGCAGGAAGTATTTTATCCTTACTGGGTATGCAGCTTGGAATAAAAAGCTTATTGGGATTGCTGATTGTACTGATAATAGTAATATTGGCTTACAGTTACCGGATCAAAGTGGAAGAAAAGATGTTGGCTGCATATTTCGGACCGGAATATGAAATTTATAAAAAAGAAACAAAAAGGATTATTCCTTTTATCTTTTGAAAACCAGGTGTCATATATGAAACGGATACTTCAGATAATCAATAATATGGGAATTATATTTACAGCATCCATAGCGATAGTTATTGTCATGCATTTGCTTGATACCCGCAGTACGGTGGAAGTAAAGACATTACTGAATTTATTTATTATTGCAGGTTCAACACAAATCGTGTCTGCAATTATGGATCATGTTATTATTAAACCGGTCTGGCTGCATATGTTTACAGAATTATTGGCAATGGAAGGATTGGTTTTAGTATCCGGATACTTGTCAGGTGTTTTTATTTTTGAAAAGCTCGGCTATGTATTAATTGATATATTGCTTATTGCTTTTGTATATGCTTTCACTGTTATATATTATTGGGTATCGGCAAAATATGCAGCCAATGAAATAAATCAATATTTATATAATAAAAATAAATAAAAGACAATATTGCATGGAATTATAACAGTGAATATTGTATACATAACACGTTTAAATAAAATTTCTCCGGGTATAAATATCACAATAAATTATATCCAAGAAGGAGAAAAGGATGAAGCTAAAGAGAATCAAATATAAGCTGCTGCTGGTGTTCATGCCCGTATTTTTACTGTCTTTTATTGTACTTTCCGCAATCAGCTATTATTTATCAAGTAATGCGCTGTCCACAAGCGTAGAGGAAACCGGCATGGCTATTGGAAGGGAATATGCCGTGAAAGTGTCGGATTATGTAGAGCAGGCTATTATTCAACAGGAAGCCTTCGCAGCCGAAATTGTTTATATGGGAGTTGCCGGGAATCAGCAGCAGCTTGTAAAAGCGCTGGAATGGAGCAGAACCAGAAGCAGGGTGTTGGAAAGCACTGTTTTTATCGCACCCTCCGGAGCCGCGGTCAGGTCTGACGGAACTGCTGTTGAACTAGGTGATAGAGATTACTTTAAAAAAGTTATGGAAACAAAGGCCCCGGTGGTTTCGGAACTGATTACATCAAGAACTACCGGTAAAACAGCATTTAATGTTGCTGTACCGGTAATGGACGGAAATCAGCTGCTGGGTGTGTTGACAGGGTCCTTTGCAATGGAAAAGCTGGGCAGTCTGATGAGTGATTTGAAGTTCCTGGATTCGGGCTACGGTCTCATCGTGGATGACTCAGGCATTGTCATTGCGTTTCCCGAAGCGGAGGAAACCGTAGGCAAACTGGATTTGTCCAAAGAAGACATAGACACATCTCTCAAAACCAGGGAAGCCAAACTGGACGGGAAGCTAATGGATTTGTATGCCCGAAGCATGAAAGAAAATGTGCAGGTCGTGGGTAAATACAACTCCATTAGCAGTGTTGAAGTGATAGGTACTTTTACGCCGATTGCTTTGGCCGGGGACCGTCAGTGGAATATTCTGATTGCAGCTCCTGCGGCAGAGGAGTATAAGCCTGTAAATACACTGGCTCGTTCCATGCTTCTCATTTCATTGATATGTATCCTGATTTCCGTTGTTGTCACTCTTATTTTCAGCAGCAGAATGAGCAGGATTTTCATCGGTCTAAAGGATGAATGCCTTGTCATGGCCGAGGGCGACTTCAGTAACAGGGATGAAGTTGTTAAAACGCACGATGAACTGGGGCAGGCTTCCGCAGGATTGATGAAAATGCGGTCCAATGTAAGAGAATTGATTGCCAGAGCCATGGATGGGATTGAGCAGGTTGCTTCTTCAAGCCAGCAGTTGACGGCGGTATCCGAACAATCTGCCAGCGCAGCCAATCAAGTGGCGGATTCGGTGGGAGAGATCGCCTCAGGTGCCGAAGCCCAAGCCGTATCCATCAAGAAATTGGGAGAGGAATCCAAAAGGATAATGGAGGGACTGGACCAAATCGACAGCTCTGCCAAAACTGTTGAGAGTATTTCCATGACAACCAGACAGAATGCGGACAGCGGGCTGCTCAAAGTGGAAGAGGCCATTGCCCGGATGGAGAAGGTAGGCCAGGGTTCTGGTGAAATGCAGGAAACTGTCGCAAAATTGCAGAACGGCTTTGCGGAGATATTTCAGATTGTGGATCTCATTACTTCCATTTCCGAGCAAACCAACCTGTTGGCTTTGAATGCTGCTATAGAGGCAGCCCGAGCCGGAGAAAACGGCAGAGGGTTTTCGGTGGTGGCCGACGAAGTGCGCAAGCTGGCGGAGGAATCACGGACAGCGGCCGACCGGATCAGATTACTGGTGAAGGACAATCAGGAAAACATTAAAATGACTGTTCAGGTTTCCAATGAGAGCGCAGAAAGCATTGGGCTGGGAATCACCCATGTTTTCTCTACCGGAGAAAGCTTTAAAGATATTAAAGCTTCCATTGAAAAGCTTTCGAAAGAAATTGGAGGGGTGTCTGTTTCAATTGATCAATTGGCCGGGATTGCCACAAGTTTCTATGGACAATTGGATAAAATTAATGAAATGAGTGATAAAACTTCTGACGAAGCGCAGAATGTATCTGCCGCGACCGAACAGCAGCTGGCGGCAACGCAGGAAGTGGCGGGCTCCAGTCAGAGTCTTTCTGAAATGGCCGGCAATCTGCAGGAGATCATAGCTGAATTTAAAATATAATTTAAGACTGCTTTGTCCGATGCAGAATCCAAAAAGTTGATTTTAAAGCAGTACAAGTACATAAAGAAAATTACCAAAGAAGGCTTCTGGGAATGAGCTCGAATTCAATCGGGCTCATTCCTTTTAAACTGCTAGATTGTCTCGGAAAGCTCACCTATAAAATCGCCGATTCTTTTTAATTCTGAATCAGTATAATGATTTAGTAACAGAGCAATCTTGTCATATGCTTTTTTGTGGAGTTGTTCATGGATTAAGAATACTTCCTTTCCAAGCGGAGTCAGAGAATAGAAAATTTCCTTTTTATTCCCTTCCATGCGATAGGTGTTGATCAATTTCTTTTTTAACAGCTTTGTGGTAATTTTAGAAATGCCGCCTTTTGTAATGCTCATTTTTTGTGAAATTCCCATTGCATTAATGAAAGGGTTCTTTTCTATACAATCAATAACATGGCACTCTGTTAACGTAATATCGGATATGTCCTTGCAGCTTTTTTCCGTCAGTAGTTCTTTAAGGTATGCGTCCTCATAATTTCCTATATTGATTTTATTTATAAAATTTTCAATTTTTAAAGAAAGATCACTTACTATCTGCTGATCTCTTTTTAAGGTCATAATCATTCACCCCATGTTGAAGAGTTATGTTTCACTGTAAACCATTTTATTATATCATAATCAAAGTAACTGTAAATATTACAAATTTATAAATGGTTGACCTGGAAACCATCGTGTGATACCATTAACATAGTTTACGTGGAAACTATATTAATGGAGATAAAATATGAAAATTGATTTGACATATCCCTTGTATAAGAAAATGTGGGATCAGTTATTAAAAGTATCGGTAACGGACAGGGTGGAAGTATGATTAACATTTTTAAGAAATTTAAACAGGCAGCAGGATCACAGAATACCGAAGGCCAATGTCCTTTGTGTAAGAACCATTGTTCTCTGCAAGCCCCCAAGTGCATGCGCGGAAAAGCCTATTCCAAAAAAATGCCGGCTCAAAAGAGCCAAGAAAAGTAGGATAGTCCAGAACTGGAACAATATCCCGTTCTGAGGCACCTCTTATTTTATTGCGTATAGGAAATTATGATTAGATAAATTCCTATACGCGTGGGTTGAAAAGGGGAATTCCCCTTTCCGGTTTCAGGGTGGTTGCAGCAGCTTTTGCTGCCACAAGCCACATGGTGAGGTATAGTGTGACTACTTACTTATGCTGCCTGTGCTATCGTCTGTTATGTCCGTTAGGCAAACTGCCCTTCATAAGGTTTAGGGTCCATTTAACGGGCAGTCCGGCATTTCTCAAACTGCCGCGTTACCTGGTAGGTTTCCAGCCTGATTTGTCCAACCAGGCAGCTCTCTGGCGTAAAAAATTTTGAAGAATTGTTATTTGCTCTTCCCAGGTTCGAGTGGTTTGGGTTGGAAACATTCCTATCATGGATGTATTTAAAATATTCCACTTCTGGAAGTTACGCCCCGCGGCATTGCTTAACGGTGCAGTTAATGACCTCACAAGGGCATCGAGCTGCGCATCCGACAGGGGGCCGCTGCGCAGTTCGCGCCAGCGTGCATTGATCTTGTTTTGGAAACTTGGATCCTGCATTAATTTGTAGTACCAGTCGGTGGTACTGTTCGTTCCGAAGGCCGGCTGGAACTGCCAACCTTCAACATTGGACGTCATTTTAACACAGTCAAAACCAAGGTCGTAATCCCAGAGAGGACCTGCTTTGAGTTTTTGGCTGCGGTCTTTGTATATGTATGTACTGCGCATATATGAGTCGCCTTCACGTGCAAGCTCATTTTCAATTATATAGTTTATGAATGAATCCACATCAATATATGCGGGATAACCGGTTTGAGGATCGGACGGAGTTGTACTGCGAAGAGAGTTATGAACCTTTTGAATGTAATTGGCTATCCACGCCAGCTGCTGCTGCTGCACGTCACTGGGCTCTTTAAGCTCAAGGTCGGACCAGCCGTTTCCTTTAATCAAGGGTTCTTCAGCTGCCATCATATTGAACTGCATAAGGTAACCGCCGGTAATATTCGGTTCCGCCAAATCATCCTTCTTAAGTTTCTTTAAGTTTAAGCGATCTTTGTCTATATCCAGTGTTTCGGCAAGCATATACACCCCCTGATAGTCGTCGGCCGATAATGGCTGACTGTCCAGATTAAGATAGACTTCTACAAATGTGTAACGGGGTGCAGGCAATCCAATACTTTTTCCGATCTCATAAGCAAGTGCATTACGTATAAGTGACTTATCCGGGTAAGGTGAGAGCAGTGCCCAGTCACCGTCACCAGGCATACCCATTATGGGGTACTTGGCGTCTTTGCCCTCATTATCCCACAGCTCCAGGCGATAGGGTGTCTTTGCAAAACTTGCAGAGGACTGTCCGCGCACATGGAAGCCGCCGCGTGTGGCAAAAGTAGGAGACTGCAGCAAGGAGGCCACATTGTTCTTCGGCTCCATCAGCATAATAGCCACATCTCTGTAATCACGGGACGGCTTTCCTTTGCCGTAGGCATCCAGAATGAGGACCGGGAGATCGTGATTTGCATCAATGGAGCTGGCAATATAGACTGCGGTACCCATAGCTCCCTCTGGAGCTCCGTTGATAAAGGACTGAACTCGAAGCTGAGTTGTTCTTGTAATTACCAACGTGCTGTTAAAAACCGGAGAGCTGCTGGTGGGAACACTTCCATCAGTGGTATAACGGATTTCGGCATTGCTAATTTTGGAGCTTAATGATACAGAAACTTGGTTTCTGAAAGTACATCCTTGCGGAGAAAATACGATATCCCCTGCCAGCTTCTTTTGAGGAGAATCCTCTTCGGGCTTGGTTTCAACCGGAAACACGGTTATAATTTTCAACAGATATTGTTTTAATAGTGATACATCAAGTGCGTCTACACTTTTATCTCCATTCAGATCTGCTGCCACAGGATCGTTAATTATTGAAATACCTAACAAGTATCCTTTCATAATAGAATAGTCTATGGAGTCTATTGAACCGTCGGAATTTACATCACCGTACAGCGTGGCTGCAGCAGCAAATGTAACAGAATAAATACTGATTACAAGTGCAATTACTGTGGATAAGATTAGCAAACGAATTGTTTTCATGCAAAATACCTCCAATAAAATAAAATTTAATAATTTCTACAGATAGCATGGTATTATAGTCACAATATAAATTTTTCAAAGTTCAAAGCTTCATCAGTTGTGAAGTAAATTATTATCATATTTTCTATAATTTTACAAATTTATTATAAACCAAAAAAGTACTTTTTAAAACTATAAATTACAAGAAATAACTGTTGGGTAAGAAAATATAAATTTTATGTGTTATTTTGGAATACATTCCACTTCTTCTGAAGGTTACAACCTGGGAAAATAAAAACAAGGATAAATATTTCAGCTTGTGCAATAATTAAGACTAATTATGATATAATTAAAATCGAATATAATATAAACCATTTGAAAAGCCTGGTGGAGTTGGAGGATAATACTGTTGGAGATGGACTTTGACATTACGAAAATAAATGAAGCAATAGTCGATATGATTGATGACCGTATTTTGGTTTGTAATACGGATGGGCAGATAGTTTTCTCCAATAAGGCCGTACAGTCATTTCTGGGTTTTACCGGTTCAGAGTTAAAAAGAAAAAACATTTTTGATATCATTGAGGACATTCATATCAATAAGGCTAAAACCTTAATTAACGATGCATCGGATGAGCCTTCCAACTGGGCGGAATTTTTATTTCACGGCAGGCATGATGTATTAAAACTTCATCTTAAGTTTTTCCGCAAGAACAATCTTATATATATTTATGGTAATGAAAAATATGTAGAGTATGAAAGAATACGAAGAAAGCTGGATGTTGAAATAGCCAATGCAGTCAAAATTCACAAACGCTCACTGCCTGAGAGTCTTCCGGACACCGGAAATATCTCTTTTGCTTCCCTGTATATTCCTGCTGAAGAACTGGGCGGAGATTTATTCGATGCATTTAAAGTGGACAATGGGCTGCTGGATGATTATTTTGATCAATATGTATGTTTTATAGCCGATGTTTCAGGACATGGATTGGACAGTGCCATGCTGGCTATTTTCGTAAAGGATACAATAAGAAGTTTCTTCAGACTCAAGCATGTACCGGGACAATTATTGTCTCCTAAAGAAATCATGCATTTTTTTATTGAGCAATACATAAAGGAAGGGTATCCGGATCAATACCTGGTTTGCATCTTCATAGCCGTTTTTGATTTAAAGACAAATGAGTTGACTTATTGTAATGCGGGGATACATACATGTCCTTTAATGGTCAAGGATAAAGATAATATAATAGAGCTGAACCATGCGGGTCTTCCGATTTCAGCAGCAATAGAGGCTGATTTGTTAAAGTATGAGGATTTTTCTCTGCCGCTGCTCCCGAACATGACCTTGTTTATTATGTCAGATGGATTACCGGAGCAAAGATCTAATAATGAATTCTATGAAGACAGGCTTAAAAAGCTGCTTACTGAAATTTATTGCATGAAACCCTCTCATATTATACAAGGAATTCATGAAGATTTTACTGATTTTTTACGATACGAAAAAATCAAAGATGATATAACCCTGGTTATAGTAAAACTATTTCCGACATTGGACTGACATGTTAGATTTCTATTTATGGATTTAAGGAGGAAAATTTTATGCAGCAAATACTGGATGGTATTTTAGAAGCTATTGAAGATGAGATCAAAGCTCAGAAACGTTATCAGATACTGGCTGAAAGGGCAGAAGATCCAAAAGTTAAGAAATTCTTTGAACAGTTGAGAATAGATGAAGAAAATCATGAAAATGTACTGCGCAACCGTTATGAGGCTTTTGTAAAAATGTTGAACGCAGATAGAGCGGAAAACGGATGAGCCCCTCACCGATGGGACGGAATATTAGACGGGAAATTAAAAAAATGAAAACATTGAGCCGGGATTTTTATAATAGAGATTCATTGACAGTTGCAAAAGAACTACTGGGGAAGGTGCTTGTGCACCATATCGGCGGGCAGAAAATTTCTGCAAAAATCGTTGAAGCCGAAGCATATATGGGTATCGAAGATAAGGCTGCGCACTCCTATGGCGGAAAAAGAACGCCGAGAGTGGAGGTTATGTACGGCGGGCCGGGATTTTCCTATGTATTTATTATATACGGTATGTACTACTGCTTTAATATAGTTACCAGGGAGGAAGGAAATCCCCAGGCTGTTCTGATAAGGGCAGTTGAGCCCATAGCAGGATTTGACCTCATGGCTCAAAACAGATTTAAAAAGTCATATGGGCAGTTGGCTGTGAGCCAAATAAAAGGGCTGACCAATGGGCCGGGAAAATTATGTAATGCATTTTTGATTGATAAAAATCTAAACGGAGAAGATTTGTGCGGCAGCAGGCTATATGTAGAAGATGGAGCAAATGAAAAATTCAGTATAGTATCTGCCACACGGGTTGGAGTAGATTATGCCGGGGAAGCCAAGGATTATCCCTGGAGATTTTATATAAAAGATAATAAATATGTGTCGGTAAAGTAATTAAAAGGTGATTAAAGCAGTGAAATAACAATGCTTTAATCACCTTTTAACTCATTTGCGGCGGTTTACGGCACACCTGCGAATTGGCTGTTGTACAGATCCGCATTGATCATGAATACTGAGGTATTTTTTGTTTAGTATTCATGTCCATTGGACAGGCAGGTAAAGAAATTACTTATTTCAGTAAAAAAAATATATTGATAGTAATCAGGAAAATAAATATAATTTACAATATATATAAATAATTACAAATAATGCAAAAAAGATCAAACCCCTTTAGCCGGTTTTTATCCATAATCATCACTGGAAGGACACATAAAATTCATGTTGGTATAAAAATTCTAAAAAAGAAAGGGGGTTTGTCAAATGAGAATCATTACCCTAAAACAAGAGGGTACCCGAAAGTGCTGCTGCCATGAGCTGAGGGGGAATTCCGGAAACATATCAACGGACTATGGCTGACACTGCCGTTCAAACAGTCCAGATCCTGTCACAGTTTTCAATTTTAAGAACAATTCCGCAAACAGAATATGTCAGCTGTAATTAAACTTAATTGCGGTTTTTTAGCGCTGCAGGATTGTTTCAATTATTAAAAAACAATATTCAAGGAGGTTTGTGATATGAAGAAAATTCTTTCTTTGGCAACGGCATTATTGTTTTCATTGTATATAGTATTTTCAACCGGTTCACCGGTGGTGGCAGCGTCGGTGAGATACGAATGCGAGAGCATGACTCTCGGAGGTCAGTACGCCGCAAAAATCAGTTCACCCTTTTCCGGGGTTGCATTATATGCCAATAATGATTATTGCCAAACCGGTAACATCAGCTGGGATAACACCCAGAGAACCGTTAGTGTCAGGGGTTCTTCCAATAATTCCTCTACCGCTACCGTAGTTGTCCGGATGAATGGCTATGAAATGGGCAGAGTTAGTTTCAGCGGTACCACTCCCACGGTCCAGTCCTTCACCTGTACTCCCCAAACCGGCAGCTACCCGGTCCAGCTTATAGTGACCAATGATACCGGAAGTTGGGATGCCTATGTGGATTACCTGGAAATCAGCAGTACCGGCGGTAACGACGGTGGCGGCAGCAACGGCAATGTTTATATTACCTTTGACGACGGCCCGAATAACAGCAATTCGGCAACTCTGATAAACAACCTTAAAAGCGCAGGCTGCAGCAAGGCCACTTTCTTTGTCATCGGACAGAATATTGGCGGCAACCAGACGGGCTGGAATGCTTATAAAAACTCCGGCTTCAGCATTCAGAACCATAGCCAGACGCACCAGCATATGACCAGCTGGAGCTACCAGCAGGTCTATAACGACCTCAGTGCATGCAATTCAGCAATCCAGAACGGCGGAGCTCCAAAACCAACAAAGATCCGGCTTCCCTATCTTGAAAGCAACTCCACCATCCAGCAGGCGTGTTCTGCATTGGGTCTGTCAATCGTCAGTCCTACTGTTGACACCCAGGACTGGAACGGAGCCAGCACACAGTCAATCATTAACGCCTGCAACAGCTTGAATGCCGGCGGTAACCCCTTAATGCATGATTCGTACCAAACAACCAACAACGCCATTGCCACCATTGTTCAAAATCTCAAGAACCGCGGCTTCGGCTTTGCACAATATTAAAACCTGAATAGCTTCCAAGCCGCCTGTTTTAAAGCGGGCGGCTTGTTACAAAAGATTCTGGCGGTGCAGTTCAGCAGCTGCATCGTCGGCTGTAATATTTCGTATGGAATGGTACTTTACTGTCATTTTCAAGGAGAAAGAACATGAAAAAGATTTACCGGTATCTATTGCTCGTGTCTTTTATATTGCTGGTGGCAATAATATTATTTATTCCTGGAAAATCGTCATCTGAACCCTGGGTACAAACCAACGGACCCTATGGCGGATACATCCATTGCTTTGCAGTCGAGGGCAGGAATATTTATGCCGGAACCGAAGGCAGCGGCATTTTTCTTTCAACCGGCAATGGTACAAGCTGGAATGAAATCAACTCGGGGCTGACAAACAACAATATCTATTCTTTGGCTGTCAGTGGAACAAATATGTTTGCAGGAACGGGAGGAGGTCTTTATATCTCCGCCGATAAAGGAGCAACCTGGAAGATGGCCGACTCGGCTTTGACAGATACTATGATCCTCTCCCTGACCGTAAATGGCGCAAGTATCTTTGCCGGAACCAGCAACGGTATTTTTCTTTCAAACGACGGCGGTACACACTGGAATCCCGCCAATTCAGGCTTGACAGCAGTTAATGTCAATTCTCTTGCCGTCAGCGGTAACAATATATTTGCAGGAACCGAGGACGGAGGGGTTATTCTTTCAGTCGACAACGGCGCAAACTGGAGTCCGGTCAATTCAGGCCTGACAAACCTGCAAATAAATTCTCTTGCGGTGAGCGGCAGGACGATTTTTGCCGGAACATACGGCGGAGGTGTTTTCCTTACCGCCGATAACGGTAACAGGTGGGAAGCCCTTAACTCTGGACTGACAAACAAATATGTCAACTGTCTTGCACTAAATGGCACAGATATACTGGCCGGTACGGCCGGAGGCATTTTTCTGTCGGGGGACAACGGCAGAAGCTGGAAGGCCATTAATTCTGGATTGACAAATACTTATGTCTACTCCCTTGCCACAGTTGGGGCAAATATCTACGCCGGAACAGACGGAGGCGGTGTTTTTCTTTCAACTGATGGAGGAACAAGCTGGAGTCCGGTTAATACAGGTTTGACGAACATTTATGTGGGATCCCTTGCCATGAGCGGGCCGAAAATCTACGCCGGAACCAACGGGGCGGGTGCATTTCTCTCCGAGAACGGCGGTGAGAGCTGGAAAACCATAAATACCGGCTTGTCCAACCCTTATGTTTTTTCTCTGGCAGTGAGCGGGACAAATATTTTCGCCGGAACCAACGGAGGAGGTATTTTTCTCTCCGGAGACAACGGCACAAGCTGGAGGGAGGTCAATACGGGATTGACAAACAAATATGTCTACTCTCTTGCCGTCAGTGGTATGAACATATTTGCCGGAACTTTGGGAGGGGGAGTTTTTTTCTCTGCCGACAATGGCACAAGCTGGAGCCCTGTTAATACAGGTCTGACAAATTATAATGTCGGGTCTCTTGCAGTCAGTGGTAAAAATATATTTGCGGGAACTTTCGGCGACGGCGTTTTTCTTACCTCAAACAACGGTACAAGCTGGACTCCGTTCAATTCAGGCTTGACAAACACTCAGATATTCTCTCTTGCCGCCAACGGTGCAAATATCTTTGCCGGAACTCCCGGGGATGGTGTTTTTAGTTCGGCCCACAGCGGCGCAGGCTGGAGGCATGTCAATTCCGGTCTGAAAAACAAAAACGTCAATTCTCTCGCAGTGAGCGGCACAACAATTTTTGCCGGAACATATGGAGGAGGCATCTTTCTTTCAACTGACAGCGGTAAAAACTGGAGTGAACTTGATTCGGGCCTGGCAAATATTGATGTCTATTCTTTGGGCATAAGCGGTACCGACATCTTTGCCGGAACAAACAGCAGAGGTGTATGGAAGCGGCCGGCTTTCTGAAGCCTGCTGTAATACTTAATATACAGGCTACCAGCTTATGCTGTAAATATCCTGTTGCTTTTTGGAATCAGCTAAAAGGAACAGGGCGGACCAGACAGCCAGGATGCTCCAGTGAACACCGTAATCCGGCAGGATTTTCATTACGTCCATGCCCAGGATATGATCTGTCAGAACGAAAGGGATGCACACGGGAATGAATTGTATAAAATCAGTACTGTACAGCATCATGCACAGACACATGCCGATGATTCCGTAAATAACTCCGGATACGGCCATATGGATGAGCTCTGCAAGAAAAAAGGCTGCCGGGCTCAATAGAAAATGCATCAGGCTCACAAGCAGCAGGATTTTTATAAAATGCCGGAATAATGCCGGCGGCAGGGAAGCCTTGAGAAGTATGGAACCTGAAAACAAGGTGCACATGCCGAATAAAATTACCGTTATTCCAATGACTAAAAGCATAATAACCAATTTGGAAAATAAAAAGTTACGTTTCGGGTATGGATAACATAGGATTACCTCCAGCATATTTTCTTCATATTCCCTGGCCCGGAGGAAGGCTGCAAAGGATGAAAAAATCAGAAGGGATTGAACATTGAATATAAGCAGTGCCACATGCATAAAAATCAGCCATGAAATATCCCTGTCCTCCAGGAAGGAAAGGCTGGTGATCAGCGCCGGCAATACTGCCCCGGCTGCAATCAGCCACCACATTTTTGAGGCATGCAGTTTTTTTATCTCGGCTTCTATTAATCTCAGCATTATCCATCACTCCTTTTTCTTCATACAGTGTACCGACAGGTATGAAAAAGCTGCAAAAGTACCGGCAAGGATCAGAATTCCTGGCCCGTAGCCCATCTGGGTATAACGTTCATAACCCAGATATTTGGATACGAGGATAATGGGCACCAGATGGGGAAAAATATAACCATAGCTCATGAAGGTAAATGGAAATGTGAGCATGAATAGGACAAGGAAAATAATAGATGAGCCGGCAAAGTTCTGCCTCCATAAAGCTATAAAAATAATTGCCGGTATCAGGCAGCCGAGGAACAATGTACTTAAGATGCCTGATACAAGGAAACGGACCGCAATAGCACCGTCAAAACCGTTAAGGACCGTATTTACACAGAGCAAAGCTCCAAAAATGGCCAATTGCAGTACAAATGTCTCTATAAAGAGCAGGATGAACTTGCAGAAAAGGATCCTGGACATGGAGTTTGGTGTAATAGCCAGATAAGGCACCATGTTGCTCTTGTATTCCCTTGTGATTATGTAGCATCCCGAAATCACAACACAGGCAAAGGATATCATCTGAATAAAACCGCTGCTTTTTGTTATGATATCAGGTAAAGAAGCTTTGGGGCCTGATGCATTCTGGACAAGGACAATGATGAGCGGTGCCAGAAAAGTAACGGGAACCAGTATGATCAGGAACGTCCCTTTCAATTTTCTGAATTCAAGGTTTAATAATTTATACATGGACGCTCCCTCCTGTAAGCTCTATGAAGTAATCCTCGAGGGAAGCCTGGACAACCTTGCTTTCCTTTACATCGATACTGTTTTCAACCAACAGTCTTGTAATTTTTCCGCTATTCTCACTTTCTGAATTCTTCAAAATGACCAGATCCTCATCGATAGTGATATCTGCCCCATTCAACAGCAGTGTTATCAAACCGGCCGCTTTGACCGGATCACTGACCCTATACTGAAAAGAATGTCCGCATTTTTTGAGGAAAACTTCCCGGCTGCTCTCTTCAAGCAGTTTCCCATTGTGGAGGATGCCTATCCGGCTGACCATTTTCTCTACCTCTGCCAGTATGTGGGAGGATATGAGTATGGTTTTGCCCTCTTTTGAAATATTTATAAGCATATCCCGGATTTCCACTATACCCTGGGGATCCAGCCCGTTTGTGGGTTCGTCCAGTATCAGCAGCTCCGGGTCGTGCAGGAGGGCTCTTGCAATGCCAAGACGCTGTTTCATTCCCAAAGAGTATTGGCGGGTTTTTTTACCTTTCTGCTCAGACAGTCCCACCAATTTCATAGCCCTGTCCACACTGGACCTGTCAGGGATATCCATCAGTATCCGGTGGATGTCCAGATTTTCCTCGCCGGTAAGGTTCAGATAAAACCCCGGTGTTTCAATGATTGCACCAATTTTCTTCAAATGCCGGTACATGCTGTTGTCTGTTACCTTTTCACCAAACAGTTCAACAGTTCCGCCGGAGGGCTTTATCAAATTCAGCAGCATACGTATGGTGGTGGTCTTTACGGCGCCGTTTTGCCCGATGAAGCCGTAGATATCACCTTTTTCTACCTTAAGGTCCACTTTGTCGACCGCGGCAGATTTTTTGAATGATTTACTCAGTTCCTTGGTCTGTATGACGTATGACATTTTTGGATCCTCCTTGACTAATCAAACTTTTTTATATTTTGCCAGAAAATTTTGAATATGCCTTAACAGGCTTTCGTTTACTTCAGCTTTGATCGCAGCAGTGATTTCTCCCGCAGCCAGATAACGGTGAAACAGATAAATAACATGTGCATAGTATTCTATGACCATTGTATCGATATCCAGGTCTTTCAGAAAGCCGATCCGGACCAGCCATTGGTATATGACCTTCTGGCCGGCAAGAGCATCGTCGAACAAAACCCTGTGATACAGTTCAGCCGCTTGAGTATTGGTGCTTTGCTCGATTATAAGCATCCGGATAAATTTGTTGATTTTTTCGTTCATAAGATAGTCGTTTATAAAACTCTGACATACAAATATAAATTCCTCCTCCTTAACGGAGGTCACTTTCTGCATTTCGGCAGAGAACGCCAGAGGTAGTGCATAGAGGGTTTCGGTAAAGGAATTGCAGAGAACATCAAAAATGTCCTGCTTGCTTTTGAAATGGTGGTATACCGAGCTTTCCTTAATACCTACTTTTCCGCAGATATCACGTATGGATACCGAGCTGTAGCCCCTGATAGAGAACAGGTCCAGGGAAACCTGCAGTATTTGGTTTTTTGTATCATTTTTGTCTTTGATCACATTAACCTCCATGAGCCATTTTATGGCTTTGAGCCGCATAGCGGCCACAAAATGTTATGTAAGTAATTATCCTTTATCGCACTTCGCCTAACAACTGTTAGGGAAATTATATCTAACGATTGTTAGGTTGTCAAGAGTTTTAAAGCCATTTAATGTCAATAATATTGTATAAGTTATTGTGGGAGGAGTTGTGCCTTGGAATGAAGAATATAAATATCATTATTCCACAGTGAAGGAGATGTCCATGTCGGAAAAATTGCCGGATATATTTAACAAGTTAACAGAGCAATGGTTTATAAATACCCTGGGTTTACCCACTGCAGTCCAGCAGCAGGCCTGGCCGGCAATTGCCGAAGGCAGGCACACGCTGGTATCGGCACCGACGGGTACAGGTAAGACACTTACCGCATTTCTGGTATTTATCGACAGACTGCTGGAACTGGCACGGAGCGGTAATTTAAAACAGGAGCTGCAGCTGATCTATATATCACCGCTTAAATCACTTGCCGGGGATATACGTGAGAATCTCAGGCGTCCCCTGGACGGAATTCTTGAGGAACAGTTAAAAGCAGGTATTCCGTCAAACGGAACCGGGCTTAGTATCGGCATACGTACCGGCGATACCACTCAAAAGGAACGGAGCCGGATGATCAAGGCTCCTCCGCATATTCTGATTACGACTCCCGAATCTTTATATTTAATGCTCACCAGTAAATCAGGTCAGAAGATTCTTGGAACTGCTAAGGCAATTATTATAGATGAGCTGCATGCCCTGATCGATTCCAAACGCGGTGCTCATCTTATGCTGTCGGCTGCAAGACTGGACAGGCTGTGCGGACAGCCGCTTCAGAGGATTGGTCTTTCTGCCACCATTGAACCTTTGGATATTGCTGCGCAGTATTTGTCTCCCGATCCGGTTGCTGTTATTGCCCCCAGGATGCAAAAGGAGATCCGGATTGCAGTGACAAGTCCCCTGTCTGAAAAGAGAATTAGGATGAAAGATCCGGTTTGGCAGGAGCTTGCAAAAACAGTGTATTCATATTGCGGCGGTACGGGCAGTGCCATAGCCTTCGTGGAAGGGCGGGCTTACGCCGAGAAGCTGGCTTATTTTATAAATCAGCTGGGAGGGGAGGGGTTTGCACGTACACATCATGGCAGTTTATCCAAGGAACAGCGCTTTGAGGTTGAGAACGCACTTCGCAGCGGGACATTGAGGCTCCTGTGTGCAACCTCCTCCATGGAGCTTGGAATAGATGTGGGTGATATAGATCAGGTATTCCAGATCGGCTGTCCCCGTTCCATCTCCAGTACCATGCAGCGGCTGGGGCGCGCGGGGCATAATCCAAACCGTATAAGTATCATGCATATGTTCCCCAGGGAAGCGGTGGAAGGGCTGTATTGCGGACTCACTGCAGAGGTGGCGCGAAATGGCGGTATCGAGTACTCAAAACCACCCCGGCTCTGCTTTGACATCCTTGCCCAGCACCTGGTATCCATGGCATGCGGCGGCGGTTACCAGGTTGAGGAGGTAATGGAGCTGCTTTCCCGGGCCTACCCCTTCCGTGATGTGAAAGCGGAAGACATTCGTGAAATTCTGTGTATGCTGGCGGGGGATTACGAGCATGAGAGGGATATACCCGTGCGCCCCAGAATTATTTATGACAGGCTTCATAATCAAGTTACCGGGGATGTTTACAGCCGGATGCTGGCGGTCAGTGCCGGAGGCACCATTCCTGACAGAGGGTTATATTCATGCAGAACCGAAAGCGGTGTCAAGCTGGGTGAGCTGGATGAAGAATTTGTCTTTGAAACCAGAATAGGCGACAGATTTCTCCTGGGTACCTTTGCCTGGCGTATTGTAAACATATTGAAGGACTCGGTAATCGTAACCCAAACCAATACGGCAGGTGCCAGACTGCCCTTTTGGCACGGTGAGATCAAAGGCCGGAGACTGCGGACCGGAATGGCCTTTGGTGAGCTGTTCCGAAGCCTCACCCTCGCAAATGAAACCGGATCCATATTAAAAGAGCTTGTAAAAATGGGGCTGGATGAGCCGGCCGCAAAAAGTGCGGTGGAGTTTCTGAAACGTCAGCTGCAGAGCACCGGTGTCCTGCCGGACGACAGGACCATATTGATTGAACATTTTATGGATGAAAACAGCAACCACCAGATGATGGTACATTCGGTATTCGGGCGTCAGGTGAATGAACCGCTGTCCCTTCTTGTGAAGGAAGCGGCAAACCGCCATATGGATACCACAATAAGCTGTGTGACCGATGATGACGGATTCCTTCTGTTTCCCTATAACGGCAGTCCGCTGCCCGAAGGCCTGCTTCAGGAGGTATCACCTGCTACGGCCAGGCAGATTGTCACAGCATTACTTCCTGCCACCCCTTTATATAACATGAATTTCCGCTATAACACTGCCCGGGCCCTTTTGATGGGCGTAAGGAGCAACAGGCGCCAGCCGCTCTGGGTACAGCGCATGAGAAGTGCGGAACTGCTTTCCTCTCTGGTCGAGCAGGAAAAGCATCCCATGATCAGGGAAACAAGGCGGGAATGCCTGGAGGATTACTGGGATTTACAGGGAGTTGAATATATCCTCAATGGAATACAATCCGGTGATATTCAGATCCGTGAGATGTATCTTGATACACCTTCTCCCATGTCACTGCCGCTGAGACGTCAGACAGAAGCCGCAATGATGTATGATTATTCGCCCACACCGCAAAAAATATATCAAGCTGCGGCAGAAGCCTTAAAGGAGGCCGCTACGATCAAACCCGCACCGGAGCAGCTGGCCCGTGTATCCGAACGGACCAGGCTCCCTGAAAATGAACAGCAGCTTCATTCCCTGCTGATGATAGAAGGAGATCTGACTGCGGCGGAGCTGACTGGGGGAGAGCTGGGAATACCGGTTGAATGGCTGGAAGCACTTGCGGCCGGGGGACGTGTGAAATATATTGAGCCTGGTTTATGGATTGCCGCAGAGCATGAGAAGGAATACTCTGATGCTCTGGAGGGAATGGCCCCGGATGCAGGAAAACGACTTGTTCAGAGATTGCTGAGATACAGGGGGGCTAAATCCTGTGAGCAGGTGGCAGAGCGGTATCTGTGGACGGATGAGGCTGCACTTGACCTTCTGACACTGCTTTGTTCACAGGGAAATGCCGTCGAACAGGAGGGGCTGTATTATCATTCCGAGCTTTATGACCGTGCAAGGAATGAAACTATAAAAAGCCTGCGAAAGCAGGTTAGAACCCTTCCGGCAGAGAGGTATGCCGCGCTGCTTGCCAGTCGCATGCTTATTTCGGCACCGGCGGCTGAACAGCTGGAGGCCGCGCTTAAAACACTGGGAGATCAGCCGTATCCGGCCGAGGCCTGGGAGAACATCCTGCTGCCGGCACGTGTGGGAAATTACCGGCCGGAGTTTATGGACACAGTTTTATCCGGCGGAAGTATATTCTGGCAGCTAAGTCCCGAAGCTGACCTCTGCTGTCACCAGACCGGCGACATCGACTGGGAGGCGGATCTGTCGGAGACGGCTGAAACCCTGGAGGGAAATGAAAAGATTATATATAATGCATTGTTAAAAAGCGGAGCCAGCTTTATGCAAAGACTTACCGGTCTGGTTCAGGGTTCGCCCTACGATACTTTGCTGAAGCTTGCAGCGAAAGGACTTGTGACCGCCGACAGTTATATTCCCGTCCGGCAGTGGATGGACCGGGATAAGCTGCAAAAAGGGACAGCCAGCCATAAAGTCAATGCCCGCATGAAAATCCTGTCAACCGGGCGGTGGGAAGTAACCCGGCCTCTAAAGCCTCTGACAATAGAACAGCAGCTCGACCGCAATTTTGACAGGGCGGTTATACTCTGCCGTGAGACAATACGGGGGATTTCCTGGAGCGCCGCCCTTGAGACACTGCGCATCTGGGAATATACCGGCCGGGTGCGCCGGGGTTACTTTATAGAAGGACTGTCGGGAATCCAGTTTATCCGGGATAAGGAATATGCGGGAACCATGCTGACGCTGGAACAGCCCCGCGGTCAGATTGCATGGCTCAATGCGATCGACCCGGCCCAGCCATGGGGAAAATGCCTGCAGCATATGCCGGACAGGGCATTTCTGAATGTTGCCGGTACGGCTGTTGCAATGCGGGCAGGTATTCCGGTGGCCGTACTGGAACGTCTGGGCAGGAGCTTGCGGGTATTTGAGCCGGATAGCGCAGCCGAAGCACTTGGGGTATTCATACAGGATTATTCAAGGCGCAGGATATTTTCCTCACAAAACCGTATTGTGATCAAGGATTATCCGGAGGAGGCCGCAGAAGCACTCAGCAGTGCCGGCTTTATTCACGAGCCCCAGGGTTACGTGGCATACCGGCCATATAGATAAATATTTTTCAATTTATACTGGCAGAATGGAGCAAGTAACCGTCGGCAATATGTGACTTTTAGGTGTTACAGACTACTAGTTAACTTTAATAAAAAACAGCTGTGGATAAGGAATTAAAACTAATGAAAGATTTTATTATAATGGACCGGGTATCCTTCTCCTATGGGAAGCGGGAGATACTTAACAATGTTCAGCTTATACTGGAAGCGGGAAGTTCCTATGCTTTAATCGGCAAATCAGGTTCAGGGAAAAGTACCATTTTGAACCTCATTGCAGGATTTTTAAAACCCGACCGGGGGACAGTAACCGTCAACGGATCGGAAGTCAGGACTCCCAGGAGTGAAACTGCCTTTCTGTTTCAGGATTTGGGACTGTTTCCGTGGCAGACCGTAGAGGAGGCGGTTTCAATGCCGCTAAAATTTAAGGGACGGACAGCTGGTATGGACGCTGCGGTAATGGAACTGCTCAGGGAAATGAGGCTGGAAGGCCATAAGGACAAGTATCCGCAGGAGTTGAGCGGAGGTGAGCGGCAGCGGGTGGCTTTGGCAAGGACTTTGATCGGGGAACCGGACCTGCTCCTGATGGATGAACCCACCTCTGCACTTGATGCAATGACAAAGGAGGAACTGCAGGGTATAATAATCAGAGAACAACAAAAACGGATGGCTACACTGCTGTTTGTTACCCACGATATTGAAGAGGCAGTTATGCTGGGACAGCACATCCTTCTGATGAATGGGGACGGAACTGTCTCACAGCTGGACAACCCTTATTATTCGGTAAGGAACGCAAGAGAAGAGCTGGGCTTCTATGACGAATGTATCAAGCTCAGAAAGCTGCTAAAGATGGAGATGTGACTATGAAGGACATAAAGAGATTAACTCAGAGCCAGCTGGGAGGTTTTTTAAGCTTTCTTATCCTTTGGGAGCTTCTTCATCTGCTTTTAAGAACCCGCACCATACCGTCTCCGGTTGAAACTGCGGCCTATATACTGACAGTCCCCGGTGATTTGCTTAAACACTGTGCCGCCAGCGTGCTGCGGGTGGTCACAGCTGTGGGTATTTCCATGCTTCTGGGGGTTCCGGCCGGTATCGTTCTTGGCGTTAATAAAACCTGCAGGAGATTGTTTTCTCCTTTGCTGTACTTCATTTATCCGGTACCAAAGGTCGCGTTCCTGCCGGTTTTCATGCTGCTGTTCGGCCTCGGAAATACGTCTAAAATAATTTTGGTGATTTTTATTATCATATTCCAGATAATACTGTCGGTGCGGGACGGAGTGGAGCACATTCCTCCTCTGTATTTCAAGGTGATGGAAAGCTTCTGCGCGTCGGAAGGCCGGAAGTACCGCTATCTGATTCTGCCGGCAATTCTCCCTGATATAATTGGCGGATTGAGGATAAGCATCGGAATATCGCTGGCTTCGCTTTTTTTTGCGGAAAATTATGCAACGGTATACGGAATCGGCTATTACATCCTGAGCGCATGGACCAAGATGGATTACGTAGAGATGTTCAGCGGCATTCTGGCCCTTGGCCTTGTGGGAATAGTGCTCTTTAAAATCCTGGACCGGCTGGAAGCAGCCTGCGCTCCCTGGCTGAAGCGTATGAATTAACGCGTTGTGCTAATTAATTAACTCTCAACTTGGCATTTAAAGTGGTTATGCTGATTAACCAATTAGCACAACACGTTAAGCTGATACTATTTTATAAACGAGAAATCGGTTAATTCATCGTAGGTATAGAGCTTGCCGGTCAGTCCTTTGTCCTTTGTCCACTTGATTATATTATTAAACTGGTCTTCGCTGATGGTTCCTGCGTGTGTGAACTTTCCAGTCAGGTTGGAAAGATAATTGCCGATTGCTTCAGGAAACTGGTATTTTGTCAAAATGCCGCTGTATTCCTTTACATTGGTTTCGTTCATATAATCAACGGCCTTATTGTAAGCCTGATAGAAGGCTTTGATGTCCCCGGGACGGTTGGAAATCACAGCATCGGTGAACAGCAGGGTACCGCCTTTAATTCCTGCTTCTTTTGAACTTCCCAGCATATGTGCACCCTGCTTTACAAGCATGCCTGCCTGCGGTTCGGTATAAACGACTCCGTCAATCTGATCGGACATAAGGGCTTCGGCTCTACCCGCAAAGGAAGGTATTTCAACTATTTGATAGTCAAAGCCATGCTTGGCTGCAAACTGATCCATTATATATTCCAGAAGAAAGTTCCGTACAAGAGAAATCCGTTTGCCGCTTAACCCTTCTATTTTTTCAATCCTGGAACCGGGGGAAGACAGTATTTTAAAATCTTCACTGATATCCGAAGTAATTTTCATGGCAATACCTTTATCTACAAAAGCTGCGCCGGTCATGACATCGCCTATGGCGGTATCCAGTTCTTTGGCCTGAACTGCTACATTACGGTCATTGGGAGAAGAAAAGGGTTTGATGGATACCTTTAGTCCGGCTTCATCAAAGAATCCCTTTTCTTTTGCAAGAATGATAGGGATGGCTGATTCCGCGGGCAGTATACCTATTTTCAATTCCTGTCCGCTGGGAGTTTGATTACCAGGAGCAGGGGATTCAGATGAATTCGCAGCATTATTGTCTGCCTTTGAGCATGAGGTCATAAAAAGAATTCCAATCAATAAAGCGAATATTATTGCTGATTTTTTCATGTTTCTGTTCCTCTCTTTTATTTATATCAATTTTATTTAAATCAATTATTTATATCAATGTTATATTACCCTCTATTAACAATGTACAATACGTTTTTGAGCGGTAAATTTGTCCTGCGGCTGCGTTGAAGCCGCTTGCAAGGTAAAATAGCCGGCGTGAGGCGTGGTGTACATTGTCAATAGAGGGTATGCAGTTTTAAATCTAATACGCCTTAAAAATACTTAAGCACCCGTGATACCTCTGAAGGTTTCCATATCCATGGTATAGGGGACGACATTCCGTTTGAGCAGCAGCGGGTCGGTATTACCGGTATTTTTGCCGCCTTCACTGGTAAAAGCAAGCGTAAACCCTTTGTTTCTCAGCAGGGACACATTCAGACTGGAATACAGGCCGAAGGGATAGGCAAAGACATCCTTTGCCCTCACGATGGGACTTGCATTGCAGCGGTTCAGATCTTCAGAAAAATTCTCTTCGCCGGCTTCCAGCAACTTGCTGACTGTAGTTCCGGTTCTTGTGTGGAATTGGTCGGTGTGGTTTGCGTATTCAAAAATGTCAGCCATTTCTTCCAGTTCGCTTCCGGTAAGGCAAATAGATTTCTCAGGATCGAAAGGTTTTCTTTGCGTATTGAGCCAGCTGGTGACAACAAAGGCTACGGCATGAAACCCATACTTTTTTAATGCAGGATATGCATAAAGGCCCATTGACTGATAGCAGTCGTCAAAGGTCAATAAAACGGATTTCTCCGGCAGTTCTGCTTTCTTGTAGTAATAGTTTTTGATTTCCGCGAGAGTTAATGTATGAAAGTCGTTTTCATATAAATACTCCATCTGGGCAAGAAATTTCTCCAGGGTGACAAAGAGAGGAGGAGGCAAATTGTCCCTGTAATCCTGTCTTACCTCAATTGGCGAGGCTTGTCCCGGATGATGCATCCGGTTCTCCCTGATTTCGTGGTATAATAAGGTGGTGAATGACATCGGTATACTCCTATCTGTTTTTTGACTTTATACCCTCTGTTGACTATGTACGTATTGTACCTTGTTAATAGAGGGTAATTATAGTTTAAAACTAATTATAAAATATATCACAGAAATTTGTGAAGCGGTATGAATTTTTTATAATTTTTATAATATGCGTGTTATTCAGGTATGTTGACTTTGACGTACGGTCAAGTGATATAATCGAAGTATCATCCGGAAAGGAAGTCGAATCCATGAAGTTGATAAAAATTACCGATCTGACAAATCAACTTGGCATATCTTCCCGAACACTACGCTATTATGAACAGGTAGGACTTGTTCAAAGCGTACGTCTGCAGTTTGAAAAATACCGTTTTTACGACAATGAGAATATTGAAAAAATCAAACAGATTATTGTCCTCAGAAAAATGCAGATTCCCATAAAGGACATTCTCAGTATATATGAAAGTGAGGATATGACTGTGCTGGTGGAAAGCTTTGTGAGCCGTATCAATGCCATAGACAATGAAATTGATGCTCTCAGGGAACTGAAGCATATTATTGATCAATTTTTACAGGCTATGCTGAAAAGTGGAATAAAGCATATTTCCGCCTTGCCGCTTTTGTATGAAAAAATTGATAAACAGCTTGAAGCGCAGGAAATTGGTGAAAATGACAAAGAGATCAGCTTTGAAAGACTTTCCGCTCTTACGGAAAAAGTGACGGCTCCGCCCGAGCTGATAATTGTCGATCTGCCGTCCATGCGCGTCCTTTCGTCAAAGTTGAAAAACTCTGATATATCTGATGTAGACGGCTTCTGGGACTGGCTGGGGAAAA
This sequence comes from Bacillota bacterium, assembly GCA_023386445.1. GTDB lineage: Bacteria > Bacillota > Clostridia > Acetivibrionales > DSM-1351 > Ruminiclostridium. The sequence continues at coordinate 15,735 of JAEWJR010000059.1, read as the reverse complement.
ACAGGATACCCTTTGGAACACCCGGGAGTCACAAGCTGTTTGAATATCAGAAGGACAGTGCCCAGACGGTGATTATTCAGAGCATTGACGTGGATTTTAATAATGATGGCCCCTACGCGGATTATGAATTTGAGGGTGGCTTATTTGCTGTGGGCAGTGTTTTTGTGGATGATGACATATCTTTATTTCATCGGAGAATGATAAAATGCTTTGACGATAATCCGTATTATGAAGTAGACTACCTTCATGGAGGACGCTTAAGGCATGAATCCCTTGCTGAGTCTGTGATTTCTTCCGACAGCAGACGCGAAAAAATCAATATATTCCTGCCTGTAAAAAGACGGCTTCCTGATGCGGAGCAGTATGATCCTAATGAACAGATTTCAAATATAGGCCTTAAAGAAATTGAACGTGAAAATCCTGTTCTGTACGAGTATAACATTCCTCTGAATGAAATTACTCCTGTTTGTGATCCTCATTACAAGGTGCTTGAAACCGGTGAGGCGGAATACATCTGCTGGATATCCGATAGAAAACTTTCGACCAATGTATCTGTGAAAATACCTTTTCGAGTGGATATTGAATTTAAGGCCGAAAAGGATAGTGAGCGCTTTGGATTTGGAAGCGACGAGGGCGGTATCCGTATTTACCACGGAAACAATTTGTACGGTATTAATATGGAAAACAAAGCAGACAGCAGGCTTTCAAAGGAAGCGATATGCTTCAACCAGCCTATGTTGGGGGATTATTTCAGCTATCCCGGGCTTGGGAGAATTAAATATAACGAATACAATACCCTGAATTGGATTGTGGGCGAAAAGCATTTTGCTGTTATTATCAATGGCCAGGTGAGGTATTGTGGAGTGAATTTCCCATACATGGTTTCTGACCTGTATCTTCAAAAGCCTGAAACAATTATAATCGGTTCCGAAGGACAGGGAAGAAAATATTTCCGATCAATAACCGTCTCGCAGTTGAAAACAACACCTAAAATTAAAATTAAACAGGGGGAACTGATTATGGCTGCAAAACCAAGCAACAACAGAATACCGATCATTCATCAGCCCATTACAATGCGTTATGGCGAAAACTACTGGTTTAACGGCTGTGCAAAATATGTGATGGAATGCCTGGGGGAGAAAGATTATAATTACAGCTTTTTTGCGGGCCTGACGGGTGATAATTTTGCGCAGGTTTATTCCTATGGCCGTTTCCGCGGTGACGGGGCCACCGATTATTGTCTCAGTGACAAAGGCAATACCGACTTTATTGAAGATATCTTTGCAGCCTGCGGATATGCAAGTACTTTTGTTACGGTAAAGCAACTGATAAAAAATAAGGAAATGTATCTTCAGACTTTGATAGCCTATATAGATAAAGGTATACCAGTTATTTTTAATCATTGGGGGAATATCCCCAGAAACAGGTGGGGATGGGGTGTTTATGTCGGCTATGAAGACTTTGGAAAGACCCTCCTTTATTTGAAAGCTGAAATGACGGAACCGGATAAAATTTCATTTGACGAGCTTTTTTTCGATGAGCTTTCAGACGGACAGGAAGCCTGCAACGGATGGATATTTGTTGGAGAAAGGCGTGAGAATGTGAAGCTGGCCGATATTTATCGCAACAGGATATCGACATTGCGTCAGCTTCTGACGACAAAAACAGAGGGCTATTGCTTTGGCGCCGAGGCTTTCCGTTCATGGGCGGCAGACCTTGAAAAGGGGAAATTTGATGGTATGAAGCCGGAAGAATTTGATGATTGGCCCATGTATACAATATATGTGTGCAATCTGGCAACAAACAGCAGCTGCTGTCATGATTTTTTAAATAAGGCGCAGGAGCTTAATCCGGAGTTTAAATTTATAGAAGAAATTCGCAGATTATATGAAAAGATGCGTTTTATGTGGAATGAACAGAGCGGTGGAGATCTGGAAGCAATCGGAGGAGGCTTCAACATTACACTTAAAGCCTTGCAGGATGAGCAGAGACGTAGCAGGATTACCGCCAAAATCCGTGAATTTGCGGAGTGCACCGATAAAGTTCTGAAGGTTTTGAAGAAGGGGTTGGAATAAAGCTTATTGGTTAAATAATGATATTTATTATTTATTACCATCACTTATCGGAGATGAGCTTTCCAAAGAAGATGCTATCAGGATAGCTTCAGACTTTCAAGCAGCACAGCCTTAGTATTTACAAAGTAGCTGTCAACTCCTGCCGACAATCTCAAAAACAGTACCCTGGTTTAAATCGGCCACTTTCATTGAGCCATAAACTCCCAAATACAGTCTGGTCTGATCCAGGTTTGCACCCAAACTGACATAATATGCTCCCTGAGCTCCGAAATTGTAATCAGTTTCAATAACGCTAAAATCATTTAGTCTGCAGTCTGTTCCTGCCCGGGTATAAGCTAAAACCCCTCTGGCAGGGGATTGTGATCTATCCTTCCTGGCCAGGTCTGTAAAAACCACACTTCCAGTTAACTCGGGAATTTCATTTCCAATGTATGGGTGGACTCCGGTAAGTGCAGTTGCTTCAAACTTGCCGGGCCGGGAGTCCTCATGAAAATATTGGGTTATTGGCTGGAGACGCTGCACCGAAGTTTTGACTGCTTCATCGTAATAAACAATTGTTTTTTCATCCAAAGCGGCATTAACAGAGCAGCCTCTGATTATTGAAGTAGGAAAGGCGCCTTCCCATCCACGCCAGCCTAAGTTGACAAATCCTTCGGGGACGGGTTCCGATTTCAACGCTGAAGCTTGAATAAGCTGAGTAACCGGTAATGGTATGAATTTATCGAATGAAAAAATGGACTCTACAAGATCCTGTCCCACATTTCCCACGTACTTGATGTACTGGTTTTTAAACCTTTGAAATGCAATACCTGTGATATTGCGAACCCCTTTGGCTATCACCGTAAGTGTTTCCTGTATGGGAGGGGGGAGTTCATCAAGACGTGTAACTGCCGGTGGATTGACCATAGAGGTATTCTTAGCTGCATCAATTTCAATTATTTTGCCGGCAATTTCCATATCATCCTGACTTAAATTGAAGGGATCATAACCTGAGCCCCCATCGCCGGTTGTTAATACAAGTTTTCCTGTTTCGGGTGAAAAGTTTAAGCTGTTGACACCATTATGATTTAAAAACGGCCTTATTATATTAAGTAATGTCCGGCGTTTTTGTGGTTGGCCGTTGGATTGTAAAATCCATTCTTCAACTGTATCAATATGATCATATTGAATATCTCTGTTTATCCACTTTAGGTTCAAGGTCCGGGGGTCACACGGATTGGGTTTAAAGGGTTCGGAAAGAGCACCCGGGCCTTGTGTTCCGGCCGCCGAATAGTGCAGATAAAACAGACCGTTATAATGAAATTCCGGATGAAATGCAAGCCCCAGCAAGCCCCGTTCATCATATCCGCCATTTGATGTACCCAGTTTTATTACTCTGGAGCGGATATCAAGAAAAGTCCCGATAAATCCGTTTCCTATGTAAAAAATCTCTCCCGGCTGGGTTGCAATAAATAATCTCTCGGTTGTATCGCCAGGAGGTATGGCCGTTTTTAAAACTGTAGGTAAATTAAGTTTGTTAACAAGAGGCCGCAATCCAACTTTAACCTTTATCAACCAACTCTACACCCTTTCTTATTATCCTCTCCTATAAGAATATGATCGGAGAAAATCCATTAGCACCAAAAAGCAGAGATTTTTCAGTAAAAGGTTAAACAATACCAAGCCCTTCGAGGGTATAGGATATCAGACTTTTCACAAATACCGGATCTACAGTTTCTCCTGTTATTAACAATCTATAGAATATGGGAGCAAAAATAAGATCTATACTCAATTCAATATCCAGATCCTTTTTAAGCTCGCCCCTGAGGATACCACGTTCAAGAATATGGCGGGTAATCAGACGGCGGGGGGTGAAATACCTGATACGGTATTCCTCGGCTATATTTTTATCAAACTGGCCTTCCGCTATAAGCTCGGTAATTACCTTCCCCCTGGAACTTGTAATAAAGGCGGCCAGACTTGCGGCACCAATTGCAGGAAGGCTGGCAGACCGGGGCTGGACCAGGAAATTAACGGGGATAGCATTTATAACCGCAGCTTCCTCGTTTGCAATAACTCATATTTCACAAAGCAATCAAACAATATCACTTATATTGTTTTGTACAGCTGCAATTTTACTGGATATGGCCGTTTCCGGAAACCTTGTGCTTGGACAGCAGGTAATCTATGGACTGGGTGATGAGATCCGGGGACGGGTAAACGGAGTATTCATGGCGGTTTTCTTTGCCGGCGGTGCAATAGGATCCGCTTTGGGAGGATGGGCGTATGCTCATGGAAATTGGGCAACAGCGTCCATACTAGGATTTAGTCTGCCGATCCTTGCGTTTATCTATTATCTCACTGAAAAAATATTAAATTAATGATAAAATTTTAGGTGCTGCAATTAAGAACCAGGCGGAATACTTCTCCGGATTTTTTTGTAAATCATCTATTAATTCATCGAAGGCAACCCACTTTATTTCTTCAATTTCGTCTTTATTTGCATAGAGTTTACCGGAATATTCAGCTAAAAATACATGATCATATTCATATTCGAATAAGTTGTTGGAGTATTTTTGGAAATATACGAAACTAAAGCTCTCACTGATGGAGCAGGTATTTTGAGGAATGTTCAGTTCGTGTTCCAATTGTCTGTGAATGCTTGCGAATAAATTTTCTTCCGCCCTTGGATGGGAACAGCATGCGTTTGTCCACAGTCCTCCGGAATGATACTTGGCATATGCTCTTTTTTGAATAAGCATTTTACCGTTATTAATAATAAATATAGAAAAGGCACGGTGCAATAATCCCTTTCTATGGATTTCTGATTTGCCGGAATGACCTATCTCATTGTCGAATAAATCCACTAGAATAAGTTTGTCCATATATACCTCTGCTATTTGTTTATTTCATTATATTGTTGATCTTCGGTAAAATTTTCCCTTATAATTGCTAGAAAGCTTTCTGTTTTTTTATTTAACTTCATATCTTTTCTTCTGATTATTGCAATAGTACTATATATTTTTTCTTTTAACGGTATGTAGACCAGGTTTTTTTTATGCTGTAGGTCCAATAAACTTCTGGGCAGCAAAGTTAAACCTGAGCCGGTATTTACCATGGCTAAAAGTGCTTCATGGCGTGAACTTAAATAGTTTATTTTGGGAGAAAATCCTGCATTTTTACATGATTCTATGCAAAGTCTGTGTAAACTGGAAGTATTGTTTAAGAGCAGCAGGGGCTCATTCTTTAAATCCTGTAAACCTACTGCAAGCTTTGAGGAAAAACGGGAGTTTACCGGACACACTACGCCGATTTCCTGTGTTTCAAGAGGAATAAAATCAAAGCTTTCGCCCGACAGATAATCAATTCTGGCAATAGCAAAATCAATTTGCTTACTGTCCAGTAATTTTGTGAGTTCACTTTGCTCACGCTCAAGTAAATCCAAATGGAAGTTTTGATTCTTGTACTCCAGATTTGCCAGTTTGTCAATTATGCTGCGGCAGCATAAAATTGGTATAGTTCCGATTCTGATGGTCAATATTGAGTCATTGAGATTGTTTAAAGAAGTCAGACCAGCCTGCATATTTGAATATTCTTGTATAATCTTTTCTGCAAAAGGTAAAAATGCATTTCCAGCTTCCGTTAATTCTATTTTGTAATTCTCTCTTGAAAAAAGACGAACTCCTAACTCTATTTCAAGAGCTTTAATTTGCTTGGACAACGAGGACGGAGAGATAAATACGTTATACGCCGCATTTGAGAAACTTCCCTGCTCTACTATTGCCAGGAAGTACATGATTTGGTTGAAATCCAAAGAAAATCTACCTCCTTTTATCACAAAACATACAATCAGATATTTTTAGGACAGCTATAAACATACGGAAGCAATGTGCTTGCTTGTTTGAACAGGTATAAGTATCTTATTTAGTTTACCGTAAGGCTGTATTAATAGCAATTCCAATTAGGACTTTTGATATTCCAAATTAGAAACATTTCATATTGGGAAATCCAGCTTTCGGTATATGAATTGTCTATAAAAAAAGAGAATGCTACAATTCAGCTAAAATTATGGTTTCAAGGAGGCAACTGAAATGTCAAAAGTGTACAAAGACTTAAGGGAGTTCTTAAAAGCGCTTGAAGAAGGTGGTCAACTAGTCCGTGTGAAGGAGGAGATAGATCCGGAACCTAATATAGGCGCGGCCGGAAGGGCAGCATCCAATATAAAAAACGGGCCTGCCGTATTATTTGAGAAGGTTAAAGGATATAAGTATTCGGTGGCGACAAATGTCCATGGTTCGTGGAGGAATCATGCTTTAATGTTGGGGATGGATAAGGATACACCTGTAAAAGAACAGTTTTTTGAATTAAATAAGAGGTGGGATAAATATCCTGTGCCTCCTAAAATTCTAACCAGGGAAGAAGCAGCGTGTAAACAAAATACCATTACCGAAAATATCAATTTGTTTGAGATACTGCCGTTGTATAGAATTAATTCACAGGATGGCGGATTTTTCTTATCCAAAGCATCAGTTATAACAGGCGATCCTGAATACCCTGATGACTTTAATAAATTGAATGTAGGAACATACCGGATACAAATCAAAGACAAGGATAGAGTTGGAATTCAGGCACTTGCTTTTCATGACATTGCAATTCAGCTGGAAAAAGCGGAGGCAGAAAATAAACCGCTTCCTATTGCAATTACACTGGGAAATTCGCCCCTTGTAACTTTTATGGCAAGTACTCCTATCGGATATAACCAGAATGAATATGAATTTGTTGGGGCTTTACAAGATGGTGTACCAACAGAGATTGTAAAGGCTGATACGGCAGAACACCTATATGTACCTGCCGGAGCCGAAGTTGTATTAGAGGGCTATATTATTCCTCGTTTGCGTACAGTCGAAGGCCCGTTTGGAGAATTTCCGGGCTCATATTCAGGTTCCAGACTGCAATGCGAAATTAAAATAACAAGGATAACCCACAGAAACGATCCAATTTTTGAAAATCTGTACCTGGGAATGCCATGGACGGAAATAGATTATTTAATGGCACTCAACACAAGTGTTCCTCTGTTTAAACAGTTAAAAGAATCCATGCCTGAAGTTGTAGCGGTAAATGCGATGTATACTCATGGTATGGGAACAATTATTTCAACAAAATGCCGTCTGGGCGGTTACGGAAAAGCTGTAGCCTTTAGATTGCTATCTACTCCTCATGGTATGCCATATTCAAAAATTATCATTGTTGTTGACGAGTTCGTCGATCCGTTTAACCTGGAGCAGGTTATGTGGGCATTGACAACCAGAGTCCGCCCGGATAAAGATGTATCGGTAATTGAGAATTGCCCCGGTATGCCTCTTGATCCGTCCTCATATCCGGCAGGAATGCATTCAAAACTGATTATTGATGCAACAACGCCGGTGCCACCAGAGCCAAATCCACGTGAAACTCAACTTTTAGACAATCCTGCCGGAAGTGACGAATGGGAAAAAATTATCCGCAAACTTTTATCTGAAAATATATAATTGGAGGTAAGTTATTATGAACTGCAAACGTTGTGATAGCGATAAAGTCAGAAAAATGGCCGATTCACCTGTAGGAAATGTATGGGAAGTTTATGTATGTGATAAATGTAATTTTTCATGGCGTTCTACAGAAACAATTGAAGTATTGCCTAAGTTTAAATTAAATGACGAAAAGATAGCCAATATGCAAATGATACCACCAATCCCCCCTCTGAAAAAATAGTTTATTTATACTCACAAAGTACATGCCTGAAATATGAAAATTAAAAATTCTACAATTTCAGGCGTGTACTTTTAATGGAGTTTTTAAATAACCAGTAATGGTCTGAATAAAAATCGAGAATTTATTGGAGGAGGAACAAAATGAATAAAAAAACCTTAGGTTTGATTTTAGGGGTATTGATTGCAGTTGTAATTAACGTTCTTCCATTAACCGGCCTATCGCCGGAAGGGAAAATGTGCTTTGCCCTTACCTTGATGACAGTAGTATTCTGGGCATTCCAAATTGCACAATCAGGATATGTGTCGGGTTTGTTCCTGGCATTATTGATAATATTTAAAGTAGCCCCGGTGGATAAAGTATTCTATTCCTGGGCAGGTCCTACGATGTATCTGGTTATCGGCGCGTATCTGATTGCAAGTGCCGTTAAGAATTCGGGGCTGGGGGAAAGAATTGCATATGCTTTTATACTTAAGTTTGTGAGTTCATACAGAAGTATAATCATATCGATATTTGCCCTTACCTTTATATTGAGTATATTAATCCCGCACCCGTGGCCAAGGGCATTTTTGATTATGTCGGTTATGGCGGTAGTAATTAAAAGCACAAAAATGCCAAAAGAGGATGCTGTTAAGATCGGATTTACGGTATTTGCGTCGTCGGTACCCGTATCACTTATATTTCTGACCGGTGACAGTGTGATTAATCCTTTGGCGGTGGAAGCTTCAGGAATGTCTATAAGTTGGTTGGGCTGGTTCAAAATAATGGGTATTCCAAGTATTGTTTCAAGCATATTGACGTGTATTTTGATACTTATATTATTCAGACCGACAGGTGAAATAGCAGTAAATAAAAATGAAATAAGAGATAAATTATCATCACTTGGGAGTTTGACAGGCAAAGAAATAAGAACTGTCATATGGCTTTGTATTGCGGTTGTATTATGGATGACGGATTCAATTCATGGAATTAACATAGGTTGGATAACTTTAATTATTGCAATGCTGATGAGTATGCCATTGGTCGGAGAAGTACTTACTCCTAAAAACTGGGGCGAAGTTCCGATGCATGTTCTTCTGTTTTTAACAGCTGCGATGGCAATTGGAAAAGTTGGTGGTATTACCGGGATGAATACTTGGATAGCCAATACAATCTTACCTTCGGTAGTACCATCGAATATTTTTGTTTTAGCGGGTTTTATCGCTTTGGTATCAATTATTATTCATATGCTTCTTGGAAGTGTTATAGCGGTTATGGGTGTTGCAATACCAGCATTGCTGGTATTTACGGAAACGATGGGCATAAGCCCCGTAGTGACCACGCTTTTTGTATATACAGCCATTGCTGTACATTACATATTTCCATTTCAGCACCTTAATATGTTGGTTGGACAGGGTGAAGAAAACGGTATGTATTCACAAAAGGAAACAATCAAATTGGGTGTTCCTTTAATTGGGGTGGTATTTATTGTAATGCTGCTTATAGAAATTCCCTGGTGGAAAATAATAGGGCTGCTATAATGGTGCAGGCCTCTGCAAAACCATGAGGATGAAATCTTTGTGGGATTATTGCAATAGTGCTCCAGGACAAACATAAAAGTACATACCTGAAATTATTTATATGGCTCGAACAAGAGTTTAATTATAATTTCAGGTACTTGCTTTTATTGAAGTTTCACATTTGTTATTTGTTGATTTTAAGGATGCAGCCGGAAAGGTGGAAAGTTATGAGATTAGTTGTAGGAGTATCGGGTGCAAGTGGCGTGATTATGAGTTATTATTTGTTAAACGCATTAAGGGAGCTTGAAAATATTGAAATACATTTGGTTGTCTCTGAAAGTGCAAAAAGAAACTGGGCATTGGAGACAAAGGTCCCTATTGAGAAGCTTTATGAAACTGCGGACTATAAATACGATGATAATAATATGGCAGCATCCATTTCCAGTGGTTCCTTCAAGACAGATGGCATGATTTTAATACCGTGCAGTATGAAGTCATTATCCGGTATAGCAACAGGATATGCTGAGAACTTAATTGTAAGGGCTGCGGATGTATGCTTGAAAGAAGGCAGGAAAGTGGTTCTGGTTCCAAGAGAAATGCCGTTGGGGAAAATACATTTAATTAATTTAAAAACTGTTTCTGATCTGGGGGGTGTGTTAATTCCGCCAATGCTGACATTTTATAATGGACCTCAATCCCTGGATGATCAAATTAACCATGTAATAGGAAAAATATTGATGCAATTTGGACTGGGTCACAATAAGTTTGTCCCATGGTCAGGAGTGTGAGTATATCATGGAACATTTTAATATAAGAGCAGGCGAAAATAGGTATGTGGTTGAGGCTGATGTGGTCATATGCGGAAAAGATATAAATATATGTATAGGCGGAGGAGAAGTATATCATATAGGAGCATCGGCTTTAGCAATACCAAGAAAAAGCCTGGCAGATGAAGAAGGTAATTCAGCATCTGCCAGTGTATTATGTGTTGTAGGTCATAAGGAAGATGAATTGGCTCGAAATGCGTCACTGGAATTATCCACATTATTTCAGTGCAGAGTAAATATAACTGTGGGAATGCACATAGAGCATGCGACAACAGATGATATAAAAGTATTATATAAAAATTTTGAGAGGGTGTTATATACAATAAAAGATAAAGTCTCGATTGTAGCCAAAAGTATGGATATGATATAATCACAATAAATATAAATGGATGGGAATACCGGTTTGTTTTGCAATATCACTTTGCCTCATAGCACACAGCTGCCTGTGTATCCAGAACACCGGCGATAAACTTTGCAACATCCAGGTGAACGGGATGTGAAAGGTATTTGTCCATGTCTCCCAAAGTTTCAAATTTAGTTATGAGGATCAAATCATAGTTGGTTTGACCCGGACGGATATTAACTTCGGCTTTAAGATCCAGCAGATATTCTATTTTTCCTCTCATACTTAATAGAATATCCTGAGTCTGCTTGATTTTGTCCGGATTCGGGTCTTTCAATCTTAACATCAAGTTATTTACAATCATAGTAACCTCCAATATAAACTGTTTAATGTTGTATGCCAATTGTTGGCGTTATTCGATGGAGAGCCTGGTGATTTTTCCAGCATAAATACTGAAATGGTAGTCCAATAGGAGCGGATCGGGCAGGCCGGTCTTGTCATAATCACCATCAAGTTTGCAGGTGACTGTAATTTCATTATCGCTTTGTTTTACAGCCCTCGGCTCAAGTGTTACATTGGCTGCGAAGTGGTAAACGTCACTCCAGTTTTTAATGGCTGTCTTACCGGTTCTGGTCTGTCCTTCATCAATAACAGTTGCGTCATCGGAAAAACAGTTTACATAGGCGTCAGGATCAGGTTTGTTTGATGCGGAAATAAAATCAGCTATTACTTTAGGAATATTATTGATATCCATTTTCTTCTCCTTTTAATTAATGTTTTAGATCGTACGGACTGTGCCGCCGTCAATCAGGTATTCGCATCCGGTGATATAGGACGCTCTGTTTGATACAAGAAATGCTACAAGTTCTGCTACTTCTTCAGGTCTTGCAGGCCGCCCCAGAGGTATGCCTCCGATTTGCTCCATTAATTGCCTGCGGGCGGCATCATACTCGGTGTTTGAATTTTGTGCCATCCTTTCAATGAGACGTTGGGCTGCTTCAGTTTCGGTAAATCCAGGCGCAACAGTGTTTATGCGGATACCGTCCGGGCCGAACACGGTTGCCAGGTTTTTGCTGTAATTGGTCAATGCTGCTTTTGCAGCCGAATATGCCATGGTCATATTCCCGGGAAGCTTGCGCTGGATGGATGAAATATGAACGATGACACCGCTGCGCTGCTTGAGCATGTAAGGCAGGAAACCCCGGTCCAGGCGGACGGCCGAAAAAAGATTTGAATTAAACGTGGTCAGCCAATCCTCGTCGGATAATGCCAAAGCGCCGGCGGTAGATGTGGAGGAGCCGCCTACATTATTGATCAGAATATCCAGCCCGCCCAACTTTTCAAAGGTTTCACGAATGATTTTTTCCGTTCCTTCCGGTTTGCTGACATCGGCCTGAATGAATTCAACATTGTCCGGTAAATCCTGAGGTGTAGTTCTGGCTGCCGCTGTTACTTTTGCTCCTGCGTTATGCAGCCGCAGAACTACAGACCGGCCGATGCCCCTGGTTCCGCCTGTTACGAGTATACGTTTTCCTTCAAGTTCCCTGTTTGGATCCAATAAGTACGGACTATTTTCCAAGGTTTGTTACCTCCTTGAAATAGATTACAAGTTAACTATAGCAGATATAACCTGACAACATAATGTCAAGTTATATTGAGTATTTTTCTGTCATTTTTTGAATGCCGCTGACCATTTTCATTCGTATTTCCGGAGGTTCAATGACTTCAAGCAAGGGACCAAAGGAGAAAAGAAAATCCAAAATCCATTCACCGGCCGGCAGGGACGTGGTGACGATGTATGAGCCATCCGGATCCTTTGTGATTTCATTTTTGCCGAAATCATCATATACACGATAGGCTCCGGCAGCAGATATTTTTAGCTTGAGCGGAATCTTTAAAGCTGCGGAGGGCTTATCCGCCGAAACTGCTAATTTATGCTGCAAGATATGATAATCAGGGTAATTACCTGTAACATGAACGTTGGACATACGTGTTATTTTAAACGTCCTCAATGCCCTGCGGTCCAGGCAGTAGCCTTTAAGATACCAGGCTTTGTCTTTGAAAAGCAGTTTCATAGGTACGACAATGCGATCACTTTTATCTCCGGAAACGCCAAAATAGGAAAAAGCAATTATCTTTTGTTGAAGTATTGCATTTTTTAACAGGCTGAATATTTCCTTTTGCTCTTCCTCATCTCCCCAGGTCGAAAAATCCACTTCAATCCAGTTAATATTACTTTTCATAAAAAGACTGCTTAACTTGGACAGTACATCATCAAATTCAGGATACCTCACCACGGACATACTTTGTAAACCAAGCAGAATCTCCTCCTGTTCCAGTTCTGAAAGCAAGGATTTGTTGAGTACAAACCTGTCAGATAAGTAAATCCCTCCGCCTTTGCCCTGGGCTGCGTATATGGGAATACCTGCCTGGCTCAAAGCTTCAACATCTCTATAGATAGTTCTTACCGAAACTTCAAAACGTTTGGCTAGCTGGTTGGCAGTCACCGTTCCTTTTTCCAGCAAAATATACAACATTTGAAATAATCTGCTTATTTGCATAATACCATCACCTCATAATTAATTATAAAAATATAAACCTGACATCATTATGTCAGGTTTATATTTTTTATATACTAAGACTCATTATTTTTGTGGAAATATATTTGCCTGTGCTGCCAGTGCTCCTCGGACAACAGCTTTTTCCAATGCAACTGCGGCTGCCGTCCCCACAACCGTAATGGCAGCATCACCGGTAAGATAACTGGTGTCTGAACCCAGGGCGAGGCAGAAAACAGTATCGCCGTCCCATTGGGTGTGCACCGGTGAAATAGCTCTGGCCATTCCGTCATGCGCCAGTGTAGCTACCCGGCTGGCCTCAGCCTTGGTTAGCCGTGCTGTTGTTGCTATTACTGCGATAGTAGTATTCATGGTCTGGGTAAACAATGGTGACGGCACGCCGTCCAGCATTGCCTGAGTCTGGTTGACAAAGGCTCCGTCGGGACGCAGTGCTCCAACTATGATTTGTCCGTGCTCCCACACATCTCCGAGTGGATTGACTGCCACAAGAGCTGCCACTACAGGACCGCCCGGAATATGAATGGAGGCGGTTCCGAGTCCGCCCTTCATCGGTTTCCCGTAAAATTTTCCAACGGTAGCTCCAGCTCCGGCGCCAACATTTCCTTCTGCTACGGGACCAGGATTCGCAGTTTGACAGGCAGTGTAGCCCAGGGCCGCATCCGGCGGAGTTGAACCCATGGCATAAACAAGATCAAAGATAACTGCTGCAGGCACAATAGGTACCTCATCAATTCCCTGTTCAAAGAGCCAGCGGGTCACCCCGCTTGCAGCTGCCAATCCGAAGTTACTGCCGCCAGTGAGGAGGACCGCCTTTACCGGATCCTCTCTCGTGCCCGGACGGATGCTATCGGTCTGCTGTGTTCCTGGATTTCCCCCCGTTACCGATACTCCGGGCACGGCTCCATTTGGACAGAGAATTACTGTACAGCCTGTACGGCCGCTTTTATCCTCGGCGTGTCCCACAAGGATACCCGGAACATCGGTAAGTCCTCCCATGTTTGTTTTCTTCATTTCTCTGTAATCTCTTTTTATCAATTACATCACCTTTACCTTAAATAAAATTGGATTATTTTATTGTATGAAATTGTAATGCATATTGACAGCGGAATAGTTCGACTATCTTTATCAACAGGCACTTTGAGTTTTTACAGGAAAGAAGGGATATTTATATCGAAAAATACTCTTTCAGGTAAAAGGACATAAGCAAATTGAATTTGACCTCGGAATTGTCCAGCTCGGAATTTAAAAGATCTTTTATCTTCCGCATACGATAGACGATGGTGTTACGGTGGGTATGCATTCTGAAGGCCGTCTCCAGGATATTGCAGTCTGAAAGCAGGAAAATACGGAGTGTTTTCATATAATCAGAATCATGTTCGGTATCATATTGCTCTAAAGCGCCCAGATGCCGTTTATAAATCGTTTGCAGCAGAACCGGGTCGGAGGAACAGAATAATATCTGAAATATTCCCAGATCGTCAAAATTTACATATTGCCGGTTCCAGAATACGGCAGCTGCCAGGGAAAAACGGGCACGCTTATAGCACAGGCTTATTTCAGCAAGCGAATGGAGGGCATCACCCAAACCCAGTTTTATACTGTCACAAAAGCAGATCAAATCTATAAGATCGGTCAGAGAGAGCTTTCCGCTTAAAACGTTATATATCAGCACATGCAGATGGTCATGCTCAAATATGTGATATTTCAATCCATAACTGTTCAATGGCGAAGTGATTCTTGTAATATCCTGCAAGTTTTGAATAACCATTACCCTGTAATCCGACGCTGTTGCAAATCCGAACTGATTCATTGTCCTGAGAAGATTTTCCTGTACTGGCGATTGATAAAGAGCACTTAAAAATGATGCATCGAGATGTTCCTCTCTTTGATTGTTATGCAGCAGCAGAATACTGAAATCCTGCATTATATCCACAAGATGCACTTCCCAGGGCATGGTGAAAAGAGGAAACCTGGCAATGCTGCATAACTCCAGGATTTCAGGAGTTATATCCTCCGGATGGAGATATTTGCCTACATTTATAAGAATACCGCTGCAGTTTCGTGTAACCAGTGCACTGATAAAATCATACAGCTTGACCCCGCTCTGAGTGAAGAGTCCCGTAGTGATGACCAGCTCACCGCCTTTTAAAAAGGATATATTTTGTATATCTTCCGCAAGATACACCCAGGAGGCGGAATTGTTCAAGCCCGCTTGTCCGCCGTGCAGTACCAGCCTGTATTTTTCTTTTGCGTGTTCATAAAGCTCCGAAACCTGGGTGCGCAATCAACATCCCTCCTAAAATCATTATTTTAAGGATACCATACATTAATATGATTTAAAATATACAACCAAACATTGGCATGTTGCAAAACCAACATTAGCTTTTATATTTATACCTTTGTATCTGGAGTACAATAATATCTTAAAAGTTTGGAGTTTCAGTCCATTGTAAACCCCTATTGTTGTGCAGTATAATGAATTCAACAAAACTATTAAGAAAGAAGAATGTAGTATGGATGAGAAATTCGTTGTGACAATTGCAAGACAATTCGGCAGCCTGGGGCGGCCTATCGCACGAAAAGTCAGTGAAAAGCTGGGTATCCAATATTACGACAGGGACATTGTAGAACTGACTGCAAAGAATCTCAATCTTCCGGTTTCAACAATCAGCGATGCTGAAGAAA
>JAEWJR010000015.1:0-65064 GCA_023386445.1 Bacillota bacterium | reverse complement strand
GCAGAAACCCAACCAGCAGGCAATGCCCAATACGGCGGCACAAATGCCGCAGCAGAAGCCCAATCAGCAGGCAATGCCCAATAAGCCGGCGCAAATGCCGCAGCAGAAACCCAACCAGCAGGCAATGCCCAATATGACGGGTCAAATGCCGCAGCAGAATCCAAACCTGATGGGAATGCCGAACATGACATCGCCAATAACCCAGCAGAAACCGAACCAGCAGGCGATGCCCAATATGACCGGTCAAATGCCGCAGCAGAATCCTAATATGATGGGAATGCCGAACATGACGTCACCAATAACCCAGCAGAAACCCAACCAGCAGGCGATGCCCAATATGACGGGTCAAATGCCGCAGCAAATGCCTAATCAGCAGGCAATGTCCAACAAGAAGGGACAGCTGGAACAGTTGCCGGCTAAGATGACCCTGCCTACAGTACCTGCACCTAAAGACAATTCAATGTTTGCAGTCTCTATGAAGGGCATGAAAGCGGGACAGCAGAAATCCAACATGATGAATCAGAATATGAACAATATGATGGGACAACATATGGGGAATGCCAATATGATGGGCCAGCATATGGAAAATGCCAATATGATGGGGCAGTCCATAAAAGGTGATGAATTGTCCGAAACCGAGGATATCCAGGTTAGTATGGTTGAGGCGTTGAATCTCATTAAAGATGCCGTTGAAGGTGAAACGGAAGACAGGATGTTTTATGATTTTTTAATAAACAATGCGTCTTCAAGGAAAGACCAGGAAATAATCAAGGGTATCCGGGACGATGAGATAAAGCATGCAAAATTATTCAGACAGTTATATTACGAGCATACCGGAAAGGTTATCAGTCCCAAGCAGGATGTTCAATTTGAAAGACCGGAAACTTATTGCGCAGGGCTTATAAAGGCACTGATGGGCGAGCAGAATGCCGTGAGAAAATACCGTAGGATTCTTTTTGCCATGAAAGAAAGAAGTCATATAAATATATTAACTGAAATTATAACAGATGAAATAAGACATGCAACTCTGTACAATTTGTTAATTCATAATAATGACTGCAAGTATTGATGTTATTGATTTACCTGAAAAATATTAGTGTTCCCGGCCTGTATCCAGCAATGGATCGACCGCAAGGTTATTGCCTGAAATAGTATGGCTTACTCAGAGCACCTCTTAGCCGACACAGCGACTCGGCTATCCAGGTCTCGCATACTGCTCCAGGTACGTCCTGACAATTTCCCGGCACGATGTACCTGGAGCAGTCTACAATTTCAAACAAGCACTTCTAACCGGGCTTCCCATTGCTGAATACAGGCTCCGCACACTATTGGTATTTCTTTTTTTCTTGAAGCTGTATCACTGTATGTCAACAGCTATTTAATATTGTCTGGGAAAGTATTAATTATTTGATATTGAAATAAGTGGTGAAATATCACCCCCTTTAACTACAAAGTTGAGATACAATTTAACATATACCCTTATATAGGAAATTTGGCTGTAATTATTAATAAATCTTAAATTTACACTGAAAGGGTGTACATATTCAGACTTTTAGGTTAAATTGTAAGTATATATGAAAAGATTACCTAATAGAATAGTCATTAAGAAATCAGTTACGGTTTGTAATTGACTTGATAAATTTTATTGGTATTCAAATATAAATAAGTGCATGTAAATGCATAAATATATATAAGAGGCTGATTATGAACTTAATATTTCAATTCATTGATTTTGTAATGCATTTGGATGTACATCTGACCCAGATAGCAAGAGACTTTGGAATGTGGACATACCTTTTCCTGTTTATAGTAATTTTCTGTGAAACAGGTCTGGTATTTACGCCGTTTTTACCCGGTGACTCAATGATATTTGTGATTGGAAATCTGGCAAAAAGCGGAGAACTTAATTTCCCGGCAATAATTGCAGTATTGATGCTGGCAGCTGTTCTCGGAGACACCTGCAATTATCATATAGGCAAATTTTTTGGTCTTAAATTATTCAGTAAGGATAATGCCAGATTCCTTAAAAAAGAATATTTGATAAAGACACAAAATTTTTATGAGAAATATGGAGGCAAGACCATAATAATTGCAAGATTTATACCTATCATAAGAACATTTGCACCTTTTGTGGCAGGGATGGGTTCTATGAATTATTCAAAATTCTTAAGCTACAATGTTATCGGAGGTGTTTCATGGGTTGCCATATTCTCGTTTGCGGGATTCTTTTTTGGAAAAATTCCGTTTGTTGAAAATAATTTCAGTCTCGTTATACTAGCTATCATATTTATATCTTTATTACCTGGAGTGATTACTTTTATGAGAGAAAGAAAATCTTCACCTGCCAAGTAATCCGGCAATAGGTACAAAAATTTATTGAGAATATTTTATTAAGAAAAATGGACCGGTTTTCAGAGTTTTCGCTCTTAAAGCCGGTTTTTACATATAATTAAATCTGATTTTTGGAATGTTCACTTAATGTTCACAAATGATTATTATAATTTTATATATAATTATTTGATAATTAACCAGGTAATCAGGAAGGAGGCTGCTTAATGATAAAGATATTACTTGCTGACGATGAAGAAAGAATGAGAAGACTGGTCTCGGATTTCTTAAAAAGGCAGGGATATGGCGTTGTAGAAGCAGAAAACGGACAACAGGCTATTGAGATATTTAATACGGCAGGCGATTCTCTTTCTTTGATAATATTGGATGTTATGATGCCGGGTGTGGACGGATGGGAAACTCTCAGACATATACGCCGGCACTCCAAGCTTCCTGTTATCATGCTGACTGCCAAAAGCACCGAAGCAGATGAATTGTTCGGATTTGGACTGGGAGCCGATGAATACATTACAAAGCCCTTCAGTCCCATGATACTGATAGCCAGGGTACAGGCAGTGCTTAAAAGATATAATGTGACGGTAAACGAAAAAAAGATTTACAATGGACTTGAAATAGACCAGACTGCTCATACTGTATTTGCAGACGGGGAAGAAATCGAGCTGACACCAAAGGAATTTGAATTGCTGGTATATCTTTGTGATAATGTGGGAATAGCCTTATCAAGGGATAAAATACTTAATTCCGTATGGGATTATGAATATTTCGGTGATGCCAGAACTGTAGATACACATATAAAAAAGCTGAGACTGAAGCTTGGGAAAAAAGGAGATTACATACAGACCATCAGAGGTTTAGGGTATAAATTTGAGGTAGATAAATGAAAATATCATTAAAGACTCAGCTGTTTTCAACGTTTTTTGGAATGATAGTATTTTTTGTTGTACTTTCATTGATTTTAAGCAGCACATTGCTTGAAAAGTATTATTACAGTAAAAAAGAAGATGCTATGCTTCAGACTTTCGATTCAATCCGTGATGTCTATAATCACGATCCTGACAATGTAATGCTTGATCTGGAGAAAATTGAAAGTCTTAGAGGTATTGGCATTATTTTTTTTGATAAGGATTTAAATATTCTTTACCAATCCAAACAGAGAGTTATGAGTGTTGGTGTCAGAAAATTCAGGATTGAACCCAAAGAACCTATTCCGGACTGGAGGAACCTGGGAGAGAAGTTTTCAAAGGTAGCTCTTGACAAGCCGCTTATAGAAAAACGCTTTGACATGAGAATGGAATCCAGTTTTGTATCACTATACGGCAAAATTGATGAGGATGTGTTTGTTTACCTGGGGACACCGGTGGCCGCAATACAGGAAAGTGCCAAAATAGCCGTTAGATTCTACATTTTTACAGGTATCTTCATGATTTTGTTCGGAGGTGTAATTATATACCTCTTATCTAACAGATTGACAAAGCCCATCATTAAACTCAACGGAATTGCGAAAAAGATGGCTGTTCTGGATTTTGAAGAGAAATATGACGGGAAGAAAAAGGATGAGA
Organism: Bacillota bacterium; assembly: GCA_023386445.1. GTDB lineage: Bacteria > Bacillota > Clostridia > Acetivibrionales > DSM-1351 > Ruminiclostridium. The sequence continues at coordinate 61,156 of JAEWJR010000015.1, read as the reverse complement.
TCGGAACACTGGGAGATAGCATAAACTCTCTTTCAAATCAACTGGAACGTTCGATTGGTGATCTGAAGGCTGCAAATTACAAGCTTATGCAAGACATCGAGAAGGAAAGGCAAATTGATGAGATGAGGAAGGATTTTATCAGCAATGTCTCACATGAACTTAAAACCCCAATAGCACTGGTACAGGGCTATGCCGAAGGACTGAAACTCAATGTCAATGATGATGAAGAAAACAAAAACTACTACTGCGAAGTTATTATTGATGAAGCTAATAAAATGAACAATATGGTAAGAAAGCTACTGGAACTTTCCGAACTGGAATTTAACCGTATTGAGCCCGACAGGGAGGAATTCCGTGTAAATGACCTTATCAGGAATACCTTGAAGAAAAATTCCCTGCTTTTTGCAGAAAAAGGAGCCATTGTGACCTTTAATGACAACGGAAATGAAGATATAAGGATAAATGCCGATTACTATTTGATCGAACAGGTGCTTATGAATTACCTTAGCAACGGTTTGAATCATCTGGATGATAAAAAGATTATTAATATATATACAAGAGTATTAAAAGATAAGGTTCGTGTGGAAGTCTTTAATTCCGGTGCAAATATACCGGAAGAATCGTTGGAAAGTATCTGGCTGAGTTTCTATAAGGTGGATAAGGCAAGAACAAGAGCCTATGGAGGCACAGGACTCGGACTGTCCATTGTAAAAGCCATCCAGAAAGCTCATGATAACGGCTATGGTGCTGAAAACAAGCCGGATGGAGTCCTTTTTTGGTTTGAATGCGATCTGAATAAAGGGTAAAATTGGCAGATGGAATTTACAAAATGTACACAATATTTACACAATAGATGAGAAAGATATTGTTGAAAGGAGGTGATAGTATTGAAGAAACTTCAAATCCTTGTTACTATCGCTTTTATCATTTCAATAATGTCCTTCGGTACTTTTGCAATGCCGGAAGCCGGTGCCGTGCCAAATAGTAATGTTGAAAACAGTAATACTGAAAAGAGCAATATTGAAAACAACAATACTGAGAAAGGTAATGTTGAAAACAACAATAAGGAAAAAAGCAATATTGAAAACAATGGCGGCATATTGAAAAAGGATAAATGCGGAAAATGTAAAAAGGATCCTTTAAAAAGGCTCGAAGAGCGAAAGGAAAGCATACGGAAGGATTTAAAGGAAGGTAAGATAACCAAGGAAAAGGCTGAGGAATTAACAAAGAAAATCGATGGGCGCATTGCAAAGATAAAGGAGTTCAACAGTCTGACTTTACCTGAAAAGAAAGAACATCTCTCAAAAAAATTCAGCTCTCATTTGGAAAAACAGATTCAGGATGGAAGGATTACAAAAGAAGAGGGAGAAAAATTACAGGCTGATTTTAACAAGCAGCTGGAAAGCTGGGATGGCAAAGAGCCTCCAAAATTCATGCACAAAATCAAAAAACATAAGGACTAAAATTTAAAAGCCTGTAAAAATAAAAAGCACGTATGTTCAGATTAATATAACATGCGTGTCTTTTATACATAACGGTTGATTCTGCTCCGGCCTATATCCTTGAATTGGAAGATGGCCGCAGTTTAAACTTTCTCTTTGGACTTAAGCCCGGCAGTCTCAAAGCGGATATGATTACAGTTAAAAGTATTACTACACAGCCTACAACAGAGGCTATTCCGGTAAAATGTTCCCCAAGTAAAACTGCACCTAACAGCGCAGTAGTGACAGGCTCAAACGCATACAGGATTGTTGCGCTTTCAGGTCTGACATATTTGATTGCCGAGCTCTGAAACAGTGAAGTGAATATGGTAACCATGGCGTTCAGGCCGATAAGCAGGAAAAATAACGGATTGAGCATATTGGTAAACGTTATACCGCCCGCCTCAAATACCATAGCCAGAACAAAAAACATTACGAGATTGGTAGAATGCTGTATAAAAGTAAACTGTATTGGATTTACCACCTGGGAAAATTTATTCTGCAGGGCAATAAACAGTGAGAAAAATATGGCGTTGCACAGTGCAAAAACATCTCCGGTATTGATGTTCAGGCCTTTTCCGGCACAGGTTATGAGGTATATTCCCAACATTGCCGAAAGCGCAAGCAAAACAGTTTTTGCAGATGGTTTTTTTTTCTCAAGAACTGCCATAATTACAGGGGTTATTACGATTGAAAGCTGTACGATAAAAGCGGTATTTGAGCCGGAGGTCCTTTTCAGAGCAAGCATGCAAAAGGTGTTGCTGATTACTGAAACCAGACTGATCAAGGTACTTATGGCAATGACTTTTTTGCTGAAGTTGTTGAGCCGTTTCCTGAAAATCAGAAAAGTTGCAGCCAGGCTTAGTGCCGCACAGATAAACAGTATTGTAAATGATGGCAGAAAGCTCAACAGCATTTTTTGCCATATGTAGGATGAGCCCCAAAAAATAGCGTTTAGTAGTAAAAAGAACTGAGCATTGTTTCCTGTGATGATTTTCATTGCTGCCTCCCAATAAGTTACTTTACATAGATATTATATTCCAAGCTTTTGCAAAGTTTATTGCATATTATGTTTAAAAATTTGCAAAAGCTGCTATTTTATCATTTATTTTTTTTCAATCATATAATAGAATTAAAATAGATAATAAAAGTTTGAAATCAGGAGGTTGAAATGGAACAGGGAGTTAAGAGGGGGTACCTGCATAATGATTTTAAGTTCTTTCATTTACGGGATAAGAAGAATATTCAGTTTGAGCATCATTATCACGATTTCAATAAAATAATAATATTTATTGACGGGAATGTAATCTATAACATCGAAGGGAAGTCTTACCGGTTAAAACCGTGGGATGTTCTGTTTGTACCGGGTAATCAGGTTCACAAGCCGATTATAGCTCCTGACGAAGAGTATGAGAGAATGGTTATATGGATTAACAATACTTTTCTGGAGGAGCACGGCAATGCCGAGAACGATTTGCTGACATGCTTTAATATAGCAAGGGAGAACAAGCATCTGGTCAGGCTGGGCGAAAACTCGCTGAATTCAATAAAGGCTATTCTTTCCAGAATTGAAAATGAAATAAAAAACAGGCAGTTCGGTTCTGGCATACTGGGAAATGCGCTGTTTGTACAGTTTATGGTATATGTCAACCGGCTTCAGTTAAAGCCTGAAAAACAGGATGATAGTATAGAAGTGGAGTATAACGAGCAGATACAGAAAGTTATTCATCATATTAATGCCAATCTTGACGGAGATTTAAGCATAGCGACACTTGCAGGATTGTTCTTTATAAATAAATACTATCTGATGCACAAATTCAAGGATAATACAGGCTATTCGATACATAGTTATGTAAATAATAAAAGAATGCAAAAGAGTGCAGAGTACATAAAAACGGGCATGTCTCCTTCAGAGGCCGCAAGCAGGTGTGGATTTAACGACTATTCCAGCTTTGTAAGAGCCTTTACGAAAATGTTCGGTGCTGCTCCAAAAAGGTATTACAAAGCTGTAATACTGTCAAAAGATAGTGTTTACCAGGTTGAGGGGTAAAAGCCTATTCATATATCATTTTTTTAGTCATACCCCCGTCAATCGTTAAGTTCTCTCCGGTGATGAAGCCGGATTTATCTGAAGCCAGAAACAGACATGCCTGCGCTATATCTTCCGGAACGCCCACTCTTCCGGCAGGATGCTGTTTGTGGTCCCGCTCGGACAGTATCTCCTGCTTTGCGGCGGAACTCTTTTTCCAGGAAGAAACATCTATCCAGCCAGGGCTGACAGAGTTGACTCTTATGCCATATTGTCCAAGAGATATGGCCAATGCGTGTGTAAGGGCAAAAATACCACCTTTGGAAGCTGAATAGGGTTCGGTATCCGGTTCCGACATAAAAGCCCTGGTAGAGGCTATATTTATAATATTTCCATACTTTTGATCCCTCATAAACGGGGCGCAGAACTTGGCACAGTAATACATGCCCGACAGATTGACTGAAATAGCTTTATCCCATTGATCCGTAGATATTTCAAATATATTTCCAAAGCCCGATACAGCAGCATTGTTAACAAGAATGTGAACCGCATTGTATTTCCTCAAGGTTTCGGTTACCATTGACCTGACCGAGGCCGAATCAGAGACGTCGGTTTTAATAAATGAGGCCTCAAGGCCTGAACTTTTAATGAATTTTTCGTTTTCCAGTCCGGCTTCCTCATCTATATCTGCAATTACAACCTTTGCACCTTCTCCCGCAAATGCCCTCGAGACAGCACGGCCGATTCCCTGACCGCCTCCGGTTACGAGCACTGTTTTATTCTTGAATTCATCCATTTTTGAAGCTCCTTTCTGTTTAAAAATTATTATTGTGATGTTTATGTACCCTCTATCGACAACGTATTGTACATTGTTAATGGAGGGTATATACATTTGAAATAAATTCCAATATGTTCTTGACATAATATTACCCATAAAATAACATTGTATCAAGGCTGTATCAATATTAATTTATGCGTGTTTGTACTTGCATGCATAAGGCGCACATGGCCAATTAATCTCCTTTATCCGCCACATTGCGATAAAGGATATAAGTTTTCATTACATTTTGTGGCCGCTATTGCGGCTCAAAGCCATAAATATGGCTTAGGAGGTTAATATGAAAAAGAAAATTCTAACCATACTCGGTGACTTTTATCACAGCCATGATCTGGCATATACTGCAATAGTAAAGACAGCGGAAAATTTTCAGAACAGTGCCGGTACGGAAATTGAACTGATTGATTCATCTGTTGAAAATCTCGGTGAAATGCTTAAACAAAAATTTGACCTGATTGTACTATATAAGGAGAACAGAATAAATCCTGCCGATGAGGTTGTTTACAACTGGATGACCCCGGAGCTGGAGCAACGGATAACACTCTTTGTAAAGAATGGAGGCAGCCTGTTTGCCTGGCATTCCGGTATTGTAAGCTATGAAGGCAATCAGCTGTTTGCCGATATGCTTCGCGGCTGCTTTGAATATCATCCCAGTGAAAGAGAGGTCAAATATACCGGAGTAAATAATATTATTGGTATTTTGCCGAAAGAGTCCTTTGAAGTTTTAGATGAACACTACATGGTTAAAGCCAATCCAATTGAAAACAGTGTTTTTCTCACTTCCCGGTCAACTGAGGGGGAGGTTGAGGCCGGTTGGGCTCATGAATACGGCAACGGGAGAGTTTGCTGCCTGACACCCACTCACAGGGCGGAGGGGATGACAAATAACGTAATGCTGGATCTACTGAGCCAATGTGTGAGCTGGTGCCTCAAATTATAAAAATGTTATTGCAAACCCGAAATTTCTTTGTTGATACAAGTAAGATTCTCTTCGGATATATCTTGACGTGATATATCGCAGAGTGATATACTTTGGTCAAACTATATCACATCTCGATATATTGAATTGCGATATAGCAATGGAATTATTTTTAAAATAATATTTAGTTCTGTCAGAGGAGATGGAATATGCGGGAACAACTGAGAAAGACTTATATGCCAATGACAGAGTCGGCATATTATATACTGCTCTCACTGAAAGAACCCAGACACGGATATGGCATTATTCTGTATGTCAAGGAAATAACCCGTGACAGGATAAGTCTTGGAGCAGGTACAATATACGGCACCCTGACCAAATTTGAAAAGGACGGACTGATTGAAACCGCCGGGGAAGAGGACCGGAGAAAGCTGTACAGGCTCACCGAAGACGGTGAGTGGCTTTTGGAGCAGGAATTAATCCGGCTTGACGAATTGGCCAGAAACGGTCATTGCATTATAGGGGGAAACAGTAATGGTTAGAATATATAAAATGTGGTGGGCGTGGAATTATGAAGAGATTGAAAACTGGTTGGAAAAGATGGAAGCAGGCGGCCTCAGACTTGTTGAAACGCGGATTAACGGAGTGATTTTCTATTTTGAAAAATGCAAACCTTCAAATGCAAGATACTGCATAGATTATCAGACAAAGCTTACACCTGATTATCTGAGCATAATAAATGATGACGGCTGGAATTTATACCAGGTAGGCATGGGCTGGTATATATTAAGAAAGGAATACCAACAGGACCGGCCGGAATTGTACACTGATTTTGAAGCACTTATAGCAAGAAATAAAGCCACATTGTTTGTAATACTAATTTTATTGATGTTTGAATTACTGGTTTTGGGCAGCCTGGTATATAATACCTGGAAAGAGCCCTTTGTGGGCTGGATAGCTTATACATGCATATTTGGAGCGGTTATTGTTTCATTATTTGCTTTTGTAATAACAAATCTTGCCTTACAGATAAAAAGGTTTACGGATAAAAGGCGTTAAAATATAAAAAATATTATTTAAGAGGTGAGTAAATTGAGCTTAACGGTTGAAAATGTATCCAAAAAATTTGGAGAAAAGCAGGTAGTCGACAATATCAGTTTTGAGGCCAGGGAACCGGGGGTTTTCGGATTGCTGGGAACGAACGGAGCGGGTAAGACTACCACCATAAGAATGATTTTGAATATTGTTAAAAAGGACAGCGGAGTTATCAAATGGGATAACAAACCTGTCACAGAGCAAATAAAAAGTTTTGGCTATCTACCTGAGGAGAGGGGACTTTATCCGAAGATTAAAATCTCGGAACAGCTGGTGTATTTTGCAAGGCTGAGAGGAGTAACCTCTCAAAAGGCCAAAAAGGATATTGATTATTGGCTGGAGAGACTGGAGGCTGCGCAGTATATAAATATGCCGGCCGAAAAACTTTCAAAGGGCAACCAGCAAAAAATACAGTTTATAGCCTCTGTCATTCATGATCCCGAGCTGATATTTATGGATGAACCCTTCAGCGGACTTGATCCTGTCAATACCGACCTGTTTAAAAGTGTAATCTATGAGCTTATCAATAAAAATAAAATAATTATCATGTCCAGTCACCAGATGGCCACAGTTGAAGAATTCTGCAGGGATATAGTACTTTTGAAAAACGGGAATACCGTATTGAAGGGAAATCTGAAGGAAATCAAACACAGTTACGGAAGAAGCAATCTGATTGTTAATTGTGAAGGCAGCATTGCAGAGCTGGCAGCCGAAGAAAACATCGCCTGCTACAGGCAGAATGCCTCAGGCTATGAATTCAAAATCAGTAACGAGGAACAGGCATATAAACTGCTTGAGAAGATATTAAACAGGAGGCTTTTATTGGATAAGTTCGAGATAAGAGAGCCCTCCCTGCATGAAATATTTATTGAAAAGGTGGGAGAAGCAAAATGAGAGATTTTTTAGAAGTTTTTAAATACACCTTTAAAGAAAACATTAGAAAAAAATCATTTATAGTTTCAACTGTTATCATACTTATAATTATTGTTGCCGGTATGGTGATTCCCGCCATCGTAACAAACATCAGGGCTTCGGGCGGCGATAATACGGCTGTGCCGGGCAAGGCTGCCTCAAATGAACCGAAAAGTATTTTATACATTCTTGACAAAAGCGGAAATTATTCGGATAAGCTCAGTGTGTTTCAGGAACAGTTCGGGGAATATGACGTAAAACCTCTGACTGAAGACAGGGTTGACAGTGTCAGGTCGGCAATTGAAAAGGATGGGAAGAATTATCTGCTTATTGTAGAAAATGAAAATGATAAATTAAAGATCGACTATTTTACACAGCAATACTATGAGGGTCCCAATGTCAATACACTGAAAAGGATATTGGGAAATATCTATTCCACAAAGCTGCTTCAGGCCGAAAACGTCCCGGCTGAAACAATTTCAAAAGCGCTGGGTGAATTGAATATTAATGTTAATGCCGTTGGAAAAAGTATGCTGGGAGCATATATTCTGGGCGTAGTTATCGGAATGGTTTTGTTCTTTGCAATTTATTTTTACGGATATGGGGTATCCATGTCGGTTGCATCTGAAAAAACATCACGGGTTATGGAGCTGCTGGTGACTTCGGTAAAACCATCCAGGATCATTCTCGGCAAGACTGCGGGGATGGGGCTGCTGGGACTGACACAGCTTGCCATTCTGATGTTCACCGGCATAGTTACTTATATTTTGGTATTTCCGGACAAATTTACAATTGAAGGTATACCCATAGAGTTTTCAGGCTTCACGCCGCTTTCGGCCATATTGATTATAATCTACTTTATATTAGGGTATACGTTATATGCATTGATGAATGCCGTAGTAGGAGCAACTGTAAGCAAGGCCGAAGATGTTCAGTCTGCCATGCTGCCCATGTCCTTTTTATCCATAATTTCATTTTACCTGTCATACAGCACCTTTGCCATACCCACCGGTTCCTTTGCAACACCTGAAACTGCCATGTCAAAAGTGGTTACAATGATACCCTTTACATCGCCGTTTTCGGTTCCTGCAAGACTGATGACGTCAAATATGCCATTTTGGCAAATTGGGCTGTCACTGCTGATCCTCATAGGTTCCATTTTTCTGATCGGGACTCTTTCAATCAAGTTATACGCCTTTGCCGTCCTGCATTACGGTGACAGGCTGAAAATAGGCAAACTCTTTGCAATGTCCAAGGCCGAGAGACCTTAAAATATATTTTTAAACCAATATGTTGCCAATATCTCATAGTTTAGATTATTATTGTAGTTGACAATAACTCTCATATATCAGCGTACGGTATAAATTACTTCGGAAGCGCCAGGTGTATAGGAGAACCAATAACAATAATATATATGCCGCTGTACAGGCTGAATTAAGGCGATTTGTATTTCGCAAACGGCGGCGGAATGGAGATTAGCTTGAAAGACTTCGCCAATGCTCGTCTTTCAAACTAACCTGTGAATTTATGGCCGTGCGAAATATTCAAAGTATTTAGAAATACTTTGAAAGCGCACATGGCCAATTAACCTCCTTTATTCGCCTTATGGCGGTATAGGAGTAAGCAAATTTCATTATTATTTTGTGGCCGCTATTCGGCTCATGGAGGTTAATATGTACTATCCAATTAAATTCCAACCGGTTTATAAAGATTATATCTGGGGAGGCCGCTATTTCGAAAAGTTTGACCGTGAACTGCCGGAGGGTATTCTTGCAGAAAGCTGGGAGCTGTCCTGTCATAAAAACGGTGTAAGCATTTCTTCAAACGGGGAACTTGCAGGGAAATCCCTGCCCGACATAGTAAAAGCTGATCCCCAGAACATCCTGGGAACCAAATTCCCTGCCGATTGTAAGGAAATACCCCTGTTGATAAAATTTATTGATGCAAATGACAAACTATCTGTTCAGGTACATCCGGATGACAATTATGCTGCGGTATATGAGGGCGGCCTGGGCAAAAACGAAATGTGGTACATAATGGACGCGAAACCCGGCGCCAGGCTGGTTGCGGGTCTCAAACCGGGCGTGACCAGGGAGGTGTTTGCGCAGGCAATACGTGATAACCGCATTGAGGAATGCCTGCTGGAGGTCGAGGTACAGCCCGGAGATGTGATAAATATCCCGGCCGGTCTGCTCCATGCAATTGGCGACGGTATAGTGATAGCTGAAATACAGCAGACATCGGATACCACCTACAGGGTATTTGACTACAACAGAGTTGACAGCAGCGGAGTGGGACGCCCTCTGCACCTGGACAAGGCTCTGGATGTTACAAGCTTCGGTGCGGACAGCAGGGATGTGAAAACAAAGGGCATAAAGCTTAAAATAAATGAAAACTTTACAAAAACCATATTCCTGGCAAACCGTTTCTTTGCATGTGAGAGATACCAGTCAAAGGGCAATATTACCGAAAAGACCGATGGCAGCAAGTTCTATATTTTCATATGCCTCGAGGGCTGCGGAACCATCGGCTCAGATAATATGACTGTTGAATTCAAGGCAGGTGAAACTGTGTTTATGCCGGCTTCTTTAGGCGAATACAAGCTGGAAGGAAATTTTACCTCATTAAAAACATATATTCCGGATTTCAAAAAGGACATCGTAGAGCCAATGAGAAACGCAGGCTGTACAGATGAGGAAATATTTTACGTTTTGAGCAGATAAAGGGACGAAATAACGGAGGAAATGTATGATAACCATTAATAACCTTACCAAGACCTATAAGAAATTTAAGGCGGTGGACAGTATATCCCTAGCGGCTAAGCCTGGAGAGGTTACTGTTCTGCTGGGCCCAAACGGTGCGGGAAAGTCTACTACAATCAAGAGTATTGCAGGGCTTTTAAAATTTGAAGGGGACATAACTATTTGTGATTTTCCCAACAAAACAGTAGAGGCGAAAAAGGTGTTCGGGTACATTCCAGAGACTCCGGCCCTGTATGATTTCCTGACGCCCTGGGAACACGCACAGTTTATTGCCAGGGCATACAAGCTGGAGGATTCCTGGGAGCAGAAAATAAAATCTATCTTTGAACGTTTGGAGATTTACGACAAAAAGGACAAATACGTGAGGGAACTGTCAAAAGGTATGACACAAAAGCTCAGTATTGCAATTGCACTTTTAATAGATCCCCGGGCCGTTCTGTTCGATGAGCCTTTGGTAGGTCTGGATCCTAAAGCTATCAACGAGGTGCTTAAGATATTTGAAGAGCTCAAATCCGAAGGAAAGAGCATTCTGGTCAGCACTCATATTATAGATACCATTAATGAGGTCTGGGACAGGGCATATATAATGGATAAGGGTAAAATTATCTGTGATATTTCAAGGGATCAGCTGGAGGGCAGGGATCTCAAGACAATTTTCTTTGAACTTACGGAAGGAGAAACTGAAGAATGCAGGCAATAATGTTTTTACTCCGGAAAGCTTATGCCAACAAGCTAAAGCGTGCTTTCTCCAGTGTAATGTCTACTGTTCTGACAATACTTGCCGTTGGCGGCATAGGGTTTACTTTTGTAATGGCATTCAGGATCAAAAAGCCGGTAATGTCAGGGGCAGGGGCTGAAACTATTCTGGCGGGCATGGTGCTGATGATAGGGCTGATACTCTACAACACTTTTTTATCGCGGGATACGGGAATTCTGACAATGGCGGATGCCACCTATCTGTTCACCGGCCCCTTTGAAAGAAGAACTGTTCTGGCATACATTATTATATCAACTGCCCCCGGAGCCGCTCTGACCGGGTTTTTCATGTGCTTTTACATACCGTATCTGCTGGGCTCGCTGCTTACTGTTCCAAAATTTTTGATTGTTTTATTATTAATTAGTTTGATGTTTGGTTGTATTTACTTATCATATTATTACATATATATTGTTGATACTGAAAAATCAGGCTTTAAAAAGAAGGCAAAATATGTTCTTTTTGCCTTCATAGGTGTTCTCGCGGTCGCCTTTGCAGTTCAAATGCTTGTTAACGGCATCAGTATAACAGCTGCGGGAAAACAATATTTTACACATTGGTGGTACAACTGGGTACCCCTGTTCGGCTGGACAAAGTGGGCAATAAATTCATTGCTCACCGGCAATTATCTTTCAGGCCTGCTGCCGGCAACTTCCCTTCTGGTACTGACAAACATTGCATTGTGTATAGCTTTGTACAATGTAAAAGCAGATTTCTATGAAAAAACTCTCGAAGATTCAATCAGCCTGCAGAAACTGTTGGAGGATTACAAGGCACATGGGAGCGCCGATGCCCGCTCTCTGGCAAAGTTAAAGAAAAAATCATCCTCCGTAAGATATTATGAAGGTGCGGCTGCAATATTTTCAAGACAGATGCTTGAGAATAAAAAAGTCAGTATTATGGCTAATCTGAGAGAATTATTCATGGGACTTTTTTATGTTGTAATCGGTAAAGTGTTCGGACTTGATTTCAGCTTTGTTTTTGCAATGGTGAGTTTCGGTGCTCTGTCCATGTCTCTTAACGAATCCTGGCACAGGGATTTCAAGAAACCGTATGTATATCTTATTCCCGCCGGTTCTTTTCAAAAGGTTATATTTTCGGTACTGCCGGGTTTGATCAAATCGGTATTGAGCGGAAGTGTTTCCATAATTCTGGGAGCACTGTTGTTTAATATCAATCCTCAACAGATTTTAGCCTATATAATTATATTTTCAAGTTTTTCGATGCTGTTTGTTTTCGCAGAGGTTTTCACCTACCGGATCATTGGCGGAGAGGCAAGCGCAATGGTTGTGGCTTTTATGAGAATATTCTTTGTAATAGCCACCTGTATTCCGGCGGCGGTAGTACTGATTGTTGTCATGATACTGTTTCAGGGTGTTCCGGACTTGCTGGTCATATCTCTGTGTATGCTTTGCATCAATATTGTGTCGAGCGCTCTGCTGGCATTCCTCAGCAGAGGTATATTTGAAAAGAGCGAGCTGATGTCGTAAAGTAGTTGTGATAATATAAAAAATATTTACTGATAAGATAAATCCGGAGGTGTATTAATGAACAGTATAATTTTTGAAAAAGCACTTGCTCTTGTGGACAGAAGTTTTACAGGCGTTTTGGGAACGGTTGAGAAAAGCGGCATACCTCAGCAAAAGGCTATGATAAAAACCCAGGCTATCGGACTGAAGGAATTTTGGTTTTGCTCCAATACCTCATCAAAAAGAGTTCAGCAGATAAAGGACAATCCCGGTGCAAGCCTGTACTTTTTCGATGAAAAGACCTTTGAAGGTTTGATGCTTACCGGCATTGCCGAAGTTTCCTATGATGACGAAAAAAGAAAAAGCTTTTGGAGCGAGGAAATGAAAATGTATTACCCCTTAGGCTACAATGATCCGGATTTTGCACTTGTAAAATTCACGGCGCATAAGGGGAATTACTATCAAGGCCTTAAGAACTATGATTTTGTCATCGAATAGTTCCGGTACAGTTTAAAAATTGCTTTCATAGACTTTGCGATACCATATAAAGATTATTCGTTTGACACGCAAAAAATTTTATTATAGAATAACAGTGAAAATGAGATCAGGAAGGTCTCGGCCGCAAAATTAAAATGCTTTTTTGAAATTAAAACTCAATTAGACCCATGAAGGGCTAGCAGACTAACCCTTTTGGGTCTATTATTATGTTAAGGAGAGTTTTATTATGCATATGGGAGACGTTTTGATATCTCCGGAGGTCGGGGGTACAATGCTGGCTGCGGCTGTGGGCGTAACAGCTGTTTCAATTAAAAAAGTAAAGGAAATGGATGAGAAAAAGCTTCCCTTGATGGGAGTAATGGCAGCCTTTGTTTTTGCTTCGCAGATGATCAATTTTACCATACCGGGCACCGGTTCCAGCGGACATCTGGGAGGAGGCCTGCTGCTGGCAATACTGTTGGGGCCGTACGCAGGGTTTTTATCCATGGCTGCAATACTGCTCATACAGGCTTTGTTTTTTGCTGACGGAGGCTATCTGGCCTATGGCTGCAATTTGATAAATATGGGTTTCTTTGCTTGCTTTATTGCATATCCCCTTGTTTATAAGCTTATTACCAGGACTAAAATGTCAAAGACAAGAGTAACCATCGGAAGTATTGCAGCAAGCATCATAGGTCTTCAACTGGGAGCCTTCAGTGTTGTACTGGAAACCCTGCTGTCCGGGAAAACCGAATTGCCGTTTTCTCAGTTTGTTGGAGCCATGCAGGGAATACATCTTGCAATAGGGCTTGTGGAAGGAATTGTCACAGCCGCTGTTGTGTCCTTTGTATTGAAGGTAAGACCCGATATTATCGGTGAAGATGTTCAAAATAGCAGCAAAAAAGGCAATAGAACAATTATAATAGGCTTTCTGGCGGCTGCTCTGGTTTTGGGCGGAATAGTATCACTGTTTGCCTCGGCAAATCCCGACGGCCTTGAATGGTCAATAGGAAAGGTAACAGGAGCAGAGCTTCAGGGAAATTCGCAGGTACATGAAGCTCTTGAAAAAGCCCAGGAAAAGACAGCCATTCTTCCTGATTATGGTTTTAAAAACGCGTCGGAGACAGGCGGCGAAGCCACTGGAACGGTTGTTTCAGGTATAGTCGGTTCGGGAATTACACTTGGTGTGATTGTATTGATAGGATTTGTGATAAAATACTTAAAAAGAAGAAAGCCGAGGCAAGTCGGATGATTAGCCTCGTATGGAGACACAGATGGCAGATATAATAGGCTCGGTAATGGAAGTAAAGCATATTGACGAGCTTTCAAAACAAAATAATCTTGTGAATAATATTCATCCGCTTTTTAAGCTGATACTGACACTGGTTTACATTTGCGTTCTCGCATCCTTCAACAGATATGAGGTTGCCGGACTTCTGCCTTTTATACTTTATCCCGTAGTAGTCATCCTGATATGCGATATTCCGTTAACTAAGATTTTTAAAAGGGTTCTTTTAATAGAACCCTTTATAGTAATTACCGGAATACTTAATCCTGTTTTTGATAAAAATTTGATTGAAATAGGCGGTTTTGTGGTATCGGAGGGCTGGCTGACCTTTTTTTCACTGGTGATCAGGAGTACCCTGATGGTGACAGCAGGGTTTCTGCTGATTGCTACCACCGGTATAGATGATATTGCCAAAACCTTAAGCATGTTAAAGGTTCCGTCAGTATTTGTTTTATTGTTTTTGTTGACCTACAGATATATTTTTGTACTTATGGACGAAGCAGGCAGATTGTTAAAAGCATATTATATGAGAGCTCCAAATCAATCCGGAGTAAAGATACGGGTCTGGGGCTCCATGGTCGGACAGCTGCTTATAAGGACTTTTAACCGTGCTCAGACCATTTATCAGTCAATGGTTCTGAAGGGTTACAACGGAAGGTATAATTCCGTGGTGGGAAAGAGGATAAAGCCGGGGGATGTGGTCTATTTTGCGCTATGGTTCTCATTTATTGCAGCGGTGCGTATATACAATGTACCGCTTTTGATTTCCGGACTATTGGTTTGAAACATCTAAAAACGTATATTGTCCGGCTGAATTTAGATGTTACAGACCACTACTGTACTAATCTATTCAAATGTCTGTTGTTTAATTTATATATTATAAAGGAACTTAAAACCGTCAATAAGCAAGTCAACAGAAATTCTGCCGTGCCGCTCAGTGTTAAATCAAAGAGTCTGGTGAAGGCTCTTGACATTATAAACATGTAAAGCGGATGCGAATAATACATGAAATTTGCACTTACCTTGCAGAAGCGGGCAGTTAATTCCCATTGGGGCAAAGGATATCTCAGGCATAGAATCAGTACAAGCGCCAGCAGAGGGTAAAGGAAAACAGTCATAATAATATTTGCCTGAAGGTTGAGCGCTTTTCCGATAAAAATTTCCGCCAGGAATAAAGCAAATATTAAACAAAAGGCAAGTATTAATACTTTGCTTTTTATTTTGTCCAATTTTGGATATAGCTTGATTAATATGTATCCCAAAAGGAAAAAAGGCAAACCCATCAACAGGTTTCGTCTGATCGTTTCAAGCTGATCGGAATTATACAGGCTGCTGATAAAAGGAATTTGCTCCCCAAGCTTGTAATATGCGCCTGTAAGGCAGCCAACTCCATATAACAGCAGGGAAATTACGCTCAATATGACGAGTTGCCTGCGGAAGAGTGTTGTCGCAATAACACAGAATACCAGAGTGGGAAAAAACCAAAGCTGATAATGGGAACCGGAAAAAAAGAAGTTGTTAATACTGTTTATTGCAAATTGCTTTATGGAATAATGATTTCTGACTACCTGTATAAAATCCACAAGATAATATATCAAACTCCAAATGGTATAAATTGCAAGAAGCCGCTTTATATATTTAAGAAATACCTTCCTGCCCTGCAGAAGACCGTTTATATAAAAGTAACCCGATACGGCAAAAAAGAAGGGTACACCTAATCTGGGGAAAATATAAGTAGCAAAATAACCGGATAAATTATGATATTCCATCAATGGCTCAGTATGGATAGCCACCACCATTAACGCGCATAAAAGCCTCAGTATATCAATAGAATTATACTTTTTTATACTCGTTTTCTCAAGGCTTGGACTGATAACCGGAGAAGCCGCAGCATTGCTGACTTCCGGGGCCGGAAAAGTAGTATTCATAAGTACCGATCACTCCTGCTTTATGTAAAAATTAGACTGAATCCAGCTAGTGGTCTGTAACATCTAAAACGTGTATTTCCTGCGAGGAAAAATTTTGCAGGATAAGGCGGAGGACGAAGACAATACTGTATGTATTGTCAAGTACGACAACGAAATTCTGCGGAAATTTAACCGTCGGAAATATATGACTTTTAGGTGTTATAGACTACTGGGATTTTGCAAGGATTAGTATAACATAATGCAGTGCAGGTTTCCATTAAATATTTTTGGAAACGGGGGTAGTATATATAAAGTTTTCAATTTATATTGATAAGTTATTTGTGATTGTTTAAAATTAAGGATGATATAAATTTCAAACAGTGAAAGGAAGATTATGAGTCATCATAAAGTTGAACTTAAAGAAGTAAGCTTCTCATACGCCGACGGGCATCAGGCTCTGGACAATATTTCCTTTCTGCTCGGCCACGGCGAGTCTGTTGGAATCGTAGGTGCGAACGGAGCAGGAAAATCCACACTTTTATCTGTTTTGACAGGGATACAGTTTCCTCAGAAGGGGACTGTCAGAGTGGGAGACCTGCCGGTCAATAAAAAAACCCTGTCAGAGATAAGAAGAAGTGTCGGTTTGGTTTTTCAGGAACCTGACGACCAGTTGTTCATGACTTCAGTATACGATGACGTCGCTTTTGGCCCAAGAAATTATAAGCTGGATGAAGAAGAGGTCGATATAAGAGTAAGGGAAGCTCTTGAAGAGGTGGGAATTACTCATTTAAAAGACAGGCCTCCTTATAAGCTTTCGGGAGGAGAAAAGAGGCTGGCTGCCATTGCAGCAGTTATTTCAATGAAGCCCGATATATTGATTATGGATGAGCCGACTGCATCTTTGGACCCCAGAGCAAGAAGAAAGATAATGAATATCTTAAAAGGCTTCACTCATACTAAAATAATTACAAGTCATGATCTTGATATGATTATGGATATGTGTTCAAGGACGATTGTTCTGATG
This sequence comes from Bacillota bacterium, assembly GCA_023386445.1. Taxonomy (GTDB): domain Bacteria; phylum Bacillota; class Clostridia; order Acetivibrionales; family DSM-1351; genus Ruminiclostridium. Next base: position 44,201 of record JAEWJR010000015.1, on the reverse strand, counting down.
AAGGGTAAAATAGCGGCAGACGGCAATACCCTGGAAATATTGAGCGATGAAAGGCTGATGGAGGAATGCGGCCTTGAAATACCTCTGGCACTTCAGAATTGTCCTGTATGCCGGTCGGCAAAAGTATTTTGATTTTATTATATTTTAATGAATTTGGGCAATCAGTGCTCACCTGAAAAAGAAATGGAGAGAAGATGAGAATAGCGGTTATAGACGGGCAGGGCGGAGGAATCGGTAAACTTATCGTGGAAAAGCTTCGAGTTGCCTTTGGAAATGATATAGGTATATTGGCTATGGGTACCAATGCCCTTGCAGCATCCCTGATGCTGAAGGCAGGAGCAAATGAGGGAGCTTCGGGAGAGAATGCAATAGTATATAATGCACCGAAGGTTGACGTCATTATAGGCTCGATAGGTATAGTATGTGCAAATTCCATGCTGGGAGAACTGACGCCTGCAATGGCGAGAGCAATATCGGAAAGTAATGCGGCAAAAGTGCTGATTCCGCTTAATAGATGCAATATATTCGTTGCCGGTATAAAAGAGGAACCACTTCCACATTACATAGATGATGCTGTTGTAATAGTGGGAAATTTGCTGGAGGATATTTTACGTGGTAATTAAGTTGTTGAAAGGGAGGTCAACTATGTGTGAAGCAAATGTGTACCTTGTGGATGAAGCAGGGAAAGAGGAATTGATTCTGGATTCGGTGGATAAAGTAATTCCGGATGAAAACGGAATTACACTTGAAAATATTTACAGTGAAAGAAAAACCTTAAGAGCAAGGATAAAAAGGATGGAACTGGTAGAACATAGAATAATACTGGAGAATCTAGACTAACTAATGCACAGGACAGTGATGAATTTGTATTTCTTTATATTTAAATTGTTATACTTTTCAGCGGGGCTATCGGTAAACACTTTTCCGAGGCTCTCATTAAGTTTATACAACAAGGCAATTGATATTTACCTGAAAAAGGGTTTGAATTTTGATTTCGTTGAAATTTTATTGGATATAGCTATCAATCTGGATATACTCGGAATGAAGGAGGAAGCGGTACAGTCCTATAAAAAAGCAATTGATATTAATCCTGATGAGGCTAGGGCGTATTACGGACTGGCCATTATTTATGATGATAACAAAGAATACAGCAAAGCCATCGAGCTTTACCAAAAGGCTATAGAGCTTGATCCCTACTACTCAAAGGCTTATTTTTTTATGGCCAATGCCTTCGATGAAAACGGTCAGAAGCAGGAAGCCGCCCAATATTACGAAAAGGCGGCCGAGCTTGACCCTACCCATTTTTGGGCCTTTAACAATCTGGCGGCGGTTTATGAAGAAACCGGACAGTACGACAAGGCCCTGGCTGCCATAAGAAAGGGTCTTGAGCTGGAACCCGAGCATTTCAAAGCTCTTTTTAACGCCGGAGTGATTATGAACAAGCTGGGATATCCCAGGAAGGCTGTCGAATATTACCGGCAGTCACTGGAAAGGAATCCTAAATATTCCTACACATATTTAAACTTATCTCTGATATACCTGGAAGACAATGACTATCAAAAGGCGGTTGAGATAATATCAAAAGGTATAAAGTACGTACCGGAGGCATCTTTTCTGTATTATAACAGGGCATGTTTCTATGTAAATCTGGATATGTATGACCTGGCTGTAAAAGATTTGATAATTGCTGCGGATATGAGCCGTGAGCTTGAGGAATATATGAGGAATGACAGGGAATTGGATCCTTTAAGAGATTTGAAATTGTACAAGGAGCACTTTAAAGTAACCGTATCCTGATTGAAAATGAATCTAACCACAATGCGTTAAAGTATGATTAGAGCCCAATTGTCAACCTGAAAAAAATATTTGGTTGACAATTGGGCTTGGCCTGGTTTACAATACCAATATAAATTACATATTGGAGGTTAACCAATGAAGCCAAAACATATTATTTTTGCCGGTTTATTTGCCGCCTTGACGGCTATAGGCGCGTTTATAAAAATTCCTTTACCATATGTCCCTCTGACACTGCAGGTGTTTTTCTGCCTGCTTTCAGGCATTTTACTCGGGGCCAGGGTCGGATTGTTCTCTCAGATAGTTTATATTGCAGTAGGGCTGATGGGTCTGCCTGTTTTTACAGCGGGAGGAGGCCCCGGTTATGTTCTCAACCCCACTTTTGGATATCTGGCCGGTTTGATTGCCTGTGCCTTTGTGACCGGAAAGCTCTCCGAGCGCCTGACAAAAGTCTCCATAACAAAACTGTTTTTGATAAATATTCTCGGTGTTCTGACAGTATATGCCGTAGGAGTGCCGTACCTGTATTTGATCAAGAATCTCTATCTTGGAGCTGAAACACCGCTGTCAAAAGTATTGTACGGGGGATTCCTGATAACGATACCCGGTGATATTTTAAAGAGCTATCTTGCGGCTCTTATTGGTGTCAAGCTGATACCGGTTGTTAAGAAAATAATTACCAGATAAATAAAGAGGTAATGAATATGCAGAGTTAAATGGAGTGTTGTAAAATGAAAGTGATTTCATTATGCAACACTCTATTTAACTTTTGGGTTAAAATATATAAGTTAAAAAATGAACCATATTAAGACTTTTTGTCTCTTATATTATGTGTTAACACATGATTAAGGAACAACTAAGGGGATGATTACTTGCAGTTAAATGACATTATAAATCGCTGCCGGATGGGTGATTTAGAATGCTTCGAGGAATTATACAAACAATACTACAATAAGGCTTATGGAACAGCCTATATTATTTCAGGGCAGAAAAATATTGCTGAGGACATCGTACAGGAGGCATTCATTATTTGCTATAGGTCTATCAACCGTATAAAAAATCCTCAAACCTTTAATACCTGGTTCTACAGAATTGTAGTAAGAGTAGGCTGGCGAATGGCTAAAAAGCTCAAAAATGCTAAGGTTGAAAGCATTTCCGGCAATTCAGATTGCGTCGACCCGGGCAGGAGTAATGCATATAATCCGTTTGATTCAATAACCGGTAAACTGCTTGTACGCCAGAAAATACAAACACTGAAATTACCGCTGAAAACGGTACTGATTTTATACTACTACAATGATATGTCGGTTAAGGAAATCTCAAAAGTATTGGATTGTTTTGAGGGAACGGTCAAGTCAAGGCTCTTCAAGGCACGAAAAATATTAAAAAAAGAGCTTTCCTCCTATTATGAGGAGGAGGGTAAAAGTCTGGATATGATGGAAAGTGAGGCATAATTATGGAAGAATTAGATGTTATATTAAGAAATACTTTAAAGGAAAATGTTAATACTTCTCACGAGGATATTAAAAAAAATTATATAAAATTTAAAAAGATTCTGAACAGTAAGAAGAAAAGGGCCTATATGTCTGCATTAGGTTATGCAAACTTAGGAAGGGCGGCTATTGGGGTGTGTAGTATAATATGTGCAATTACAATTTTAATAAGTTCCTCAAGCACTGTCCGGGCCTCTGCACTGAATGCTTTAAACAGTATAAAAACAATTTTTGTTGTTGAAGGAACCGGAAATGATATAAAAGTTGTTGAAAAATCCTCCAATGAAAACTATTTTAGAATATCTGAAGGATATAATACTTCAAAAAGTGATGCTGAATTAGGGAAAATAATCGGTTATGAGGTGCAGTATCCTAAAACGCTGGCCGGTTTTGACCTTGAATGCCGCGCTCTACATGCATCCTTATGGAAGAAACTTGCCTATGACTCTATACCCGGAATAAGGCAGCAGCTTAATAAGGCCATTAACAATCAAGAGGCATTCTCAAAATTAGACGGTTATTCTCCGTTCAGATTTGTTTCGGGGAGCTACAAAAAAGGAGATAAAAGCATTTATATCTACGCATTTCCGGAACAATTCAGCACCCCGCCTGACTGTAAAAAGACAGAAGAAATTAATATAGGTGATGTAAAAGGGTTTTGGTGCGAGACCATATATGCCGACTATCCTCAAAAAGGCGGTGAGGAAAATATGTCGGTCAAACCTGATATTGAAGATACTTTTTTGCTTTACTGGGTAAACAATAATATTTATTATACCTTGTCATCACTTGTCGGAGATGATCTTTCCAAAGAAGATGCTGTCAGTCTGGCTTCTAAATTTCAAGCTGCACAACCATGAACGGAAGCAGCGGGTTATTGAATATCAAGGCTGCTATTTAATATTTCGCATTATCTGGTATAATAATTTAGATACGACAATTAAGCTGATGACTTAAAATACTTATATGCAGAGGTTATATTATGCCGGATAATGATACATACAAAAATTTAAATTTACTGGCACCCGATCAAATAGCCGAACAGACGGTTGAAAACGGATATAAAAAAGCCAATACCAAGGTCTCAAGGCTGCTGGTACTTGGTATCCTTGCAGGAGCCTTCATTGCCTTCGCATCGGAAGGTTCGAATGCTGCAATTTACAATATTCCCTGGGCCGGTGTCGGAAAGACTCTGGCAGGTGCTATTTTTACAACAGGTCTGATGATGGTAATTGTTGCGGGAAGTGAACTTTTTACAGGCAATACCCTGATGGTAGCCGCTCTGGCCCAGAAGAGAATAACTCTTTGGGGAATGCTGCGGAACTGGATAACAGTGTATGCAGGTAATTTTATCGGAGCGGTATTGATAGCCTGGCTTGTTTTCATGTCCGGGCAGCTTGACTTCACAAGCGGCCTTCTGGGCGGCTTCACTATTAAAACGGCAGCCTATAAAGTTTCTTTGGGTTTTTCAAAAGCCTTTATTATGGGTATATTGTGTAACTGGCTGGTCTCTCTGGCAGTGTGGATGGCCTATGGTTCAAAGGATATGGCAGGAAGGCTTCTGGCCATATTCTTCCCCATATGGCTGTTTATAACCTCAGGCTTTGAGCACTGCGTGGCAAACATGTACTATATTCCGGCAGGAATACTTGCAAAATCCAACCCGGAATGGGTTAGAAATGCCATTTCCCTTGGAGCAACCTCCGAAAAGATAAGCCATCTGACCTGGGGCAGCTTTTTCACCCACAACCTGATTCCCGTCACTTTGGGAAATCTGGTGGGCGGAGTGGTATTTACCGGAATGGCATACTGGTTTGTCTACCTGTTCAGAAAAAATTAGCGGTCTGTAACATCTGAAACGTATTTTGTTGCCCGGTGAGAAAAATTTTCTCGGAACCATGCGGGCAGATTGGTTAACCGGCTGTTTTCTTTATATTGGAATAAAGAGTTCAAGTTCACAATAGTCCTCACGGGATATACTCTCATCACACTTCTCAAAGTGATAGGCGGCACTTTGAGAATATCCCGACTTTGGCAGCCAGTCGTCGTAAATATATTGGAAGGTATCATAGAGGTTACCTATATTTATTTGTCTTGCGTGGTGCAGGCCTATATATTTAAAAACAGCATATTTGCCGGTCGGTACCTTGTGGAAAGTCATATCTTCCGGTATATGGCCTTTGGCTGACACCTGAACCGAAGGCAAATAATATGTAAAGCCTTCTTCTCCGGTCTTATAGTCTACAAAGCCGATATAGGTATCAGGATATATTACATTTTCTATTTCATGTCTTCTTTTATAATAAAAATCATTTCCTTTCAGATTTGCCTCAAAAAACTGACGGTCATATTCCTCATTTATTCTATATTTTATTCCTGCTATTAAAAACTCAGCCCTGATAACTATACTGGGGGCAAAAATAACGGCATTTTCACCGATGGCTCTTATATAACTTAGATTTATTTTATCGGTAATATTTAATATGGGTCTTTGTTTTCTGAATCTGTCGGGGCTGATAGAAAATTTATTCTCAAATGCCCGTATATACGATTGCTCATAATTGAAACCATATTCGGCAGCAATGTCGGAAATCTTTAAATTGGTATTTAAGAGTTCATAAATACTGCTGGAAAGTTTTCTGTTTTTTACATAGTGCATCAGTGTAGTCCCGGATATTTCATGAAACAGCCTGTTCAGATAAAATTTCGACAGGTTTACGTTCAAGGATATTTCATCCAGTGTTATGGTTGTCTTTATGTTACATTCTATAAAATCAATAGCCCTTTCAATTATATTCTGCAAGGAATTATGTTCCAAATAGCTCACCTGCCTACGTTTATTGAAAACATTATATTACATTTATTTAAAAAGTAGCAAGAATTGTTAATTGGCTTTCACGGCAAAATTGTATAATTTCTCTGATGCACGATTGGAGGTGAGATATTGCTCGATTTCATCATGAAAACAGGGTTTGACCTGTTTGAAACTCTGATACATATTATTGCAGGCTCTATTATATCTATAATACTTTATTATGTTTTAAGAGGCAGACTGAAAGTTTCCGGGGCACCCCAGGCCGATTTTTTTATTATACCTGCAGCGGCTGTTTTGGGGATGTTAATGCCGGTCAATACTTACGGAATCCTGCCGGTATTTTTTATGTTCCTGCAGCTTGGAATGAAGGCTAACCAAATTTTGCCGGTTTTATTCTCCAACTTTATTTTTAATATGACAATACCCTTTAACGATGCCACCTTTGTATTCAGAACGGGATATGTCAGAGTATTGTTTGCTTTGCTGACAGGCATTGCAGCAGGGATAATTTTTAAGCTGTGCAAAAGTTCAAGGAAGATGCTCTGGGATAGGAAAATTGCCGAGATACCCGGAAGCTCTTCAGGAATAAATCTTATACTGAAAACGGTTCACAATAATATCAGCCGGATGGGCATTTATATGATTTCAGGGGTCATTATAAATATAATATTCAATGATTATATTATGTACACTTTAACGAGCCAAGTGGCCAATAACTCATATACGGCATTTATACCACGGGCTATGGCCAGGTTTAATGTTGTAAGTCCGCCCTTTTTACTGGCTCTTTGTATTATCTTTGCCGTAATGAACATAACCAATCTTTCGGCTGTGTTTATGGTATTTAAACCCAAAGGTATGGTTTTATTTATAGGTTATTATCTTGTATGGACATTATTACTGGGAATTACAATCTTCTTTTAGAATACAACTTGTTTGGAGGGAGAAATATGAAAAATATTAAAAATATAATTATATATGGAATCATCCTTCTGCTTTGTGTTGCCGCTTTCGGAGGGTACTTGCTGAACAGGAGGAGCACCGGGACTGCCGCTTCGGGAACAGCCATACAGTCAACGGCTGGTACAACTGCCGGTAATTCAAGCGGCAGTGCGGCGGCTGACGGTAGCGGGACAGGTACTGCAGGTTCTCCGGATAATCCGGTCAAGGCTTCCGACGAGATCGAAGTCAGTGCGAGGATAATTACCGATGCAGGCAGCATAATCAATAAAAGCGAAGAAGAAAAACAAAAGCATATAAAGCTGGTAATGTCCAGGGAAACGGAGAAGCTTGACCCTAATCCGGTTGTGGGAGTGGGCAGAGGAGAGGATTTCGCCCTGGCAACTTCGGAGGCGGTAAAAAATGCGGGAGGTCTGGAGAATATAATCAGGAAAGGCGATGTTGTGCTCATAAAGCCAAACCTGTGCGTTCAGGCTGAACAGGCCGGATCTCCAATGATAACTGATTACAGAGTGGTTCAGGAGGTAATAAATATTGCGGCTGAGTGCGGAGCGTCAAAAATCGTTGTTGCAGAAGGAAATTTCGCATCAAATGCTTTTGAGAACAAGGGAAACGGATACGTTGCCCTTAAGGGTGCAGTATTATACAACTTCAACGATTGCGTGGAAAAGGACTGCTATGAACTGACACCTGAAAAAAGCCTTGTTGGCAAAGCTATCTATGTACCAAAACTTTATATGGATGCAGATGTGGTAATTAACGTAGCCAAGCTGAAAACACATTTTATAACAGGAGTTTCACTGGGGCTGAAAAACTGTATCGGCGTTCCGTCATACCGGATATACGGAGGCAGCTCCAGCAAAGACGGACTTCATGCTCTGGGAATAGAACAGGTGATCATTGATCTGAACAAGATCAGAAAACCTGAGTTTACCATTATTGATGGAATTATCGGCGGGGAAGACTTCGGTCCCTATGCAAATACACCTGTGAAATCAAATGTTGTTTTTGCCGGAAAGGATATTGTGGCTGTAGATGCGGCGGCACTCAGCTTTATGGGTTTCAAGCCCGACCAGATAAGCCATGTGAGGAGTGCTGCCGAAGAGAAACTCGGGATAGCCGACCTGGATAAAATCAAGGTTAACGGTGCCGATCTGGCGGCTATCAGCATGAAATTCAAGCCTGCCTATTGATGTGGTGCTGGAATATGATGATAAATGTTATATATGAAGCAGGCAGAATATTCGGTCTTATAGTAAAACAATTTCAGCAGATATTTCCGTACTGGATACTGGGGGTTCTGGCGGGATCAATTTTGTCGGTATATGCCCTGGATAAAATAGAGTCTTTTGTCGGCAGCTTTAAAAAGAATGGCTTCAGTATTACAGGTGTCATTCTGGCTGCAATCCTCGGTGTTGCTTCACCCATATGCATGTACGGAACGGTTCCGTTGATTGTATCGCTGGGGAGAAAGGGGCTTCCGCAATATATACTTGCTTCATTTATGATCAGTTCAATATTGTTGAACCCCAATCTCATGATAATGAGTTTTTCCCTGGGAATGCCCATTGCATTGTTCAGATTGTTTTCGGCCGTTGCAGCAGGGGTTATTGCAGGTATTTCAGTCAAAATTTTTTTAAAGGGAAAAAATTTGTTCAAGCTGCCTGAGGCTGCCGGGAATACCGGCAAAAAAAAGAAAACTTTTTTTAAGGATATACATAAATCAATTACTATCACAGCTCCGTATTTACTGGCAGGAATCCTGGCCACTGCACTGTTCAACAGGTATTTCCCTAAAGGTTATATTGTTGCGGCTTTTGGACAGAACAAGGGCCTGGGTGTGCTGTTTGCAGCGTCCCTGGGAGTACCGGTATATGTCTGCGGAGGAGGAACCATTCCCCTTTTGAAGCTCTGGCTGGAGGATGGAATGACAGCCGGATCAGCTGTAGCTTTCATGCTCGCAGGTGCTGCAACAAAAATTACAAATCTGACAGCGGTAAAAATCATTCTTGGGGCAGGAAATTTCATATTATATATAGTATTTAATATAATATTCAGCATTTGTGCGGGCTTACTGGCAAACGCAATAAGCTAGGCGGGGGGGAAATTACAATGAGTATAGTTTCAATTACCAGATGCTCAGGCTATGAGTACGATACTGTGAAAAATGCAGTCAGGAGTTCACTGGATCAAATAGGTGGTATTTCAGCCTTTGTCAGTCCCGGAGACATAGTACTGCTAAAGGCGAATCTGCTGATGAAGAGAAAACCTGAAAAGGTGACCACCACTCATCCTTCCATTGTACAGGCAGCCGCCGAACTGGTACTTGAGGCAGGCGGAAAGCCCATCATAGGGGACAGTCCGGGAGGATATCATTTTTATAACAGGGGAACCCTGGAAGAGGTTTATGCTGCCTGCGGTATGAAAGAGGCGGCAGAAAAAAGCGGTGCCGAATTGAATTATAATACCGAGGTTGTTGACGTACCGTATCCCGAGGGAAAGATAATGAAAAGCATAAAGACCATCAAACCTGTTCTGGAGGCAGATAAGGTAATTAACCTTCCCAAGATAAAAACCCATATGATGACAGTATACAGCGGTGCCGTGAAAAATATGTTCGGCATAATCCCCGGCAGCTACAAGGCCGAGTACCATCTGAGATTTGATGATACGGGAGATTTTGCCGACCTGCTGATCGATATCTGTTCCTTTTCAAAGCCGGCACTGACAATAATGGATGCCGTAATAGGTATGGAAGGTTACGGCCCGACAAATGGAAATCCCAAAAAGGTGGGACTTGTCATCTCAGGTTCCGATCCGTATGCTCTGGACGCTGTAGCAGCAGAAATAATAGGTTTGGGGGCAGCACAGGTCCCCACTATCCGTAAATCCGTGGAAAGAGGGCTGTACTGCGGGAACATCAATGATATAGAAATTGCGGGAGAAGACATCAATGACGTAAAGGTTGAGGACTTCAAAAAGCCTACCGTCAAGGTTGCTTTTAACTTCTACAGCATACTGATACCTAAACCATTGCTGAAACGTATCAACAGGTTCATTAAGCCGACTCCAAGATTCAACAGGGATAAGTGCAAAGGCTGCGGAATGTGTGCAAAAAGCTGCCCTCCAAAGGCAATCGGCATGAAGGACGGGAAACCTGTAGTTCAGCTGGACCGCTGTATAAGGTGCTTTTGCTGTCATGAGCTGTGTAATTTTGATGCAGTTCAAATAAAGCGGCCATGGTTTTTAAAACTTTTAATTAGGTAATCACCTGATATAATTGATGCAAGGGCGCGGAACAGCAGAATTAGGGGCTGTTTCCGCGCTTTTGTCATGTTTGCATGAATAAATAAGGTATATGTGTTAAAATAATAAAGAGCATTAAAAGCTTTATTGAATTTTATTCAGATTGAGAGGTTCAACATAGATGGGAAAAACTTTGGTACTTGCCGAGAAACCTTCGGTTGCCAGGGATCTGGCAAAGGTTTTAGGCTGCAATCAAAATGGAAACGGCTGTATTATGGGCTCAAAATATATTGTGACCTGGGCGCTGGGACACCTTGTGACTCTGGCTGATCCGGAGGCGTACGGAAATAAGTATAAGACCTGGAACCTGGAGGATCTGCCCATGCTCCCCAATAAAATGGAGCTGGTTGTTATAAAGCAGACCGCAAAACAGTATGGTGCCGTAAAGACACTTATGCACAGAGATGATGTTGATGAACTGGTAATTGCCACAGACTCGGGGAGAGAGGGAGAACTTGTTGCCAGATGGATAATTCTTAAAGCAGGCTTCAAGAAGCCTGTCAGACGCTTATGGATCTCCTCCCAGACTGATAAGGCCATCAGGGAAGGTTTTGCAAATCTGAAACCGGCACGGGAATACGACAATCTTTTCTACTCGGCGCAGAGCAGATCAGAGGCCGACTGGCTGGTAGGGCTGAATGTAACCAGGGCGCTTACCTGCAAATACAATGCACAGCTGTCTGCCGGAAGGGTACAGACTCCCACACTTGCCATGATTGTGGCCCGCGAGGAGGAAATCAGAAAATTTGTCCCCAGGGATTACTGGACTATTACTGCACAATTTAACGGTTTTACGGTTCAGTGGCAGGACAGGGCTACAAACCAGACCCGTACCTTCAGCAAAGAACAGGCAGACAGTATTGTCAGGAAAATAACAGGACAGACTGGTGAGATTGTTGAAGTAAGGAAGGATATGAAAAAGGAACTGCCTCCTTTAGCCTATGACCTCACGGAATTGCAGAGGGACGCTAACCGGAAGTATTCCTATTCGGCAAAGCAGACCTTGAATATAATGCAGAAACTGTATGAAAGCCACAAGCTGGTTACATACCCCAGAACAGATTCCCGGTATATCACCGAGGATATAGTGCCGACACTTGCAGAACGCTTGAAAAGTATTGCGGTGGGGCCGTATGCCAAACCTGTGCAGGGTATTCTGAGGAACAAACTCAGTGTGACAAAGCGCTTTGTTGATAACAGCAAGGTTTCGGATCATCACGCCATCATACCCACTGAGCAGTATGTAAACCTGTCTGCTCTCAGCACCGAGGAAAGAAACATTTACGATTTGATTGTAAAGCGCTTCATAGCAGTTCTGAGCAGCCCCTTCGAGTATGAGCAGACCACCGTAAGGCTTGACCTGGCAGGAGAAAACTTTACCGCCAGGGGTAAAATAGTTAAGTCCTGGGGCTGGAAAACAGTTTACGAGGGCTTTGGAAAGCTGGAGGAGGACAGTGAGGAAGAGGACGACGACCAGTCACTGCCTGAAATTCAAAAGGGGCAAAAAGCAAAGGTGCTCTCTCCTAAAGCAATAAACGGAAAGACCAAGCCTCCTGCAAGGTATAACGAAGCGACACTGCTATCTGCCATGGAGCACCCGGGAAAGTTTGTGGACAACAAGGCCCTGAAGGAAACCCTGGAAAGCACCAGCGGCCTGGGAACTCCGGCAACAAGGGCGGATATAATTGAGAAATTGTTCAATACCTTCTATATAGAGCGCAGGGGAAAGGAAATCCATCCCACTTCAAAAGGAATTCAGCTTGTGGGCCTTGTTCCGGAGGATCTCAAATCACCTGAGCTCACTGCAAAGTGGGAGCAGCAGCTTGCACTGATAAGCAAAGGCAGGGTGAGCTCAGCCTCATTTGTAGGTGAAATGAAGGGCTATGCATCAAAGCTTGTAGGTGCGGTAATAGCAAACTCGGAGCAGTTCAGGCATGACAATGTCACCAGGGAAAAATGTGCGGAGTGCGGGAAGTATCTGCTTGAAGTAAACGGCAAAAAGGGGAAAATGCTTGTTTGTCCTGACAGGGAATGCGGTTACAGGAAAACCGTAACAGTGGTGTCCAATGCCAGATGTCCCGAATGCCACAAGAAAATGGAAATCCGCGGAGAGGGAGACAACAAGTCTTTTTACTGTGCATGCGGGTACAGGGAAAAGCTTGATTCCTTTAAAAAGCGCAAGGGGGAACAGGTGGATAAAAGAGAAGTTGCCAGATTCATGATGCAGCAGGATGCCGGAGAACCTATTAATTCTGCGCTTGCGGATGCGCTGGCCAAATGGAAGAAATAGTGTGGGTATAAGTTAACACTTTGTTCGAGTTTGTTTTGATCCCTGGTTTTTCTGTTTACAGTAAATTGAAGGAGCTGTACAAATTTCAGTCATGTACTTTGTGAGCACCATTTATTGATGTTTGTACGGGAGCACTTGCATCACATGTGATTCATCTCATAAATGCTTCGATTACTTGGAAAAAGCAGGGTCTAACTAACTGGAACAACGTATTTATTATATTTTTGGTTGCTTTTGCAATTGACAATGGCAATAAATTTATAGTATCATCTTAATAATTTACATAGGAATACTAGGAATTTATTGGCGCTATGGTAAGTATATATATGAATTAAAGGAGAAAAATTAATGAGCGTATATGATAAACTTGAAAATCTAAAGAATATAATAAAGAAGCAAAACAGTGCTGCAGTAGCATTTTCAGGCGGTGTTGACTCAACCTTTCTGCTTAAGGTTTCGGCAGAAGTTCTTGGAGACAAGGTTGTAGCAGTTACTGCCCATTCATCGACCTACCCTGAAAGAGAATTGCGTGAAGCCATGGAATTCGCCAAACAAAATTCAATCCGCCATAGAGTTATTATATCGGAAGAACTTGATGTGGAAGGGTTCTCCGATAATCCGGTCAACAGGTGCTATCTTTGTAAAAACGAGCTCTATGAAAAAATAAAGGCAGTTGCCGATGAAGAAGGTGCGGAATATATTTTTGAGGGCTCAAATGTTGACGACCTTGGAGATTTCAGACCCGGCATGCAGGCTGTCCGTGAACATGGAGTTATCAGCCCGCTGAGGGAAGCCCAGCTGACCAAGGAAGAAATACGTATTCTTTCAAAGGAAATGGGGCTTAAGACTTGGGATAAGCAGGCGTTTGCATGTCTGTCTTCAAGATTTCCCTATGGAGAAAAAATTACAAAGGAAAGACTTCAAATGATTGACCGTGCCGAGCAATTTTTGCTGGATTTGGGTTTTAAACAGGTAAGGGTAAGATTTCACAAGGATATTGCCAGAATTGAAGTAACTCAGGAAAGCTTTGAAAAAATAATTGAACCTGCCGCAAGAGAGAAAATATATACTGAATTCAAAAAAATAGGCTTTATGTATACAGCCCTGGATTTAAAAGGATATAGAACCGGAAGCATGAATGAAGGGCTGAGCCAGGAAGAAAAAAAATAATCCGGAGGTATGTATGGAAACGAATGACTGTCGAAACACAACGCAAATAGATACCAAAGTAGTGCATGGCTGTAAGGGTTACGACCAGCATACCGGTGCCATAAGCTTTCCCATATATCAGAGTGCCACTTTCAGGCATCCCGGATTGAGCCAGACTACCGGCTATGATTATTCCAGACTTCAGAACCCGACCCGTGAGGAGCTGGAAAATACAATGGCCATACTGGAAAACGGAAAATATGGTTTTGCTTTTTCCAGTGGTATGGCTGCCATATCTTCGGTACTTAAAATGTTTTCTCCCGGACAGCATATAATTGTTTCCGACGATCTCTACGGCGGTACCTACAGAATATTTGAAGAGGTTTACAAAAACTACGGGCTGGAGTTCAGTTATGTGGATACCAGCAGGATAGAGGCCATAGAAAAGGAATACAAGGCCAATACCGCGGCTGTTTTTATAGAGACGCCTACAAACCCCATAATGAAAGTGGCGGATATAGGTTTGATCGCTCAATTGACAAAGTCCAGGAATTCTTTGTTTATCGTGGATAATACTTTCCTTACTCCGTATTGTCAAAGGCCTTTGGAGCTGGGGGCAGATGTGGTTATTCACAGCGGAACAAAGTACCTGGGAGGCCATAATGATACTCTGGCAGGTTTTGTGATTTTGAAGGACGATGTTTTGTCGGAAAAGCTAAAGCTTATTCAGAAATCCGAGGGTGCGGTACTGGCTCCCTTTGACAGCTGGCTGCTGCTGAGGGGTATAAAAACCCTGGGTATAAGACTTGACAGGCAGCAGCAAAGTGCTCTGGAGCTTGCAAAATGGCTGAAAGAAAATAAAAATGTAAAAAAGGTATATTTTGTGGGCCTGCCGGAACACGAGGGTTATGAGATATCCTTAAAGCAGGCTTCGGGGTTTGGTGCCATGATTTCCTTCGAGGTGGCCTCTGCCCAATTGGTGGAAAAAGTGCTCGGCAGGATAAAAGTAATTATGTTTGCAGAAAGTCTGGGAGGTGTGGAAAGTCTCATAACCTATCCAATGCTGCAGACTCATGCCGCAGTGCCGGAAGAGATCCGGAACAGGCTTGGTGTAAATGACAGATTGTTAAGACTTTCAGTAGGGATCGAAAATGTAAAGGATCTTATAGCGGATCTGGAACAGGCACTGGAAGATTAAAATAGCCGGCGTGAGGCGTGTTATACATTGTCAATAGAGGGTATAACAAAAGCAGGCATATTGTTATGCCTGCCAGCGGTTTGTAACCTCTGAATTCATACACTTCCGGGGGTTAAATTCCTCCAGGCCTGAGTTGCCGTCTGACTTTAGGTGTTACAGACCACTAGATGTAAAACATAAAGTCTTCTCCGTTTTTGGCCTTGTCGGCTTCGGCAACGAGATCGCTCAGGGTGACTTTCACCAGTGCGGTGACTACAGCATTGTCCAGGTTATCCCATATGAGATTTTTTAACGAACTTTCGATTTCAATTGCTTCATCCGAAACTGAACGATCGGTTTTTTCAAACAGACTTATTTCAACAGCCTGCAGAATATCGAGAACCGTAATCTTTTCCGAGGGTTTTGAAAGCTGATAGCCACCCTGCGAACCTTTAATAGATGTAACAAGCTTTGATCTTTTCAGCAGGGAAAAAACCTGTTCAAGATATATTTTTGATATACCAAGTTTTTCCGCAATGCTTATAACCGTAACGAACTCACCGGTACTTCCCAGCTGGGCAACGCTTATCATTGCAGCAAGACCGTACCTGCCCTTTGATGAAATCCTCATATATTCTCCATTTCCGGCATGGGTCAATTAATGCCATATTGTAGCAGTGTAACATCTAGATTCACATATATCCGGCGGCTAAATTTCCCTTGCCGGACAATATACGTATTAGATGCTACAGACTACCAGGTGATATTTATTATTAAGTATGTTCATAATTATAAGATATTATGTCATAGTAATTATATATGTTTTATTAAAACATATATAATTATATGTGTCAACAGATTTTAAACTATGGTTTTAAACTATCAAAAACTTCTATTGAAATTTCATTTAATAATGAGTTTTTGATAAATTTAGCCATATGCTGGTAAATAGCTGTTTACGTTGACAAACTGACATATCCCAAATATACTTTTATTTGAGGAAATTATACATGTCATAGTATTCATATATGATTTATAAAAAATATATTGACAAATTTTTGTTGGTAATCTATACTATAGGAAACCGACAGAAAACATATATGAATTATATGAATACTTTGAGTTTATGATAATTTACAATATGTTTGCTTATCCGGGTATATCAAAACATTCGTTATCTATATAAATTGTGCCATTGTTTTATATAGTGGTTTTGGTGTGCTTATGAGTACTGGAGGTTGTATGCATACAAAAAATAATATTATAGAAATCAAATCACTGACAAAGATATTCTCCACAAAGGAAAGAGAAGTAAAAGCTTTGGAGAATATCGACCTTTCCATCGGGGAAGGTGCGGTCTTCGGAATTATTGGAATGAGCGGGGCCGGTAAAAGTACTCTGGTTCGCTGTATAAACTATATTGAAAGGCCCACAAGCGGAACTATATTGGTAGACGGAAAAGATCTGTCCCGATTAAATGAAAGAGAGTTAAGAGAAGTCAGGCGCTCTATGGGAATGATTTTTCAGCAGTTCAATCTGCTTATGCAGAGAACAGCCGAGGAAAACATAACTTTTCCCCTGGAAGTGTCCGGGATGAAAAAGAGTGAAGCAAGGAACAGGGCAAAAGAGCTCTTGGAAATAGTCGGACTATCCGATAAGGCGGCCGCTTATCCCTCCCAGCTCTCCGGAGGACAGAAGCAGAGAATAGCAATAGCCAGGGCATTAGCTACAAATCCCAAGGTGTTGCTGTGTGATGAAGCCACTTCGGCACTGGATCCGTCAACTACAAAGTCGATTCTTGAGCTTTTACGGGATATAAATAAAAGGTTGGGAATCACAATAGTAATAATAACTCACGAGATGAGTGTCATAGAACAGATCTGTACACATGTGGCCATTATTGATGAAAGTGGCATTGCTGAAACAGGAGCGGTTTCGGAAGTATTTTCACATCCCAAGACTGCTGCTGCTCAAAGACTTGTATTTCCGGATGGCAGGAGAATGGGCCAGTTTATTGGTAAACGCTGCTGCAGAATTGTATTTGAAGGCAGTTCCTCCTTTGATCCGGTTGTATCAAGAATGATTCTTGAATGCAAGGCCCAGGTGAATATATTGTTTGCCGATATGAAAGATATTGATGGGAAGGCATTTGGACAGCTGGTGCTGCAATTGCCCCAGGAGGACGAAGTATCAGACCGGATAATTCGTTACCTGAAATCTCAGAATTTATCAGTCGAGGAGGTAAACGATTATGTGGGATAGTTCAACGATCACAATGATTTTAATGGGTCTTCTGGAAACCCTGTATATGACTCTGTTTTCAACTCTACTTGCTTACGTGCTTGGTCTTCCTCTGGGTGTATTGCTGGTGACAAGTGAGAAAAACGGAATATTGCCGCTGCCCAAACTGAATAAGGTCCTGAATTTTATAGTAAATATTTTACGTTCGGTGCCTTTTCTTATTTTACTTATAGCTGTTATACCTTTTACACGCTTCATCATCGGGACGACTATCGGTTCAACCGCCACCGTGGTTCCGCTTGTAATAGCGGCAGCACCGTTTATAGCCAGATTGGTTGAGTCGTCCATAAAGGAAGTTGACAATGGTGTTATAGAAGCGGCCGTTTCAATGGGCTGCAGCCCTTTTCAGATCATATACAAGGTAATGATACCTGAAGCAGTGCCTTCCTTGATAGTAGGGGCAGCTATAGCAACTACCACTATACTGGGTTACAGTGCCATGGCAGGTATAGTCGGGGGAGGCGGTCTGGGGGACATATCCATCAGGTTCGGTTACTACAGATACCAGAAGGATATTATGATAGTAACTGTTGCACTGCTTGTAGTTGTTGTACAGGTGGCGCAGGAAGTAGGAATGTTTATCGCCAGAAAGCGCGACAAGCGGAAGTAATATACAAATAATTTGAACCAAATTTCCATTGGCATATATAAAAAATAAAACATAAAAAAACAAGGGGGACATAAAAATGAAGAGAAAATTATTGGCTTTGGTTTTAGCATTAAGTTTTGTAGCAGCCGGAGTTTTATCAGGCTGCGGTTCACAAACCAAAAAACTGGTTGTGGGAGCATCAGTTGCTCCGCATGCAGAAATACTTAAGCAGGTGGTGGATGTACTGAAGGAAAAGGGAATAGAGCTTGAAATCAAGGAATTTACGGACTATGTTCAGCCAAATCTGGCTCTACAGGATAAGAGTCTCGATGCAAACTACTTCCAGCACCTGCCATATCTTGAGGACTTCAACTCAAAGAACAAGACAGAATTGGTAACTGCAGGAAATATCCACTACGAACCCTTCGGTTTGTATCCGGGGAAAATTAAATCACTTGATGCCATACCAGACGGAGCAACAATTGCGGTGCCCAATGATACCACAAATGAAGCAAGAGCACTTCTGCTGCTGGAATCAACAGGCTTAATCAAGGTTAAACCGGATGCGGGCCTGAATGCCACTGTAAAGGATATAACAGAAAACCCTAAGAACATCCAGATAAAGGAACTTGAAGCTGCTCAGATTTCAAGAGCATTGCCGGATGTTGATCTGGCGGTTATCAACGGAAACTATGCCATAGAAGCCGGCTTCAATGTGGCAAAGGACGCTCTGGCAAAGGAAAATGCGGATTCCGTTGCGGCCAAGACTTTTGCCAATATAATAGCCGTGCGCAAGGGTGACGAGAACAGAGAAGACATCAAGGCTTTGATAGAAGCTCTGCACAGTGACAAGGTACAGAAGTTTATTGAAGAGAAATATCAAGGTTCTGTTGTACCTACTTTTTAAATGATAAACAATTGATAACTAACCAAAAAAAGGGCTTAACAGTGCTTGTGTACTGTTAAGCCCTTTTTTTGGAGGGTATGTTGCTGCTCCAGTGTAGTTGTATGCACATTTGACTTTTTTGCCTAAAAAGGGTATAATACATAACATACTAAACTTATATGTATTATATTTGAACGATTTAATAATAAGCAGGATCAGGAGGAAGTATGCCACAGGTTTATAAGAGTTTGACAGAATTGATAGGAAACACCCCATTGCTTGAATTAACCAGATATAATCAGGTCAATTCACTTGGAGCCAGAGTTATCGGAAAGCTGGAGTACTATAATCCGCTGGGAAGCGTAAAGGACAGGATAGCTTTTGCTATGATCAAGGATGCAGAGGACCGGGGTGTGATAAATAAGGATACGGTGATAATAGAGCCAACCAGCGGAAATACCGGCATAGGACTGGCATTTATAGCAGCAGCCAGAGGTTACAGACTGATTATAACACTCCCTGAAAACTTCAGTGTGGAGCGAAGAAACCTTCTTAAAGCCCTGGGTGCGGAGCTTGTACTAACCTCCGGGCAGGAAGGAATGCCAGGAGCGATAAAAAAAGCACAGGAATTGGCGGCGTCAATACCGAACTCATTTATTCCATTGCAGTTTGATAATCCTGCAAATCCTGAAATACACAGGAAAACAACTGCTGAGGAAATTTGGAAGGATACGGGCGGTGAGGTGGATATTCTGGTTGGAGGAGTAGGAACCGGCGGAACAATCACAGGTACGGGAGAAGCCTTAAAGAAAAAGAAACCTGAATTAAAGGTAATAGCAGTGGAGCCGTTTTCCTCACCCGTTTTATCGGGAGGGAAAAAAGGACCTCACAAAATTCAGGGGATAGGAGCCGGTTTTGTGCCTGCGGTATTTAATCCTGAAATTATAGATTAGATAATAACTGTAACCAACGAAGCTGCTTTCGAAACTTCCAGGAAGCTTGGAAAACTTGAAGGCCTGCTGGTGGGCATTTCCTCGGGAGCAGCAGTTTATGCGGCTTCAGAGCTTGCCAGAAGGCCGGACAATCAGGGTAAAACCATCGTTGTCATTTTGCCCGATACAGGTGAAAGGTACCTGTCTGCAAACCTGTACGGAGAGTAGCCTGTTTCTTTGGCAAGAGGTCCTTTATTTTGGCGGCGAGGAGTAAAAATGTTTAAATGAGAAGCCGTATTGCCTTTTCCATTAGTTTGGCTAACTCATCCGGAGTTTTTTCTGCACCTTCATTTAACCATAAAGTGAGTATTCTTCCAAAGCCTCCAATACTAAAAGTCAAAGCAATGCGGGCCAATTCAATATCAAAGCCAACAGACAGTCCTCTTAACTCCAGATGGAGCGGAAGGAGAAATGCATCCATTTCTTTTATAAAAAGTTCCATGATATGATGTTTATTGACTAAAAAAAGGAAGTCCAAATGTCCCTGCATGGTGGAAAAAAATATCTTTGCTATGTTGGGAAATGACAGGTCTTTGGCAGAACGTAAATTTTTCTCATATTCTTTACAGATGCGCCTAAAATAATCGAGCAAAATTTCATCTTTTTTCTCATAATTCCGGTAAAAAGTACGGCGGGATAATTGCGCGGCATCTGTAATGTTTTGAATGGATATTTCTTCATATGGTTTTGTACGCATTAATTGAAAAAGAGATTCTTCCATCCATTTTTGGGATTGCTGCGCTTTAGTATTTCCTTTATTTTTACAAGCCATATTCAGCTTCCTTTCATCGTCACAATTTTACCGATATGTAGCGATTGAGCCACATATATTGACGCTGTTACATCATCTTATTATACTTAAAAATGAAATAGGCGCAAGTGTGACGATTAAAAAAAGAGGTTGTTTTATGAAAAATTTATCTATGGAAGTTATTTCTCTTGCATTACCTATCATTTTTATGCTCCATGATTTTGAGGAGATTATAATGGTGGATGTTTGGCAAAAAAAATATAAGAAATTGCTGGGGATTTCGGCATCAAAGCCGTTTGCGCATTGGGTGTCGACGGATTCAGGAGCTGTTGCAGTTTTAATTGAATTTTTGCTTCTGTTGGCAGTATCACTTTTTTCTATTTTTTATCAAAAATATCTGGTTTGGTATGGCGTATTCTTTGTATTCATTGTCCATTTTGTTATTCATTATATTTTAAGTTTCCGTTTTCATCACTACACACCGGGCGTTACAACTGCTGCTGTTTTTATGCCGTTATGCCTGTTCATCCTATATGACTGTACAAGGCAATTGCCGTATGGAACTGGTACACTGGCTATTACTTGCTTTGTGAGCCTGAGCATATTTATTTTATTTTTTAAATGGCTGACTAAAAGGATTCAAACTTTTGGGAAATGGCTGTCTTTATATGCAAGTAAAGAGAAATGATATTGTTTAAGTATAACTTATTATTTTATAAGTGGGTGAAGCTATGCCATATATAACGCTGCATCAAATAAAACAATTTGATTTTCAAATAAACCGCATCTTGACGTATGGAGATTATGCCTGTAATTTTGAGGAAGTTAAAAATGCAGCTTCCAATATTACAGATTTTGATACATGGTATAAGGTGTGGTATGTGCTTGGAGAGCAGGCTGAAAGTGAAAACCGCATATTACATGCGGCATATTACTTTCGATTGGCCGAATTCTTTCTGCGTGATTGTGCTGAAAAACAAGAAATGTATAGGAGAAGCATTAAAAATTTTCATAAGGTTATCGGCACTGATAAATCGGTGGATATTGAATATGTACCATATAAGGGCGCTGCAATGAAAACGTTTATATTCAAATCCGAAAGCGCGAAAGGCAATCTGATTGTATTTGGCGGATATGATTCCTTTATAGAGGAATTTTACCTGGCAGTCAGGGAATGGGTAAATTACGGCTATAATATTTATCTATTTGAAGGCCCGGGGCAAGGTGAAACTCTTAAAAAAGGACTTGCCTTTGAGCCGGAGTGGGAGAAGCCCGTGGGCGCGGTTATAGATTATTTTGAACTTCGGGATATAGGTGTAATTGGCATTTCATGGGGCGGATATCTGGCTTTACGTGCCGCCGCTTTTGATAAGCGCATTACAAAAGCAGCGGCTTACGACGTTCTCTACGATGGCTTCGATTGTATGACAAACCCTATTGCTAAAAGGAAAAAATCAATTCTTAATTTTTTATTCAAAATAAGGGCAAAGCCTGTTATTAACCTTGTAATTCGCTCTTTGATGAAAAAGGAATTGATTATCAATTGGGCGGTATCCCATGGGCAATATATCACTGGAACAGATAATCCCTATGATTTTTACTGCCATCTGATGCGTCATACATTAAAAGGAATTATGGAAAACATCCGGTGTGATGTATTACTGCTTGCAGGAGAACACGACCACTATATACCGAACTCCCATTATGACATCCTAATGCAGGGGCTGATAAAGGCGAAAAGCTTGTCCGGTAGGGTTTTCACGGCAGCCGAAGGTGGTGCGGAGCATTGTCAGGTCGGAAATCATCGTCTGGCTACCGACTGCATTATGGATTGGCTGAATAGCTTTCAGGTTCAATAGTTATATTGCTAAAGGTAATGAGGAATGTTAATATAAAACTATTATAGAATTTTATTACATATTATTAACCGGTGAACTTATCATTAACTATAATAGTATAGGAAAGGTAGAAAATCGCAGTTGAAAAAATTATTTTTGTGGTATCTCTTGTGGTACTTATTTACATCCGGAGTATTTCTCATATGCTTCCTGTTGGGAATAAATTTGACCAACGTGTATTTTATTATTGGATTTTTATTGTTATTAATATGTGCAATATTAGATAGAACTTTAAATAGTGCTCAAAATACCCGTGCCAATTTTTATCTGGACAAATTCACAAAAAGCTCCAATACTAAAATAACCAATATACTGTTTATATTATCCGGGGGATTTCTTTTACCGGCGATACTGGCGTTATTGCTTTGATTAGTAATATAATTGCAGCTGCTTTGCAAAGAGAGCAGATTCAATAATGACATAAAAATATCCTCCCCGGCAGTAATTATTTTCAATTCCTGACGGGGAGGATTAATATTATTTTTTACTGTCCTTCATTGCCTTTTCCGCATAGGTATTATCAACA
Source organism: Bacillota bacterium (assembly GCA_023386445.1). Taxonomy (GTDB): domain Bacteria; phylum Bacillota; class Clostridia; order Acetivibrionales; family DSM-1351; genus Ruminiclostridium. Next base: position 21,274 of record JAEWJR010000015.1, on the reverse strand, counting down.
ACTTTGTCATAAGGTGCTTTTTGCTTCAACTGTCCTGCCTCATCCATAACCGTCTGCAGCAGTTCAAAGGAGGATTCCTTCATAACCGGGTCTTTGGACCAGGCATCAATATCCTTATATCTCTTTGCCACTGTCTCCAATATTGCCGGATCGGTATCGGGGAAGGAGGGCTTTATTGTTTCGGCTATCTCTTTGGGCGAATGGGAATCAACCCACTGCTGCCCCCTGTATATAGCTTCGGTGAATTTTTGAACCGTATCCCTGTTTTTTTCTATGTAGCTCTTTTTTGCAAAGTATGCAGTATAGGGGATTTCACCGCTTTCCTGGCCAACTGAAGCCAGAATATAACCCCTTCCTTCTTTTTCAAGCATGGAGGCTGTGGGCTCAAAAAGTGTTACATAATCACCCTTGCCGCCTGTGAAGGCTCCCGCCATCAATGCAAACTGTATGCTGGTATCAACCTCAACATCTTTTCCCGGGACAAGCCCGTTTTTGTTGAGAACATATTCCACCGTCATTTCGGGTACGCCGCCCTTACGGCCGCCGATTACATTCTTACCCTTCAGATTGCTCCATTTAAAGCCGGCATCGGGATTTCTTCCTACCAGGAAGGAACCGTCCCTTTTTGTCAATTGTGCAAAGACCGCAGCGTAATCTTCCTTGCCTTCGTTATAGACGTATATGCTTGCTTCTGGGCCTGCCAGGCCGATATGGCACTGGCCCGACAAAATTGCGGTCATGACCTTGTCAGCTCCCTGACCGTTCTGTAATTCCACATCGAGACCAACGTCATTGAAAAAGCCTTTGTTGATTGCGATGTATTGAGGTGCGTAAAATACTGAATGAGTCACTTCACTTAATACTATTTTTGTCTTCTGTTTGTCTGCTCCGCATGAGCACAGTACAAGTGCTGCGCATAGAAGCACTGCCGTAATGAGACAAAACCTTTTCAAACTGACCTCCAATCTGCATGCCTTTGCGGCATGCCTCCACCGGGATTTATATATGACTCTTTACAAAAAGCTGCTGAAGGAGAACTACGGCTTTATACATTATTCCCGCTGCAATACAGAGTATTATTACACTGGCCATGACCAGATCCAGCTGAAAAACCTGCCCGCCGTAAACGATAAGGTAACCCAGACCTGATTTTGACACCAGAAATTCACCGACAATAACGCCTACCCATGAAAGCCCCACATTGATCTTAAGCGAGTTGATTATGACGGGCAGGTTGGCCGGTAAAACAACTTTTGTAAAGATTTGAAGCCTCCCTGCACCAAAAGTTTTTACAAGCTTTATCTGTTCTTCATCGGTTGCCAGGAAGCCGTTCAGCACTTCAAGGATGGATACTATTAAAGAGATTGCCAGGGCTATTACAATGATTGATGTAGTTCCTGCACCAAACCAGACAATAAATATAGGGCCAAGTGCTATTTTGGGCAGACTGTTCAAAATGACCAGGTAGGGTTCCAGAACCTTTGACAGAAACTCCGACCACCACAGAATGACAGCTATAACAGTTCCCAATACGGTTCCTGAAATAAAGCCTACAATCGTTTCAAAACAGGTAACACCTATGTGCTGAAAAAGTTGTCCTTCATTGTACAATCTTATAATTGTATTAACAATCCTGGATGGCTGGCTTGTTATAAAAGGATCTATTATCTTCAGACGGGCGCAGATTTCCCACTGGGCTATAAAAACAATCAAAATCATTATTTGTGTAAGGCTGATAAAAAATTTTTTTTGTTTGCGGGCTTTTAAGTATTGTATTCTTTCCTTAGAAGGATTAATTTCAATATGTTTAGACATGTACATCCAGCTCCTTCCATATGGTGTTGAAATAGTGCCTGAATTCCGGAGCTTCTCTGCTGCAAAAAGGAGTCCTTTTTGAACAGGTCAGTTTGATTTCGTGCATGCTCTTTATTGTTGCCGGCCTGCTGGATAAAACAATTACGCGGTCAGCCATACTGATACTTTCGGCAATGTCGTGGGTCACAAGAATGGCGGTTTTGTTTTCCTTTTTGATGATTGAATAAATATCATCCGCTACTGCAAGTCTTGTTTGATAATCCAGAGCGGAAAAAGCTTCGTCCAGGAGAAGGATTTCAGGTTTTAGAGCCAGAGTTCTTATTAGAGCCGCCCTCTGCCTCATGCCTCCAGAGAGCTGGGAAGGATACTTATTTCTAAATTCGTATAAACCATACGTTTTCAACAGATTATTAACGTACTCCATATTATCATTTGTTTTTGTTTTCCGTATTTCAAGGCCCAGCATAACATTCTGAAGAATTGTCCTCCATTCAAAGAGGTAATCCTTCTGCAGCATGTAGCCAACTTTTTCACAGGTACCTGATATTTCTTTTCCGTTTATGGCGATACTGCCGGCTGAGGGCTTCAAAAGCCCGGCAATTATGGATAACAAGGTGGATTTTCCGCATCCGCTTGGTCCCACAATACAAATAAATTCACCCTTTACTATCTGAAGATTAACATTGGTGATGGCAGGTATTTCGCCATTTGGTGACTGATAGTTCATAACGACATTAATAATTTCTACTATGTAAGACAACGTATAACATCTCCTGCCACGAATTGAACGCTAAATTATTTCTAATATAGTATATAAATCGGGGGCGGATTTGGTTAAAGCTTTTAGATTTGTTTTTGAGAATATGAGGATATAAAGAGAGGACTTGCTTTTGCTTTACCTGTGTATTTTTTTATATCAACTGGTAACTTCCGTACTACTTCATAAAATAAGGCTGCACCCAAAACAATTGCGGTAAATTGTATCGCCTCATCTAAAGCGGTTTTGCCGTCGCTCAAACTCGACATCCTGTCTCGATTTGAAGCTCAAAGCAACGTCCTGTTGCTTTGCCGGTAAAACCACTTTACCTTCGGCGACAATTTACCGCAATTGTTTTTAACCGTGCATCTTATTTTATGAAGTTGTACTCGCGTACCATTTGATTTTGATTAAATCTATCTGTAAAGCAAAACAATATCAATATGTTTCCGTTTTTTTCTCCAGACCCCTGTTGCGATAGTATAAAACTATATCGGCGCAAACCATCAGCAAATTAATAATATACAATACCATTACAATATCTCTGCTGTACAATATTTTATGGACTATACCCGCAAGATAACCAAAAATAACTATGTAAAGAAACAGAACACTTTTTCCTTTTGTACTTTTGGAGGTATAGGATTTAAAAATCTGTGTGGGCCATGCCGCACCGAAACTAAGCAGCATAAGTGCTTCAAATATGCTCATGTTATTATCCTCTCGGTATATATTCAGCTGCAAAATTCTGTAGTATTGCAACTTATTAATTATACACCTTTTAGGAACAGATACATCAATTTACGGACAAAATTTTTTAAAAAACCTTTCGGAGGATACGCCATGGGGACGGTTTTTACGCTTGAGACCGAACAAGACATCTTCCTTGTCCTTATTTATTAGGTTGACACCCTCAAAACAGGATAGAGAGGCTCTAAAGCCCAATTCCTTAAGGATTTCTTTTGACTCTTTGCTTATTGCACCATATGGATAAGTGAATGTATTTGGTGTAATACCGCAGGTTTCGGTCAATTTGTTTTGGAGTTTCATAATATCTGCAGTGAGCATATTCCTGTAACTCTCCAGGGATTCTCCTTTTTTCCGTTTTGTCCCGTTTCTTTTATTTATGGAATGGAGGCTGTAGGAATGGTTTTGTATTTCAAAATAACCTGAATCATTCATGGCTTTTATCTGGTCCCAGGAGGCATGAGCATAGGCAGGATCGCCGGTAGGATATGGGAATTTGGAAAAGGTTTCGGTATAAGAGCCTATAATGGAAATTACAGCCTTCATATTATATTTCTTTAATACGGGCTGGCCGTATAAATAATTATTCAGATTCCCGTCATCAAAGGTAATAATAACCGGTTTGAGAGGGATATCCTCCCCCTTGTAAACGTAATTTATAAGGTCTGTCATGGTTATTGCATTGTAATTATGATTTTTTAAATAGCTCAAATCATTATCAAATTCATCGGGTGTAATGACATACTTTCCAAATTCATTTGAACGTTGCATTATGCTGTGATACATAATAATAGGTACCGCAATACCATCCTCGGTGATTTGGCCTCCTTCAACGTCGGTAAAGGCGTTTGTTGCCGAAGACAGAACAATAATGGAACAAATGGCCAGAGTAAAAGAGGCCGTAATAATAAGTGAAATATACCTGGTTAGTCTATTATTCGAGAAAAGCTTCATCAATAACACCTCATAGCACCTTAAATTATTAAAAATCGTAGCCGCTGTTCTGTTCCATGATGTCATAAACCCTGTAATAGTCACGTGTTTCTTCATCCTTCACAACAGCAGAGCGGTTTTTTTGAAGCAGATTTACAATCTCATAAACGTTGATCCATAACTCGTTTACACATTCCTTCTGGGATTCGTCAAAAATTATCTGCATTCCGAAATGGAGGTGGGGGGTAGTTATATTATTTACATTCTCTCTGGTGCTGTAACCTGTCATACCCAGGTAACCGATGACATCCCCTGCTTTGACTACTTTTCCCTCATAGAGGTCCGAATGGAAGGGCCTATCCTTTCTCAAATGGGCGTAATAATAATATCTCTTTTGGTCAAAGCTTCTGATACCGATTCTCCAGCCGCCGTACATATTCCAGCCCATAACTTCCACAATACCTGATTCAACAGACATAATAGGAGTTCCAATTGAACCCATGAGGTCATTACCCAGGTGTTTTCTGGCATAGCCGAAGCTGCGGCCGTTGCCGAAATCATCATAATGGCTGAAACTATAACCTCTGGCAATTGGTGAAAATACTTTTAACCCGTATTTTTTTTCCCACTTTATATCACTGCTGTTGTTAGGGTCCTTGACCTGAATTTCATACTCCCCTACAAAGTTTCCAAGGATTGCCTCATAGGCTTCATGGTAGTAATTATAATATTTCATATTTTCGGTCAATTGCTCAATTGTCTGTCCCTTATTAAGTTTTGCAACCAGTTCATCCATATCTTTTGACTTGTATTTCTTAAAATTTCCTCCGTACTTGGTTCCCAAATACGCAAGCAACTCTACCCAGTTGAGCTGTACCTCCTTGTTATGGGATTTCACATCCAGAGTGAGAGCCTTTTCCATAGCTTCGTAACAGGCGTTGAATTCCACCCATTTAATGAATTTCTTTTCACCGGCCTTATCTGTCGCTACAGAAAAAACCTGGCTGCTGTCGTTATAAATTACCAGAGTAGAAGTAGCAAGGATTGCAATTATCAACACAAAAGCAATCAAAATTTTATATATATTTCTATTCAGAAAACTATCCAATTCAGGGCCACCTTTCCAATATAAATGTAATTGAAATTAACTACTATAAAATTTATGCTATTTTATCAAAACATATCCTTGTTGGCGATAAAAAGTCACCTGTTATTTTTTTCAATAAATTAGTGATTTACTTTATTAAAGTTATGAAGTAAAATACCATATGTAAGTAATTTACCTTAGTAAATTATCTGAAGCTTATAGAGATAGACCATGCAACAGTATGGCGCAAATCAAAAAATATGTTATTGAGGACAGACTACTAGTGTGGTCCGGTCAATTGTGAAGGGATGGATTATTTTGAAAAAGAGATCATTAAGTAAAGTTTTGGTATGTGTAATTGCCGCTGCATTTACATTTGCCGGATGCGGAGCAAATAATGGGGCAATATCGGAATCTACCTCAGCTCCATCGTCAGCTGCCTCGTCATCAACTGCCGCTGCCGGCACATCCGCAGCAGGTACTGCCGCTGAATCAACCGCAGCCCCTGATTTATCATGGGACAAGGTCAAGGAAAAAGGCGAATTTGTCTTAGGCCTGGATGAAAGCTTCCCGCCCATGGGCTTCAGAGATGAGAAGAATAATATTGTAGGTTACGATGCTGACCTGGCTCAGGAGGTTGCAAACAGACTGGGTGTTAAATTAAAACTCCAGCCAATCAACTGGGATACAAAGGAGCAGGAACTCAATACGGGTAATATAGATTGCATATGGAATGGATTTACCATAACCAAGGAGAGAAAGGAAAACATACTTTTCTCTGATCCATATATGAATAATCAGCAGATACTCTTAGTTTTAGCAGATTCCAAATACAAAACCCTGGCTGATTTGAAAGGCAAATCTGTCGCCTTACAAGCCGCTTCCAGTGCTGCCGATGCTTTAAACGGCAAGGCAGACTTCAAGTCAACGCTTAAGGAAGTGGTGGAATTAAAGGATAACAACCTCTGTTTAATGGATCTGAAAACAGGCAATGTGGATGCTGTTGCAATGGATGAAATCGTTGCAAGGTATTATATTCAGATGAAGAGTGAAAAATACAAGGTTCTTGATGAAGGACTTTCAGCAGAGCAATATGGTGTAGGCTTCAGAAAAGCTGATGTACAGCTCATGACAAAAGTAAACGATACATTGAAGGAAATGGTAAAAGACGGAAAGATGGCCGAAATATCAAATAAATGGTTTGGTAAGGATATTTCAACAATAGGAAAATAAATCCGGTTGTCCGAGTTTTGTTTAAACATCAATTCAGGGCTGATACCGACAGGTATCAGCCTTAATTTTAGTGATTTCAAGCTGAAAAGAAATATTATGTAGATTATGATAAAATTATTTTATATAATTATGTACATGTATTGAGTTTTACGAGAGGAGATTTTCTGTGGATCTTATATTGCTGTTGGGCAAGGGGATGGTTGTAACCATTCAATTGTTTTTACTCACACTGATTTTTGCACTTCCGTTAGGTCTTATCGTATCCTTTGGGAGACGGTCAAGAAACTTTATTATAAATGGTTTGACAGGAATTTACATTTCAATAATGAGAGGGACTCCGTTAATACTTCAGCTGGTTGCAGTGTATTTTGGCCCTTATTATGTTTTTGGAGGAAAGATAGACAGGTTTACTGCCGCTATTATAGCATTTTCCTTAAATTATGCCGCTTATTTTGCTGAAATATACAGGGGTGGAATAGAATCCATTCCAAAGGGTCAATATGAAGCAGGAGAGGTTTTAGGCTTCACGAAAGCACAGGTGTTTTTCAAAGTAATATTGCCTCAGGTTGTCAAGAGAATACTTCCTGCCATAAGCAATGAAGTTATCACTCTTGTAAAGGATACGGCCCTGGTAACGACTATCGGTGTAGCTGAAATGTTTAGAGCAGCGAATAATGAGATGAGCAGAATAGCCTCAATTCAGCCTTTGTTTGTTGCCGGTGTGTTCTATTATATAATGAACCTTGTTGTTGCGCAGGTATTCAAATTTACCGAGAAAAAATTAAGCTACTACAGATAAATTAACGTCTTGCCGGCGGTTTATTTTAATTTAATCTATTGTGCTAATTGAAATTTTGTTTTGCTTTATAGATAGATTTATTTGGAATCAACTGGTACGCGAGGACAACTTCATGAAATAGGATGTACGGTTAAAAACAATTACGATAAATTGTCGACGAAGGTAAAGCGGTTTTGCCGGCAAGGCAGCAGGACGCTGCTTTGAGCTTCAAATCGAGACAGGATGTCGAGTTTGAGCGACGACAAAATTGCTTTGTTAGTGAGGCGATACAATTTGCGTAATTGTTTTGGGTACGTCCTATTTCATGAAGTTAGTGCGGAAGTTACCAGTTGATATAAAGAATTACACAAGTAAAGTAAATCTAAAATAATCGGCACAACATGTTAATTTAACAATTAGCCCCTTAAACCGAAAGGATGGTTGAACAAACAATGAAAATGATAGAAGCTTCAAATATATATAAGAGTTTTGGCGGAAAAGCGGTGCTGTCGGGAATCTCGCTGGAAGTAAACAAGGGAGAGGTGGTAGCTGTAATAGGTCCTTCAGGATCGGGCAAAAGTACGCTGCTCAGATGTATCAATCTTTTGGAGAGGATTGACAGGGGACAGATAGCCGTTGAAGACGAGGTAATGGTCAGAACCAACAGCCATGGGAAAGCAGATTATGCCGACAGGAAAAAGCTGCGGGCAATAAGGCTGAAGATTGGTCTGGTATTTCAGAATTTTAACCTTTTCCCTCATTTTAATGTCCTGAAGAACATAACAGAAGCTCCTGAGAGTGTGGCGGGTATCGGCAGAGATGAAGCGAGGCAGACGGCCATACAGCTTTTGGAGAAAATGGGGCTGGAGGACAAGGCCGGCGCGTATCCCTTTGAGCTGTCGGGAGGACAGAGCCAGCGTGTAGCCATAGCAAGAGCTCTTGCTTTAAAGCCCGATGTCCTGTTTTTCGACGAGCCGACCTCGGCACTTGACCCGGAACTTACCATGGAGGTTATGAAGGTTATCAGGAAGCTTGCAGAAGAGCATATGACCATGGTTGTCGTTACTCATGAGATGGGCTTTGCCAGGGAAGTAGCCGACAGAGTCATATTTATGGATAATGGAGTTATTGTGGAAGAAGGCTCGCCGGAAGAATTGTTCACAAATCCAAAAAACGAGAGAACCAGGATGTTTATTAAAGGTTTTAACTGAATAATTATAAAAAAAATAAATGGCATATCAATCGGCACCATGGCTGAAAACGGCCAAACAGAAGGGCTCCCGACGGTATGCTTTTTTGCTGTGCTAATAATGCATAAAATGTATAAAAAGTGTGGTGTATTTTGTGCTTTGTAATTATTGACATTATTTTTAGAATGTGATACTTTATTTCTTGGTTTACCAAGAGTAAACAAAAAGTTTACTTTACCCAAACATAAATAAGGTTTGTAATATTAAACCAAAAGTTTACAAATATAAAAGAGGTATTAAATGAATATTGGTGAGAAGATTAAACAGCTGCGTATCAAAAATGGGCTGACCCAGGAAGAACTGGCCAACCGGTGTGAACTTTCGAAGGGATTTATATCGCAGCTTGAGAGAAATTTGACGTCGCCTTCCATAGCAACACTTATGGATATACTCGAATCCCTGGGAACCAATTTAAAAGACTTCTTCAATGAATCGGTAAACGAAAAAGTTGTGTTTAAAAAAGATGATGTTTTTGTAAAGGAAGACAAGGATTCAGGTTTCGAAATACGATGGCTTGTTTCCAATGCTCAAAAGAATATGATGGAGCCCATACTTATTACATTGTCGCCCTCCGGGAATTCGGAAATTGACAATCCTCACGAAGGCGAAGAATTCGGCTATGTGGTCGGCGGCATGATAACAGTATGTTTGGGAACACAGAAATTCAAGGTTAAAAAAGGTGAGAGCTTTTATTTTAAGCCCAGTGCACCTCACAATATTGCAAATGCAGGTAAGAGCGATGCGGTGGTATTATGGGTTTCATCTCCGCCGAATTTTTAAATAATTGATTATATAGAGAACTTGGGGGAAGGGTATGAACGAGAGTCAGCCAATTATTTTGTTAAAGGATATCAGAAAGAGTTTCGGGCAAACAGAGATTCTGAACAATATCAATTTATACGTGCTAAAAAATGAATTTGTTACGCTGTTGGGTCCCAGCGGCTGCGGAAAAACTACAACCCTGAGAATAATCGGAGGCTTTGAGACTCCAGACAGCGGTGATGTATTCTTTGAAGGCAGGCGTATAAATAATGTACCTCCCTATCAAAGAAAGGTTAATACGGTCTTTCAGAAGTATGCATTGTTTCCTCACATGAATGTATACGATAACATAGCGTTTGGTCTTAAAATAAAGAAAATGGATAAGGCGGTTATTGGCAAAAAAGTAGACGAGATGCTTGAAATGGTTAATCTTCAAGGTTTTCAAAAGAGATCGGTAGAATCTCTGTCGGGGGGACAGCAGCAGAGAGTGGCAATTGCCAGAGCACTTGTTAACCAGCCCGAGGTGCTTTTGCTGGATGAGCCTCTGGGAGCGCTTGACCTGAAGCTTAGAAAGGAAATGCAGCTGGAGCTTAAAAACATACACAAAAAAACCGGTATAACCTTTGTTTACGTTACACATGACCAGGAAGAGGCATTGACCATGTCGGATACCATAGTTGTCATGAACAAGGGAAAAATTCAGCAGATAGGTACTCCCCAGATGATATACAACGAACCTAAGAACGCTTTTGTAGCTGATTTTATAGGGGAGAGCAATATCATAAAGGGCAGGATGCTTAAGGATTACTCCGTTGAGTTTGCCGGTCATGTTTTTGAATGTCTGGACAAGGGATTTGAACTTAACGAGGATATTGACGTGGTTGTCAGGCCTGAAGATATAAAGCTTGTCGGTGTGGAAAATGCAATGATATCAGGAACGGTAAAATCAGTTACCTTCAAAGGTGTGCATTTTGAAATGCTGGTGGAGGGACAGGGAGGCACCTGGACGCTGCACAATACCGAAATGGCCCAGGTTGGAACTACCATAGGCATGTCTCTCAATCCCAATGATATTCACATAATGAAAAGGACGGGAAGTGTATGAACAGAAAGTGGGTTTCCTATCCATACCTGATATGGATGGTTATTTTTATAGTTATTCCTTCATTCCTGATCCTTTTCTATGCTTTTACTACCAGGGATGAGCAGGGAATAAGGTTTACTCTGGACAACTTTTACAAGTTCTGTGAGCCCGTATATATTTCGGTGCTGCTAAAATCCCTTGGATTGGCTTTATTCAGCACTTTCGTGTGCCTTATAGTGGGTTATCCGGTTGCCATGATCCTTGCCAGCAAGCAGTTCAGCAATAGTGCGACTCTGTCCATGCTGTTTATAATTCCAATGTGGATGAATTTTTTGCTCAGAACGTATTCCTGGCTTACCCTGCTCGAAAAGAACGGAATAATAAATTCCATATTGTCCTTCTTTAACCTGCCGAAGCTCGATATTTTGTATACCGATGCGGCGGTAGTACTCGGTATGGTTTACAACTTTCTGCCCTTTATGATACTGCCTATATATACCGTACTTATGAAAATTGATGGCAAGCTGGTTGAAGCAGCACAGGATCTGGGGGGAAACAATTTAACAGTTTTCAGAAGAATTACCCTGCCTCTTAGTATACCCGGAGTTATGTCGGGAATAACAATGGTATTCATGCCGGCCGTAACCACCTTCGTTATCTCAAAATTACTGGGCGGCGGTCAATATACTCTCATAGGCAATTTCATTGAAAGGCAGTTTATTCAGCTGAGCGACTGGAATTTTGGATCTGCCATTTCGATGATAATGATGATTTTCATACTTATAAGTATTTGGATTATGTCCAGATTTGATGAGGACAAGGGAGGAGGAGCAGCACTTTGGTAAAAAAATTTATTATGAAGTCCTATCTTGGACTGATTTTACTCTTTATGTACCTTCCCATAGTGGTACTCATCGTTTTCTCCTTCAATAAGTCAAAATCCCGCGGAAACTGGTCGGGCTTTACCTTAAAGTGGTATAGGGAGCTTTTTCAAAATTCCCAGATTATGGATTCGCTGTATAATACGCTGATGCTGGCTTTGATTTCCTCAATAGCCGCCGTAATTATAGGAACTTTTGCCGCCATAGGAATTCATAATATGAAGAAGTTCAAAAAATCAGTTGTTATGAATCTCACATATCTGCCTGTTCTGAATCCTGACATTGTGACAGGCGTATCACTGATGATAATGTTTGTTTTCATTGGTTCACTGATAGGTTTGAAGCTGGGCTTTCTGACCATGCTGCTGGCTCATATCACCTTTAACATACCCTATGTCATATTATCGGTGCTGCCGAAACTGAAGCAGATGAACAAGCATATGTATGAGGCCGCTCTGGACCTTGGAGCAACCTCCATGTATGCACTCAGAAAGGTAATAATACCGGAGATAATGCCGGGAATTATTTCAGGCTTTCTTATGGCATTTACCCTGTCCATAGATGATTTTGTTATCAGCTATTTCACTTCGGGCTCCGGGGTATCGAACCTGTCCATAACGATATATTCAATGGCCAGAACAGGTGTAAAGCCTACCATAAATGCCCTGTCCACCTTGATGTTTGTAAGTGTATTGCTGCTATTGATTTTGATTAATATCCGTTCTTCACGTGAGGAAAAAAAGAAAAGGCAGTATGATGCCTGACATTAATTTATTTGTTGGAGGTTGCTAATAAGATGAAAAGATTTTTATCCAAATTATTGGTTCTGGCAGTCGTACTGTCAACAGCAGCACTTGCAGGCTGCGGAACAGCTGGTTCTACAGCAGAGGGTTCAGGTGATAGGGTAACTCTCAAGGTTTACAACTGGGGTGACTATATAGGTGAAGACGTAATAGAAAAGTTTGAGAAGCAATATAACATAAATGTTGTATATGATACCTTCTCCGATAATGAGGTAATGCATACAAAGCTTAAATCAGGCGGCGCTGATTATGATGTCGCCATCCCGTCGGATTATATGATAAAGCGCATGATTGATGAGGGTATGGTTAAAAAGCTTGATTTTAATAATATTCCTAATTACAAGTATATTGACGAAAAATTCCGGAATCTTGGTTTCGATCCGAAAAATGAATATTCCATACCTTATATGTGGGGAACCGTAGGTATTATATACAATAAAACCATGGTAACCGACAAGGTGGACAGCTGGAATATACTCTGGAATGACAAGTATAAAAAGCAGGTATTTATGCTGGACAGCCAGAGAGATTCCATAGGGATTACCCTTAAAAAACTCGGGTATTCGCTGAATACCAAAAAGATGGAGGAATTGGACAAGGCAAAGGAAGAGCTTATAAAGCAAAAGCAGTTGGGTGTTGTTCAATCCTATGTGGGAGATGAAGTCAAGGATAAGATGATTATGGGCGAAGCTGCCTTTGCAGTGGTATGGTCAGGGGATGCGGTATTTATGAAGCGTGAAAACCCTGATCTGGAATATGTAATACCAAAAGAAGGCAGCAACCTTTGGGTCGATTCAATGGTGGTCCTGAACAGCACCAAGCACCAGAAGGAAGCAGAGCAGTTTATAAACTTTATGTGTGAAACCGATATCGCCTTTGAAAATGCGGATTATATAGGTTATTCCACCCCTCATACCGAGGCAAAGAAGAAAATGTCTCCCGACCTCCTTAATGACATTGCTGCATATCCAGCCGACGATCAGACGAAGAACTGCGAGGTCTTCGAAGATCTTGCCGATTCAATAAAGGAATACGACAGGATCTGGACAGAAATTTCAGCAGAGTAAAAATAGAACGAGGGCAGATTAAAAAGGATGTACCGGATTAAAGTCCGGTGCATCTTTTTTGCGTAGTATAAGGATTTATATTTTTTAACAAGGGTCTGAGTATCTCACAAAATAACTTATTTATCCGGCATTAATACATATTAAGTAATTTTTGGAAATGCTAGAATTAAGTTGATCTGGGAGCCGGTTTAAATTGAATTTCGAGTATACAGTTAATTGGTTTATGTTAATTATACCGTCTCATGGTTCAGTAACTGCAAATCTTATTAAAGGAGACCTGAATTATGTTAAGAAAGAAAATTTTTTCTCTTACCCTCTGTTTTGCTTTAGCGCTGGGAATATGCCCTGTAGCAGGCGGGCCCGGTACTGCTCTGGCAAACACGTCAGGACACACTGCACATCCCATCGGAACAGGTGTTTCTTTCGACAATAATCCTCTTAAAGGTTTTGTCCCCTTTGACGGCAGCACCACAACCTTCCCTCATAGTCTTGAATGGTTCTATATTCCTGTAAGAAGTGTTCAGACAGGAATGAATACCTTTAACTGGTCGGCCCTGGAAACCAGGCTGAATGCTATTTCAGGCAGAGGTCATCAGGCGGTATTCCGTTTTTATTATGATTATCCGGGACTGTCCACAGGTGTACCCCAGTTTCTTATCGACGGCGGCCTGACCATGCGCTATTACGATGAACCCGCAAATCTGGGTGGTTCAGGTTACTGCCCCGATTACGTAAATCAGTCTTTTAGAGATTCCATGCAAAACTTTATCAAAGCCTTTGGTGCAAAATATGACGGGGACCCGAGAATCGGGTATATAACACTGGGACTTTTGGGGTTCTGGGGTGAATGGCATAATTGGCCCTATGATGAAGATACCTCCGACGGCAAACCCAACTGGAACATTTCCAATACCGTGTATAATGAGGTTTTGACAACTTTTGACACGTATTTCAACAAAACTCAGCTATGTGTGAGGGAGCCGAAAGCAGGTGTGCCGAATGCCAGCGCAAATATAGGCTATCATGATGATTCTTTCGGTTATGCAACCTTATCTTCAGGAGCCGGAGGCCAAACCTGGAGTTTTGTGCAGAAATTAATAAATTTGAATCAGCAGAATAAATGGACTTCAAATTGTATAGGAGGGGAAGTATATCCTTCTGATCAGAGTAATATTTTTGCAAGTACTCCATGGAAGGGCTCAACAAATCAAACCTGGGCTGCCTGCTTAAGCGAGGCTCATCCCACCTGGCTTATGTGTGAACAGATAAAAAATTATACGGGCACTACATTGGCCAATGCCAAGACAGCCTCCAAACAACTGGGCTACGACTTCCAGGTTACAACGGCATATTATGACAACTTATCCTCATCATCCGCCTTGTATTTAGGAATAGATATTAAAAACATTGGTATTGCTCCGTTCTATTACGACCATACAATGTGGCCGGTACAAATAGGGGTAAAACAAGGCGGCACCCTGGTTAAGAGCTGGACCGCCACATGGGACTTGAATACAATACCTGCAGGCGGTTCGGTAAAAACCTTTGAACATACCCTAAGTTCACCCGGATTGGCGTCGGGTACCTACAATATGTGCATAAAGGTTATCAATCCGCTTTCAAACGGGAATAAGCTGGGTTTTGCAAATGCCGGACAAAATGCAGACGGATGGCTGGATCTGGGTAGTTTCACCGTGGGCGGAACGGTGCCGCCGCCAACCGGAAACATAACAATTGACGGAAATGCCTCGGATTGGAGCGGCATATCACCCCTGGCAACGGCAGCAGGTCAAACAGCAACCAGTCTTAAGGTGACTAATGATACAAACTACATATACTTTTGTGTCCAGGGGAGTAACCTGTCGGCAAATGGCCAAATATTCATCAATGCCGATAATAACTCTGCTACGGGTTATGTGGAAGGAAGCTGGACCAATTCGGGCTGCGACTATATGATTGAAACCGGTAAGCTGTACAGCCATCCTGCAAATGACAACAACTGGAGCTGGAATGATCTAGGTACATCAAATGTGACCGTTTCAAAAAATGCATCGGTATATGAGGCCAGGATTGCCAGGTCGGCAATTGGCGGCCCCGGCGGAACAATAAGTGTAGGATTCAAGGATATGAACGGCAACTGGGAGCTTGTGTGCAGACTTCCTGCATCAGGAACGCTCCCGGGCTATACATTGAAATAGAGTTAGATATTTATATATGAGTTATTAAGGGTGGACTGTGAAGCTTGTGTGCTGCAGTCTACCCTTTTCTTATTGTCATGAAAATATGAATTTTTGGTACTAAAATAAGTGTTGAAATATCAATGATAAATTATTTTGTGTGCGGCTGAAAAATGAGATGAAGACAATATGATAATAGTTCGCGAGGCCGACCACTGGAAATGGCAGCCCCATTAGAAGTTCCTGCTTGAAATTGTTGACTTCCCACACGGCTGTGTGCCGGCAAATTGACAGGGAGGTCAATTTGATGCAAAGTGCCGAGCCGCGACGGCGAGTCACTGCGACGGCTAAGCTGCCCGTGTGGGGAGACTTACAATTTCAGGCAAGGAACTTCGTGGGCAATCATTTTCAGTGGCCGGCCGGAGAACTAATACAGTCTGCAATGTCATCCATGTCGGTTATCTTTAAATGTAAAGCAAGTGACAATTTATCACCACAACCGTTCAAATAAATTTTTCCTGTACTTATTCGGCGATATCCCCATCACATTTTTAAAGAACTTCTGAAAGGCAACAGGGTCCCGGTAGCCTGATAAACCGGCAACCTCCACTATGGAAAAGGAACTGTCCTTCAAGAACTCACATGCCTTATTGATTCTATACTGGGACAGATATTTATGGGGTGAGGTGTTCAGGAATTGTTTGAACAGGGAAGATAAATAGCTTCTATTCAGTCCGATATGGTTTGCAAGCTGGGAAATGCTGATATCCTGCATATAATTATTCTGGATGAATTCTATGGATTTTCTTATATAGTGATTCTTGCTGTAGACGTTTTTGTTATTGATAATATCTTCCCGGGAGTTTTCAATTAGTTCGGAGAAGAGCATATAGAGGAGTGCCTGAAGACGCAGGGTCGCTCCATATCTATACTCTTCAAAGGATTTTACCATATCAAGAAGGCAGTTCTTCAAGAGCTTTCCCCGGGTAAAAGTAAAAACCGGATTTTGTTTTGACAGTCCGGCAAGTTCCAGATAGGATCCGGCATTTAAGCCGTGGAACCCCACCCATGCGTATTCCCAGGGATTTGTGATACTGGCCTCGTAATGGGAAAGTTCATTTGGACACAGCAGAAAACCTTGATTTTTAACAAGCCTGTATTCTTTGCCCCCGACTTTGAGAATGCCTTCACCCTCTAATATGTAGTGCAGCAGGAAATGCTCCCGCACTGCCGGCCCCCAGGAATAACCCTCACGGCATAATGAAATGCCGCAATAATACATAAATAAATCCGATGAGTGTGAATTATCATTAACACTTATTACTTTACTCCTGTCATCAGTATACAGTTCTCTTATCGGGGCCGGAAGCTCCTTTAGAATTTCACCGTTATCCAAATATAAAGTAAAATCATTTCTTTTCATTACATTACCCCCATTAATAAAATAATGAATATTAAAGAAATATGAAATGGCATTACTTATGCTGTGATTTAGTCTGCTTTTTTGATATAATACGGCAGCCTGCCAAGGTGTGCTTCAATATCTTTTACTGCCGGCCCAATTACGGTACTTCCGTCATCACCTATCCATATTCCGGCAGGGAATACGACAGTTCGGCCCATGCTTCCTTTTTCCAAAACGGGAGCAACCAGGATATCATCTCCCAGCATGAATTGATCGTTTATTTTTTCATAATTGCAGCCTGGGAATACATATTCCATATGCCTGATTACAGGTTCACCGGAGTCAGCCGAATACCTGGCTAATTCCAAAATGTCAGGAGCAAGCTTTTGCCGCAGTTCTATCATATCAGAGCAATACTTAAAATGTTCTTTATCCAAAACCCTCCAAGGTGCAATAGAGAATTGTATGACGGGAAACAGCAGTGAACACTGAAGAAATCTGACAAAGAGCTCCTGATCGATTTTAAAGTCCGGTGAATTGATATCTCCTTCCATGCCGCCGCCTATCATGTCAGGGCAGTTAAAAGGATATCCCAGCAAGCCCTGCAAAAGGCCGTTGGGTATTAAACTATCCAGACCGTTTCCAATCCATGCCGGCTTTTTATCCTTTTGTCGCTGAATGAGATGGCGGCCTCCGCAGCCCCAGCATGCCCTGTATTCACTTAAACTGTAATCAAGACCGATTTTTGCGTATGCTTCGCAATCATAATTTGTATGAGGGAAAACATCCCATTGGTATGGTTTGTTCCAATCGGCGGGGGTTGCTCCTCCGGGATCGCCGGCGTCAAATTTGAAGCCATCGACACCGTATTGATTTATCAGTAATTGCAGCTGTGATTTGAACCATTGTACAGCAGTACTGTTTGTATAATCCAGAACCGCACTGTAACCGTTCCACCACCTTCTTACAGCGGGAGTTCCGTCAATTGCCTTAAGAAGCAGCCC
This sequence comes from Bacillota bacterium, assembly GCA_023386445.1. Taxonomy (GTDB): domain Bacteria; phylum Bacillota; class Clostridia; order Acetivibrionales; family DSM-1351; genus Ruminiclostridium. Next base: position 3,491 of record JAEWJR010000015.1, on the reverse strand, counting down.
TTTTGTTTGAAGCTCTCTGAAAATGTGGCTGTCGGGACTTACATAGGGGCATACCCATAACATGACTTTAAAACCCAGTTTATGCAGTGTATCAATCATTTTTTTCGGATCGGGGAAGTTGATATTTGAGAAATCCCAATTACCGTAATCGTTCATCCAGTTATCATCAATGATCATAATTCCGGGAGGCATACCGTTTTCTATAATGGAATTTGCATAATCAAGTACTTTTTCCTGAGTCGGTTTATAAAACATCTCTATCCATGTATTATACTGGGGTGAGAGGAAAGCGAGATCATCCGGGTATTTGCCCGTTGGAGGAAAATACTTGTGTGAAACATATTTATAAACAGCTCTAAGATTTTCAAAACCCTCTTCAAGGCTGATATCCTCACATGAATCTATTAATAAGGTTTTATCCTGAAATTTAAAGGTGAAAGGGGAATTACACCATATATATCGCCCTTTATTGGATATTAGCAAGGGTACTCCCTGATTCTCGTCCAGATTGTTCAAGTTCCTGCCGAACAGGTTATCTCCGAAGGGGGTGTTGATACCGTCGCTGACAGCGCCGCCCCACCAGAATTCGCCAGGTAGCAGGGGTATTTCATAATTTTTGGTATTCATTAGTGTGATCCTTTCTTTATAGGTATTCTTTTATAACCAAGCGATAATAGCTTGAGAGGCGCACAAGAGGGAAACTCAATCACTCCTTTGCCTTAAAAGCAGGTCCAGAGAAACCGTCCGGTTCTCAAGCCGGGATATTTCTGCGGCAAAAGCCATAAGATGACTCTGAAGCGATGCTTTTGCAGAGGTAAGCCCATCTGATTCGGAACCTGAGCTTACCAGGCGGACAAAATCCTTCATCAATCCGTAGTCTCCGCCTCCATGACCATACGCAGCGGCATCTCCCGTTACTTTATAATTTAAAACCGGATAGGCTTCGGATTGTTTTTCACCGAAAATATGTACTTCAATTTCATTTTTCTCCATATGTCCGCGGATCTGCCCTTTGGTTCCCATTACTTTGACGGTACGCCCGCCGTCTGCAGTAAAGGCACACATGGTAAAAGATGCGGTGGCTCCTTTTTCAAATTCAAGATTAACCACCTGATGATCTACAACATCATTGTCACAATGGTAGACGCAACGACCATAAGGCCCTTCTTTCAAGGCTCTGGTCCTTCCTTCAATACTTAAATCATTGCTGATAGCGGAAGTGGGCCAACCTATGTCACCGGTAAGATACTGTTTCGGTGCATAGTAGATACAGCTGCCGCTTGCAGGACAGCCGTCAAGGCATCTTTTTGGAGATCCGTCGGGAGCATTGCTGCTTGTAAAATGACTGAGAGAACCAAAAGAGGATACCTTTGTGCAGTTTTGATCTACCAGCCAGGAGATTATATCCATATCATGGCAGGATTTTTGCAGGATCATGGGACTGGATTCCCCGGCATTTCTCCAGTTACCTCTGACAAAACTGTGGGCCTGATGCCAGTAAGCCACATTTTCAGTTTGCTGGACCGACATGATGTCTCCGATCTTTCCACAGGTAATTATATCTTTTAATGCGGCATAAAAAGGGCTGTATCTCAGCACATGACAAACGGAGATAAATCTGTTGTTCCTGGAGGCACATTGCTCCATTTCTATACATTCGGAGATATTATTGGACATGGGCTTTTCAAGCAGTATGTGATAGCCTTTCTCCAGAGCCCCGAGAGCAGGCTTGTAATGCATTCTGTCCTGGGTGCATATGAATGCCGTATCGGCCATCCGGGGGTTGCCCAGGAGCTCCTCCCAGGATGCAAAACTGTTTTCTTCAGGGATATTATGTGCCTTACAAAACATGCTTCTTCGTGTCTCATTTGGTTCAGCCACTGCGACAAACTTTATTTCTTCAGGATTTTGCAAGGCATAGGCTGCGTATACATCCATTCCCCTGAGTCCGGCACCAATCAGAACAGCGGTTATTGTTTTCATTAAAAATCCTCCTTTATTTATCTTAATTGAAGATACTTTTAGAAAAGTTAATTTGTTGTTATATCGTTTGGGAATAGTAATGAGAAACTTGAATCAGAGAATTTATTTTCTACGAAATCATAATAAAACAGCCTTTTTTTAAAGTCAATTCGTTGTTAATTCATTATAAAAAAATTAAAAAAATGTACAAACAAAATGTTAATTTTGTTAACATAAATGAATTTATTGAAATTTACTTGGGGTGATTGCCTGTGCTAAGATTTTTTTGAAAGGGCAAACCAATTCGATGCGAAGGATGATGTATATGGATGCAAGCAGTATGGAAATTAAAAATAAAGGTATGGAAGAATACGGATCAAGTAAAATTAAAAGAACAAGAAAAAGTGTTTTTTTCAAGGAGTTCAGAGATAACAGGATGCTTTACCTGATGACCCTTCCGGGAATAATGGTACTGCTGATCTTTTGCTATGTACCTATGTCCGGAATTTACATGGCATTCACCGATTACAATATTAAAGAAGGAATATTTGGAAGTAAATTTGTAGGATTTAAAAACTTCCTGTATTTTTTTACTGACGGTGGAATGGCCCTCAGAGTCACCTATAATACAATTATATTAAATACGTTCTATATTATAACCGGTCTTGTTTTTCCCATATCGATTTCAATATTTCTAAACGAGATTAATAATAAAATATTTAAAAAAACTACTCAAATGTTCCTGTTTTTCCCTTATTTTCTTTCGTGGGTTGTAATCGGAGCGATCATATACAGTCTTTTTAGTTCTGATGTAGGAGTAGTGAACACAATACTCAAAAGCTTTGGAATGGAACCGGTGAGATGGTATGCCGAGCCAAAATACTGGAAGGCAATACTGGTTGGAGCAAATGTCTGGAAATGGACCGGATACAGTACTATAGTCTATCTGGCAGCCATGGTGAATTTCGATTATGCATTATACGAAGCGGCAATTGTTGACGGCGCTACAAAATTTCAGCAAATAAGGAGTATCACTCTTCCGTTAATAAAGCCCACCGCTGTTGTCTTAACATTACTGTCCATAGGAAGAATTTTTTATGGGGACTTTGCCATGATTTATGGTATTGTCGGGGATAACGGTGTTCTCAGCGACGCTACCACGGTAATCGATACATATGTATATTCGGCCATGAGAACCCTGGGCTTTTCACTTGCCTCTGCCATAGGTCTTTATCAGTCGGTTATGGGTCTTATACTGGTAACATTGACAAATCACCTGGCAAAAAAAATAAATGATGGAGAAGGTTTATTCTAAAGGAGATGGTACTTCTATGAAAAAGAGTTTATCAGATAGGATTTTTGTTTTTATAGCTTATACTTTCCTGGCTATATTTGCTTTGTTTTGCCTATATCCGCTGCTCCTTACCCTTGGAGTGTCATTGTCGGATGAAAATACGGTAGCGGTGAAGGGCTATAGCCTGATACCTGAAAAATTTTCGCTGGATACATATAAGTATTTGTTTATAAAC
>JAEWJR010000003.1:0-55733 GCA_023386445.1 Bacillota bacterium | reverse complement strand
TTTTCTTGTTTTCAAGTACATACCGATGTATGGTGTAACAATTGCTTTTCAAAACTATAACATTTTTAATCCGGACAATTCTACCTGGGTGGGAGTTGACAATTTCAGCAAACTTATTTCCCAGGTCGGATTTCAAAGAGCACTGTATAACAACATAATAATCAGTCTGCAGAAACTGGTTATCGGTTTTCCAATACCGATTATCCTGTCTTTGATGATAAATGAGGTGAACAGCCGTAACTGCAAAAAATTTATCCAGACTTCTGTTATACTTCCGAACTTTGTTTCATGGGTGGTAATAAATGGTCTGATGTATGCACTGTTTTCTCCAAGTATGGGCGGGATACGTGAAATAGCCAATTTTATAGGATATACCGGACAGCTTCCAAACCTCCTGACAGACGTCGACAGCTTTCAGTCAGTGATTGTGTGGTCCCACGTTTGGAAAAATGCAGGTATGGGTACAATCGTTTACCTGGCAGCGCTTATGAGTATTGACGATCAGCTGTATGAGGCAGCTTCAATTGACGGTGCGGGAAAGTGGCGGCAACTGATACATATAACACTTCCTTGTATAAAATCTACAATAATCGTACTTTTGATGTTCCGTGTCGGCGAAGTAATGTATGCGGGTTTTGACCAGATTTTTGCCATAACCAATCCAATGGTTAATCCGGTAGCCGATATCATAGACACTTTTGTGTACCGGGTTGGACTTCAAAACAAACAATTTGCGCTTGCTACAGCTGCAGGCCTGTTCCAGTCCGTGATTGGTCTTGTGCTGGTTATCATAACAAATGCTATCGCCAAAAAGACTGATCCTGATAGCAGCATGATCTAAGGAGGATACAATGAAAAAATCAAAAGCAGAAATAATCGGAATGATCATAAACGGAGTGGCCTTGTTCCTGATTGCGTTTATTACAATATACCCGTTCTGGCATGTTTTAATGTACTCAATAAGTGATTCCCAGCAGGCTTCGGCCGGAGGATTATTTTTCCTGCCCAAAGGCCTGGATATTACAGGCTATGAGTTAGTGCTGAAACAGCCTCAGCTGTATAAAGCGTACTGGAATACCATAGCAAGGACTGCAGTGGGAACTCTGCTCAGCGTTATACTAACGGCAATGCTGGCGTATCCTCTTTCATTACCGCGTTTAAAAGGCAAAAAATTTCTATGTATCGCCATATTCTTTACAATGCTGTTCAATGGCGGAATGATTCCTACATATCTTCTTGTAAACGATCTTCATATGATTGATACTTTCTGGGCGCTGGTAGTACCCAATGCAATGAGTGCCTACAACCTGTTCATAATGAGAAACTACTTCCAATCCATCCCGGCAAGCCTGGAGGAATCTGCAAGAATTGACGGAGCCAATCCAATAACCGTTTTGTTCCGTATAATTCTTCCAATCTCGACTCCTACGCTTGCAGCAGTCGGTATGTTTTACGGGGTCAGCAACTGGAATGCATATCTGGACGGAGTCCTTTACATTAACAACAATGACCTTCAGATCCTGCAGGTTTATTTGAGAAACCTGTTTTCCTCGGCGGGTTCGGGAGCGGTGCTTTCGGGTATCCAGGGCATCAGTGATGCTGCCAGGGTAACGGAGGAAACTCTGAAAATGGTAACCATATCGGTTTCTGTAATACCCATACTGATTGTATATCCATATCTGCAAAAATATTATACAACCGGCATAACCACCGGTGCGGTGAAGGGATAATATTATGCTGAAACCTCCAACAGGGTTTTAGTGTTTTACAAATAACCAAAAAAATAATTGTTAAGGAGAGAGCGTATGAAAAGGATTCAAAGAATTTTAAGCGCATCACTTGTTGCTGTAATAGTATTTACAATGAGTGCCTGCGGGGGTTCACCTTCGGGAAATTCCGGAAGCTCAAGTACTTCGGCCGGACAGACGGCTTCTGCATCAGCAACTGGACCTGCTGAATTAAGCATGCTGGTAATAGGTGACAATTCACCGCCGGATACCAACTCGGTATTGAAGGAAATCGAGAACAAGACCAACAGCAGTTTGAAGGTAACCTATGTTTCACTGGCTGATTCAGCCTCCAAGCTAAATACCTTGATTGCAGCAAAAACTCTACCTGACATCTTTTGGGCGTCGACAATCTCAGACGCTGAACAGTTGAAACAAAATGGAATGCTGGCTGATCTTACGGAATACGTAAAAGACGCAAAAGCCATTCAGGACAACCTGGGAGAAGTGCTTGCCAGTCATCCGCTGAACAAGGATGGGAAAATATATGCACTGTTCAACGCCGATCATGATTATGCACAGAATATGAATATCCGGACCGACTGGTTGAAAAAAGTCGGCAAGGAAATGCCTACCGATCTGGACAGCCTCTATGACGTACTCTATGCTTTTACTTTCAATGATCCGGACGGCAACGGAAAAAAAGACACAATAGGACTTGGTGCTTCCATAGTAGGAAACTGGAACAATTTCACAAACATACTGGGAGCCTATGGTGTTGCAGCAAACATGAACGGCCTGCGTCCTGTTCAACTGGACGACGGTACCGTAACCACAGCCTTGAAGCATAAAAACTTCCTGGATGCTGTTAAATACTTCCAGAAGCTATACCAGAACGGAGTAATGGATCCCGATTTTGCCACTATCCCGACAATGGATTCCTTTGGCAAGCTGTGGAACGGAAAGGTTGGAGCTTTTGACTTCCAGTGCCCGGGACCTACTAATAACTGGATGCCTTCACGCTACACCGAAAATCCTGTACCAACCTTTGATTTTGCAGCAATAAAAGGGCCTACAGGTCAAGCAGCTCAGGGGAAAATCTATCCCAGCTATACGCCAAGTGTTGTGGTAAGTTCCACCTGTAAAAATCCTGCTGCAGCGGCAAATCTTCTTAATTTCTTCCTGACCGAAGATGGAAATGCTCTGCTCCGCCTGGGAGTTGAAGGCAAGCACTTTAATTGGGTGGATAAAGCTGCCGGCACTTATGAAATGATTAAGCCATATGACGACAGCACAACCAACAGAAATGACGGAGTATTTGTTTATTCCGATTTTATAAGACCTAAGATAACTACCGAACGCCGTACATTTAATGCACAGACCAAACAGGGTGTAGAAATGGCAGATGCAATGTGTACAATAGAATGGCCTTTCATATACACATCCTTTGAAGCAGATACAAATTACGGAGCAAATTTAAAGACTATCGAAAAGGAAATATTCTGTCAGCTTATATCAACAAAGGGAAATCTTGAAGAAGAATACAAGAAAGCAATAGCCCGCTGGGAAAATGAAGGCGGAAAAGAGTGGGAACAGGGAGCGACAGCCGCTTACAACTCACAGAAATAAATCTCTTAAATTAAGTCAAGCGGGGCTGTCTCAAAATGGCAGCCTCGTTTGATAAAAGCCTGTTTCTGAAATTTATGGAGGATAAAGAAAACATGTGTCAATATGAGACGTTGAATGCAGGTAAATTGCAGTTACAGATCAGCAATGACGGAAGCCGGGTAATATGGTCGGCAACGGAGCTCCCGCTTGAAAACAGGGAGCAGGCTGATTTCTGGCGTTGTCACATGGATGATGGGTATTACCGTTCCATGACAATACGTTCTTCTAAGCAAAAAGGTACCATAGAGAAAATTAAAGATGAAGTCATAGTAAGCTATCCTCAGTTGACAGGTGATGACGGACGGGTGTTTGATACAAAACTCAAAATCCATATCAGGCCTGTAGTCAATACTTATGAATCGCTGGAGATGTGGGCCGAAGTGGACAACCAAAGCGGGGCAAGGCTTAATGAGCTGCAGCTTCCATTTGTGGATCTTTCCGTAATTGCCTCCCTTGAGCGTGAGCAGGACGTGTATTATAAAATGAACGGGCTGGGAGAAAAAATAATAAACCCATGGGAAGCTCTTAAAAAGTCACACAGCGAGTATATGGCGGCAGACTACAATGAGATATGGAATATGGTGCAGTATCCCTGTGATGCGGCAATGTGCTGGTTCGGCGTGGAAAGCGGAGGGCATTTCCTGTATGTGGGCCGCCACGACGGTCAATTCCGCTCAGCTACACTGGCGGCGGGGCTGAATCCACGGAATGGCCATCCAAGGATGATTCTTTCAATTTCTAACTATATGCTGGTTCAACCGGGAGAAATACTGGAAAGTGCACACTCTGTAATCTCCCTGAACGAGGGGGATTGGAGAACAGGCTCCGATATCTATGGAAACTGGGCCAGAGACAACTGGTATTCAGTGCCTGAAAAACCTGAATGGGTTCAGGATATGCCGGGTTGGCAGAGAATAATTCTGAGGCACCAGTATGGTGAAGTATTTTTCAGGTATGAGGATTTGCCCCGTATTTATGAGGAAGGTATGAAATACGGACTCAATACACTGCTGGTATTTGGATGGTGGAAGGGCCGGTTTGACAACGGCTATCCCCGTTATGAGGCCGACCCTGAGCTGGGCGGAGAGCAAGGCTTGAAGGATGCCATCGCACGTGTGCGTCAGATGGGAGGGCATGTAGCACTGTATACTAATGGGGTTCTCATCGATATAAGTACGGATTATTACCAGGAAACCGGCCGGAAGATCTGCCGCAAGGATATAGACCTTAATGAATACCGTGAGCATTACCAGTTTTCAAATGATGGCATGCTGCTGCGGAGTCACGGCTATAAGAGCTTTATATCGGCCTGCCAGGCAACGGACCAGTGGCAGGAGAAACTGCTGGAAAATGGAAGGACAAAGCTTTCCTTCGGTCCTGACTCCATATTTTATGACCAAATGGGGGGACATTTGCCGAAGATCTGCTTCGATGAAACCCATAAGCATGGAAGACGCGGAGATACCGAGGCCAAATGGCGCATTGAGAATATGGATGCCATAGTGAGGTTGTGCGGACCGGAAGTGGCTTACGGAACCGAGCAGTGTGTTGACGCTTTTGCACCTCACGTTCATTACCATCATGGCTGCCAGTACGGTAATTTCTATGGCGAGACTGCTTTTCCCGAAATGTTTCTGAGGACTTTTCCCGAGCCCATCATGTCAGATAGATTTCTGCACGATGACCGGGATGGTTTCAAAAGGATACTCAACTATTCATTTGCCTATGGTTTCCGGTTTGACGTCTCCATATACCGGGGCAGGAAGTCCATAATCAGTGATTTACCCGGTTATGCATCCTATGTTAAAAAGCTGCTGGAGCTGAAGAAAATGTACAGCGGTTATTTCTACAGAGGGCGTTTTGTGTGCAGGCATACTCCTGCTTTACCGGAAAAAGTGCGCATGACCCAGTATGAAAATGCAGACGGACAAATCCTGGTGGTACTCTGGAACGATTCGGACAGACCTGTGGAATTCACAGCTTGCGGTCAGACAGTAAAGCTGGCTTCACAGGATGTGACCTGCATACCCTGGAAGGGCTGAAAACCTATGATTGAAAATTGTATACCGTTAGGCTTTGAAGACTGGGAGGCTGAAATATTGCCGTCTTTCGGGGCGAATTTGATTTCACTTAAATATAAAGGTCTCCCGGTTTTACGCACACCGGATAATATTGAACAGCTGAAGGAAAATCCATGTTTGTATGGAAATCCGGTGCTTTTCCCGCCAAACAGGACCGCAGACGGTATTTTCCTGTTCGAAAAAAGAGAATATAACCTGCCGGTGAATGAACCGCATACAGGTAACCATCTGCATGGCATGCTGTACGATGCACCGTTTGATGTGCTTGAAGCAACAGACAGAAGTGCCGTATGCCTGTTAAAAAACAGAGGGAAATGGTTCCCCTTTGACTTTTCCATGAAGATTTTATTTACACTTGACGGAGAGGGTCTGACCCAGCACATAGCAATCCATAACGACGGCAGCTGCAGCATGCCGGTTTTGCTGGGCTTTCATACCAGCTTTGCCGCACCGGCGCAATTTTCGGTATCCATAAAAAAGCGTTGGGAAAGAGATGAACGACATATTCCTACAGGAAAGCTCATCGCGCTGAATGAGAGTGAGCTTTGTTTCAAAAATGGCTGTGCTTCAGAGGGACAGGTGATTTCTGACTATTTTACTGCTGAAAACCAATCTGCACGTCTGGGAAATATTTTGTATCAGGTTTCACCGGAATTTACGCAGTGGGTGCTTTATAACGGCGGAGGCAATAAGGGATTTTTGTGTGTTGAGCCACAGACCGGCCCTGTAAACGGTCTTAACATTCCGGGAGGCCATGCAGCATTGCCGCAGGGAGAAACGGCGCGGTTTTGGCTGAGGTTCGCATTTAGTCAATTTAAATAAGTAATCCAAATTATATAAAGGCTGATTTAATCTTATGTAAATATTTATTGTACAAGGACAAGGAGTGTGTAGTATGAAAAAAATAATGATTTCACCATCAAAGTATATTCAGGGACAGGATGTGCTGACCGATCTGGGTGAACTGGTACGGGAGTTTTCAGACAGTGCGCTGCTGGTAGCTTCCAAAGATGATCAGGCCCGCGTACAGAAGTATCTTGATAATTCAATCAAAAAAAATCCTTTTAAAATTATTTATGGGGAGTTTAAGGAAGAGTGTACAAAGGCTGAAATTGAACGCATGATGAAACTGGCGGAAAACAATGGCTGCGGTGTATTCATCGGGCTTGGAGGGGGGAAGGCTCTCGACACGGCAAAGGCTGCAGCCTGCATAGGCAAAAAGCCTGTTATCATCGTACCGACCATTGCATCTACCGATGCTCCCACCAGTAAACTTGCCATAATTTACAATGAAGCTCATGAATTCGTGGAGTATTTCCATCTGAATAAAAACCCCGACATTGTACTGGTTGATACAACTATTATAGCAAAAGCGCCGGTAAGATTTTTAGTGGCAGGTATGGGTGATGCCATGTCTACATACTTTGAAGCAAGGTCCTGTGTACGCGCAAATGCCGATAACATGTCGGGTGCCAAAAGCACAAAGGCTGCTTTTGCAATAGCCAGAACCTGCTATGAGACGCTGCTGGAGGATTCGGTCAAGGCAAAGGCTGCCTGTGAGGCCAAAGTTGTTACTCAGGCACTTGAAAATATAGTGGAGGCAAATATACTTTTGAGCGGTCTGGGCTTCGAAAGCAGCGGACTTGCAGCCTGCCATGCAATCCATGATGGCCTTACCCAACTGGAGGATACCCACCATTACTATCATGGGGAAAAGGTGGCATTTGGGGTAGTAGTTCATCTTGTGCTGGAAAATGCTCCCGAAGAAGAAATTAATACTATAATAAAATATTTTAAAACTGTAGGTCTTCCCACCTGTCTCAAAGATGTCGGTGTCACAGAACCTACCGAGGAAAAGCTGATGCTTGTTGCCAGAGCAGCATGTGCCGAGGGTGAGACTATACATAACATGCCGTTTAAAGTAACACCGGAGGATGTGTATTCTGCTATTCTGGTTGCAGATAAATTGGGATCATAAACAGGTTATTTACAGGCTTGATACTGATTATTCACATAATATGGAGGTTGTTGCTATGAAAAAAATTATTAACAGTCCTGAAGCAGTGGTAAATGAAATGTGCCTGGGTATGGAACGGGCTTATCCGGAATACCTGGTTTTTGATCCCAAATACAGGGTTTTGTCAAGAAAACAGGCGGATAAAGACAAGGTATGCCTGATAAGCGGAGGCGGCAGCGGCCATGAACCCGCTCACGGAGGCTTTGTCGGAAAGGGTATGCTGGATGCTGCTGTTTGTGGAGATGTTTTTGCGTCTCCGTCGACGGTTCAGGTATATAATGCCATTGTAAACAATAAAACGGATAAAGGCACGCTGCTCGTTATAAAGAACTATACCGGGGATAGACTGAATTTTGAAGCGGCCGCGGATATGGCTCAGGAAGATGATGATATTGCAGTAGAAAAAGTATATGTGGACGATGATGTTGCGGTAAAAAACAGTTTGTATACGGTTGGCCGCAGAGGTGTAGCCGGTACCGTTTTTGTGCATAAGATAGCCGGTGCCGCTGCAGAGACGGGGCTGGAACTGCCCCAGGTGAAAAGGATCGCTGAAAAGGTGGTTGAAAATGTCCGTTCAATCGGATTTGCACTTACCTCCTGCACCGTTCCGGCCAAAGGTACGCCTACCTTCAGCCTTGCTGAAGATGAGATGGAATTTGGAGTAGGTATACACGGTGAGCCGGGTGTCGAAAGAAGAAAGATTACCGGTTCCGATGATCTTGCAAAAAAATTGCTGGACATGATTCTTGAAGATATGCCGCTGGCTCAGGGTGAAAAAGCAGCCCTTATGATTAACGGGCTGGGAGCCACACCACTGCAGGAACTGTATATACTCAACAACAGCGCCGGAAAAATATTGGAACAGTACGGAATAAAAGTATACCGGACCTTTGTAGGAAACTATATGACAGCAATAGATATGGCAGGTGCTTCAATTTCACTTTTAAAGCTGGATGACGAAACCATGGCCTATCTGGACAGTCCCGCCGATACACCGGCTTTCAGGCTGCTCTGACAGAGCCTGCACCGGAACTGAAAATTTAGATTGGAGTGTTGCAAATGGATGTACTTACAGTAAAACATATTGAAATTATTATAGAAACCATGACAGATATCATTATTGAAAATGAGGTGCCCTTTTGCCAGCTTGATTCTGCTGCCGGGGATGGTGACTTTGGAATGTCGCTGGCAAAAGGTTTTAGAGAAGTTAAATCCAAATTTGGCGAACTATCCAGGGAGAGTATCGGACATTTTTTGAAGGATGTTGGTATGATTATCACCGAGTTTTGCGGAGGGGCTTCAGGACCAATTTGGGGTTCGGCCTTCAGAAGTGCTGCCAAATATGCTTCCGGGGCCTCATCGTTGGACCTCAACGGTGTTGCCGAAATGCTTAATTGTGCCGTTGAAGGAATTCAAAAGCGAGGCGGGGCAAAGCTGGGGGACAAGACCTTGCTGGATGCATTGATTCCGGCGGCACAGTCTTTGAGAATAAGCGCAAACTCAGGACTGTCAATTTCCGAAGCCTCCAAGCTGGCAGCGGTATCTGCAGTTCAGGGGGGAGAAAAAACCCGTTCCTATGTGGCATCAAAGGGCCGGGCCAGCTATCTCGGTGAGAGGAGCCTTGACTATCCCGATGCCGGAGCAGTGGCTATAGGTGTAATTTTTACAGGCATATCAAAAAAAATTGAAGATATATTGAAATAATTTAAATTATAAAGTCTCCAAAATGTTTTCTGAGAAAATTAAACAAGAAGGCATTTTCGCAGCATGCCAATAATACCAGAATTATTGGAACTACTTTTCATTTTACATTTTTATTGTTTTTCTCAGATCATTCCGAATCTTACACAAAACTTTTATCAATCTATTAAAAATAACGGAAAGTTAACAGTAACTGTACAGATTAATCCTGTTTTATTAAATATACTTTAGGAATGATTAAATAATGACCTGGAATTTCCTGAGAGGTTGTTATTAAAGCATTCCCTAATATGATTTTCGATTTGGCTAATGTATGAGCAAAAAAATTTAAAATAAGTAATGGAGGTAGTCATGAAAAGCATTCTAAAAAAAATAGTTGCAGGGGTATGCACCGTTGCGCTGACATTCTCAATGTTTGCAGGCAGCGGCAGAGTGGCAGCTGCGCAAAAGGCAGCAAATATAATAGTTACAGAAGTCTATATGGACGATATAGACAGGCCGGAATGGGTTCCCACAGGTTCCGCCGTATTTGACACTATGGAATATGTGGAAATTTACAATCCCACAGACAGCGAGGTAAACCTTTCCAGGGATTACAAACTGTTTCATTACAGGAAATCCGAAAACAAGGAATACCAAATGCCTTTGTACGGACAGACAGAGGATGTTATAATCCCGGCCAACAGCTGTGCCGTATTGTGGGCATATTATTCAAGCAAGTACAGCGCGGCGGCTGAAAACCAGACGCCAACCGTCAACGATTTCCGAAATGCATTCGGCATAGATGCAAGCGTGCCGGTATACAGGATAGATTCTTCATCGAGTAAAGGTTTTTACAATACATATAATGGAAGCATGAGGATAAAGAGCAGCAGCGGAAGTTTGATATATGAAGCTGCCTTTACACCTGCAACAGATTCGGCAGACGGAAAAAGCATTGAATTCCGGGCTCCTGCCGAAGGTACTGTCATGCTGGTATATAAGCAAAAAGCGGTTCCCAATCCCGGAGTGGTATCAGAAGAACAATATACTCCTCCTATGATTCCCAATCAGCCGGTTATTTCAAATATTTCTTCCAAGGCTGATTATTCCGGTGAGGAGCCATTCACTGTCTCAGCCGATTTTGCCGATACAAAAAGTGCAAGTCTTTTTTTGAAGCAAAGTGAATCTACGGATTTTCAGCAAATTCCTTTGAAAAGCACAGGAACCGGTAAATTTGGTGTAACTGTTCCCCGGACAAAGCTATGGGGGGATACAGTGACCTGGTATATTGAAGCTTACAACGAAACAAAAACTACCAGGTCGGAGGAGAAAACCTCCGGCATCCAATATGCCTATGATTCCTCAAAGCAGCCGCAGGTAATAATGACAGAGCTTAAAACTGAGGACACCAATTATAATTATCTTGAATTTTATAACAATTCGGACCATACTATCAACTTTAACCACTACAATGTGTTTTATGAATACCCGTCGGGCTTGTCATATCTGCGCTGGACCTTTGCGACCAATGCGCTTTATGTAGAATCGGGAAAAACTCTGGTAGTATGGATAAACGATGATGATAAAACAGTTGCGCAGTTCAATCAACACTATGGTGTAGCACTGGAAGAAAACAAGTCCATCATTAAAGTGAATTATTCAGGTATGAGTCCTGATATTGAAAGAACCATAAAATTGGGCAATGTTTATGATAAGCCTATTATTTTGGGCACATACCATGAAGATGAACTGGATGATACGGCAAAAACCACAACCATCGACTACACATATAGCAGGGATAACGGGATGCGTATGGTCAAGGCCGACACAAAAAGCACTCCCACTCCCGGAAGTGTAAAAACCTGGCAGGTGCCTGCCCAAAGGGTTGCCTTTGACAATTACGGAGGATTTGCAGACGACGGGAGCACGATGGTGCTTAAGCCCAGAGAAGCCATACCTCAATCAATTGATGAAGGCAATGCCTTGAATATAGCTTTTGACTGTTATGACACTGCAACCGGAGTAAATACCATTGAGACATATTACAAGTTTGATGATGAAGTTCAGTACAGAGTCAAGCTTGAAAAAACGCAGCGTATTGCCAGGCAGCTCATAACCTCCATTCCGGCCAGTGAATTTCTCGGACACAGAAGGGCAACGTTCTACATAAGAGCATACAATGCATACAGATATTATGATACACCGATTTACAGCGTGGATATCAATCCAACTGTGAAAACCGAAGGTATCAGCTTAAATGTATACAATAATCAGGTTGTGAGCGGAGTCATTCCTGTTTCGGCAATAATGTTGAACGGAGACGATGAAATAAATATTGAGATTGACGGTCAGCCGCAGTCTCTTGCACCGGTTCTGCATAACGGAGCATATTTCTCATACAAGTCCGACAATCTGACTTCCTATTATAAAAATGCCATAACTGTCGGCGGCAAAGCTGTAAAGCTGCTGTCCAGCTGGGCAGGAGTGGGCTTGAAAGGAGCTCATATAGATAGCAGTGATTTTGTCAGGAAGTCCGACGGAGATTATGAGGTAACGGTAACACTCCGTGCGGGTACCGAGGGAAGTCCCTTTCAGGAGGGAGGCACCTATGCAAGCTTTGCTATGAGTAAAATGGCACTTTATTTACCGGATGGAACATTTATTTATCCCGACAATGGAATAAACTATACGGATAAATATACAATCGGCGCCAGCAGCCTTTCACTTGATGTGCATTTTACAATTCCTGAAGAAATACTTAAAGGCAGAGGTCTTCAACTTGATACGGCGGACCTGGCAGAAGGAAGACATATTATAAAAGCTTCTGCTGGCGGAAGTACCGCAAGTGCGTCTATAATTTCCGATAATGCCGGACCCGGTGTGGATATGGGTATTGAAGAGGGACAAAAACTGGAGCAGGGGTATGTTATTTCCCCGGCAGCCAATGACGGCGGAATCGGTATTGACAGTTCAAAAACAGAAGCGGTCCTGGACGGCAGGAAAATATCGCTGCCATATACGGTTTCCTCAAGTGATATCAGCAATGGGACGCATGTATTGAAAGTTTCCTTTACCGATATGCTGGGACAAACCACTCAAAAATCAGTTACCTTTATTACCGATATTACAGCTCCTGATGCTGCTGTAAATCAGATTGTACAGGAAAGCAGCACATCGGCGGCCATATCGGTACAGGTGAAAGGTGGGTATAAAACCGGGGTTACAGCTGCTTTTATGGAAGGAAAACAGTTTTCTCTTCAACAGAATAATATTCTGGTAAGCTCTGGTGCCGGAGACATTCCAGTATTTGATATCAGCTCAGACACTTTGAGCTCAAGCAGTGATAGGGAGCTTCCATACCAGCTTTTCCAAGTACAGACGGGAGAGCTGAAGGATGAGGATTTGATTGAGGCCGATTGGAAAGGCAGCAGCAATGCACCCGGTACTCTAAAGATGTTTGTGCTCAATGTGGCTGAAAATAAATGGGAACCTATTGCTTCGGCAGCTCAGGAGGGAATAAAGGCTTCCTTTAAGGCAAAAAATCATATAAAAGACGGTACAGCCCTGCTGCTGGTGCAAAATAGGAGTGAAGGCAGTCTTCCGTCCACATCAGGCGGGAACACGGCTCAAAACTCAGGAAATAACTCCAATGAAGGCAGCCAGGCATGGGATGGTACCGGTGTGCCTGAAAACTATGACTTCAGTTTTGCATGGATATCCGATCCGCAATATTATGTGGAAAGCTGGCCGGGTCATTATGCGGCAATGAATCAATGGATTCTGGATAACCGTGACAATTATAATATCAAGTATACCCTTAGTACGGGAGATTTGATCGATGAATGGGACAGGGAAGAGCAGTGGAAGATATCCGATAAGGCACAAAAACTGTTTGATGATGCGGGAATGCCAAATGGAGTGCTTGCGGGGAACCATGATGTGGCATCGGGGAATGAAGAATATGACAGCTACTGGAAGTATTTTGGAGAAGACAGGTATAATAAAAATATCTATTATGGAGGTTCCTACCGCAATAATCTTGGACATTATGATCTGATTTCTGCCGGAGGACAGGACTTTCTCATTCTATATATGAGCTGGGATTGCTATAAGCCGGAAGTGGACTGGATGAACGAGGTTCTGGCGAAATATCCTGAGCGCAAGGCAATCATTGCCATGCACAGATACCTGAAACAGGGCGGAACACTGGATTATTCCGGTATGCTTGTGCAGGAGCAGGTGGTAGCTAAAAATCCCAATGTATTCGCAGTAATCAACGGACATTACTTTGGGGCTGCAATCAAGGTTGACGGTTTTGACGATAACGGAGACGGTGTAAAGGAACGTAAGGTATATCAGATCTGTACCGATTACCAGGGGGCAGCTGAAGGGGGGCTGCAATATATAAAAATGCTATATTTCGACCTCAAAAAAGATAAGATCTATATAAATTCCTATTCTCCTTATTTAGACGATTTTAATTATTTTGACAATCCTAAGCTGAGTTCTTATGACATCGGTGTAACAGCTTCATCACAGGATATTTATGAATTGAATGTGGATTTTGACACAAGTGCAAAAACATTGGAGACCAGCGGACTGGATGTGGCTGTTTATACAAATAACCTCATAGGGAAGCAGGAAAATGTGTCGGGATTGGTTACCCAGCTATGGGAGGGGTTATCGCCTGATACACAGTACTGGTGGTATGCCAACGTAACAAATGAGGAAGGTGCGGTATTGCGCACTCCGCTTACAAGTGCACGGACTGCTCCGGGTACCCTGGAGGTACCGGTAATATCATCGGTTATACCGGGAAATTCCCATGTTTTGATTGGCTGGAATCCGGTATCTGATGCAGAAGGCTATAAAATATTCTCAGGTACGGTAGCGGGGATATACAATACGGAACTGGGTACTGTAGGAAGCCTGACCAACAGCTATGATGCAACCGGGTTGGTAAACGGAAAAAAATACTATTTTGCAGTGAAGGCTGTCAGTGGTAATACTGAACGCAGTTACTCCGGAGAGGTAACTGCTGAACCTCACGCAGCAGCAGCAGGCGTACCTGAAATACTGTCTGCAGCTGCCGGAGACGGTGGGGTTAAAATCAGCTGGACTCCTGTTGAAGGTGCCTCGGGATACAAAATATATATAGACACAATATACATGAGTACAACTGAAATGAACACGACATCAATGCTTACAACTACAACGTCAGGGGCAATAGATATTGCCGGCGGAGGTTCGACTTCTCCCGGTGCAATATATCTGGATGAGGTTGGCGGAGCAGACGGCGGACAGCGCGTAGAATATGTTGATGGTACGGCTCAGGAATATAATGTACAAAATCTTGTGAATGGTACGCTCTATTACATAGCCGTAACAGCAGTCAATGCATATGGTGAAAGTCAGCTCTCAAATCAGGCAATGGCAATTCCGAATGGTATTCCTGCTCCGCCAGACGGTGTTTCGGCGGCTGCTGGAAATTCGGAGATTGTATTGACCTGGAACAGTGTTCCGGGAGCAGGCAGTTACAAAATTTACAAATCTGATACTTCAGGGGTATACGGAACAGCGTTAGCTTCGGTGGACGATACTGTATTGACCTACAGGGCTGCAGGGCTGACAAAAGGCAAGACCTATTACTTTGTCATACGGGCTGTAAATGAGCACGGAGTAAGCAAAAACTCGGACGAAATCAGTGCAGTTACTATTGCCGCACCTGGAGCACCTACCGGAGTCAGTGCCGCAGCGGGCAATGGCAGCGCAACCATAACATTTACGCCTCCGGAGGATAACGGCGGAAGCCAGATTACTGGATATATTGCAACCTCAAGTCCCGGGGGCATAACCGCTGACGGAACGGGTAATACGATAGTTGTAACAGGACTGAACAACGGCACTTCCTACCGGTTTACGGTGAGAGCCGTAAATAGCGCCGGCAGCAGCCCCGAATCAGCAGCATCCAATGTTGTTATTCCTTTAGGTACTCCCGGTCCTGCAAAGTCGTCGGTCAGCAATACTTCCGGCGATACAAAAGCTCCGGCAGCTGAAAAAGCCAATGTAAAAATATTTGTAAACGGAGTTGAAGGAGCGTTTTCCTCTGCAGTTACCGAAAAGGCCGGCGGCCAAACTGTTACCACTGTTACTGTTGACGATAGTAAGATACAGGAAATAATAAGCGGCCTGAACAATGGGATAAAAATCACCGTGCCGTTTGGTACCGGGGACGATACCTCAATATTAATGCTTAATGCTCAAAGTATTAAAAATATGGAAGCGAAGCAGGCTGTTCTGGAAATCAAGGCTGGCAACATGATATACACCATTCCTGCCGCCCTGATGGGGATAGACGGTATTCTTCCTCAATTCGGCAACAGCATTGAACTGAAGGATATAAAAGTTAAAGTGAAATTATCCGAAGTGTCCGGAGAAGCGGAAACCATGATCAGGGAAACTGCCGGCAAAAACAATTACCGGGTGATAACCGGGCCGGTTGAATTTGAAATAACCTGTTCAT
This sequence comes from Bacillota bacterium, assembly GCA_023386445.1. Lineage (GTDB taxonomy): Bacteria > Bacillota > Clostridia > Acetivibrionales > DSM-1351 > Ruminiclostridium. Next base: position 40,034 of record JAEWJR010000003.1, on the reverse strand, counting down.
CCGGAAGCAGAACTGTAGGGGTTTCCAATTTCAACGGCTATGTTGAAAGGATGATCGCAGTACCGGAAGGTGTTGACCCTGCAAGTATCACTACAGGTGCTGTGGCAGGAAAGGATGGGACTTTGTTCCATGTACCTACCAGCATTACTGTCATTGACGGAAAATATTACGCAAGGATAAACAGCCTTACTAACAGTACATATCTGCTGATTGAAAACACAAAGTCCTTTAAGGATGTTGAAAAACACTGGGCAAAACAGGCAATAAACGACATGGGGTCAAGATTAATAGTGTCGGGCACAGAAGATGGTAATTTCAATCCGGGAGGAAGCATAACCAGGGCGGAATTTGCTGCTGTGGTTGTGAATGCTCTGGGTCTCCTGCATACAGGCAGCAAAAATAATTCCTTTACCGACGTACCAGCTCAAGCCTGGTACCATGATGCTGTTTCCATTGCAGCAGCGTACGGACTTATGGCCGGCAGCGGAAACGGTGAATTCAGGCCGGGAGACCGGATTACACGGGAGCAGGCTCTGACTGTTATTGCAAAAGCCATGGAAATTGCCGGATTGAAACCGGAAGCAAACCTTGAAGAATACCAAACGGTTCTTGCACGTTTTAATGATTCGCCAAAGGTTGCATCCTGGGCAGTCAGAGGTGTTGCTTTGTGTGTCGATACAGGTATTGTTTCGGGAAAGGATGCCGGAATGCTTGCTCCCAAGGCGGACATAACCAGAGCCGAGGCTTGTGTTATTATAAGAAATCTTTTACAGAAATCAAAATTGATATAATACTATTAATTAATAGGGAGCTGTCTCAAAACTTATACAATATAAGTATTTGGGACAGCCCTTATCATAAGAATATAAAGGAATGTTCGGACATGATAGACAGCTATGAACGGTATCTGATATTAAGCGACATGGATGGAACTCTCATTGGTTCAAATTTTAAAATATCACAGGTAAATTTTAATGCCATAAGATATTTCATTGAGCATGGAGGAATTTTCGGAGTGGCAACCGGCAGAACAAAATACAGTATCAGACCGTATATGGGAGACCTGAAACCTAATGGCCCGTGTATCCTTTACAACGGTGCATTGGTATATGATTTTAAAAAAGACAGGGATATAAAGTCCGAGTTTCTGGAAAAACATATGCTTGATAAATATGTTGACCATTGTTTGAAAAATTTTGAAAATATGACAGTGGAAATCTTCACTCCTGAAATGATGTACATAGTTTCGCCTGAGGGAAATGTGGATCCCTCTGTTGAAAGAGAAAAAAAGGTGTTCAGGCATTCCGCATTGGCCGAAGTTTCAGAAATGGACTGGTACAAGGTAATACTCTTCGATACCGGTAAAAATCTGCTTGAGGCGCAGGCTGCCCTTAAAACTTTTGAACTGGAGGAGAGACTTGAAAATGTTTTTTCCCAGGATTTCTATCTGGAGCTTTTGAAAAAGAATGTTTCCAAGGGCATGGCTCTGGAAGGGCTGAAGAAGCAGCCCGGGTTCAGCCAAAAGACCGTTATCGCCGTAGGTGACTACGACAATGATATTGGAATGATAAAATCGGCTGATGTAGGCATTGCTGTGAAAAATGCAAGGGCTTGTGTCAAGCAGGCGGCTGATATAATAACTGTAAGCAATGATGAGGATGTAATGCAGGATATTATTTTTAATATCCTGCCTGCTTTACAGATAAAACATTCTCAGCAAAACTTTTATAAATAAGTTTAAACTAACTTAAAATTTAAGGGATGATGTATATATGAAAATATTAATGATTACAGCTGACGGATATGATGATTCCGAAGTACTCTATCCATATTTCAGACTGCTTGAGGAGGGGATTGAGGTAGACACGGCATCATTTGAAAAGGGATCTGTAAGCGGTAAATACCATTTTGTAATAAATGCCGACATGAGTTTTGAAGAGATCAATCCCGAAGAATATTCCGGTTTGATGATACCCGGCGGAAAGGCTCCTGAAAAAATCAGGCAGAATACAGCCGCGCTTAAGGCGGTCTGCCATTTTATGCAAAACCAGCTGCCTGTTGCAGCCATCTGCCATGGACAGCAAATTTTGATATCGGCCCGGGTTTTGAGCGGCAGGGAGTGTACCTGCTATCCCGGCATCAGGGACGACCTTATAAATGCGGGAGGTGTCTATGCTGATCAAAAGGTGGTTGTTGACGGTAACCTGGTTACTTCGCGCAGCCCTGAGGATTTGCCCTATTTTATGAGAGAGTTTGTAAATATGCTGGACGGAAGAAAGAAAAAATAGTCATTTGCAGAAAGCGGCCAACATTCAAGAAATGAAGATAAAAGCAGGAAAGTTATCCATTTCTTGAAGTTAGTACGTGAGCACTATTACAGGCCTTATGCCTTTGCATGGAAGGTTCTTGACAGTACCTCCAGCTGCTGGGCTCTTGAGAGCTTTATAAAATGTACGGCATAGCCCGAGACCCTGACTGTGAGCTGATTATACTTCATGGGCTCATTCATGGCAGCCTCAAGAGTTGACCTGTCCAATACATTTATATTTATATGATGTCCTCCGTTTAATATATAGCCGTCAATAAGTGCTGAAAGATTGCCTATTTCAGTATTTTCTTCCTTTCCCAGTGCTGCAGGAACAACTGAAAGCGTAAGTGATATTCCGTCGCTGCAGCAGCTGTAAGGTATTTTTGCAACAGAATTGAGCATGGCAAGCATACCTGACCTGTCTCTGTTGTGCATGGGGTTTGCGCCCGGAGCGAAGGGATCTCCTTTTTTTCTTCCATCGGGTGTTGAACCTGTTTTTTTACCATATACCACATTTGAAGTTATGGTTAGTACAGACAGGGTGTGTTTTGCATTTCTGTAGGTGGGGTGGGTTTTCAGGCTCTTGTAGAAGCCTTCTACTACTTCCTTTGCAATAATGTCCACACGGTCATCGTCATTTCCGAACTGCGGATAGTCCTCAGTAAGCCCGAAATCGGTGATCAGGCCTCTTTCATCCCGGGTTATTCTGACCATGGCATGCTTTATGGCGCTCAAGGAGTCAGTAATCACTGAAAGGCCCGAAATACCAAAAGCCATGAGCCTGTTGACATCCGTGTCGTGCAGTGCCATCATCAGTCTTTCATAGGCATACTTATCGTGCATATAGTGAATGGCATTCATTGTATTTACATAGAGGCCGGTAAGCCACTGCTGAAGCTTATTAAAATTGTCAAGAACTTTATCGTATTCCAGATAATCACCTTCGTAAGGAGGAAGTGCCGGAGCCACCTGTTCGCCGGTGATTTCATCCCTGCCGCCGTTTAATGAGAGCAGCAGAAGCTTGGGAAGATTGCATCTGGCTCCAAAAAATTGCATGTCCTTTCCAAGGCGCATGGCGGAAACACAGCAGGATATTCCGTAGTCATCTCCGTAGACAGGTCTCATAAGCTCATCATTTTCGTATTGTATGGCACTTGTCTTTATAGATATTCTGGAACAATACAGTTTAAAGGATTTTGGAAGCTCAGGAGACCAAAGTATTGTCAGGTTTGGTTCAGGAGCTGCACCAAGAGTATTCAGGGTGTGTAAAAACCTGTAGGAGGTTTTAGTCACCATATGCCTTCCGTCTGTTCCCATACCTCCGATGGACTCGGTCAGCCATACGGGATCGCCGGCAAAAAGCTCATTGTACTCTTTTGTTCTCAAATGTCTTATGAATCTGAGTTTTATAACATACTGGTCTATGAGCTCCTGGGCTTGTATTTCTGTTAAAATGCCGTTTTTCACATCTTTTTCTATATAAATATCAAAGAACACATTAAGCCTTCCAAGGGAATTTGCTGCGCCGTTGGTTTCCTTCATGGCTCCAAGAAAAGCAAGATAAGTCCATTGAACTGCTTCAAAGGCGTTCAGTGCAGGGCGCTTAAGGTCAAAGCCGTAGGAACTGCCCAGTTCTATCAAGGCCTTCAGTGCTGAAATCTGATCGTGGATTTCCTCTTTTAGCCGGATTATATCTTCCGACATTTGCTGGGGAAGGGTCTCAAAATCCTGCTGCTTTTGAAGAAGGAGTCTGTCGATCCCGTAAAGAGCCACACGTCTGTAGTCTCCTATAATCCGGCCTCTGCCGTATGTGTCGGGCAGGCCTGTGATGACTCCGCATTTTCTAGCCCTGCGCATTTCTTCGGAATAAACACTGAAAACACCGTCGTTGTGAGTTTTTATTTCTTTGCTGAAAATACTGTCTATTTCAAGCGCAGGCGAGATTCCGAACTGTTCGCAGGCCTGCTTTGACATGCGGTAGCCGGTTTTCGCAATAAAAGCCCTTTTCAGGGGTGAATCCGTTTGAAGTCCCTTTATTACTTCAAAGGGTTCATCTATAAAACCGGGCTTGTGATTTGTAATTCCGGAAATAGTTCCCGAATCGATTTCCAAAACTCCTCCGTTCAGGTGTTCTTCAATCAACAGACTTTTGCAGGTTTCCCATAAATGTTTTGTTTTTATGCTTGAACCGGCGAGGAAGCTTTCATCACCATCATATGGCGTGTAGTTCATTTGAATGAAATTTTGAACGTCTATGGCATTGTTCCAGCTGCCGCATTTAAATTCAGAAAAAGATAGATACATAAATACTGCCTCCCTATGTGATTTTTTCTGCCAAGGGATTTACTCTGCAATACAAAAGTAGCAAAATAAAAGCCGCCTGGGCATTTTGAACGCCCAGGCGGCCGGCTTTTAAAAGTCATACTCCCGTGTGGTAATCTCCACTTCCGCCAGTTGTATGACAGTTTTAAATCAGAATTTAAATTAATTTTTACATAATAAGTATAGATTAACTTTGATTCATAAGTCAAGTGATATTCAAAATTTTAAGGTGGAAATTATAAAAAATCTACAATATATGCTAATTTGTTAAAGTGATAAACTATATATTGTATTCTTTGGTGTGTGTGATTTAATTAGTAGATTATTGACAGGAACGTATGTTTGGGTTAACATTACCATAGTATGGAAGATTTCAGGCACGCAGTTACATGGCTGCCTGAGAGAATTTTAGCCGGAGGGTTCAAATGAGTGGATTAACGGATATTCTAAATTTTATTAAAGAAGTTGAAGCATTAAAAAACGTAACAAGAACCGCATGGACTTCGGAAGGCAGGCAGGAAAGCGTGGCGGAGCATTCCTGGAGACTGGCGGTGTTTGCGCTGGCTCTTGCAGGGAATTTTCCGGGGCTGGATTTTGCAAGGGTACTTGGAATGTGCGTCGTACATGATTTCGGCGAGATATATGAAGGAGATGTTTCGGCTAAATTTGAAAGTGATCCTGAAGGAAAGCTGAGGAGAGAGGAACGTGCCGTGAAGCAATTAACAGGGAGGCTGCCGGAAAGTCAAAAGCAGAAGATCCTGGATTTGTGGCAGGAATACAACTCGGCGGAGACTGAGGAAGCCAGGCTTGTCAAAGCTTTGGACAAGCTGGAAACAATAGTGCAGCATAACCAGGGAAAGAATCCTCCGGATTTTGACTACGAATTTAATATTGGTTACGGAAGTAAATATACCGAGTATGATGATACTGTTAAAAGCCTGAGAAAAATGATTGACAGGGACACAGCCGGGAAGGCCGAATTTATGAGAGGGAGGGAAAAGATTTGATAAGATACCGTTGTCTTATTTTGGATCACGATGATACTGTTGCCAAAAGTACACCCCATATCCATTATCCCTCCTTTGTGGAAGCGGTAAGGACTCTAAGGCCGGATACAAAGCCGCCCAGCCTTGAAGCTTTTGTTTCCCATTGTTTTAATCCGGGTTTTAATGAATTGTGCAGGGACATTATGAAGTTTACAAAAGAAGAGCAGGAGTGTCAGTACCGGATTTGGAGAAGCTATACAAAGAGCAGAATACCGGTATTTTATGAAGGCTTCCAAAAGTTCCTGAAGGAATATAGGGCGGCAGGAGGTATTATTTCAGTGGTCTCTCATTCCGAGAGCCAACAAATCCGCAGGGATTATATACATAACTGTAATATGGAGCCAGACCTGATTTTCGGCTGGGACATGGAAGAGAATCAGAGAAAACCCAATCCCTATCCCATATATGAGACCATGAAACGGTTTGATCTGGAGGTTAAGGATTTACTGGTGCTTGATGATTTAAAACCGGGTCTGGATATGGCCAGAAAATGCAATGTTGCATTTGCAGGTGCCGGTTGGTCGCATATTGTTCCTGAGATCAGAGATTTTATGAAAATCCACTCTGATTACTATTTCAATTCAGTTGAAGCTTTTTATAAGTTTTTAATTTTAGATTAGGAGACTCTATGGACACACCCGTAAATATTTTAATTAGAGAGCTGGAAATTAAAGATTTGGAAGATTACTTATTTTGGAATCACCCAAGTAGAGTATTCCATAAATTTAATGGACCTTATTTTTCAAAAAACAGTGAGGAAGAACTGAAGGAAGAAGTTAAAAAATATAAATCGCAATTGCTTAACGGCCAAAAGAATGTACTTGGAAATAAAAAAATAATTGCTGTTAAGGAAACAGATGAGGTTATCGGAATGGTAAATTGGTACTGGAAATCCGCCGAGACACTTTGGATGGAGATAGGGATTGTTATATTTAATGAAAATTACTGGGGAGCGGGTATAGGGTACAAGGCACTGAAAATGTGGATTGATGAAATCTTCAGAGATAATCCCCGGCTTGTAAGACTAGGGTTGTCAACCTGGTCAGGAAACATAAGGATGATGAGGCTGGCTGAAAAACTGGGCTTGAAAAAAGAGGCTGTATATAGAAAAGCGAGAATTGTTGAAGGTGAATATTATGATTCTGTCAGTTATGGAATATTAAAGGAAGAATGGCAGACACTCAACGTGTAAACGTATATTAGTAAACCCTGCAAAAGGGTGCAGCAAAAGTCGGACACCATTATCTTGTTTTTATTATTATATTACTCGAAAGGGCATTAAATGGATTGGATTAAGAGCATTAATAATGCATTGGAGTACATAGAAACAAATTTAGCTGAAGAAATTGATTACTCTGAGCTTGCGCAAGCTGCATGCTGTTCTGAATATCATTTCTCCAGAATGTTTTCCTCAATGGCGGGTATAACACTTTCAGAGTATATCAGACGCAGACGGCTTACAGAGGCAGCCTTTGAGCTGCAGAAAACAGGTATTCATATAATCGATGTTGCTGTCAAGTACAATTATGATTCCGCTGATGCTTTTACCCGTGCTTTTAAAAAGCTTCATGGAATTAAACCTTCAGAAGCCCGTGAGAAGGGTACCATGCTTAAAGCCTATCCGAGAATGTCCTTTCAATTATCTATAATAGGAGTAAAAGAAATGGACTACAGAATTGAGAATCTGGATTTTGAACTAAGAATTGCTGGTAAAAAGAAAACTGTAAAAACCCGGATGGCCGCAAGGATAATTCCTGAACTATGGGGAGAGGCCAAAGAAAATGGATTTCTCCAAACACTGATTGATATGTCCTGGGAAAAGCCTCAGTGTAAAATGGAAGGCATACTGGGTATCTGCGGAAAAGATTCCGATATCATGGATGAAGAGTTTGAGTATTTTATGGGGGCAAGATACCAGGGTGAGGTCCCTGAGGGTATGGAAACACTTTTAATTCCACCGTCAAGCTGGGCTGTTTTTCCGAATGTTATTGATGCATGGAAACGCATATACTCCGAATGGCTTCCTACCTCAGGCTACCAACTTGGAAATCTGCCCTGCATAGAGAATTTTCTTGCACCGGGGCACCAGCCTGAAAATGAATTATGGGTACCTGTTATAACCAGATACATGGAGGTGAAAGGGTAAAGTGAAAAAAACAAGCTTATTTTCAGGATTCCCTTATATCAGGACCGATGAAATTACACTTAGAAAAATAGAAAAGCGGGGAATCTCATAAGTGCTAAAATAGCAGGTTACAGTAAAAAATGTAACCTGCTATTAAATATTTGCATTTATTTAATTTACTATTTAGTTGCCCATACTTTTTTGAGTCTGGCAAATCTTGGAAGACCATCTTCCTTAGGAGGAGTTGATTCACCCTGGATCAAAGGTAAAGCATAGTCAATGAATCCCTGCTTTAAACCGTTGCCTGCTTCATTGATCCATTCTCTTGGAATCTTCTTTTCAGTGTTTGCAACATCGTTCAGGTCAAGAAGCTGAATTTCGCACTTGTATTCTTTTCCTTCAGCTCTTTTGAAACCAACCATCCTGTCAGTCATACCTTCAACTGCATATCTGACAGCCATTTGACCTGACAGGTAAGATTCATTAACATCGCTGGCTGAACCGCAGTGTGAAGCGCATCTCTGGAGAAGGCTGAATTCTATTCCACGAACCTTGGCTCCGGTCTTTTCTTTAACGATAGCGGCCAGAGTAGCAGCAAGACCTCCTAATTGAGCATGTCCGAAGGAGTCTCTTTGCTGGGCAAGATCTGAACCGTACTCGGAAATATATTTTCCGTTCTTGTCCTTGATACCTTCTGAAACAGCAACGATACAGTTGCCGTTCTTTTTGTAGATAGCTGAGCAGTCTTCAAGGAATTGATCCATATCAAAATCGATTTCAGGGAGGTATATCAAATCAGGACCTGCACCCTTGTGAGCAGCCAATGCTGTTGAAGCAGTCAGCCATCCTGCGTTTCTTCCCATAACTTCCAATATTGTGATCATGCCTGTGTTGTAAACTCTTGCATCATGGTAAACTTCCATGGTAGAAGTAGCAATGTACTTAGCGGCACTTGAGAAACCAGGGCAGTGGTCGGTTCCGAAGAGGTCATTGTCTATGGTCTTTGGAACACCCATTACTCTGCACTCGTAACCAACCTTCTGCATGTACTTGCTGACCTTGTTGCAAGTATCCATTGAGTCGTTACCGCCATTGTAGAAGAAATATCTAATGTTATATTTTTTGAAAACTTCAACCAGTCTCTTGTAATCAGTTTCATCTTCATCAGCTGACTTAAGCTTGTAACGAACTGATCCCAGAGCTGAAGAAGGAGTAGTTTTTAATAATTCAAGTTCATAAGGATCTTCCTTGCTCATATCATAGAATTTTTCATCAAGAATACCCTTGATTCCGTGAGCTGCACCGTATACAGCTGTTATTGTCTCCTGTTTTAATGCTTCCTGGAAAACACCGCAGGCACTTGCATTAATTACTGAAGTTGGTCCACCTGACTGTCCGAAAATAGCGGCTCCCTTTAAAACTGTCATTGTATATACCTCCTAATGATTTATATTAATTTGTATAAATATACGTTGCTTTTACCAGACCTTTCATTGAAAGGCTGATATTACAATACGCAATCACATTAAAATATAGCATAATGGATAATAAATTGCAATTACACATATTCATTTCTTGCAGATTTAACATTTTGAGCATTTGCTGTTTCAGGCAGGGTAATATTAGTATTTGGTTGTTAAGTAAATCTTATTATTATACATATTCATTTTCATTGACAAAAAAATATCAAAAATAACCTTGATTTTAAGCTAAATTTTTCATAAAATAGTAATGATGGGTTTTAAGAATTACCTTATTGTTTATTAAAATAATAATTTTGATAAATAATAATTATTATAACGAGGCAACAGATGTCTATAGTGTCCTTGGGGACACATTGAGGTTACTGTTTCGTTGAAACGCACGGAGGTAATAAAATGGAATTCAAAGTTTTCGAGCTGATGTCATTGGCAACGGTTCTGAAAAAATAAGGGTTTCAGGTAAATAAAATTTAATAAAATAAAATTAAAAAGGAGTGCATTTAAAAATGGCATTAGTAACTTCTACAGAAATGTTCAAGAAAGCTTATGAAGGCGGATACGCTATAGGTGCTTTCAATGTTAATAACATGGAGATAGTTCAGGGTATAACTGAAGCAGCAAAGGAAGTAAATGCTCCATTAATTCTCCAGGTTTCATCAGGAGCCAGAAAGTATGCAAACCATACTTATCTTATGAAATTGGTTGAGGCTGCTATAATAGAAACTAACCTTCCTATTTGCTTACACCTGGATCATGGTGATACATTTGAACTCTGTAAGTCATGTATCGACGGCGGATTCACTTCCGTTATGATAGACGGTTCACACCACTCATTTGAAGAAAACATTGCCTTGACAAAAAAGGTAGTTGATTACGCTCATGAAAGAGGAGTAGTTGTAGAAGGCGAATTGGGGAGACTTGCAGGTGTTGAAGATGACGTAAACGTATCAGATGCTGACGCTGCATACACAAATCCTGCACAAGTTGAAGAATTTGTTACTAAAACCGGTGTCGACTCATTGGCAATTGCTATAGGAACCAGTCATGGAGCATTCAAATTCAAGCCGGGGCAAAAACCAAAGCTTAGATTTGACATTTTGGAACAAATTGAAAAGAGACTTCCACAGTTCCCGATAGTTCTCCACGGCGCATCCTCAGTTATTCCGGAGTTTGTTGAAATGGTAAATAACAATGGCGGTAAAATGCCCGATGCAATAGGTATTCCTGAAGATATGCTTCGTCAGGCTGCTAAAATGGCAGTTTGCAAGATCAACATTGACTCAGATTTAAGACTTGCTATGACTGGTACTATCAGAAAATACTTTGCTGAAAATCCAAGTCATTTTGACCCAAGACAATATTTGTCACCTGCTAGAACAGCTATAAAAGAACTTGTTAAGAACAAGCTGATCAATGTTCTTGGCTGCAACGGCAAGGCTTAATAGGAATATAATCCCAATATTATAAACAGCTTCCGAACTTCGGGTTTGGAAGCTGTTTTGTATATACTTTTTCGGCCGTACATTAAAAAAAATGTTGTTTAATACCTTATCTACAATATTGAAATTTAGTTAAGGTATCTGCAATATTGGTATGGAGGGAAAAATAATGAAATATCCGACAATTGAGGAGGCCGAGGTTATTTTGAATGAGGCCGCAAAAATGAATCCGGGAGAATGGGTGGCACACAATCAGGTAACAGGATTATGTGCCAGCATGATTGCAGGCAATTGTGCAGGGATGGATGAACAAAAGGCATTTGTGCTCGGGCTTTTGCATGATATCGGACGAAGGTTCGGCAACAGTGATTTGAAGCATGTTATTAACGGATATAAGTTTATGCTTGAAAAAAGGTACGATGATTGTGCCAGAATCTGCCTTACTCATTCATTTCCATACAAGGATATCAGCTGTTATAACGGAGAGAATGATTGCTGTATTGAAGAAAGCAATTTTATTCAAAATTACATAGCTGCTGTTGAGTATGATGAATATGACAAACTGATACAGCTGTGTGACGCTATGGCATATCCAACCGGTCCGTGCCTGATGGAAAGAAGGCTTGTTGATGTTGTCATGAGAAAGGGTTTCAATGAGCTGACAATTCCAAAGTGGAAAGAGTTCTTTAAAATAAAGACACATTTTGAGGAAAAGATGAATTGTAAATTGGAAGATTTATTTCAATAGCATGTTATTATATAAGTTTATTCAGCTTCTTAAGCCTTCTGGAGGATTAGGAAGCTTTTTTGTTTATACCTCTATGTATTATTAAAATAAATAAATATTTTATTCTTGAAAATATTTGGATTGGAATTTATTCTCAGTGCTGCATAAGGAAAATCATTATATCATAACAACTAAGGAATGCATTTCTCAATTTCATACAAAGGACAGGATAATATTATGAGTTATTACGCTACTATTGACCAATATTTTATGTCAAATTGTTTATTGATCATTGAGGATTTTAACCAAAGATTTGCACATTCAACAAAGGAAGAGATTAAAGAATTCTCGGATAGAGAATTTATGGAATCTGATTTAGTTTTTTTGCTTGGTTTTCCTTTTAAGTATCTAGCCGGTTTCAGTAGTATTGGAGTAGATATTAATATTAAGGCACTTGAATTAGGCATTCAAGTAAAGTTTGTAAAAAACAATAAAAGCGGTATTAGAAAGAATAAATGTAGAATAAGTAAGGCTAAAACCGATAGGTATACGGCATCATCTAATTGGGAGATGGTTTTTATTAAGGATTTTGAATGGCTTTGTAGTGAAATAAAGAAAGGGAATAAAGGAAAGAGGGCTTTTGTTTTAGGTTGGTTCAATGTTGTTGATAGTTTTGGTCAAATTATGCAATTAGGTAAATCTACAGCTCAAGGGATGTAATATTCAAGGACTTATTTTACTATTTATTGGCACGAATATTTTGAAGGCTTATTTAAGCACGCTCAAAATCAAACATCTTTTTTTAAGTGGTTTTGCGACATTCTCTTTGTTTATCATGCTTTATATGTGTAATTAGCGAGCGTCATTACTTTTGATTATTAATTCTTTTTACATATTCTTTTGGTGTCAGACCTGTTTGTTCTTTAAACATACGACAAAAGTAAGATGCTGAATTAAATCCAATGGCAGAAGCAATATCCTGATTGGTCATTTCGGAATATTGCAATAGTTGCTTTGCACGATCTATGCGAATCTTATTTAAGGCATCAATAGGTGTAATAGAAAATTCCCTTTTTATGCAACGTATAAGATGGGCTTCATGAAAACGAAAATGCTTTGACAATAGTTCTAAAGTAATAGGATTGCTATAATTTGACTGCAAATATTCCATTACACTTTTGGCTATGCTATTGACTTTCTTTTCAGGTGGATTTAATTGTATAAGCTGTAATAACTTGTAAAACATCTCTTGAAAATAAATGATGGATTTAGATTTTTCCCCAATATATATAGTGCTCTGGCGGTATTTATCAATATCAAATGTTGTAATAATTTTCAGTAATCTGCTAACCGCTTGCCAATTCTGTGAATCAAATTGTTTGTGTACAGGCAAAAAGATGTTCTCTTGCGGAGGAATAAAAAAGGAAATCGGTTGCCTGTTCGAATGCTTTATTTCGATATGATCTGTATATTCATAATCACTTGAGGTAGTGAAATGTACCCAGTGAAACAGGGTTTCTTCTGTGACGGCTTTGTGGCTATAGTGTGTATTTTGAGGACCAAGAATTAACATATTGCCTTGCTTCAAGTGGTAGGGGCGGTTAGCTTCTGTCAGGAACAGCTCCCCGTATTCAACAAAGATAGCATTAAATATGCCGATTGCAGTTCTTTTTCGATGCATATCCCCAGGACGATATAAAGCGGAACCGGATACAAAAAAGTATGGAGATGGTGGAGTGGTGATGCGAATTATATTCATATTACCTCCTGCACAATGCTAATTATGTACAATCCTTATTGTAGAATACGATCCCCACTCTGTCAATAATGAATGACAGAGTTTTGACTATATTTCACTATTTAAGTAGCTTAAAAAAGTACATTGCTAAAATTAAAAATTGGCCATAAATATCAATATATTGCTATTATTCGAAGCTAATATTGTACAATCAGTGGTTAGTATTAGATATTTACGAATCACAAACCAATAAGTATAATTTAGATAGTTTCCGGAGCTGAAGTGAACCAATTTTTATACAAATCATTAATTTATATAGGAGGAAAGTATATGTTGAGTCCTATCAAGAGAAGATTACATAAAATTGCTGCATTTCTGTTAGCTGGTTTTTGACGGCCAGCCTGAGTGCGTGCTCTGACCAGTCAAACAACGCGTCGAGCAAGTCCCAAACCGGCAATACACAAGCCACTTCAACGACCGTAAATTCAAGCGAATCCGAGACTAGTAAAGGAAAAGTCGAATTGACAATCTGGACACGGGATACCATAGGGAAAGCTTCTCAGGCTGCAGCTGACACTTACAATGCCAAAAGCGATACTAACCATGTAACTGTTGTGCAACAGGAATCGAAACAATTTAATAACCAGCTCGCGCTGGCTCTCTCAGCTAAAAATGCTCTCGATATGGTATACATCGATTGTGTCATGGCGCCATATTTTATGTCAATAAAAGGCTTTAACCGATATTACGGACAAATTTAACACGTTGGAATTCAAAGATAAATTTAGCGCAGGCATGTTAAAACTAGGCCAATTCGGCGGCAAGACGTATACCATTCCCTTTGCGCCGGATGTATCGGTACTGCTGTACAACAAGGACCATTATATCAAAGCAGGGCTTAATCCCGAAGCCCCTCCGAAGGATTGGAATGGGCTGATCAAATACAGCCAGGCACTGCCAACTAAAGAACACTAGGGCTATGTTTACAGCGGCGGCGACGCGGGCGGCATGATGCTTTCCTTTATGCCCTATGTGTGGAACAACGGCGGCGGTGTGCTGAGCGACGATGGAAAAACCAGCCGTCTTAACGAGAGTGGTTCTGTTGAAGAGATTCAAATGCTGTATGACCTGACCCACAAATATAAGGTTACACCAGCCAGTGTGACAAGCTATAGTTGGGGGGAAGCGCAGGATGCCTTCCTGACAGGAAAGGCCAGCCAGATCGTAATAGGCAGCGGGGCCATCTACTCCTTTGTTTCCGGCCAGCACAAAGATATAAATTGGGGGTCGGCCCTAATTCCTAAAGGACCCCACGGATCAGGTTATTCCTCCTTCTCAGGAGGCGATTCCATTGCAATCATCAGTCAGAGCACTCATACCGAGGAGTCTTGGGATTTTATCCAGCATGCACTTACAAAAGACGTCCAAGTAAACTTCATGGCCAAGGAGGGCATGCTGCCTGCCCGAAGCGACTTGTTTGACAATCAATACTTCAATTCCAATGCGGCTTACAGCACCCTGCGCGACGCGATGATAGTCGCTGTAGGTCCCTACTCGCTTAAGTACAAAGAAATGTATGCACCTATACTGGAAGGCTTGCAGAATGCATTGAATGGAGTCAAAACTCCCCAGCAGGCCATGGATGAAGCAAGTAATAAAGTCATCTTTCGCACCATATTTTTCGCCCCCGTGGTGATTTCCATGACCTGTTGCAGTCTCGTATGGCTGTGGATTTACAACTATCTATACGGTGTGCTGAATTACATATTGACATCCCTGAGGATTGTTGAGGAACCAATCCTATTTATGAATTCTACCAAGACATCCATGGCCGCAATCGTTTTTATGGTTACGTGGAAGATGGCAGGGTTCTCCATGCTGATTATCCTCTCGGCACTTCAGGCGATTGATGTGCAAGTCTATGAGACTGCCTCCGTGGAAGGTGCAGGAAAGGTCCGAGTCTTCTGCCAAATTACATTGCCCCTTATTCGTTCCTATGTGACATTGGCGATGATTATTCCGTAATAGGCTCGGTATTGGGTTTGAACATTTCGTTATCATGACCAAGGGCGGACCGGCGTTTTCCACCACCACCATCGTTAATTACATCTACACCAATTCCTTTGGATATTTCAAATTGGGATACGGCTCCGCCATGACAATGGTTCTCCTGATCATGTTGGGGGTACTCAGCTTTATCCAGTATAAATTTTTACGCAACGCGGAGGACCAAGACATGCAAAAGAGAGAGTTTACCGTAAGAACATTGATTTGTTTGATTCTAAGCATCATTTTTATCCTGCCAATTTATTGGACGGTTGTTACGTCGCTGAAGGAGAAAACCGAGATTTATGCTGTTCCGCCGACGTTGTTCCCGAAAGACGGTATTATAGATAATTATTACAAGATATTTACACTGGGGAACGGAATCTATGCTAGGTACTTTGTCAACAGTATTGTAATCACTAGTCCGTGTACCGCAGCTATCTGAAGTAGAAATTGCAAAGGCGCTCGACGCAGGTGCGGCTGCGGTGCAGATTCCGCAGATTACATTAGCGGAGGATGCGCGTGAAGCAGTGCGTGCGGCTAAATACTATCCCAAAGGAGAAAGAGGCGTTTGCCGGTTTGTTCGAGCAGCACACTACTCCACAATACCCCGTGAACAGTATTTCAAGCAGGCAAATGATACACTCGTCATCCTTCAGATTGAGGGCCGTGACGCTATCCAGAATCTTGATGCGATCCTAGAGGTAGAGGGTTTCGATATCTTGTTTATAGGGCCTTATGATCTATCTCAAAGCATGGAAGTGCCAGGGCAGACTAGCCATCCCGATGTGGTGGCTGCTATGAGGGACGTTGTTGCTAAGGCTCGCGAGCACGGCATACTGGTGGGTACATTTGTTGATGACCACGACAAGCTGGTGATGTGGCATTCGGCAGGTGTTAAGTATCTTTCCTATTCGGTTGATGTCGGTATTTTATGCGACGCCTGCTCAACAATTAAACACAATTTATGGAGTTACAATAATTGACAATCCGGGTGCATAGAAAAAGCTTTACCAGCAAAAGGCGGGGTGCTTTACCCTATTAATCAACAAACATGTAACAGGGAGGTAGATAAATGTCTTTTATCAACAATATCAAGACCACAGGGCTCATAGATGCGGTACAATCCGCACAGCCCGAAAAAAACGGATTTGCTTTGTTCTGGCTCGGCCAAGCGGGGTTTCTTATTAAAACCTGTGAAGGACACACCATTGCCATAGACCCCAGTCTTTCCGACTTTTGTGAAAGACAGTCTGGTCTGAAAAGACTGATGCCGGCGATATGCGGCCCGGAGTCATTCCAATGTGACACTATTCTGATTTCCCATGAGCATGACGATCACTTCGACGCTGACCTGATTGAAGTTATGGCGCGGGACGGGCGCTTTGCACGCCTTTTGGGACCGATATCAATTGAACCGTTTGTCCAAGGGCTAGGCCTTCAAAGGCTGTATACCCGACTGGAATACGGCGTGCCGCTGGAATTGCCAGGGGTGGAAATTACGCCAATGTTTTCCGACCATGGCCCTGAGACGCCGAATGCAATGGGCTTCCTTTTTGATTTTGGTAATATGCGCCTTTACTATGCCGGGGACACCGCATATTCGCCCGATATGCTCAGAGCCGCTTTCGATGCTCACCCCGATATTGCCATCATGCCCATAAACGGCGAGTTTGGTAATTTGAACGCAGCTGAAGCCTATGCCCTTGCAGGAGAGTTGGGGTGCCGTGTGCTGGTGCCTTGCCATTTTTGGATGTATGCCCGACATGGCGCCTGTCCGTTGGAGCTTTTACAGATAGCGCAGCGTGAGACCGGTCCAGCCGTGGTTTGGTTGGCCCAGGGCGAGGGTTGGGTGACGGGCTCGGACCTAGCCGATATATGAATTGGCCCTGCCCGCTAGAGCAAAGGAAACGACTGCAGGATATATTATGTACATGATATGCGGAACAATCCAGGACACCTGCTGATTTCACAGGTAATACCGTTTAGCGCTAAGAAACCTCTCCAGAAACTTTTCTATGATATTTAAAATTTTCTTGATTTTTCCCCCTTGAAACGGGACATGTATCCTTAAAGACAAAAATATTGAACAAAGAAGGAGGTACTACTATGATACTAAAAAAACTAAATATGGAATTTTTTACAACAAAAGAAATACAACCAGGTGGCTGGCTAAAAAAGCAATTGGAAATACAAGCTAAGGGTTTAAGTGGGAATTTGGACAAGGTTTTTCCAAATATTCGAGAAAGTGGATGGATCGGCGGCGATAAGGATGGCTGGGAACAGGTGCCTTATTGGTTGGACGGCTTTATTCCTTTGGCGTGGTTATTACAGGATGAGGATCTGAAGACAAGGGCAAAAAAATACATTGATGCAATTTTGGAAAACCAGCAAAAGGACGGCTGGCTGTGCCCCTGCCAAGATAAAGACAGACCTGCCTATGATATGTGGGCTTTGTTCTTAGTATGCAAGGCACTGGTGCTCTATCAGGATTGCAGCGGCGATAAGCGCATTGAAGAAGCTGTATACAGGGCTCTAAAAAACCTTGATACGCACATGGATAAGAATAGCTTGTTCAATTGGGGCTCCGCTCGCTGGTTCGAGTGCCTGATACCACTTTACTGGCTTTATGAAAGAAGGCCTGAGTCATGGATGGAAGACCTTATGCTCAATCTCTGTGTGCAGGGTTTTGATTATAAGAGTCTCTTCCAGTATTGGCGTAACGGTGAAGCCAAAAAAAGATGGAACTATACTTCCCATGTGGTCAACCTTGCCATGGCAATAAAGTCACAAGCCCTGTTTTCTAGGTTCTCAGGAGATGACAGTGATGCGTTTGGAGAAGAGGCTTTTCAAATTCTGATGAGGGATCACGGTATGGCCTGTGGACATTTCACCGGGGATGAATGCCTTGCGGGAATCAGTCCGATTCATGGTAGCGAGCTTTGCTCCGTGGTAGAAGCCATGTATTCTTATGAGTGGTTATTGGCTACGACAGGCAAGGCGAAATGGGCAGACCGATTGGAAGCACTGGCTTATAACGCACTACCTGCGACTCTGACGCCCGACATGTGGGCACATCAGTTTGACCAAATGAGCAACCAGGTAGAGTGTACGGTGATTGAAGAGGAATTCAAGCCCTTCTATACTAACAAAGGGGACTCTCATCTTTTCGGTTTGAATCCCAACGGTGGTAGCTGCTGTACAGTAAATTTTAACCAAGGCTGGCCCAAGTTTGCACTCTCAACCTTTATGCGCACATCACAAGGTGTGGCCATAGGTGCAATTGCTCCTGCGACATTAGTATATACACAGGAAGCATCCATTGCTAATATTGAGATTCTAACAAATTATCCTTTTGCAGATAGCTATACTGTAACTGTGCAAACAAACACACCCATGAATTTTTCTCTGGATCTTCGCATTCCGGCAGGTGCACAAACTGTCACAGTGAACGGAAAGCCTGTGACTTCAAACGGTTATTATACAATCAATAAAATTTGGCAGGGCAAAGAAACTTTGCAAGTACAGTTTTCCTTTCCAGTGGAATATGTTGCGAACCATCTGGAGCTTTACAGCGTAAAACGTGGCCCTCTGGTATATGCATTACCCATTGACGAAGAAAAGACAGTTATTGAATATGTGCGTAACGGAATAGAACGAAAAGCACCTTATTGTGACTACGAACTGCGCCCTAAAAGCGCTTGGAATTATGGATTCACCGGTGATACCCTAGAATTCCACCAAGGAGATATGACAGAGCTTCCTTTTTCTCCGGATGGCACACCTGTTTCCATCACGGCAAAGGTACGTCCTGTTCAGTGGAGCTTCGAACATGGATTATGCGCCGAGCAGCCGGAGTCCAGGAAGCCAGAAGGCCCAGAAAAAAAGGTGCGGTTGATTCCCTATGGCTGTACAAATCTACGTATGACAGAGATGCCGGTGTGCGAGAAATGATGTTTACTCTTTCAGTTGTGGCAGCATAGTACCCCAATCAATTGGTAGCGTTTCTCATTCATGTGAATACCCCTATCAATGTAAGCGTCAACTCATAATATACATCTGTTTTGGATAGTTGTTTTGAAAAACTTGAACTCCCGTTCTTTGGTAAGGTCACTGGAAATATCCATTCTCTTCAAATGAGTGGATATTTTTATACGTGAGCCCCGCATGTGTGCAATCTAAAGGATGAAAGTCGTGAGTGTAGTTGATAGTACCAAGCACATAGCCAAGAGCAAGGTGTCCTTGGGGATAAGGAATCTGAAGGAAGCTACGATAAACCTCCGGACTAACGAACAGAAACCACATAATGTGAAACAAGGGGGGATAATACTAAAAAATATATTGACAAAAGAGAATCTAAATTATACAATTTAGATAATAAATAATGAACGAATTGTTGAAATTTGTGAATAATTAATAAAAATGTTGTTTTTTATCAATTTTGTAAACCGGTTTACAAGACAATATTAATTAAACCGTGTATCAAATTGCTGAATCATAGGGTTTTTATGATTACCTCAAACAAAACGAAATATGGGGAACTACTACTACGAAATCGGCGTTATTGTATTTTTATGGCATAGAGAACTAATTCAATCCACTAAATCTGGGTTCATTACACGTATTTTGTAAAGCGGTTTACAAACTCTGTTTTTTTCGGCACAAAAGAATTTTATCGCCGGAATTGCCACTTCAGGCATAAAAGGTTAACAAGATGGAGAATGATATAAGAAGACCCCAAGCAACTTGAGTCACACCGCACGATGAAGAATAAATCACCTTTTTAAGCCAGTCAAGGGTAAGCCTGAGTTTGGCAGCTCCGATACTTGACAGCCATACTCCTGTGATGGAAGGGGAATCAAGCAGTGCGAGCAATACAAGTAAAACTCGCGTTTTTACACTTAATAATAGATTGGAACCTTGAAAAAGTGAGCCGGATAGTCGGGATGAATCGATTCAAAGGGCTCATGCCCCGCGGAGGAGCTTGACTGACATCCACCTCTTGGACAAATAGTACTAATGAATTGATGGCAATGAGCCTGCAATATCTGTCCAAGTAGCTTGCTTTGGAAAATGAAATTCTATAATTGAGTGAAAAAATAGAAAAAAATTAAGAAATCTTAAGGAGGAAAGAACATGAAAAACAAATTTGCAAAGACATTAGCCCTTGCTCTCGCCTTTGCCCTGCTGGTGGGATTATCTGCCTGTGGAGGTGGAACCGAGTCGAAGACTACCGCAACCAACACTACCTCAGCTAGCACTACTACTGCAAAAACTGCCGCCGACGGCGATCCAGTCAAAATGAGGATGATGTGGTGGGGCCCAGATACACGCCATGAAGCGACACTGAAAGCCATTGAGCTCTACAAGAAAGTCAAACCCAACGTTACCTTTACCACTGAGTATCTCGGGTGGGACGGTTACTGGAACAAGTTGGTGGTACTGGCCGCCTCCAACACCATGCCTGACGTACTGCAGATGGATGCCCAGTACATAGATAACTATGTCAGCAAAAACCAGCTGGCGGATATCTCCTCCATCGACCTGGGCGGAGTTGTTCCCGAACAGACACTGGAAAATCTCAAGGTTGGAGGCAAGCTCTATACGGTTCCCCTGGGTTACAACGGCGCTGGTATGGTCTACAACAAGACTGAGTTGGAAGCCGCAGGCATTACCCTACCGAAAAAAGGCTGGACCTGGGACGACATGTTTGCTTATATCGATGAGGCCAGGGAAAAGCTACCAAAGGGAAAATACCCCATGTTTGATTTTTCCGACATATGGGAGCAATACCAGTTATATCAAGTCTCCATGGGCGGCGGCCCTGTGATTGACGGTTCCAGGCTTAATCTGGACAAGAATTTGTGGCTTAGCATGATGGAGCGCATGGATAAGTACCGTAAGGAGGGTAAGGTCCCCCCTGTGGTAGAAACGCTCTCCTTCGTGGAAAACGACGTTCAGCACGATCCGATGGCCTCCGGAAAGGTTATGTTATCGTTCCGCACTGTCGGTTCCGTCGGCGCGCTCGCCTCTTTGATGCCGAACGCTGAGCTCGGCATCGTGAATTGTCCAACCGGATCTAATGGCGGCGGTTGGGCCCAGCCCACCATCTTCTTCTGTGTTGGGGCAAACTCCCCTCATATTAAGGAGGCAATGGAATTTGAGCGCTGGTTTGTCACCGATACCGCTGCGGGTGAAAGCCTGATGACTGTGCGCGGCCTACCGATCAGCGACGAGGTATACGGTAAGATTAAGTCCAAGCTGAATCCAGCGGACATCCTGGGCAAGGGGATCTACGACGTCGCCGTTTCCAACAAGCCGTCACCCTTCTATCCATCACCTGCTCAGTTTAACGAATTTGTAGCCCGTCCCTCCGGCATATATAAATCCACAATGGAACAGTATATGTTCGGCAAACTAACTCTGCAGGAAGCTTATGATAAGCTGATCAAATCCGGCGAAGAGCTGGGCAATAAGACTGTGAAATAAAGCTGCCTGATTTTAGTCTTTGCAAATGGCATCCATCCTGGTCATGTGACTGGGATGGATGTCTCAATAAAAACATAAGGTGAAAACGCTATGAAATTCAGTGCATATGAAGACGTTGTACATATTACCAGCACCTGGGAAGGCGAACGTTTTCCCGACGGCAGGCCCAAGGTTTCGGACGATATCCTCCGACGCATGCGCAAAATAACCTTGGAAGAGGCCTGGGGACCCCTGTGGAGTGCCGGTTATCAATACCAATTTGAGGGGAAGCTAAAGACCTCTCATCCCAGCACGACCTTGGTGGGCCGCGCAGTTACCGGGATCATGGTGCCAAAGCGCCCGGACCTGGATACAACACTGATGGACTATGGTCTTAAGGAAGAGGGACGCAAAGGATTCTTCAACCAATGGATCATTGACCAACTGGTCGATGACGACGTGGTGGTCATCGACATATTCGATAAAATCTTTGAGGGGACGTTTGTGGGAGGGAACCTATCCACGGCCATCAGTACGCGTACCAAGCGTGGAGGCTCGGTAATCTGGGGCGGTATACGCGACCTCGAGCAGATTGTCAAGATAGATGGCATCCAGACCTATTACCGCGGCATCGACCCGACTGGAATCCGCAATGTCACGCTGGTGGGAATGAACGCTCCATGCCGAATCGGCGATGCAATTTGTCTACCCGGTGACGTTGTATTGGGTACAATATCCGGTGTGCTATTTATCCCGCCTCACCTAGCCGAGGATTGTGTCGTCGGCGCCGAAAAATCACACGTGCGGGATATCTTTGGATTTCAGCGCCTGGGGGAAGGGGTGTACACCACCGCCCTGATCGATGCACCATGGACTCCAGCGATGTATGAGGATTTTCTGAATTGGTTTGAGAAGGCCGAAGTGGCTGTTGAATACCGCCACCTGACCTGGGAAAAGGAGCTAGAGGAAGCCCGTGAGCTTGAAGCATCGGGTGACACCACTCCCCAGATCAGGCTGTAAAACATCTTGGAGGGGTATGTTCATGACACCCCGGGCTATACCATGTTTGGCAACCTGCATGCCATGGACTATATGAAAGGACTGCTGGAAGAGGCTGAAAAGGAAGTCGCGGCAGCAAAATAATTTGTAAGGAGCAACCTTAATGTCAATTAAAGTAGAAGTCATGTCGGCCACAATGCCACCAAAGAAGCAAAGCGTAGGCCGTTATATAAAAGAGAATTTCACTGGATATGTGTTTATTTTGCCTTGGCTGATCGGCTTTTTCATACTGACGCTTTGGCCCATGGTGCAATCCTTGTACCTATCCTTTACCGACTACAACCTGTTTGACGCCCCGAAATGGATCGGTGCCGAAAACTATGTCAAAATGTTCACCAATGACGACCTGTTTTTTCCCTCCATGATTACGACATTCAAGTTTGTCGTAATCGTTGTGCCGCTTAAAATGGTATTTTCCCTCATGGTGGCCATGCTTTTAAACCGGGACCTCAAAGCCATGAGTTTTTACCGTACCGCAATCTACCTGCCGTCACTTATCGGCAGCAGCATCGCCGTTTCGGTGCTGTGGCGCAACATCTTTGGCCTAGATGGTTTCATCAACGCCCTGTTGGAGCTGTTTGGCGGAACCAAGCAGGCGTGGATCAACAACCCAGATCTGGCCCTGAATACACTTATACTGCTCAGTGTCTGGCAGTTCGGTTCCACGATGATTATCTTCTTAGGAGGACTGAAAAATATCCCAGGTGAACTGTATGAATCGGCCAGTATAGATGGGGCGGGTGCTATAACCCGTTTCTTCAAGATTACACTGCCTATGCTTTCGCCCGTCATCTTTTTCAACCTGATTCTTGGTATCATACAAGCCTTCCAGCAGTTCAATTCCGTCTTTATAGTCACAAAGGGCGGTCCTGCTTACGCCACCTATCTGTATGCCCTGATGCTGTATGAAAAGGCCTTTGTCCACTACAAGATGGGCTACGCCTCCGGTCTGGCTTGGATTCTTTTGGCGGTTATCGCCGTATTGACCGTAATCAACTTCCTGGTATCAAAATACTGGGTTTACTACGAAGATGGAGGGAAGTAAGCATCATGAACAGAGAACATAAAAGCAACTTAATCTTTAACATAGTCCTCTTATGTCTGTCGGCTATCATGGTATTCCCCGTTGTGTGGTGGGTGTTTGCCGCTTTCAAGCCTTTGGAGGAGCTGAGTGCGCGTACATTGCTACCGCACAACATCACATTCGACAACTTTATCAAGGGTTGGAACATGTCGGATAGCTACACCTTTGCGACATTCTTCAAAAATTCGTTGCTTATTGAGGTGTTCATCGTCACAGGCGCCGTCCTTACCAGTGGGTTTGTGGCCTTCGGGTTTGCCCGCGTCAAGTTCAAACTTCGGAAATTCTGGTTTTCCATCCTGATGTTAACCCTGATGATGCCCTCCCAGGTTACGGTGGTATCGCAGTTTATCCTATTTAGTAAGCTTGGTCTAGTTGACAGCTATGTCCCACTTATTCTACCGTCCTTTTTCGGAGGAGGCGCGTTCTTCATCTTCCTGATTATCCAATATATTCGTGGGATTCCCGTGGATTTGGACGAGGCCGCGACCATCGACGGAGCAGGGATCTTCCGCATTTACTGGCAGATTATTTTCCCACTGCTCAAAACACCCCTGATTACCGTGGGCATCTTCGCTTTTATCTGGAGCTGGGACGATTTCTACTCCCAGGTGCTGTACATCAGCTCGGTGCAAAAGTTTACCGTGGGGCTGGCGCTGAGAATGTTTATAGACCAGTTTGAGGTGAAGTGGGGGCAGTTACTCGCCATGTCACTGCTCTCCGTTGTACCTGCTGTGATTCTGTTTTTTTCGGCGCAAAAGCATTTTATCGCCGGAATTGCCACTTCAGGCATAAAAGGTTAACAAGGTGTGCTATTTATCCCGCCGCACCTAGCAGAGGATTGTGTCGTCGGCGCCGAAAAATCACATGTGCGGGATATCTTTGGATTTCAGCGTCTGGGGGAAGGGGTGTACACCACCGCCCAGATCAGGCTGTAAAACATCTCGGAATATGGAGAGTTATATGTAGTTAAAAGATAAAGTAATACTGTTTAAAGACGCATCCTGTCCAGCTGGGAAGCGATAATTGAACAACTTGACCAGGAGGGCGCGCGGTTGTTGCTTTTGGCGGCATCGATATTTGTTGAACGACTCGGCCATCCAGTTAAATCGATGGCTACTAAAGTATATCGAGTAAGATTGTGACTTTTTGATGCGTATCAACCTGGCGGGGTATTGACGCTGTATCCAGGAGGTGCTGCCTTACCTCTAGCAATCCGCTTATAGAAGGGTAATTATTGTGTCATCCACCCATACAAAGCGTCCAACTAACTTTGATAAGGTGTATTCAATGACCAAAGGTGGTGTCAAAATGCTAACCCGTGTATCTGGCGTCATTTACCGTTTCGGATGATAATTACTGGATCTGTCATCCGCGCCGATGCGGGCTGATGATGGTTTCCCCGTAAAACCCCGTGGGTGCTGTAAATGCTTTGAAAAGTTTATAAAGGGGTTTACAAAAATCGGATTTTCTACTAATCTATAGATAAATAGATTAGTCATGGAAGGGAATATCAAATAATGAAGCGTAACATTATATCGGATGTGGCAAAACTAGCGGGAGTGTCCGCCTCCACCATATCAAATTTTCTTAATGGAAAATACGAAAACATGTCCCTTGAGACCCGCAAACGGGTTGAAAAGGTGGTCATGGAGCTGAATTACACCCCCAATATCAGTGCGCGTAGACTGTCGGCCAAAGAAAAATGTGGCGTGATCTGCCTTATTATACCCGTAAACATTTCGGAAATTTTCAGTTCGTTTTACTATCCCACGGTTATCAGTGCGGTGGGGAAGGCTTCTGCCGTGCTGGATTACACTATCCTGATTTATATCCGGAGAGGCAAGGATCGGGGCAAGGAGATTGAATATCTCAAGGGGATGTACGGAACCATTACCGATGGCTTTATTATGTTCGATCTGGTGAAAGACGATTTCTATTTCATGGAGTTTGAACAAGCACGGATTCCTTATGTGTGCGTGGGAAAACATTATAATTATGACAACTATCATTATGTCGCTTCAGACCATGAGCAAGTCGTCGCCGACGCGGTGGAGCACCTGGTGGAGCTGGGACATCATAAAATTGCACTGATCTACGAGCAGGGCAGTAGCGTTGTGCTGGAACTGCGGTATGCGGGTTTTGAAAAGGCCATGCTCGAGCATGGATGTCCTGTTAAGGAAAGGTACATCGCGAGTCCTAGGCTCAATGAGTCTGGGCCGGAGGAAATCCGCGCGACGGTTGAGGGTCTGTTGCTGCAAGAAGACCCACCAACAGCGGTTATTTCGTCTATGACCTTTGCGCCGGACATTGAGCAGGTGTGCGCGGCGGCTGGGCGGGAAATCCCGGGCGATTTATCGGTGGTGCTATTGTATTATGTAGACGGCTTTAACCTGCGGCTGGGAAACTATACCCACAGCCGCCACCTGGCGGACGTGGCTGCACAGCACGCGTTTTACGGCCTGCTCGAACAGATCCGCAATCCCGAAGAACCGTTTCATTCAGAAATGCTCCCCCTGACCCTGATTCCCGGCGATTCCACAGCACCACCCCGGAAAAACAACCTATGATTTACAAGAGAATGAAAAGGGGACTGATGCTATTATGGCAATTAAAACTGACTATACAGAAACACTTCAAAATATAAATACATATTCCGCTCCATCCGAGCTGCGGATTACCGACATGCGTGTTGCCGATGTCGTGGGTCTGCCCATGCACTGCACGCTGGTAAAGATTTATACCAACCAGGGTCTTGTTGGGTATGGCGAGGTGCGAGACGGCGGATCCCGCAACTATATCCTACAGCTGAAAAGCCGACTAATCGGCGAGAATCCCTGCAATATCGACAAGATCTTCCGCCGGATCAGTCAGTTTGGAGGGCATGCGCGCCAGGGAGGCGGCGTGTGCGGCATCGAATTAGCACTATGGGACTTGGCCGGGAAGGCTTATGGCGTTCCGGTATACCAGATGCTGGGCGGCAAATTCCGCGATAAGATTCGCTGTTATTGCGATACCGACGTGAAGGGAAAACACAATGGACGCCAGATGGGCGAAGCACTGAGAAAGCGAATGGACAAGGGCTTTACCATGCTCAAGATGGACCTGGGAATTGATCTTCTTTACAACGAGCCAGGCGCATTGTCCGCACCGCTGGGATTTGTGGACCAGCTCAATGAGTCTCACCAATATAATCCGATTGCGCGCAGACTGACACCTGAGCAGAGAGCGGCCCGCGGCAGATATTACGATGTGCAAAATATTGCCCATCCGTTTACCTCGGTACAGGTCACAGAAAAAGGCTTCGATATCCTGGAACAGTATGTCTCCGATGTCCGTGACATGATTGGATATGATATTCCGTTAGCGATTGATCACTTTGGCCATATTGGAATTGGATCCTGTATCCAGCTAGCAAAGCGTATCGAGAAGTACAACATCGCCTGGATGGAGGATATGATCCCTTGGCAGCTCACTGAACAATATGTCCGCCTGTCCAAGTCAACCACCATCCCAATCTGTACCGGCGAGGATATTTATCTGAAGGAGAATTTTAGACCTCTGTTGGAAGCGGGCGGAGTCTCCATTATTCACCCGGATATCCTCACCTCGGGTGGCATCTATGAAAACAAAAAGATTGGGGATCTGGCACAGGAATTCGGCGTTGCCATGGCGGTTCATATGGCGGAAAGTCCTATTGCTTGCTTGGCGGCTGTCCACAGTGCTGCTGCGACCGAGAACTTCCTAGCGCTTGAGTTCCACTCCACCGATGTACCTTGGTGGGACGACCTCATCATCAGCAAACTGCCTAAACCATTGGTACAGGATGGGTTTATAACCGTGCCTGATTTACCAGGGCTGGGGATTGAAGAGCTGAACGATGAGGTGATCGCCCAGCACTTGCACCCCGATTACCCGGACCTCTGGCAGCCAACAGATCTGTGGAACGACAACTATTCCCATGATCGACTCTGGAGTTAACCGAAAGGTCTGAAAGCTATAAATAATTTCATGAATGTGATTGATGCAAGTAGGTTTTCACTTGGAAATTCGGACTACAGAAAGGTTATGAGGTGATAGTGTGAAAAAGATTATCAAATGGGGAATACTTGGATCGGGAAAGATAGCCCATAAGTTTGTAAATGACCTGAAAAGGCTTGAAGATGCAGAAGTTTTTGCAGTGGGTTCACGAACCATAGAAAAAGCAACGGCTTTTTCTCAGGAATTTGGTATTCCCAAAAAATACGGTAGCTTTGAAGAACTTCTTAAGGATGCGGATGTTCAAATTATTTATGTTGCAACTCCCCATCATGCACATAAAGAGGACGTAATGATGTGTCTTAGAGCAGGTAAGGCGGTGCTGTGCGAGAAGCCCTTTACTATCAATGCGGATGAAACAGAAGAAATAATAAAATATGCAAGAGAATCAAAGCTTTTTTTAATGGAGGCGATGTGGACCCGTTTTCTGCCTGCTATTGTAAAGCTCAGAGAACTTCTGAAAAGTGGGATTATCGGTGATATAAGACAGGTAAAAGCAGATTTTGGCTTCCGCTGTGAATGGAATCCTGAAAACCGCTTGTTAAATCCTGAATTAGGCGGAGGAGCTTTATTGGATGTAGGTATTTATGTGATATCTTTTGCAGCGATGATATTTGGTGTCTCTCCTTCAAAAATTTCCACCATGCCATACATTGGGTCAACGGGTATAGATGAACAGTTTTCAGCCACACTCGGCTTTGATGAAGGAAAGATGGCAATATTAACTGGTGCAGTCAGAACGAAAACACCTCAAGATGCATGGGTTATTGGGACAGAAGGATATATTCATATCCCGGATTTTTGGCATGCGAAATCGATTATACTTTATTTGCAGGGTAAACCGGCGGAAAGTTTTGATATGCCTTTTGAGTCATTAGGATATCAATATGAAGCATCCGAGGCAATGAACTGCTTAAGAGAAGGAAAGCTTGAAAGCGATATCATGTCCTTGAATGAAACACTGACTATCATGAAAATTATGGACAACATAAGAAATCAATGGGAATTGAAGTATCCTTTTGAATAAGTGAAAGGTATTCAACTAAAGAAAAATAAAACGGGTAAAAACGTTAGCAGATTCAGCGAAGGTCAAAGGGTCGATGTGGATCCAAACCTCAGTGTATATTCGTTTTCTGCGGAAGAACTCGGACTGCTATTACAATGAAAACAACGGCAGAAAACCATAATGTCATTGGTGGCTTGGGTTCGGCGGTGGCAGAAGTTTTGGCAGAAAATGCTCCTTGTATATCTGGGTCATTAATACTGGTATGTAAAGCGGTTTACAAACCAGTATTAATGAAATATGTATCAAATGGAGCGAATAGGGGTCAAAGAAAAATTCGGACAGGTCGGCAGTGAAAAATATCTGTCTGAAGTATACGAGCTGACTCATGCTGACATAGTGGAAGCGTGTAAAAGAGTGATAGATAAAAAGAAGCATTACTGAGAAGACGCCCAAGGGTTGAAGTAGAAATGCGATGCAGAAAGGATGTTCATTATGGGAAGAGTTAAAAAGACGACAAGGGCATGGTGTTCGCCGGCAAGGTACATTCAAGGGCCGGGTGAAATAAGTAACATAGAGCTATATTCGAGTAAGCTCGGTAAAAGTGTCGTAGCGATTATTACCATCTCCTTATTTGAATCATTGACAAAGAGATTGACTGATATCTACAGGGATACCGAATCGAGAATAATTACAATGGCATTTCAGACGGAAGTAACAGAACAGATGATTGCCTGCACTGCGAAAGAGGCTAAGGCTTATTCGCCTGAAGTCATTATAGGAATTGGCGGAGGTAAGGCGATAGATGTCGCGAAAGCTGTTGCGTACGAATTAGGATTACCGATGATGATAGTGCCTTCGGTTGCCTCATCGGATGCGCCTACAAGTTCACTTTCGGTCATATACAATGAAGATGGGGTTAATAGCGGTGCGCGTTTTTATGATCCGGGCCCGCAGATAGTGATTGTTGACAGCGAGATAATTGCAAAAGCGCCAGTTCGTTTTTTGATTTCTGGGATGGGAGATGCGCTTGCAACGTTGATAGAAGCGAAGGCAAACAAAAACTCCGATTCTTCTAACCTTGTGTACCCGAAGGACGGCGGATTCAGAAGAACGATAGCGGGAACAAGCATTGCGCAAGCTTGTTATGATACACTTATGGAGAAGGGGGCAATAGCAAAAATAGCTGCGGAACAGCACGTAGTGACTGAAGCACTGGAAGATATAATAGAAACAAACATACTCCTTAGCGGGTTGGGTTTCGAAAACAACAATACGGCTGGCGCACATTCGATTGCGGTTGGTTTGACGGCGGTACCGGTAGTATCGTCTAAGACCATGCATGGTGAACAAGTCGCATTCGGAACGATATGCCAGCTTGTGGTTGAAAACGTGCCTACCGAAACTTTAGATGAAGTTATGGGTTTTTGCTTCGATGTGGGGTTGCCTCTAACATTGGAAGATTTGTATATAGAAAACACCGATGAAAATATAGCGCTTATAGCGAAAGCGAGCATGCATGGGAATTGGGGGAACGAGCCTTTTTTTGTAAATGTCGATATGGTCTTTGCGGCGATTAAAACCGCAGATGCATTGGGGAGAACTTTCAAAGAGGCTAAAATAAAGCGTTAAATGAAAAGTTTGTATAAATGGAAAGAAAAATTGCAAACGGCTGATTTTCAGCCGTTCGCAATGATAAACTCTTTCGATTAAATTCTTGTCACAGCGATTGCAGCCATGACATTAGGTTTTCCAGCGGCACATCAAAATGGGCTTTTTCAAGAGCCTTACGTTTCATCTCGACATCGGCTCTGGCGTAAACCTCTGTTGTCGAAGTATTAACGTGTCCGAGAAATCACGGATATAGTTTAGATCAACATTGGCAAAATTTTAATAAAAGCGAGGTAATGATATGGCTAGTTTAAGCAACTCAACAAGTACAAGAGTGGAAGAAGCATTAAACTCATTGAGATATAAACCGTTGAAAAGCACTTCGATTGAAAGAATCCGCTTATCTGTTCAAGCGGATGAACTAGTATCCGACGAAAAAAGCCAGCCGCTTCAATTTGGGAAGGGAGTTGAATATATATTACAGAATATAAGCTTACCTATAGAAAAGCATGACTTAATAGCAGGGCGAATCGCGGAAGAAGTTTTAATGCCTGAAGAAGAATTGGAGTTTTTATCTTACATAGAAAGATATCCATCCGAGCGAAAAATGAGGCCTTTTATTGCTAATTTTATGGGGGTACATGGTTTAAGCGAAATGGGCGGAGTGCGCCCGTTGTGGATGCACGATTTTGGGCATACATCGTTTGACTGGAAAATGATTCTGGAGTATGGCTTAAGTGGGTTAAAAGAATTTGCGGAAGAAAGATATGAAGTATTCAAAAAAGAAGGGGATCAGGAAAAATGTGATTTTGTGCTGGGCGCTATACATTTCTATCAAGCATATATCACCTTTGCTTCAAGATATGCGGATGCCTGCAGGAAAATCGGGTTGGTCGATTTGGCCGAAACATGCGATTATATAAGTGCGAACAAACCTGAAAGTTTCCGACAGGCACTTCAATTGATATGGTTGATTTCAGTTGTTTTTTGCGGCGTATTAACGGCCAATCCAACACTATCCATGGGGCGCATGGATCAGTATCTGTATCCTTATTATAAGCGAGATGTTGAAACAGGTGTAATGACACGCGAGCAGATAGGAGATTTAATTGAAGATTTCTACTGCAAAAATAATCTTATGATGGGACGTGGAGAGCATCAGCTGAGTATTTCAAATTCATTGGATGTATCGGAGACAGTTACGGGCTGGAACAGGAACCTGAATTATGATGCTCCGCAGTATTTATTGCTGGGAGGTATGAATTTGGAAGATAAGAGCGCTACAAATGAATTAACTGAATTATTTATTGATAGAATTACACCAAGGTTTGAAAACCCACTTTTTGTTTTCAGGTATACTAGTGATACGGATAGTGTTATCTGGAATAAAGTAATGGAGAAAGCATGCCAAAATAGCGGCATTTTGCTTTACAATGACCATGATGTCGTATCTGCATTAATGGCCGGAGGCGCTACACATGAAGAAGCTGTTGAACATATATTCTTTGGATGTAACAGGAATACGCTACTAAATTGTAATTACAACAAAATAACGAATTTTAATCCTTTAAAAAGCGTTGTTAACGTGGTGAATAGCTCCATGGACTACAATCTTACATGTATGGATGATATATTTAAGCACTTGGAAAAGAGCCTTGCTGATCAGGTACGCCCTGAAATCCAATGTATTATTGACCAGAGAGAAAGAAATGGCGGGCACTGGGAAAATGCACTCCTTGCTGTGGATTGTTTTGTTGACGGGCCGGTAGAGAAAGGAATCAACAGCCGCTATAAAGGAATCGACAGAGAATGCGTTCTTATTTCAACGGCCTACATTGGGTCAACGATCAACGCATTGTATGCGATACAGAAATTGGTATTTGAGGGGGATGTCCAGATGTCGATTCTGCAAAATGCATTGAGTACAAATTTTGCAGGATACGCGAAATTGAGAAAACGTATGCTGGATCTTGAGAAGTATGGGCAGGATGTAGAGGAGGTCGATGCGCTGGGCCGTAAACTGATTGACCTTGCGTTTAATACAGTTATGTCCGTTATAAAAGAATTAGGTGTCTCCGATAGCTTCGTCCTGGCTAATTCGCTGGAAACAGATACGGATTATTGGATTAGAGCATTTGAAATTGGCGCAACACCTGATGGTAGACTGGCAGGCCAACCGACCAGCCAGAATGCGACACCTGTCGAGGGAACAGCTATAAATGGACTGACTTCCATGCTTAATTCCGTTGCCAGAATTACGCAAGAGCGAGTGGCGTCGGGTGCAAATAATATAACAATTTCAAAATCTATGGTGCGCGATGAACATGGAAAGCAAATGTTAGCACAGTTACTAAAAGTCTTTTTTGAGAAAGGAGGCCTGGAAGCACAATTGTCTGTCGCAGACGTTGATGAAATGAAAGATGCTCAGAAGAACCCGGATCAACATAGGGATTTAATGGTGCGTATAACCGGATATAGTGCTAGTTTTGTTGATATGACAGAGGATGCACAGGAATCAGTTATCCGAAGGGAAGATTATTTTAATTGATACATTGTTACATGGGCTAAGCCTGAGATCTACAGTGCTTAGCCCGTCCTCATAATTCGATTTAATTTTCAAATAATAAGGTTGGAGGTGAAAAGTAATAATGAAAGCAAATATTTTTGATATACAAAGGTTCTGTGTGCATGATGGCCCGGGTATACGTACAACGGTTTTTTTGAAGGGCTGCCCCCTAAGGTGTCAGTGGTGTCATAACCCGGAGGGTTTTATTTCCGCGTCTCAAATTCAATATCTGGAGCATAAATGTGTTTACTGTGGTGCGTGTGTGGAAGAGTGCCAACAAGGGGCGCACGTGATAAAAAGCGGAAAACATGTTTTTAACAGATTACTATGCAACAAATGTGAAAAATGTGTTGCTGTTTGTTGTGCTGAGGCTCTCAAAACATTGGGTGAGTGGAAAAATGTCACAGAAATTATGGATCTGGTATTGAAGGATATGGACTACTATAATGCAACCGGTGGAGGGGTAACACTCTCCGGTGGTGAACCGCTATGTCAACCAGAAGCTGTTGCAGAGTTATTATCTCAGTGCAAAGCTCGATCTATAAATACAGCCGTTGACACAAGTGGGAGTGTTGAGTATGCTGCGTTTGAGAAGGTTTTGCCAGTGACAGATGTTTTTCTTTTTGATTTAAAAGTTATGGAAACCCTTGAAAGCAAACAGCGACTAGGGTTAGATAGCCGTGTTATAATTGACAATTTTAAACAACTCAATCGTGAAAATACAAAGATCATTATACGAATTCCCCTTATAAAAAGCATTACGGATACCAAACATAACATTGGGGCAATCATTGATCTAATCCGAAAATATGGCAAAAAAGTATTATATGTGGAGTTGCTGAAATATCATGATCTAGGAAAATACAAGTACAACTCCATAGGATTGGATTTCTCGCTAGATAAACTGGAAGCGACAAATGATAGCAGGTTGGCAGAGATAAATCAACTTTTCCAGGCAGCCGAAATTGATGTTTTGGATCGTGCTGGCAAATAACAATCAAGTTCCCGTTGAGTGAAAAAGTAAATTCCACTCGTTTTCCTTAAATATATTGTTAGTAGAAAATGCCCAGACGAAATAAACCAGGATCTCAACTGTTGATAGGCTGACTCTATATTCTACAGTTTTTTTAGTAGATATATATAAAGAAACCTCAAGTTAAAAAACTATAAAAATAATAATAACGCCAAAATAAGTCATTAGTCTAGCTCTAAGACTTTTTAAAGCAGATAATTGTGGAGGTATATTTATGATAAGAGCAACATCAGACAATGAATATTACGAACTGGACAGTCCGACTGTTATGCCAAAAGCTTCCGGATTTCTGTGGAATGAAAAGATGATGATACAGGTAAACTGCCGCGGGTATGCTGTTGCTCAGTTCATGCAGCCCGAGCCGGCAAAGTATTCACATGCTCCCAATCTGGAGGCAAAAACTTTTATGCAGCCCGAACAGCCTTATTATGCACATCATCCCGGCCGTTTTGTATATATAAAGGATGAAGTGGATGGCAGGGTCTTTTCGGCTCCACATGAACCTGTCCGTGTTTCTCCCGATAAATTTACATTTTCGGTAGGTAAAAATAATATTAAATGGAAAATTGAAAACAATGGGATACAGGTGAAAATGTGCCTGAGTCTTCCTAAAGAGGATGCAATGGAACTCTGGAAGGTAAAAGTGACAAACCTTTCACAAAATAAGAGGGAAATTAGTATATACCCATATTTTACAGTAGGGTATATGTCCTGGATGAATCAGGAAGGTGAATATAATGCTGATTTACAAGCAATTGTATGCTCATCTGTTACACCTTACCAAAAATATAAAGATTATTTTAACATTAAGGATTTCAAGGATAAAACCTTTTTATTGGCAGAAGAGGAACCTTCAGCTTGGGAAGTAAATCAGGAAAACTTTGAAGGTGAGGGTGGAATTGAACTCCCTACAGCAATAATGCAGGATGAATTGGCTAAGGGCGATGCACGATATGAAATGCCGGTATGTGCTCTTCAATATAAATTAAAAATGAATCAGGGCGAGGAAAAGGAGTTCAGGTTCATATTCGGTCCGGCTAAAAATGAGGAAGAAATCGCTTGTATCCGTAAGAAGTATTTCATTGAAAAAAATATAAATGGTGATGATGGTTTCACTTTGGCAGAAACAGAATATGCCAACTATGTGGCAGAAGGTAAAGGCTGTATCCAAATAAAAACTCCCGATGCAGATTTGGACAATTTTGTGAATCACTGGTTGCCTCGCCAATTATATTACCATGGTAAAACCAACCGTCTTTCGACTGATCCTCAAACCCGTAACTATCTTCAGGACAATATGGGAATGAGTTATATAATACCCGAGATAGCCAGAAATGCTTTTCTTGTAGCATTAGCACAGCAGCAGGAAAATGGAGCTATGCCTGACGGGATCATACTGCATAAGGATGCCGAATTGAAATATATCAATCAAATTCCTCATACAGATCATTGCGTGTGGCTGCCTATATGTTTGGGTGCTTATCTGGATGAAACCGATGATTATGGAATACTAACTGAAATAGTTCCTTTTTCGGATGGAAAGGAATCGGCTACAGTATGTGAGCATATCAATCGTGGAATGAAATGGCTTCGTAATGATAGGGATGAACGAGGCTTGAATTATATTAACCAGGGTGACTGGTGTGATCCTATGAATATGGTTGGATACAAGGGAAAAGGTGTTTCTGGCTGGCTAACAATAGCTACCGCATATGCATTTTTAATCTGGGCCGATATCTGCGAAAAAGGCGGATGGATGGATACCGCCAAGGAATTCAAGAAGGAAGCAGAAAAAACTAATGAAAATATAAATAAATACTTGTGGGATGGAGAATGGTATGCTCGCGGAATCACTGACGATAATATACCCTTTGGCATAAGCAAGGATAAAGAAGGAAGAATTTTTATCAATCCTCAAGGCTGGGCAATGTTGAGTGGAGCTGCAGACGAGGTGAAAAAGGAAAAGCTTTTGAAATCGGTGCAAGAGCAGCTGGAAACGCCATATGGAGTTGAAAAACTGGCGCCGTCATATACTTCCATGCGTGAGGATGTGGGCAGGGTAACTCAGAAATACCCGGGTTCGGCCGAAAACGGTGCCGTTTATAATCATGCCGCTGCATTTTATATTTATGCTCTTTATTCTGTAGAAGAAAAGGAAAATGCCTATCGGTTATTAAGGAAAATGATACCGGGACCAAACCTGGAGGATATTATTCAAAGAGGCCAATTGCCAGTATTTATACCTAATTATTACCGTGGTGCTTACAGACAGATACCAAGAACTGCCGGTCGCTCGAGCCAGCTATTTAACACAGGGACAGTTTCCTGGTTTTACCGTTGCCTGATTGATGGACTTTTCGGCCTCAAAGGAAATAGAGAAGGACTCTCTATCAAGCCGCAGCTTCCGTCTGACTGGCAAGAAGCCAGTGTTAAGCGTATTTTCAGAGGCGCGGAATTGAATATTGATATTAAAAAAGAATCAGATATTAAAGCTATTGAAGTATATGTAGATGATATCTATGTAGAAGATGGAATTGTCAGGAGCATTAAACCCGGAATGCAATACAGGGTACTTGTTAAGATTCCATAAATCAATAATGAATAAGGTAGTTACTTTCGGAGAATAGATGCTAAGACTTGCACCTGAAGGTTATTTTAGGTTTGTACAAGCAGACAGATATGAATCTACATATGGTGGAGGAGAGGCTAATGTTGCAGTATCTCATTCAAACTTTGGCGTGGAATGCAAAATTTGTTACAAAACTGCCAAAACATGAAATCGGTCAGGCAGCAGTAAATTTCTTGAGAAGAAACGGTGTGGATACAAGCGGTATTGTAAGAGGGGAAGAAAGAATAGGGATATATTGTTTGAGAAAGGGTCCTTCACATAGGTATTCCAAAGTAATATACGACAGGGCAAATTCAGCAATAGCCATGGCGACCAGTGAGAATTTCAATTGGGATAAAATTTTTGATGGGGTAGAATGGTTTCACTTTACAGGAATAACACCCGCCTTGAA
This sequence comes from Bacillota bacterium, assembly GCA_023386445.1. GTDB lineage: Bacteria > Bacillota > Clostridia > Acetivibrionales > DSM-1351 > Ruminiclostridium. The sequence continues at coordinate 2,923 of JAEWJR010000003.1, read as the reverse complement.
TGACAGTGTTGCGGAAGTTTGCCTTGCGGCATGTAAAAAAGCGAAAGAAAATGGTATAACTGTAAGCTTTGACTTGAACTATAGAAAAAACTTATGGTCAAGCCAAAAGGCTAATGTAAATAATTTTATAAAGGTAGGTGTAGTATGCTTAGAAGTCAACAAATGCGCAGTGTCGCAGCTGAAATGGATTCGTTGAAAATCGGTGCCGGCTGGACGGTAGAGGATTTAGCCAAACCACAGATCATGGTGCAAAGTTCGTGGGGTGACAGCCATCCAGGTAGTGTTCACCTTGGGGAAGTTGTAGAAAAGATAAAGAGCGGAATTACTGAAAAGGGTGGAAAACCGGCTCGGTATACAATAACTGACATTTGTGATGGAATTGCTCAAGGTCATGATGGTATGAATTTTTCACTCGTCTCCAGGGAACTCATAGCCAGCACAATTGAAATACAAATAAATGCTACACCCTTTGATGGTGCTGTATTCGCCTCTTCCTGTGATAAAGCAGTTCCTGCACATCTTATGGCAATTGCAAGAAATAATGTACCTTCAATATTTGTTCCTGGGGGTGTTATGAAAGCCGGGCCTGATAACCTAACACTGGAACAGATCGGCACCTATTATGCTAAATTTTTAAGAAATGAAATCAGTTTGGATGAATATACTTTTTACAAGGAAAATGCCTGTACCAGCTGTGGTGCATGTCAATTTATGGGAACTGCATCAACCATGCAGATTATGGCCGAGGCTTTGGGTATAGCTCTTCCCGGGTCGGCCTTAATGCCTGCTGCTGACCACGGATTATACGAAATGGCCAAAGATGCCGGCAATCAGATTTTAAAACTTGTTGATTTAAACCTTACACCGGATAAGATAATGACCTACAAAGCTTTTGAAAATGCAATTATGGTACATGCAGCCATAGCCGGATCCACAAATACTTTATTACATTTGCCAGCAATTGCACATGAACTAGGTATAATAATTGATGCCGATTTATTTGATGAAATTCACAGGAAAACTCCTTATATTTCAAATATCCGCCCAAGCGGTAAATTCCCCGCAGAGTATTTCTGGTATGCCGGTGGGACTCCAGGAGTAATGGAACAGATAAAAAAACATCTGAATCTTGATGTAATTACAGTTACCGGTAGAACTCTCGGTGAAAATCTTGAGGAGCTAAAGAAAAACGGCTATTATGAGGAGTGTTATAAATTCTTAGAGGCTAAGGGTATTGCCAGAGAGAATGTAATTATGGATTATAACTCTCCTATTCAAAGACAAGGAGCTGTTGCAGTATTAAAAGGTAACCTTGCTCCTGAGGGTGCTGTTGTAAAACATTCAGCAGTATCAAAAGAAATGCATCAAACCACTTGTGTGGCCAGGCCCTTCGACAGTGAAGAAGAAGCATATAATGCAGTTATAGAAAAAAGGATAAAGCCTGGTGATGCTGTATTTATAAGATATGAAGGCCCCAAGGGTTCAGGTATGCCTGAAATGTTTTATACAACTGAAGCTATTGTTTCCGATCCTGAATTAGCAAGTACTGTAGCGCTAATAACTGATGGAAGATATTCAGGTGCTTCAAGAGGACCGGCTATAGGTCATGTATGCCCCGAAGCTGCAGATGGTGGCCCCATTGCCTTCGTTGAAGACGGTGATTTGATTAAAATTGATATTCAAAATCGTACTCTTGATATCGTAGGTGTTAACGGAGAAAATAGAACACCACATGAAATCGAACAAATCCTGCAGGAAAGAAAAAAGAATTTTGTTAAACCTGAGTTAAAGGAAAAAAGAGGCATTTTGAAGATTTACTCCAAACTTGTAGTATCAGCTATGAAGGGTGCATATATAGAGTAAATATTTACTTGTACGAATTAATCACACAGTATCGCGGAGAAATGTTATCAAAGAGTCTGAAAACGTAAGAATAGCCAGTTTCAAGTAATCCTTGAAACTGGCTATTTTGGCAGAGAGATCGAACTCTCGGAGGCGTTTAAACCTCACCTCACATGGTTTCTAGTAGAATTTTGTTCATTGTATGGTATATCACCAAATAGCATAATATGCTCTAAAATCCGTGTATATCAAAGCTTTATCTTTCCTCTTAGTGATTATTCTGTACAACCTATTATCAGGTAGTGATTTGGAATAATGTTATCTATTCATTATCAAGTGCAGCTATCTTTATCAAGTTTTTCCTACTGACTATTTCTGTATTTTTATTTTGTTATCTGATTTAACGATAAGATTTTTAAATAACTCTAGTCTGTTTATATCGCTATTAATTAAAACTATTTCCTCAGTTATAACAAACACAATAAATAGCCACTTTACTAAGTTGAAAAAAGGAGATTGAGCTTGTATAAAGTTTATTAAATTAGTATAGATGTCTTTAACCAAACCAGAATCAAAGCCTTGAAAACATATACTAAGTGCATAAAGTTCTAAATACCCAACTGGTGCTAACATGATGTATTTGTTTTTTTGTTGTTTTAATCTATAAAGCCATATTTCAATTTGGGTCTTTTCTGGTAGGGTCTCTAGATCTAATTTTTCAGTTATACATTCTAATTTATATTCATTAGCTGATAAAAGGCTTGTCTCTGTAAGGAAAATTTAAAAGACTCTACATAACAAATTCCTCCACATAATGCCTCTTATGAAGAGCTCTGCATAAAAGACGCTGTTTTGCTACAAGAATGTTAGAGAATGGCGTTGATATTAAAACTACTTCAGAATTGTTAGGGCATAGCAAAATATTGCTTACTGGAGACATTTACAGGCATGTTCTGCAAAATCAAAAGAGGGAAGCAATAAATAAATTAAAAAATGTTTTTGAAGCCGCTAAAAAATAGCGGTTTTTTTGTTTGGTGCGTCGTGTGTCCCGCGAAGCTGGACCCCGCCCGTCGGGGTAAGT
>JAEWJR010000125.1:0-14613 GCA_023386445.1 Bacillota bacterium | reverse complement strand
ACCGGGTACGCAGATAGGAGATTAGATGTTGATTTGGAGATTATGGAATTATATCAAGGGATATGTTATTATTATAGTTGAAGGTTACTTTTTGGAAAAGTTTATAAACATATGTACCCATAGAAATATCCGGTTGTGGAACGTCAGGTGGCAAAAGAACAGCAGGGTATCCATGAAACTCGGCATAGCCGATTTCAAGGAATTGAGGCCTGTTGTAAAGAAAACCAGATGCAAGGTACATATCGTCAAACGAAAGGGTATTCCTTTTATTTTAAACAGATATAAAAGCCGTAAAGCCTTTGTGATAGGTTCAGGTATTTGCATTGTTGTTTTTTTTCTGATATCCTCCTTTGTCTGGGATATATCGGTTAGCGGAAACAACAATGTTTCCACTGAATTTATCCTTGAAAGATTAAGGGAAAACGGAGTAAAAACAGGCACTTTGAAATTCAAAATCAATACGGACGATGTTGTAGAAAATATGATGCTTCAAATAAATGATTTGGCCAGAATGAGTGTTTCTCTCAAAGGAACCAGGATTTATGTTGATGTCACCGAAAGAACAAAGCCCCCTGTATTGATAAATAAGGAAATTCCCTGTGATATCATAGCATCCAGGGACGGAGTAATTTACTCAATAGTTGCCAAGGAGGGACTTGAAACCGTAAAGATTGGAGATACTGTTACAAAAGGCCAGCTGCTGATTACAGGCAGGATAGACAATGTTAAAAATCCTGAAAATCCTCCATTGATGGTGCATTCCATGGGGAGTGTCAAAGCAAGAACCTGGTATGAGGCAACTGCAAAAATTGATCAAAACCTTGTGACGGCTAAAAGGACGGGTTTGAAAAAAGAAATGTATTCGGTAGTTCTTTTTACAAAAAAATTCAAATTATTTCACACTCAAATTCCATATAATAATTCAGAACATGTGGAATTGAAAAAAAAGCTGTCGCTTGGAGCCAACTTTGCCTTACCTTTTGAAATGGTTATTGATCAGTATTACGAGTATGAACTGGAACAGAATAAAGTTGATATGGCAACTGCTAAAAAAATTGCTTCCGAGAAAGCTGTAGAAATGGCACAGAAGCAGGTACCATCACACGCAGAGGTGTTGAAAAAGAATACTACTGAATTTGAAGAGGGCAATGGAGTCAAATCAGTCAGAGCATTGATAGAATGCATTGAAGATATCGGAATTACACAAGAGATCGGAGGAATGTGATACTTGGCAGACATAATGGAAAAGAGCATCGATTTTTACAGTATAGAGTATGCAATGAATATTTTCGGAAATTATGATGAAAATATCAAAATTATAGAGGATGCCTTCAATGTGAAGGTATTGACGAGAGGGACTTCAATCACTATAAGCGGTGATGGGGAAAATGTCCAGAAAGCGGAAACCATAGTTACAAAGCTGCTGGAAATAGCAAAGCAGGGACAATCCATTACAAGGCAAAATGTTCAGTATCTGGTTGGGCTGACACATGAAAAGCAGATAGAAAAGGCTGATGAAATAATACAGGACTACGTGTGTCTGACTGCAAAAGGAAAGCAGATCAAGTATAAGACCCATGGTCAGAAACTTTATTTTAATGCTATTAAGAAAAATGATATAGTTTTTGGCATAGGTCCCGCAGGTACGGGTAAGACCTTCCTGGCAGTTGCAATGGCGGTTACGGCCTTCAGAAACAAGGAGGTCGACAGGATAATCCTCACAAGACCGGCAGTGGAGGCGGGTGAAAAGCTGGGCTTTCTGCCCGGAGATCTGCAAAACAAGGTTGACCCATATTTGAGGCCTTTATATGACGGTTTATATGAAATAATGGGTGCTGATCTCTATATGAAATATCTCGAAAGAGGTATGATAGAGATAGCTCCCTTGGCATATATGAGGGGAAGAACTCTTGACAATTCCTTCATTATCCTTGACGAGGCCCAGAATACCACTCCTGAGCAAATGAAGATGTTCCTTACCAGAATAGGCTTCAATTCTAAGGCGGTTATAACCGGAGATATCACACAGATAGATTTGCCGGGAGAAAAGAAATCCGGACTTAAGGAAGTAACAAATATTTTAAAGGACATCAATGGGATCGAGTTTGTATATCTCACTGAAAAAGATGTTGTGAGGCACGAACTGGTACAGAAAATCATAGTTGCTTATGATAAATACGATAAAAATAGCAATGTTAAGCCGTAGTTTTAGGGGATTTGCCAATGAAAAAAAACAAGAAGAATATCAGCAAACTGAAAAAGATTACCAGGAATATCAATGTTCAAAGGATGTTCCTGGTATTGATTACTGTTTTAATAGCTTTTTTTATAATTGAAACAGGTGCCCAGCCGACGAAATATAAATTGAGTATCGGTGATGTCTCAAGATATGATATTCCTGCACCGAGGGATATTGTAAACGAGGTTTTGACAGAACAGAACAGGCTGGCTGCCATGGAAAGTATCGAACCCGTAACAAAGGAAGATACCAAAGCCTTTGTTGAAGTAATCTATAAAAAGGATGACTTTTTTAAGGCTGTGACCGGAGCAAGAACAAGTGTTGAGAAATATATAAAGGATATTGGGATATCCTCCAGGGATGAAAACTATGCTCAATATCTGAAGAATGCCCAGAATAATGCGGTCAGCAGTTTGTCCGAACAGGTGAAAAAACAGGGAATAACCCTGTCACAAGATCAGATAAATTATCTTGTTGCAAAGGCAACAGACAGTGAACTGGAAACTTTCGAGGAATTGACAAGGCGGCTGATTTCAGAATCAATGGCTGAAGAGGTTACCGAAAGCAATCTTGCAATACATTTACATAGGTTGCAGAACAGTTATCAGGGTGAACAGGGTATAAGCCAGGAATTGAAGAATGTGGGAGAACATCTGGTCAGGAGCATTTTGAAACCAAACCGGGTCGTGGATGATGAGGCTACCGCAAAGAAGAAGGAAGAAGCCTATAATGATAATGCAAATACTGTAAAGATAAAAAAAGAGTCCAGGATAATAAGCTTCGGAGATATAGTTACCGCTGATAAATTGAAACTTCTTGAAGAACTCAACCTGCTTGAGAAAAACGGAAGGTATGACTACCTGTTTTCAGCCGGCATCCTGTTTGTTATTTTATTCCTTACGGCACTGACAGCCCTGTTTCTGAGGAAATATAACAGGGATATATATAACAGCCGGAAAAATATACTGTTGATTTGTCTGATAGTAACAATAATTCTGGTGCTGGCAAGATATTTGTTTACATTTTACGATGGTCTTGTAATACCTATATTTGTGGGAACCATGCTGGTAGCAACTCTTTTGAATATTGATACTGCCGTGGTGATAAACTGTGTTCTGACGGTGGGGATTTCAATAATGTCCAAGGGCAATTTGAAATTTCTGTATTTGGGCCTTATTTGTGGTGTTATATCGGCATTTATGGTTTCAAAGGCCAATCAGCGCAGCAGGATGTCCATGAATGGCGTACTGCTCGGCCTAATAAATACTGCTTTTATTGTTTCTCTGGACTTTATTTACAAGAGTGATTCCAAGACAATACTTATCGATAGTATAGTAGTATTCCTGAACGGTTTTGTGTCAATGATTCTTACAATAGGTTTCCTGCCGTTTTTGGAGAGCGCATTTAATATAGTGACTCCAATGAAGCTTTTGGAATTATCAAATCCCAATCATCCTCTGCTGAAAAGGCTTTTGATCGAAGCTCCCGGAACCTATCATCACAGCCTGATGGTAGGGAATCTTGCCGAGATTGCCACCGAGGATCTGGGCGGCAATGCGCTTCTGGCAAGAGCAGGTGCTTATTTTCATGATGTAGGTAAGCTTAAAAGGCCTGACTTCTTTAAGGAAAATCAATTGACCGAAAATCCGCATGACAGGATGACTCCAAACCTGAGTACGCTTGTTATTACATCACATACAAAGGATGGCCTTGATATAGCCGCAAAATATAAACTACCGCAGGCAATACTTGATATAATTAAACAGCATCACGGAACTACGCTGGTCGCTTATTTTTATCATAAGGCCTTGAAGGGAGAAAGCGATACCGAAATCAGGCAGCAGGATTACAGATATGACGGACCAAAGCCGCAGACAAGGGAAGCTGCAGTGGTAATGCTTGCCGATTCGGTTGAGGCTGCCGTTAGATCTATGAATGATAAAACAGAAGCGAAAATTGAAGCGCTGATCAGAAAAATTATAAAGGATAAACTGGATGACGGTCAGCTGGATAATTGTCAGCTTACTTTGAATGACCTTGATAAAATAGCAAATTCTTTCATGAGGGTATTGAGCGGTTATTTCCATGCAAGGGAGCAGTATCCGGAAATAAAGGATGCCCTGACCGGAAAAAATAACGTTAATAATGTAGAGCTTAATGAGTTATCAAAAGCTGCCGGGGCAGATGCAATGGGGAAGCCGGCAGGAGCCGACCAGGAAAACCGTGAAAAAGGAGAAGCAAGAGTTGATAATAATTGAAAATGAGCAGGATAAGATTTCAATATCCGGAAGCATAAATAAATTGATAGAGCGTACAATAGATCTTTGCATGAAAGCAGAGGAGCTGGATAAGGCATATGAAGTAAGTGTATTGATTGTAGATGATGAGGAGATCAGGGAGATAAACAGGGAACACAGGGATATTGACAGGCCAACTGACGTGCTGTCGTTTCCCATGGCGGAATTTGAAAACGGTGAACTCATATCGGATGAGGGAGACTATGATCCTGACTCTGATGAACTGATGCTCGGCGACATAATAATATCTGCCGAAACCGCAAAAAGGCAGGCCGATGAGTACGGACACAGTTTCGAAAGAGAAATTGCCTTTTTGACGGCACATTCCTGCTTCCATTTGCTGGGTTATGACCACCTGGAGGAGGAAGAGGAAAAAATAATGATTGGCAAGCAGGAAAGTATCCTGCGGCAAATGGGCTTAAACAGGCACAATATTTAGCTGCATTTATGCAGCTGCGGAGACATATATGAAAAACAGAAATCTTTATGAGAGCTTTAAGACGGCTTTTCAGGGTATTTGGCATACCTTTGTAAAAGAGAGGAATATGAAGATTCATTTTGCCACTGCCGCCATTGTTATTCTTCTTTCACTTTGGCTTGGGGTTAGCAGGATTGAAATGACCGTGCTATGCCTTACGATAGCCATGGTCATTTGCTTTGAACTGATAAATACGGCAATGGAAGTCATGGTTGACATTATTGTTGATGTTTATCATCCCAAAGCCAAAATAATCAAGGATGTTTCGGCAGGGGCCGTGCTTGTATCGGCGCTCTTCAGTGTAGCCATCGGCTGGATTATACTTGGAGACAGGCTTATAAACAAATTAATTATCTTATTTAAATATTTTTAATTCCAATTGACAAAGCTATTGTCAGGTGATAATATGAATGTGAGAAAAGTGGTAATACCACCTTACCAAGTTTGAATTCGGCGGCTTACAAATTTTTAACATTACAAAAGGAGTACTGACTTTGAATTATAACGAGGGAGTAATAAATAAAAATGCTGTAAGCGACCAGATAGTTTCATATATTGAAGAACGTATTATTAAAGGAGAGTTAAAGAGCGGTGATAAACTTCCCAGTGAGAGGGTATTTGCCGAAACTCTGGGAGTCAGCCGTATTCCGTTGAGGGAAGCTCTGAGATCATTGAGCCAGTTGGGGCTTGTGGAAACAAAACACGGACAGGGTACATTCATACGTGATGCCAATAACAGTTTTCTTACCAGAAAGCTGGCGACTTATATGTATTCCAGCGAAACTTCGGTTTTTGAAATTCTGCAGTTCCGCCAAATTTTGGAGTCCGAATGTGCCAAACTCGCTGCGGCTTTGGCTACAAACGAGGAGCTGGAAGAGATAAAATATTACAGAACTAAGGCCGAAGAGGCTGAAGCTTCCATACGGAATGGTAATTATGAAGAATTCAGTTCCATGGATATCAAGTTTCATGAGGCCATAATAAAGGCTTCTCACAATCAATTATTTCTTAATTTGTTCAATGCAATTCATAAAACACTGAAGATACAGCAGATATGGAGTTTAAGCGAAAGTCATGAAATATATGACTACATAGATTTTCACCGGCAGATAACAGATGCCATAGAAAGCAGAAATCCTGAACTGGCATACAACTGTTCAAGAGATCATATTATCAGTGTCGGCAACCTCATGATGAAGAGCTATAAAAAAGAGTCGGAGTAAAACCTAGTAGTCTGTAACAACTGAAACGTATATTGTCCGGTGAGGAAATTTAACCGCCGGCAATGCATGAATTTAGATGTTACAGACTACTAAATAAAAATATTCAGCATAAAAAAATTGAAATTATTACTTTACCTATGTCTTAAAGAAGTATTTTTTTATTCAAAGTGGTAATACCATCTTACCAATGGGTAGGGATTTATAATCTATACGAAGCAGATCATAACAATAAAAAAGGGGGTTTTCCGGATGGATATTCTGAAAAAAAATACTATTGCCGCAAAGGACGATTTAATTCTTGCCGCCAGGAGAGCGGTTAATTCGGGACTTCAAACCGGTACCGGGGGCAATATAAGTGTCAGGGTTCCGGATTTTGATTTAATGGTTGTAAAGGCAAGCGGTGTGGCCTTTGATGAATGTGTGCATGATAATATTGTTGTTACAGACTTCCAGGGAAATGTACTGGAGGGAAATTTGAAACCTACTCAGGAGTTTGTTCTCCACGCGTCCTTATATGAAAAATACGGGAATATCGGTGCCATCGTACATACCCATTCCCCATACGCCATAACATGGACCTATACAAAAAAAGAGTTACCTTTGATAACTCAGCACGCAAAGCTTAAGCTGAAGCATTCCATACCCAATTTATCCTATGACTCCCCCACTATTCCGAGGGAGGGCATGCTGGAAATATATAAAAATATGGACGAAAAGTCCGGGCTGCAGGCATTTCTGCTGGAAGGTCATGGTATCGTAGCAATCGGGAAAAGCGCGGTTAAGGCATGCCAGACAGCCGAACTTATTGAGGAAACAGCAAAAATCGTATATTTGAATGCAGTTCTTAATAAGTCAATTACTATTAGCTGAAAGCCGGCTTTAAAAGCAATATTCACCTGAAGGCGAAGGCTTTCAAACGTAATTGACTTTGTAATTGAAAGCATTTTAGGGGTATTTGATTTGAAGTATTTGAAATGGAGATAAAAATGAAAAATGATCAAATTTTTTGCTTAATGGAAACGATTAAGGATGAAGATTATGTAATAGCCACCTATTACGTTGAATTGATGTATGACGAAAGCATAGTAAAAAAAGCTACTGCTTTTGCCATAGGCCAAACACTGGGAACATGGATTCCTGTTCCGGGGATTGATGATGCAATGAGAGAAAGGCATATGGGCAAGGTAGTAAATATTTATGATGTGCCACCGGCCGATCTTGAAGTTTCCGGGGATGAAAAAAGAAAATATCTGATCCAGATAGCGTTTCCCATAGAGAATTTCGGAACCCAATTCCCAATGATGATGACAACTCTGGTTGGTAATGATGCCTCAACCTCAATTCAAACAAAACTTATTGATGTTCAATTTCCGGAAAAATTCACAGCTGGTTTTAAAGGTCCCAAATATGGAATCGAGGGCATCCGCAAACTGAGCGGAATAAAGAAACGTCCGCTGCTGCTTAACATGATAAAACCCTGCACAGGAATTACACCTGAAGCAGGTGCCGGGATTTTTTATGAGACAGCTTTAGGCGGAGTTGATTTGATCAAAGATGACGAACTTTTGGGAAATCCTGTATTCAGTGAGGTTTCAAAAAGAGTAAGGGAATACAAAAAAGCAGCCAGGAGAGCCTTTGAAACCACCGGACACAAAACTCTTTATGTGGTTAACATTACAGACCGCATGAGAAACATGCCGGATAATGCAAAGAATGCTGTTGAACTGGGTGCGGATGCAATTATGATCAACTATTCCGTTGTAGGCTATGATGTGCTGAATTATATTTCGGAAACAGTAGATATTCCCATATTGGGGCATTATGCCGGAGCCGGCTTGTTCTATGAATCCGCATTCTCGGGTATAAGCTCCCATTTGGTCACAGGGAAATTCCCGAGACTGGCAGGGGCGGATATGGTCGTAATAAATACGCCATATGGCGGTTCACATTTGAAATACCAGAAATATTTAAGCACAGTACAGCAGCTTACCCTGCCTTTTTATGACCTGAAGCCCGTATTTCCGGCTGTTGGCGGCGGTGTACACCCGGGTATGGTGGAAAAATATATCGGTGATCTTGGAAATGATATCATATTGGCCTCGGGAGGAGCTGTCCAGGGCCATCCCGGAGGAGCTGCCGCCGGCGCAAGGGCAATGAAACAGGCTATTGATGCAGTAACCGAAGGAATAAAAATGGAGGATGCCGCAAACCGTCACGAAGAATTGAAATGTGCACTGGATTTGTGGGGTTATCAGAAGACCTAGGAGGATGAGTTTGTGAAAAAACCGGTTTTTGGTTCGGGTTGGAAAATGTTTATGACAGATAAGGAAGCCGTCAATTATGCTCAAAGGCTGAAAGAAAATGTTTGCGGGGAAGAGGACGCTGAACTGTTCGTGCTTCCGTCCTTTACGGCTGTGGAAAGGGTAAAGACCATACTGGCAGGGACTGACTTAAATGTCGGAGCACAGAATATGTGCTGGGAGGAAAAGGGAGCCTTTACAGGAGAAGTATCCGTATTGTCACTTAAAGAAATGGATGTCAAATATGTGGAAATCGGGCATTCGGAACGCAGAACATTATTTGGAGAGACAAACCAGACAGTAAATCTAAAAATCAGGAAAGCCCTGGAGGTCGGCCTGATACCTATATTCTGCATGGGGGAGGAACTGCAGGAAAAAGAAAAAAATCTTACGAAAGAGCTGCTTTCAACAGAGATAAAAAATGCTTTGCACGGAATTCCGTATGATGCTGCTAAAAAAATTATTTATGCATACGAGCCTGTATGGGCCATAGGTATGGAGAATTCGGCCCAGCCTGATTATGCCGGAGAGATACTCGGGTTTATCAGGGAGCTTCTTAAGCAATTATATGGAAAGTCCGGAAACGGAGAAGAATTTACCGTAGTATATGGTGGCAGTGTGTCTCCTCAAAACGTGGAAGAGCTTATGTCAAAGCCTGATGTCGATGGAGTTTTTGTAGGCAGGGCAAGTTTAAGCATTGAATCTTATATGGAGATACTTAACACAGTCAAAGATGCATGGAACAAAAAAGTTAAAAGGCAGAGAGGAGACGATAAAAATTGATCATTGCAATCGGAAGTGACCAGTGGGGATTTGACTTCAAGCAGATGCTTATTAAGGAGTTCACGGCCAAAGGGCATGAATTTGTTGATGTAGGAGCATACAACAGGGATGAAATTGATTACCCTGACATAGCTTATACTGTCGCACAAAAGGTTTCTAAAAAAGAATGTGAAAGAGGCATACTGATCTGCGGTACGGGAATCGGTATGGCGCTGACCGCCAACAAGGTTAAGGGTGCCTATGCCGCGGTATGCCATGATGTTTATTCCACCGAAAGATCAATACTCAGCAACAATGCGAATATCATGTGTATGGGAGCGCAGGTCATAGGGCCTAAAACTGCGTATTCTCTGACTGACCTTTGGTTGGGCCTGAAATTTGACAGCAAGAGCAATTCCGCAAGAAAAGTTCAGGAAATATATCAGATTGAAAATCTGGGCTAAAAATTATTAAAAACAAGGAGATATTAAATGTCTAATCTAACAGTAAGACCAATCAATACAGGATACATACCAACGTACCCCAAACAGTATCACTATCATCATTCGGTCCACAAATATTATCCTGACATAAGTGATGAAAAAGTTGCGCTGCCGGTGTTTACATTTCTTATAGAAGGCGGAGATGAGCTTGTTCTGGTAGATACAGGCATGGCATGGACCGACAGGGCAAGCAAATATCACCACCCCGGCTCATATCAGCCAGAGGGAATGGCAATTCATGAACAACTGGAAAAGGTAGGCTACAAATGTGAGGATGTTAAGAAAGTTATTTTCACCCACCTGCATTGGGATCATATATTTTATATGGAGAAATTCACCAATGCGCAATTTATAGCGCAACGTAAGGAGTATGAGTTTGCCATGGATCCCATACCCCTGTATTATAAGTCTTATGAACACCCGGCATTGGGAGTAAGACGGCCTTTTGAAGGTATCAAAATAGAGCTTGTTGACGGCGAGGTGGAAATTGCTCCCGGAATAAGAGTATTCCTTACACCGGGACATTCGCCGGGACACCAGTCGGTTGAAATCGATACAAACAGGGGAAGTTATATTTGTGCAGGTGACTCTGCCTTCATTATGAATAATTTTAATGAAATCAGTGAAATTAACTATACCGTAACTCCACCGGCACGTTTTGCAAATATGATTGAATGCTGGAAGAGTCTTGAACTGCAAAAGAAAAGGGCTAAAAGCCTGGAATTCATACTGCCTTGCCATGAACCGGAAATAGAAGAGCGTATTAAAAAGACTCCAGTTCTGGGAAAATAACAGATATTATGGAAGGTAACTATAGATATTATGGAAAAAACCATAGCAATCATAGCCAGTTTGGATACTAAAGAAGCTGAAGTAGCATTTGTGAAAGAAATGATAGAAAAACAGGGCTGCAAGACTTTCATTATAGATGTGGGAGCGAAGGAAAGCGAAAGCATTGTGCCTCATATCAGGGCCGAGGATGTGGCCCGGGCGGCCGGCAGGGAATGGAACGGTTATTGTGTTCCGAAGCATGAAATGATACTTGGGCTGATGGAAGGGATAGCTGCTTTGATGCCGGAGCTGTATGCCGGGGGGAATTTTGATGCTGTTTTGTCTATCGGCGGTGCCCAAAACACGGTAATAGGCGTTAATGCCATGAAAGCTCTGCCCGTTGGCCTGCCAAAGCTGATGGTTTCTACTATTGCATGCGGACAGAGGACTTTCGAGTCATTTGTAGGCACAAAGGATATTGCACTAATGCCTTCCATTGCAGATATATCCGGAGTCAATAACCTCACACGTACTATTTTAAGTAATGCTGCGGCTGCTATTGTGGGAATGGCTAAACATGCGGGGATTCCATTTAAATCGGGACAGCAGGAGCTTATTATCGGGGCAACACTGATGGGTGTTACCAACACCGGAGTTGCTGAGGCAGTGAAGCTGGTTGAAAAAGCCGGCTTCCAGGTGATTAGCTTTCATTCTACCGGTGTTGGAGGCCGGGCAATGGAAGAATTTATTCAGGAGGGCACAATCGGAGCAGTAATGGACTTGTCTTTGCATGAAATTACATCCGAAATGTTTGAAAAAGGTTTTTCCACGGGAGCGTATGACAGGCTGACTGCAGCCTGCAATGCGGGCATACCTCAGGTGGTAGCACCCGGGGGGGTTGATTTTATTGACTTTTATGCCAATGAACTGCCCCAGGATTTAAACACACGCCAATATATATATCATAATTCAAATATTGTACATGTTAAGCTTATGGTGCATGAAATAGTCAGAGTGGGTGAGATTATTGCCGAGCGGCTGAACAAAAGCCGGGGACCGGTTACGGTACTTATCCCTTTACGGGGATTGAGACAGAATACTTCTCCGGGTGAAGCCTTATACGCGCCGGAGGTTGACAACGCCTTTATTAAAGTCTTGCGCAGGGGACTGCGCAGGGAAATTAAAATTGTTGATGTGGATGCAAATATTAATGATCGGATATTCAGTAAAACAGCTGCGGCAGAGCTGCTTGGAATGCTCCGGCAATATGATCTGAAATAAGAATAACCCATACCGGAAGTTTGCACAAAAAACATATTTGTTACTGAAAATATATTGTGCAAAATACCCTAAAAAATATTGACTTATACGGCCTGGTTTTATATAATGTATTACGAAAACGTTTTCATGTTAACGCTTTCGCGAAAACGTTTTCGTAATAATTACATAATGGAGGTATACCATGTCCAATATAAATGATGTTGCTAAAGAGGCCGGTGTATCAATTACGACAGTTTCCAGATATCTTAATAATTCATACCCAGTAAATGTAAATACTAAAAAAGTAATTCAGGATGCGATTGATAAACTGAATTATAAACCCAATGCCATAGCGAGGGGATTGGTCCGAAAAAAGACCAATACAGTGGGAGTAATAGTCCCCTATATAACAAACATATTCTTTCCGGAGGTAGTAAGAGGTATTTCGGACCAATGTAACGCAAAGGGGTATGACATTATACTCATTAACAGCAACAGCGATGGTTTTGAAGAAAAAAAGGCGGTAGAAAACTTTCTGGCGCGGCAGGTCGACGGAATCGTCATTATAGCTCCCAAAATAGAAAAGCTGCCGGCTTCCTTCTATAGGAAGCTGAATAAAACCTTGCCGCTGGTTTTGGTCAACAAATACTTTAACGACAAGGATATAGTTTTTATTTACAACGACGAAAAAGAAGGGGCTTTTAAAGCCACAGAGTACTTGCTTGATTTGGGACATAAAAATATTTTGTTTGTAAGCGGTTCAAAGAACAGTTACTCAAGTGAAGTAAAAATCAAGGGCTTTAATAAAGCTTTAAAGGATAGAGGGCTACTTCAGAATAAAAATTCTGAAGGTAACATTTTGATAAGTAATTATACAAGCGAAGATGCCTTCAGCTTGATAAAAAGCAATATGGAGCTTGTTAAAAGGCATAGTGCTATCTTCTGTGCCAACGATCTGATGGCTATAGGTGTAATAAAAGCACTCCGATCTGAGGGTTATGAAGTTCCCAGGGATTTTTCGGTTATGGGGTTTGACGATATCAGCATAAGTGCTTTATATGAACCGGGCATATCCACAGTTTCACAGAATATAACCTCTCTCGGGAAAATATCGGGAGATGCAATAATTAAACTTATTTCAAAAGAGGAAGTCGTAAAAAATCAAGTTATGAATACCGGACTTATTATCAGAGATTCATGTTCGAGAATAAAGGAATAGTTGTTCCTTTATCTAATAAAACCCAATTTAAGGAGGAAATTATTCATGAAGAAAAAGATTTTAGGCTTGTCATTGGCAGTTGTTCTTTCAATATCGGCAATATTGACTGGCTGCGGCGGACAATCAGCTTCAAATCAAGCAACGGCAGATTCATCTGCAGGCGCTGCAAGCACTTCTGCTAAAGCGGCAGAACCGGTAACAATCAAGTTCGCATATTGGGCAAGTGCAGGCGGAGAGAGCGATGCTTTTGATGCATTGGCGAAAAAGTTCCAGGATGAAAATTCAAACATCAAGGTAACAATGCAAGGCGGAGAATTTAAGGATTTTTATACTAAACTTGAAACCAGAATTGCCGGAAATGATGTACCGGACGCTATAAGGATTCAATTCCAGCAAGTGGGAAGATATTCAAGCAATGGTGTTCTAAAAGATATAACCAAGGACCTTCCTGCAGATTTCAGCTCAGACTTTCTTCCTTCCTTATGGAGTGCGGTTAATTACAAAGGTGCAACTTATGCAATTCCACAACATACTGATACTCTAGCGTTGTATTATAATAAGAATTATTTTGAGAAACTTGGCATCACAGCTCCTACCAAGCTTGAAGATGCCTGGACCTGGGACGAGTTCCTTGACATAGCAAAACAGCTGAAAGAAAAGGCCGGTGCCAAATATGGCTTTGCATACAACTGGACAAAAGGGAACAGCTACAGATGGCTGCCTCTGCTGTATCAAAAGGGCGGTCAGCTTCTCTCGGATGATCTGAGTACAAGTAAGATCGACAGTCCTGAAGCGCTGGAAGCCTTGAAGCTGTCAAAGAGATTCTTTGATGAAGGTCTGGTGCCTGCCGGAACAAGTGTAAAGGGTACTGAAGATATCAACACCTTGTTTACCAATGGAACGGTTGGTATGATAATCAACGGAAACTGGCTGGCAACCAACTTCGATAAGAACATGACAAATTATACTTATGGGGTAACTTACATGCCAAGGGATAAGGCTGCTGCTTCCGACATGGGAGGAAATGCACTGTCGGTCATGAAGAAGGCTAAGAATCCTGAACAGGCACAGGAATTTATAGAGTTTATGACATCACAGGAAAGTATGACATATTTTGTTGAGAACGGTATTTTCCTGCCCGCCAGAAACAGTATTACTCCTGAAAAGCTCAAATATGCAATAAAACAACCTGATATAATGAAGGTATTTATGGAGCAGTCCACAACAGTTCCGGCCAATATGGCCCAGTCTGTTACATCTCCGAACATGAGCAAAATTACTGCTTTGCTGTCAGATGAATTGGATTTGTTATTCACACAGGGGAAAGATCCGGCAGAAGTGCAAAAGGCTTTAAAAGAAGGCATTGATGCGGCATTAAAGTAATACCAATACCTGATAAACTAATAAATGTATGGCAGACCTGCAGATCTCAAAATTTGATTTGCAGGTCTGACTTTAACCTGATAGGGGACGTGAAAAATGCAGCTTTCATCAGTTAAAAAAAATAATACCGGGCTTAACAGAAATAAATATCTTCCATACTTGTTTATTGCACCAAATA
>JAEWJR010000036.1:0-83416 GCA_023386445.1 Bacillota bacterium | reverse complement strand
TCGGTGATTTTTGAGTTAGATAATTTGGCTTGCGGCAAGGCAAAGGCGTGCAGTAAGGCTTTGTGCCTTGCAAGCGGCTTCAACGCAGCCGCAGGGCAAATTAACCACTCAAAAACGTATTGTACATGTCAATAGAGGGTATGGGAACAAAATACTAATTCGGAGCTCAATATGAAAAAATTTGCACTAATACTTTGTACAACTATGGTTCTAAATCTTGCAGGTGTCACGGCACAGGCAGAAACGGCCGGGACAGTGCATAAGGATAATCTGTTTCCGGTCAGGTACATATGTGAAAGCCTCGGAGCAAAGATTTCATGGAATGCAAAGCAAAAAAACGTTACTGTTAAATACCAGAACAAAAGTCTGGAACTGAAACTTGGCAGTAAAACAATAATATCAAACGGAAAACAAAAAAATTTGGAAAACGAGATAAGTACCTCAGGAGGAAGGGCCCTCCTGCCGGTAAGCGTGCTTAATAATGAGCTTGGGTTGGATCTTTCGGAGCAGGACTGCTTAAGCATAGTCGGAAAAAAGTTTATTGGTCTGCTCAAAGAAAAAAGTTATGAGGAAGCTGATGCACTGTTGAGCGGGGTATTTTCAAACTATCTGACACCAAGCAGCATGGAGCATCTGGCTGAAGGTATTCCGGAGCTTGAGCTTCAGCCGGATAATGAAGGTATACGGTATTGGCAGAATTCTTTGCATCGGATTTTAGGGATACCCCTCAAGGATAAACAAAATACATATTATGCTATTAGATTTGATTATGAAGGTAAAATTGACGAACTGGGAATTTGGGGACAACAACAGGAAGCGGCACCGGCCCCGAATTACGCTTCTGCGGAAAGCTTTACCGAAACCGAAGTCGTCATTGGAACGGGTGCATGGAAACTGCCCGGCACTTTGACTATGCCGAAGGGAACCGGACCGTTTCGGGCAGTTATACTGATTCATGATGCAGGACCGGCCGACCGGGATGAAACAACAGGGTATTTAAAACCCTTCAGAGATCTTGCACATGGTCTTGCTTCAAGGAATATAGCTGTCTTGAGATACGATAAAAGAACTTTGATCCATAGTTCCAAACTTAAGCTCATCGGAAACTTGACCTTGAACGAAGAAACAGAGCAGGATGCATATGCGGCTGCCGAGTTTCTCAAAACAGTAAAGGGAATAGATAAATCAGGTATCATTGCTCTTGGACACAGTCTGGGGGGATATGCCGTACCAAGAATATTAGCCACAGGCGGCAGTACTTTTCATGCAGGTATAATAATGAATGGGTTTACGAGACCGCAGTATGAACTTTTTCCGGATTATCTTGAATATCTTGAGGGAAAGGGCCTGGCAAGTACCGGCCAGGTTGAATACATAAAGACTCAGGTGGCTATGCTGTCTTCCGCTGATTTTAATTCTAAAAAACCACCGGAGGGCTATACTATGGGTAATCTGCATTATTACAGTTATATGAAGGATTATGACGTTATGGCCCAGGCCGGAGAAATTGGTAAACCTGTACTTGTCATGCAGGGGCAGAGGGATTTTATTGTCAGTACCGATATAGATTTCAACAATTGGAAAGAGGCCTTAAAGCAAAACGTAAATGCCCGGTTCAAACTGTATCCGAAATTAAATCACCTGTTTACCGAAGGTGAGGGGGACAGTACTCCGCAGGAGTATTACAGTAAAACAAATATACCTCAGTATGTTATTGACGATATTGTTAATTTTATAAATGAACTGGAATAAGACAGCAGATTGTTGGATAAACTCCGTCTTATACAGCTTGAAAACGGAATTACTGGATTTATCGCATATTTCAAGCCTCAAAAACCAGCCGGCAGCCAACTTGCGGCGGAGTGGGGGAAAATGTACACATTAAAACGGATTTTCAATCCGGAAATATTTCAGGGAAAATATAAAAGGAACAATTATTTTGAGGGCTGGTACTATAAAATAATAGACAAAAGCTCGGATAATATTTTTGCCATAATACCCGGTGTCTCTGTTTCCAGACACAATGGGCATTCCTTCATTCAATTTATAGATGCCAAAACCGGATTTACCCGCTATTTTAGATTTCCTGAAAAAGCCTTTACTTATTCGGAAAAAGAGCTGAATGTGGGGATCGGAGAAAATCATTTTAATAAATACGGAATGAGCCTGGATTTAAAAGACAATGATTTTGGTATTTCCGGTGCAATAGAATTCGAGGATATAGTATCCTTCCCTAAAACCCTGATGAGTCCCGGAATAATGGGGCCTTATTCTTTTGTGCCCTTTATGGAATGTCATCATGGAATAATAAACATACACAGCCGACTTAAGGGAGGACTCTTTTTTAACGGTAAATCAACTGATTTTACCGGCGGTTATGGCTATGTTGAAAAGGATTGGGGAAAATCCTTTCCTCATTCCTGGATTTGGCTTCAATCTAATAATTTCTGTCATAATAATACATCTCTGATGTTCTCCATAGCATCAATTCCATGGTTCCGTCATGAATTTAACGGGCTGATCGCATTTTTAAGAGTCAACGGCAGCTTTCTAAGGTTTGCAACCTATACCGGAGCAAAAGTCAAAGAATTAATAGTCAATGAAAGTATATTAAGAGTGTCAATTGAGGATTCTGAACATATTCTGAAATTAGAGGCGCTATACGATAAGGGAGGAATTCTAAAGGCTCCGAAAAAAGGGATAATGGAGGTGGAGATAACCGAATCTATCACTTCCACCGTGAAGGTTGAACTGGCTGAAAAGTCAGGACGGTTGATATTCAGGGATGTGGGGGTGAATACCGGTCTGGAACTGGCCGGAAATTATGAAAAATTTGTAACTGATTAATTCTCATATCTTTTTAAATAGGGTATACTAGTTAGGTGAATTATCACTATATTAAATTGGGGGTAGCTATGTCTAAATTGTATTTCAGATATGGAGCCATGAACAGCTCAAAAACAGCAAATGCACTCATGGTTAAATACAATTATGAGGAAAGAGGTCAAAAGGTTCTTCTTATGAAGCCTTCGGTAGACAACCGTGATGGGGGCTGTATTATTAAATCTCGTGCAGGTTTAACTGAAGAGTGTCTGCTTATACATGATGACAGCAATGTGTATCAAATGGTACATAGCTATATAAATAAAAATTCCGAAATTAACTGTGTCATCGTTGATGAGGCACAATTTCTTACGAAACAGCAGGTCTATCATTTAACAAGGCTTGTGGACGGTGACAAAATACCTGTGATTTGCTACGGGCTGAGAGCCGACTTCAGAGGCGAGCTTTTTGAAGGAAGCCAGTATCTGTTGGCCTGGGCTGATACAATCGAGGAAATAAAGACCATATGTTGGTGCGGCAAGAAAGCAATAATGAATGCCAGATACCAGGGCGATAAAATAATAAAAGAGGGTGAACAGGTTGAAGTGGGCGGCAATGACAGATATATAAGTCTTTGTCGTACTCATTGGCATGACGGAGTGCTGTCCGGCAAATAATCATCCATATAAAAAAATGGTCTCCCGGTGTAACACTTTTTTAGGGGTTAACATAAATTGTTATTAAGACGTAGTACAATAAAGAAAGGAGCTTAATAATATGGGAGACGGTAACTTTGGTTGTAACGATAATCTTTGCCACCTGCTGTCAAAATATATCGGTGAAACAGTAACTATTTTTACAAAGAGCGGAGGTCAGTCCGGCTGCGGTTTTACTGGAGTAATATTAGGTGTTAATGAATGTTTCGTTAGACTGATCACAAGAATTGGTCCCGCACCGGGATGTTCTCTGGGAAATTCCTGCGGAGCCGGTGATATGGGCGACAATAATAACCATGGTGGATACGGCAATATGGGTTACGGCTGTAACTTCAACCAGAATTATGGCGGTTATGGCGGCGGTAACGGCGTTCCGGTCTACAACGTTGGATCGGTAACAGACATTCCATTAAACAGTATAGCTTCATTTGTTCATAATGCAGTATAATGAATTACCTCAATAAAAGATGATAGGAGCCGATCCTATCATTTTTTTTACATATCAAACCTTTATTGCCGGAACATGCGTTATGATGTATAATTGAAAAAATAAATTTTGCTCTACTGAAAGTTTAAAAGCTGCAGTTCTTCCGATAAAGGAGGAAAACACATGGGGCGACGGCTATTGCCACTATACGGCTGCCCCGAAACCATATTTTACAGTATTAATTTTATACCGGTATTTTCACCTATATAAAATAACATTTTAATAGACAGCAGAATTTCTGCCGCCTGAAAGCCATCCTCCAAAGTAATGCCGAGGATGGTTTTTATCTTGTCAATCCTGTAAAAAAGAGTATTTTTATGAATATGAAGTTCCTCAGATGTTTTTGTAGGATTTTTCAGATTCTTCAGGTAGTGATATAGTGTTTCGAGAAAAAAGGTATGGTTTTCCCTGTCATAGGTCATAAGCTTGAAAACATAAGGACTGCAGAAATTCCACAGGTTTTCCTGCTCGCTGCAGAGCTCTATCATGTGATAACAGGCATAATCATCATAGCAGTACACCCCTTTGCCTTCCTTCAGCTTGGTGCCAAGTTCTGCCGCCTTGACCGACTGCTTGTAGAATCTTCTGATTTCCCATATGTCTGTAAAGCATCTGCTTATTCCGGCTATCTGATTTGTCTGGAGCAGATATTCTCTCAACTCCTGATATTCAAGAGGGGATAAATAAGAATCCTTTAAACGGCTGATAAGCAGTACTATGACGTCCCTGTATATAACATATATGCTGCCCGGCAGTATTCTCTTCAGATGTTCTGCTATTATATTCAACTGATTCTTTGGAGATTTATAGCCGCTGGGATTAACGGTGACGACATAGAGATTTTCCTTGAGGGAATATCCCAATGTCTGGAATCTCTGATGAATATTTTTTATATTCGTGACTTTGTTATCAAGCATATCGGCAAGCAGATTTGCAAATACCAATCCCCGGTTTTCGGTGTAAAGGTTGTTTTTCTGAAGTTCCTGTGAAACGATTTTGCCCATGTTGTACAGCAGCTTGTAGTCATTTTGAGTGAATTTTCTGTTACTCTCAAATACTGCTATATGTGCCACTTCAATATGATGTATCTTTACCAGTGCTATCAAAATACCCTTTTTGTCCTGTGTTTCAAGATAATACGGATAATTGGTGTTTCTTACCTTTTCGTCAAGCCGGCTTTTTTTAATAACCTGAACATTCTTATCGAGAATATAGCCAAGATTCGTTTCTTCCTCCCAGGAAGGATCTTTAACCTGGTGCATATTAGACTGGGCTATATACTTATAGCTTGTATCCGCAATACAAAGAGGATTACCCAGCAGGGAAGATGCAACGTCAGCAATGTATTGGATTCCCATATCCGAAAATAAAGCATCCAGCAAGAGTTTCATATCAGATATCATGTGCTGGTCTTCAATAAATAGCTGCTGCAATTTTTCAAATATTTGTTCGCCGGAAGCAGTAGCATTAATCAAAATAATGTTTATATTGCTATGGCTTATAAAACTTGATAAAAGTCCGGTGTCATCGAAGCAGATTATGTTGACAAGTGTATCATCCGGCAAATTTTCCGGGATCTGAGATGAATATCCGAAATAAATAATATGGGGCAGAAAAACCTCCTGCTTTTTTGAGATTTGCTTACAGCCAAGCAATTCTACAGAAAAGTCAGATTCTGCGTGTATTTCAAGATGTGAGCTTCCAAGGTGTGTAATAAGTAAGTATAAATCCATATTATCATTCCTCTTTTATATTTATAGTATGAATTTGTCCGATTGTGTTATAACACAATCAAATCAGAAATTGATATTGTGTAATTTGTATATAAAAACGATGAATCGGCAGCTCTAATTATATACAATAAACACATAAACAGCAATATTAATTGTTAAACTGCTTAACTGTTAATATCAGAGGATTGTGTTAAAATCTAATACTTAAATAAATATAAGGAAGAGGGGTTAATTATATGAACTTAAATGAAGAAATACTTGAAAAAATAATTGAAAAGGCGGCTGCTCTTTTTAAGAAGAACGATTGTGAATTGAACGGTAACACAAAATTTGTTGAGGATCTGGATGCCAAGTCAGTTGATTTTGTAAAAATAATTTCTGTTTTGGAAGATGAATATGGAGTAGAAATAAACTTCATGGAATTCAGGAGAAAAAAGACACTTGGAGAGGCTGCAGACTATGTTGCAGGCATCTGTGGTTAATAAATGCTATTTACTAAACTAATGTTGGAAAGGGTTCAAAATGGCTAAGAATTTTGAAAGAATAACAAAAAAAATAAAATTTGGCGATGAAGAGATAGAATGCATATACAGAAAAGCAAGAAGGCCGCTTACAAAGGAAGAAATTGAAGCAAATAACGGAGAGGTAACCTTTGCTTTCTGCCCTGAATTTAACCAGAGAACATATATTGCAGAACCGGGGATCATCTGTGAACAGGATGTGGCAGTAAAAATGAGAGACGGCACAACTATTTATGCAGACATATACCGTCCTGAGGGCATTACAGGTATTCCTGCAATCATTTCCTGGAGCTTTTTCGGAAAGCGTCCCGGTGATGGCCAGGATGAGTGGAAGATAATGGGCGTACCTCCCGGAACTGTATCCAACATGGCAAAGTTTGAATCTCCCGACCCGGGTTACTGGTGTCATCAAGGATATGCCATAGCAAATGTTGACCTGAGAGGCTGCGGACATTCCGAGGGAGATTTGCAGATATTCGGTACGCAGGATGCCAGGGATGGATATGATTTTATAGAATGGCTGGCACAGCAACACTGGTGCAACGGCAAGGTCGGTATGAGCGGTAATTCAGATGTCGCTATGACACAGTGGAGGATAGCGGCTGAACAGCCTCCGCATTTGGCTTGTATAGCTCCCTGGGAGGGTACTGCCGATGTCTACAGAGAATCTGCATTTGACGGCGGTATTCCTGCATATGCCTTTATGGAAGGTGTTGTAGGTTTTACAACCGGAGAAGGTTATATTGACGATATGATAGCAATGGCTCAAAAATATCCGCTGATGAATGCCTATTGGCAAGATAAGATTGCAAAGCTTGAAAAAGTAAAAGTTCCTGCTTATGTTACTGCAAGCTGGAGCCATTTTCACTTACGCGGTGCAATAACCGGCTTTAGAAAAATACGCTCATCAAAGAAGTGGCTCCGTGCACACAGAGAATTTGAATGGCCGGATGCATATTGCTCAGAAGGACTTGAGGATTTAAGGCGCTTCTTCGACCGTTATCTTAAGGGAATCCGCAATGGTTGGGAGCTGACTCCAAAGATTCGTTTAGAAGTAATGGATGCATATGACTATGATTTCCAGACCAACCGCCCTGAAAGAGAATTCCCTCTTGCAAGGACTCAATACAAAAAACTGTATCTCGATGCCGGCAAACATTCTCTTTCATTTGATGAGAGTACAGTTGAATCAAAAGTCAGTTACGATGGAAATACCGGAGAAGTTACTTTTGATATTAAATTTGAAGAAGATACCGAAATAACCGGCTTCATGAAATTACATGCATGGGTGGAGGCTCAAAGCCATGATGACATGGATATATTTGTTACAATTCAGAAGCTGGATGAAAACGGCAGTTTCATTCCCACAAATGTTCTGGGAGAGCCCCATCCAGGTGCCTGGGGAAAAATGAGAGTTTCCCACAGAGAGTTGGATGAAAAGCTTTCAACGGATTACCAGCCTGTTCAGGCTCACCGTAAGGAAGAAAAACTCAAGCCCGGTGAAATAGTTCCAGTGGATATTGAAATATGGCCACACAGCAGAATATGGCACAAGGGTCAGCAGCTCCGCCTTCACCTTGCCGGACGTTATATACGCGAGGGCTGGTTTGAAAGACTTGAATGGCAGACTGATAATAAAGGCAATCATGTAATTCATACAGGCGGTAAATATAATTCATTCCTACAAATACCTGTTATCCCTCCTAAATATCAGGCCGGCGATTATATATACCGCTAAATAAATCTGATTTGCAAGTGCTACTTGTGGCGGTTAACAGCTTAACCGCCGTGGGCGGCATCTGAAAGAAGTGTGATGTTTTTATGACGATTGGAGTTGGAACTGACATATTAAGAATTGAACGTATTAGAAATGTTTTGGAGGATGACAGTACAAGCTTTATAAAAAAAACTTATACGGTAAGAGAATGTGAACAGGCAGAGCTCAGACCAAATCCGCTTATGTATTATGCAGCAAGATTTGCCGCAAAGGAAGCTGTTTTTAAATCGCTTGGTATTGATGGAAGCTTTATTAACCTGAATGAGATTGAAATTTTAAATAATGAACTGGGTCAGCCTTTTGTTGCTTTATACGGGAAAATAAAGAGCACGGCTGAAAAAAAGGGAGTAAGCCACATAAATATCTCCCTGTCTTATGAGACGGATTATGCACTGGCATTCGCAATTGCTGAAAAATAAACCGCCAGTTGAATTTTTATTAAAGGAGAATCGGAAATGAGTACAGGTTTTATGAGTAAACTCTTGGAAAGAGCAAAGGCTGCACCAAAAAAAATTATATTTCCTGAATCTGATAATGAAAAGGTTCTTCAAGCTGCAAGAAAGGTATTGGATATCGGAATAGCATTTCCAATACTTGTTGGTAAAAAAGAGTCAATAGAAAAATTGGCTTCAGGATTGGGAATATCAACAAAAGGTTTCAATTATATCGACAATTCAGATGAAATTGTAATTACAGGCACAATAAATGAATATCTGGCAATCAGCAGTGAGTTTTCCGAAAAGACATTAAACAGAAAAATGAAAGATTCTCTGAACTTTGCCGCCGCTGTTGTGAAGATAGGAGGCGCAGACTGTCTGGCAGCCGGTATTGATCATACAACAGGCGAAGTAATAATGGCAAGTCAAATGTTCATAGGTATGGAGGAGGGTATACAGACCATATCAAGCATAGGTATTGTGGAAGCTACCGTCTTCGAGGGCTCTGAGGGGAATCTGCTTGCAATAACGGATTGTGCTGTTTGCCAGAACCCTAACTCATCAGAACTGGCCGATATAGCTTGTGCCTCGTCCGATACAATGAGGAGCCTGCTTGGATGGGAGCCCAGAGCCGCAATGATATGCTTTTCCACAGACGGCAGTGGTCAACATGAAATAACTGAAAAAGTTGTTGAGGCTGTAAAAATTTCCAACCAGCGCAGACCGGATCTGGCAATAGACGGGGAGTTTCAGCTGGATGCTGCAATTAATCCAAAGGTAGCTGCCAAAAAGGTGAAAAGGGAAAGCAAAGTGGCTGGACGAGCTAATATAATTGTGTTTCCGGATCTCAATGCCGGCAATATAGGTGTAAAACTTATTCAGACGTTTGGAAAGGCTCTTGCCCATGGACCGCTGCTGCAGGGGTTCTCAAAGCCGGTAACAGATTTTTCAAGAAGTGCGCCTGTTGACGAGATAGTCGGAAATCTTACAATGCTTGTGGTAAGGGCCGGAAAATAGTCTGAAAACGAGGGGAATAAATATGGATAAAAAATTAAAACTGTTTGCAATAAATCCAGGTTCAACTTCCACAAAGGTTGCGCTGTTTGAAAATGACAAGCTTTTATTTTCGTCTAATGTTTCGCATGAAGCTGCAAAACTTAAAGAGTTTCCCGAAATAAGCGACCAATTTTCTTATCGAAAAGAGACAATCCTATCAGAACTATCAAAGAACAACATAAATCTCGTTGGGATTGATGCTTTTATCGGACGCGGAGGCGGATTGGTTTCTTTAGTTGGAGGAACCTATGAAATAAATGAGGCCTTGCTAAACCATGCAAGGATAGGGTTTACAGTTAAGCATCCAGCTATACTGGGAAGTCAGCTGGCCTATGATTTTGCAAACACATACGGAGGAAAGGCTTTCGTGGTAAATCCTCCTGATGTGGATGAATTTCAACCTGTTGCAAGGGTTACAGGTTTGTCAGATGTATTCCGTGAGAGCAGGATTCATGCACTTAACCAAAAAGAGATAGGAATCAGATATGCGGCTGAGACCGGAAAAACCTATGAAGACGTAAATCTTGTTATAGCACATATTGGTGGTGGTGTATCTGTCACAGCCCATAGAAAGGGGTTTATGGTGGACTCAAATGATATTGTTAACGGAGACGGGCCTATGGCTCCAACAAGGGCAGGCTCCATTCCGGCAAATGCCCTGATCAAAATGTGTTATTCAGGTAATTACACTGAAAAGGAAATGTATAACCGCATAACAAAGTCAGGAGGACTTGTTGACCACCTTGGCACAGCTGATGTTCTGGAGATTCTGAAGCGCATTGAACAGAAGGATTCCTATGCCAAATTGATATATGATGCCATGATTTATCAGATAGCCAAGAGTATAGGAGCTTATGCTACGGTTTTAAAGGGAGCTGTTGATGCAATAATCCTGACCGGCGGTATTGCGAATGACAGCTATCTTGTGAATGGGATTGCCGAAATGGTGAATTATATTGCTCCGGTGAAGGTTGTGGCAGGCGAATTTGAAATGGAAGCTTTGACCAGTGGCGCTTTAAGAGTACTTCTGGGTAAGGAAGTGCCTAAAACATATACCGGCACACCGGTTTGGAACGGTTTTGGCAACTAATATTTCTATAATTAAGTTATAGGAGGAGGAAGAAAATGAAATTTGGATGCAGCTTAGAAATGATTAATATGCGTACCAGCGGACCCAATTTTATTATAAGACAGTCAAAGGCATATTGGGTTGAAATGTTTAAACTGGTTGCAGCAGCAGGTTTTAAAGGTATTGAACTGCCATATAATCCTTTTTCCAGTGACCCAATGGCTTTTGAAATAGGCAGGTGCGGAGTACCAATCAGTGCATTTGCGGTAAATTCAAAGTACGGATCACCTAAGGAGTTCATGGAGTTCCTGGACGGAGTGGGGATTGAAGAAATAACAGGTGTACACATTAATGCCAATGATGTAATGCTGGAAATCATAGCTTCCGGACAAGATATGCCAATTTATTTTGAGCTGTTTGAAAAAATGGGAATGGAAGCAATCGATTTCCTTGAGTCTTTGGGAAGCAAAGGGCTAATAGTATCTCCGACACCCGAAATGGGATGGCTTCAAAAATTCATAGGAGGTGATCTCAACGGGGAATTTACTCAAAAAACAGTTGAACTGATGAAAAAATTTGTGGCAGCAGCAGCTAAAAAAGGCATCAGTGTAGCAGTTAAAAATGAATACTGGAGTTTGATGAGGGGAAAGGCTGTTGCTAACCTGCTAAACCAGGTGAAAGGTTTGCAATTCAGCCCCGATTTGGCACATATTCAGATAACCGGAGATGATCCGGCCGTGGTGGTAAATGCTCATAAAGATCAGATTTCATATTTAAGATTCAGTGACACCGAGTTTTCAGACGAAGTTGGTAATTACGAAAAGATTAATGCAGAAATACCGGTAGAAGGAAAGCAGAAGGTATTTTCCGATATTGGAGAAGGAAAGATTGATCTTCTGGCAGTTGCCAATATACTTAATGAAAATGGTTATGACGGATGGGTTATATGTGAGTCGAAGAAGACTCTGAATGTGCATAGGGCATTATTAAAAATGCGCTGGTTTATTGACCATGAAATTCTTAACAAGTTGGGGGGCTGCAAATAATGGGAAATTTAAAATATTCATACCAGACTAATATGTGGGGCTTAATGGTGCAGTATCCCAGGCTGAATAACTGGAATGAGTGGTACCAGAAGGATTTCAGCAATGCAGTTTATTATCTTGACTGGGATCAGATATTAAAATACCACGTTGGTGCAGGTTTTAAAGGGATAGAATTGATGTTCCACATGGAGTCTTATATTAATCAGTTTTTTGGCCCGGCCAGGAATTTTACGGATTTTGCGAAGGAGAGAGGAATAGAGGAGGTAACGGGTACATTTACCATTGCATTTAATTCTCAGGATAAATCAAAATTTGACAGCGCAATGAAGAGTCTTGAAGGCATAATAAACTTTACTTCAGAGCTTGGCGGCAGCAGAATCAACATAATGCCTGCAGGAGGCTATTATGGACTTGGACCACTTTCAAAAGTGCAGGTAACAGCTGCTGCTCAATTCATGAATGAATTTGGAAAGCGCTGCTCGGAAAAGGGAATAATTCCATGTGTTCATACCGAATTCTGGGGTTCAATTAATAAAGATGAACTTAAAAGCTATATTGAACAACTGGATCAGCGCTATGTCGGCTTCTGCCTTGACACCGCTCAGGTGCTTATTATGGGCTTTGATCCTGTAAAATTCTATGACGATTATCATGATTTTGTAAAGTATTTTCACCTGAAGGACACCACTTTTGCATATGCTCCTGATGAATTAAGGCTTAAAGCAGGTGCAGAATTCCAGGATGGCGGGGACAGGTGGTTCTGGGAACTGGGTGCCGGAAAGGTTGATTTTATAGGCTTATGGAAACTGCTGAAAAAATATAAGTATAAAGGATGGATCGGCTTGGAAACTGATGGTACACCTGATCCAATGGCTACAATGCTTCTATCAAAATACTATATTAATCATGTTTTATCACCAATTTATGAATAAGTCAATTACTATTGGCTGAAAGCTTTCTAGCCGTGTTCAAAGCCGGGCTTGAAAGCATAATTCCCCTGGAATGTGAAGACTTTGACCCGTAATTGACTTTGGTAATTAAAAAAATAAATTATATGGAGGATGTTTTTTATGAATACTCAATTTGCTAAATTCCTGCAGATAGGAATAATTGTGGAGGATGTTGAGGCTGCTGTGAAGCGCTATGAGGAGCAATATGGCATAGGTCCCTGGAATATTATAGAATTCGGACCCAAAATGTTCCCTAAAATGCTTGTTAACGGCGAACCGGGAATGCTTGAAATGAAGAATGCTTTCTGCCAGATTTATGGTTTTGAGCTTGAGCTTATCCAACCGGTATCGGACAGTCCATATAAAAAATGGCTTAAAGAGCATGGACCTGGCTTGCACCATATAGCTGTTATAACAAGAGACGGATTTAAGGATGTTATTGCAGAGCATGAAAAACTTACAGGCAAAAAGCCATGGATATGGTGCAAGGAGGACAACGGTAAGGACGGCGAAGGAATGGAATTTGCATACCTGGACCTGGTTAAAGAACTGGGGCTGTTTGTAGAGATATATAACGAGGATAAAAAAGGCGGACTAAAAGCTTAATTTCTGCGTAAGGCTGAATCTGAAAACAGTTAAAAAATAGGAATAATAAAAAATAAGGAGGTATTTTGTATGGGAAGACTGATAACTCTTTTCACGGGACAATGGGCTGATTTGGAGTTTGAAACCATGTGTGAGAAGGCCCGGAAAATGGGGTATGAAGGACTGGAAATTGCTTGCTGGGGAAATCATTTGAATGCTCAGAAGGCGGCACAGGATGATACCTATGTGAAGTATATCCTGGACACACTAAAAAAATATAACTTAAAGTGTGAAGCTATAGGTTCTCACATAATCGGTCAATGTGTCGGAGATTATAATGATCCGCGATTGAATAATTTTGCACCTAAAGAATTGTGGAATAAGCCTGGTGAGATCAGAAACTGGGCTATTCAGCAGATGAAGTATTGCGCTTTTGCGGCTAAGAAGCTTGGTGCTAAAGTAGTAACCGGATTTACCGGTTCTCCGATATGGAAGTATCTATATTCATTCCCTCAAACATCAGAAGCAATGGTTGAAGAAGGGTTTAATGAAATTGTACGTTTGTGGACTCCAATACTGGATGTTTTCAAAGAGAACGGTATAAAGTTTGCTCTTGAAGTCCACCCTGGAGAAATTGCATTCGACTATTATTCTACTGAAAGACTGCTGTCAAAATTCGCAGACAGGGAAGAATTCGGTCTTAATTTTGACCCAAGCCACCTCATCTGGCAGGGAATTAAACCTCATTTATTCTTAAAGGATTTTATCAAAAAAGTATACCATGTGCATATGAAGGATGCTGCAGTTACTCTAGATGGAAGAACAGGCTTGCTGGGATCGCACATTGACTTTGGAGATTTGAGAAGAGGCTGGAATTTCAGATCACTGGGACATGGCGATGTAGATTTTGAAAGTATAATCAGGGAGCTCAATGCCAATGATTATCAGGGACCATTATCGGTAGAATGGGAAGATAGCGGAATGGAGAGAGAATATGGTGCGGCTGAAGCAGCTGCATTTGTTAAAAAAGTAGATTTTGCACCATCTAATGTGAAGTTTGACGATGCGATAAAATCATAAAGGGGGGGGGACTTATGACCAAAAAAAAATTGCATTACGGAATGGTTGGCGGAGATTTAAATGCATTTATCGGCGGAGTACACCGCAATGCCATCAGCTTTGAAGGGAAAGCTTTCATGGTTGCAGGCTGCTTTAATCCAGATCAGAAGGCAAATAGAGAGTGCGGTGAATTCTATCAATTAGCTGACGATAGAATTTATGCTGATTATAAGGAAATGGCTGAAAAAGAGAGCAAAAGAGTAGACAAGATAGATTTTGTATCCATAGTTACTCCAAATTTCTTGCATTACCAGGTAGCAAAAGAGTTCTTGTTAAAAGGAATCAATGTAGTCTGTGAAAAGCCGCTGTGCTTTGAAGTAGACGAAGCAAAGGAATTGGCAGCTCTTGCCAAGGAGAAAGGGCTTCTATTTACAATTACCTATGGTTATTCAGGATATCCAATGGTAAAACAGGCTAAAAAATTGATCAAAGATGGTGTAATCGGCGATGTCATAAATGTTAATGCCGAATATCTTCAAGAATGGCTTATTGATGATATAGGAGCGGGAGATCAAAGTACAACTAAATTGTCAGTTTGGAGAAAAGATCCTAAAATCGCCGGAATTTCAAACTGTGTCGGCGATATAGGTACACACATCAAGCAGACGGTATCATACATGACTGGCCTGAAACTTAAGAAAGTTGCAGCTAAGCTGGACTATTTCGGTCAGCCTTTGGATTTAAATGCAAATATGCTTGTTGAATTGGAAAACGGGGCAAGTGGAGTTTTTAGTTCTTCCCAGGTATGTGTAGGTCATGCAAACGGGCTGGTTACAAGAATATTTGGTACAAAAGGAGCCATTGAGTGGGTTCAGGAAGAGCCAAACGTTTTAAAGGTAACTTTAAAAGGTCAGCCAACTCAGATATATAACAGAGGTATGGGATATATCAAAGGTAGAGCTGCTGAACTCAACAGAATTCCAAGCGGACATCCGGAAGGCTTATATGAAGCCTTTGCAAACATATATAAAACATATATAAATGCCCTTTTGAAGAAAATCAATAATGAGGAATTAACTGAAAATGATCTTGATTTTCCGACTGTAGATGAGGGTGTTGAGGGTGTAAGATTTGTTCATGCTGTAATCGAAAGTCATAAAGCATCGGCAGCCTGGGTTGAATTATAACATTTTCAGGATATTGAGAGCGTCAGGGTGAAAATGGAGGGAATGTATGAAATTTGGATGTAGCTTAGGAATTGTTAATTTGCGTTATTGTGAACCAAACCGGTCGCAAAGGGATGCAAGATATTATTGGGAAGAGTTGTTTCAATTGGTATCAGCAGCAGGCTTTAAGGGTATAGAGCTTCCTTATGATCCGCAGTGGCAATTTGGAGGTAGAAGCGGAATACCATTATATTCAGATGGAGTTAAGTACAAATACGGCTCAGTTAAGGGCTTTGCAGATTTTTTGCATAGTGTGGGTATAGAGACAATAACCGGGCTGCACTTAAATACAGGTTTTCTAAATAGCATGGCTGAAGAAGTTTATTTTGGGGGATTTATGCATTTTGCTGCTGAAATGATAGAGTATGCTGCTGAAATCGGTGCTTTGTCAGTGATTATATCTCCTTCGCCTGAATTAGGGGAGCTGCTGAATAATATGAGTAAGGGAAAAGGTACATGGGACAGTTGGGTTAAGTCCTTTATTGACAAGACGATAGAGAACATAAATAAGCTCGGTGAACAGTCAC
Source organism: Bacillota bacterium (assembly GCA_023386445.1). GTDB lineage: Bacteria > Bacillota > Clostridia > Acetivibrionales > DSM-1351 > Ruminiclostridium. Next base: position 67,404 of record JAEWJR010000036.1, on the reverse strand, counting down.
AAAAAAGCGGAGTAAAATTAAGTATAAAAAATGAATTCTGGAGCCTTGCACACGGTAACAGAGTGGAAGATTTTCTGAAAGAGCTTGATCCCAATTATGTTTCATACTGTGCTGATGTTGCTCACATTGCAATAGCTAAGGCTGATCCTGTTGCTGCAATTAAGAAATATAAGGATAGACTTGGCTGTGTACACATGAGTGATACAGCTTTTGAGGATGTTGAAGAAAACTTTAAAAAATATAATCCTGAATACCCACAAGCAGGTAATCAGCATGTTTTCAGCGATATGGGGCAGGGGAATTTGGATTTATCGGGTATTTATAATGCTCTAAAGGACATTGGCTATCAGGGCTGGGTGATATGCGACTCAAATCATACAACGGATATTTCCAGGGCATTACTCAGAATGAGATACCAGCTGGGCAATGTTATTCTAAAATAGGAGGGCAATATAATGGCAAATATGAAATATTCTTACATGATGCACTGGAAACTGATAAAGCATGTTAAGATCGAAAACTTCAGAGAATATTATATGAAGGATTGCAGCAGTGACTCATATTATGCTGATTGGGATAAAATAATCAAATATCATGTGGCTTTGGGCTTTAAAGGCATTGAACTTATGCCTTTTGAGCGTCATCATATGATGACGTTATTTGGATCAATACAGAACTTTCTTGATTTTATCCACGAGAGAGGGATGGAGAAAGTCACAGGTATTTTTCACGGCTTGGGGCCAAGCTATGATAAGTCTAAAAATCAATCTGTACTAAAGGATGCAAAGGAGCTTATTGACGATATATATGCATACGGCGGGGATACAATGAATCTTTGTCCTATTGATAATTACTATGGTGTTGGGCCTTTATCAAAAGGCCAGCTAAAAAATGTTGCCGCTCTTGTTAATGAAGTAGGTAAGATGGCAGCCGACAAAGGAATAAATGTTTGCCTGCATAACGAGTTTTTCTGTGCCACAAATAAATATGACCATAACGAATTTTTTGAAATGACTGATTCGAAATATGTGGCATACTGCCTTGACACTGCGCAGGTAGCATTGATGGGAATAGATCCTATTGAGTTTTATGATAAGTATCACGATAGAGTAAAATCCTTTCATCTCAAGGATACGGCAACTCCTAATCTTCCTGATAATGTGAGATTTTCAAAGGATCCGGAAATTAATGATGATGGTACACGTTGGTTTTGGGAGCCTGGTATGGGAGTACTTGATTTTAAAAAGCTTTGGAAATTGCTGAAAAAATATGAATATAAAGGTTGGATGACTATTGAAACTGACGGAACTCCGGACCTTCTGGCATCCTTGGCACTTACCAAATGGTACATTGATCAGGAACTGTCTCCAATATACAAATAAATAATTATTGATTAGGCATTATCAGATGGGGGAATTAAATTATGAGAATTGTAAAAATAGGTATTATAGGCTGCGGAGTGATAAGTAATACATATCTGGATAATATTACAGGTATGTATAAAAAATTAGAAGTCGTGGCGGTTGCAGACATGTTTCCAGAGAAAGCCAAAGCCACTGCTGAAAAGTATAATATACCAAAAGCATACACTGTCAATGAACTGCTGGCAGATCCGGAAATTGAAATAGTGGTAAATCTAACTATTCCGGCAGCACATTCCGAAATAAATAATGCAGCTCTTGAGGCTGGAAAGCATGTCTACTGTGAAAAGCCGCTGGCATTAAATGCAGAAGATGCAAAAAAGACCTTGGAAATTGCAAGGAAAAAGGGCTTGCTGATTGGCTGTGCACCGGATACCTTTCTTGGAGCAGGACTTCAGACTTGCAGAAAAATACTTGATGAAGGTTGGATTGGCGAACCGGTAGCCGTTACGGCAAACATGGTTTGTCATGGACATGAGTCCTGGCATCCAGCACCGGAATTTTATTACAAACCTGGAGCAGGTCCTATGATGGATATGGGTCCTTACTACATTACCGCATTGGTTTCGCTGCTGGGACCAATTTCCAAAACAAACTGCTTTGCTAAGAGAACCTTCGATCAAAGAACCATAACCAGTACCTCACCTTTTAAGGGTAAGAAGATAGATGTCGAAGTGCTTACCCACTATTCGGGACTGATGGAGTTTGCAAGCGGTGTGATAGCTAATATAAACATGACTTTTGATGTATGGCATTCAAATCTTCCATGTATAGAAATTTATGGAACGGCCGGTACACTCATAGTTCCTGATCCTAACATGTTCGGAGGCCCGGTTAAGATACTGAGGGGTGAAAACATGATCGACAGCATCGAAGGCCTCAGTGTGGGCGAGGCTGTTCGTAAAATTCATTCACCTGAAATGCTTGATTTTGTAAAAGAGGTTCCACTGATGTATCATAAAACGGCAATGAATATGCGTGGACTGGGCGTGCTTGACATGGCATACGCAATGGTTGAAGGCCGTCGGCATAGGGCTAATGGAGAGCTCATGTATCATGTTACAGAGGCATTGACAAGCTTTGATATATCAGCCAAAGAAGGCAGAATTTATCAGATGCAAAGTACTTGTGAAAGGCCAAAGCAGATACCTCTTGGACTTGAGGTCGGAGAACTGGATTAAATATCAGAACAAATATTAAATTTACTGCATTGTAATAACTCTTTTAAAGATATATGATTAAATTGTATTTTATTTTAACCCTTATATTACTGACAGTCAGTAAACAAATTACCGATGAATACAAATTTTATTTATTTGATTTATTTCATCGGTTCTTTGTTTTACTTTACTTTAGAATAAAGCTCTTATATTATTAACATAAAAGAGTAAATATTTACGTTATTTTGTACGAATGCTATAATAATAGTTAATAACGGAAGAGGTAAAGTATGAAATTAAAAACTATTCTCAGAACTTTACTGGTAATGATGTTAATAATAATGTTAATATCTATATTTACTGTTTTGAAGCCTGTTGAATTTGTTCAACAAGTCATATTAGGTCAAAGCAGTAACAATTCTTCAAGTTCCGACATAAAAATTGTTTTAAATTACTATACATGGGAAGTATCAGAGAAAGATAATCCCATTTTTAAAGAGTTTTCTAAACTGCATCCCAATATAGAAGTCAAGATAAACCTGATTGCCGAGCTATCCACAAGTATTAAATCCAAGCTGGATGTAATAGCAATGGGCGGAGGAGAAATGGATATATGGCCTCTGACTGACGGCACCCAGTTTACCGAAATCAAAAGAGGATTGGTAAGAAAACTGGATGATTATATAAAAAGAGATAAAATAGAAATGCATGATTTTTTTGGTTCTTCGGCCAAAAGTGCTTATTTCAATGGCAGCTATTATGGTCTTCCCTACCGTGCTTCAGTACAAATGGTTTTTTATAACAAGGATATGTTTGATGACGCAGGAGTACCATACCCGACTGATGACTGGACATATGAAGATTTCTACAATATTGCCAAAAAGGTTACAAAAGGTGGGGAAAACTCTGGTGACCGAAGGATTTACGGACTTATGCAAAACTGGTTTATGATAACAGGAGGAAGACCGGGCAATAAACAAATACCCTTTTATAATTCCGATGGTTTGAGCAGCTTCTCAGAGCAGGAGTATTGGAGAAAAACTCTTAAGCTATTGAAAAAAATGCAGGATGAAGGTATTATGATGCCTTTGGAAAACGTTAAAGCACGAGATACATTTTCCAGTATAGAGTTATTAAGCGGCAGGGCTGCCATGACCTGGGGAGCCAGTTGGGTTGTAAGGGACATTAAGGATAAAGAAAGTTTTCCTATCAATTTCAGAGTTGGATGTGTTTTACCGCCACGTGTTGATAAAAGTACTGAAAATATTCCGCAGACCACCTTAGTTGAATCTATACTTGGAATACCTGAGACATCAAAACATCCTGATGAAGCATGGGAATTCATAAGGTTTTATGTTGAAAACGGTTCTGAAAATACTGCAAAAACAGGTAATGTACCATTATATATTCCTGCGTATAATTTTAACCTGATAAGTGCCTTCATATCAGGTTCAGGATTAACGTTTGAAGATGGAAAGAGATTCTTTTCGGTTGATAGTCTGCATTACGACTTTATACCCAAGGGGATAGCAACTACCGAGTATGCTGATACAATCAGGGATGAATGCGGAAAATATTTTTCAAACCGACAGTCTTTAGACCAGACCCTAAAAAAAATTAAGATTGAAGCAGATAGAGCTATCCTAAAAGAAAGGTCATTTTTAAAGTATAAGAATTGATCCAGGTAAAGGGGAATAATATGCTTCACATCAGACTGCCAAAATTCGGAGCAGAGAGAAAAATCAGAAACAGGAAAAATTATTCAAAAGTTCATAAAGCGACAATTTCAGACAGGTTTATAAGGTATTTTATCGTTATATTTATAATACCCTTACTGATTGGAAGTATTGTCAGCTATATTATACAGTCAGAATCCTCCAGAAAAAATGCAATTATAATGAATCATGACATAAATACAAGAACCGGCATGAATCTTGATATGATGTTTCAAAGCATAGAAAATGTAGCAAATGATATTGCGTTCAATGAAGATATACAGAGTTCCTTAATAAATTACGAAAATGGGAAGAGCTCTTCTACTGATTTGATGATCAAATTAAAAAGTACATTTGTAGATTCACAAATTAAAACAGACTTTTTGGCATCAAATATTATATTGTTTTCTTCCAACGGATATTATTTTTCTGATATTAATTTTTATAAGACCTGGTTTAATGTAAAGGATTATGATTTTGGGAAGGAGCTTTTAAAATCTCATGGAGAAAACATCTGGATTCCCAGCCATATAGATAGAAATGATATAAAAACAGGCACATCAAATGTAATAACACTGACGAAAAAAATACGTGTATCTTCGGGCGATAACATTGGAATGACAATAGGCTATCTGATTATCAATGTTAGGGAGAGCGAATTGTATAAGCTATTATACAATTATGGCAGCCAGTCTGAGGAATTAATGCTGGTAAGCCCGGATTCAAAGATTATCAGTCACCGGGATAAGGGCATGATTGGAAAAACATTTGATTTATCATTAATATCAGGACATTCTGCCGGAAATTATTTTACAAAGTTCAATGGAAGAGAAAGCCTTATAGTATATTCCTGGATTAAAAAAACGGGCTGGTATATTGTTGGCATCAATGATACGGGCATAATCCTCAAAAACAGCAAGCAATTTTTATATATTACTATTATTGTAACTACAGTAATGTTTATAATTTTTGTATTTATTATTGTATTGCTTAGTAAAAGGATTTCAAAACCAATTATCGGGCTTTACAGGCAGATGAAGAAAGTTGAAAATGGTAATTTTGACCTGACCTTTGACAAACATAGCGACATAATGGAGGTAGATGAGCTTATACGAGGCTTCAATGTAATGGTTTATAAATTGAACAATCTAATAAATGAAGTTTATGAAGCAGAGATAAATAAAAAGCAACTTGAAATTGAAGTAAAGCAGGCTGATCTGGAGGCACTGCAGCAGCAAATTAATCCTCATTTTTTGTATAATACTCTGGACTGTATAAACTGGATGGCAAGCCTTGAAGGCAACGAAAGCGTATCCAATATGATAACAGCACTGGGAAATTACTTCAGATCCAGTGTACACAGGGGCAAAAATTTTGTGACAGTGGAGGAAGAAATAAAGAATATCCAGGACTATTTATATATACAAAGTATACGCTATCGCTACAAATTTAACACAATTATAAATGTTCAGCCTGAAGCTTTACATTGCAGGTGTATGAAGCTTTTACTTCAGCCTCTTGTTGAAAATGCAATTATTCATGGGATTGAACCTAAGATGGGAACTGCAAATATTTCCATAAATGTATCAGTACTGCAAGATAAATTAATTATTACTGTGGCAGATGATGGAGTTGGTATGCCCGCCGAGGTTTTAAACAATATTTTGTATGCCCAGCCGGAAAAAGGTGGAAGTATCGGATTGAAAAATGTTCTGGGAAGACTTAAATTGTACTATGGTGAAGATACTTATACAATTGAAAGTGCCGAAGGAAAAGGTACAACGATTACTATCAATATTGATTGCTTTGAAAAAAAATAATTGGAGGGTCTGAGGATATCATGTATTGGATTTTAATAGTAGATGACGAGTATATGATCAGAAAAGGGCTGAAGTATTCCATTAAATGGGAAGAACTGGGCTTTAAAGTTGCAAGTGAGGCAGTATCTGCCGAAGAGGCACTCAAAATGCTCGAAAATATGAATATTGATGTAGTTTTGACAGATATAAAGATGCCTGGAAAAAATGGCCTGGATTTAATAAGTATTATCAAAAAACAATTTCCTCATATTAAGACAGTGATAATCAGTGGTTTTGACGATTTCAACTATTCAATCACGGCCATGAAGCTGGAAGTCCATGACTATATTTTAAAACCAATAAATAAAAACAATATCATTTCAACCTTTTCCAGCTTAAAGGAAAAACTGGATAAGGAAAATCAACAGCGTGGGATCATGGAGGCTAGAGAAAATGCAGCGAATAAGTTATTTTTTCAGCGTCTACTGAATAACGATTTTTTGAACCAGGAGGAACTCCTTGAGTTCGTTGGAAGGCATGGGATAACTTATCCATTTGAGACATGCTGTGTAATTGTTTTAAGGATTAGGCAGATAGTTTCCCTGGTCACGGACAAGTTTTCCGGGAGCAGAAATAAACTTGAGAAAGCATTGGATGATATATTGTTAAATATAAACAAGCAATTGGGACTGGAGCAAGCAAGGTCTTTTTCAGTGATGACAGGTGACAATTATTCTGTTCTAACTACAATAGGCAAAGCAGAATTACTATCTCAACAAATAAAATATGCTGTCAGCGAATTGACAACCGATTTTATCATCGGCATAGGACAATCGAATGAAATTAGTTATTTAAATGTCTCGTTTTTACAGGCTATAGAAGCTGTTAACTCATGCAATACAGAAATGACTATATGCAAATTTGATGGATACACGAGGAAAAAGGATCTGGATATCAGCAGAAAGGTTTATCTTGGCAAGCTGATAATACAAAAAATTGACGAAGGAAAGTTTGAAGAGCTGGAATCAGTAGTAGAAATGGTATTTAAAGAATTCAGCGGTATAGATTTAAATGTGGTGTTTAATTGGTGTATAAATTCGATTTATGGTATCATAGATTATTTTAGCATTAACAGTTTTTCTACTAAAAAGCTAATCAGTGATTTTGATATAATGAATATAACAGCCGATTTTTCGTTGCAAGCAATTGAAACATCCTATAGAGACAAACTAAATAAGGTAAAAGAGTTGATGAACAGTCTCCATGCAAGCTCAGCTGAATTGGTAGTAAGAAAAGCCTGTGAAATCGCTAATGCCGAATATTTGAATCCTGAACTTTCCCTACAGGATATTGCATCCCGGTTAAATATCAGCTACGGATACTTAAGTGCAGTTTTTAAGCAAATCACCGGCGTAAATTTTTCAGTTTATCTAACCAATATCAAAATGAACCGTGCAAGGAAGCTTATACTGGAAGGCAGCAACAAGATATATGAAATAGCTGATCTTGTAGGATACAGCAGTGCCAGATATTTTACAGATCAGTTCCGCAGACAGTTTGGCGTTTCCCCCAGTGATTACAGAGCAAGATATAATGAAATAATCTGAACAAATATTAATTTTGTGTCGTTGTTTACAGTTTACAGTTAATTTATTATTACAATGTAGTGTTTAATTCCTTTAAGATTAAACGTTTACCAAAGTCAATTACATCGGCCGGCATCGTATAATCCAAAGATGAGGGAGGCAGAGTTATGTTAAATGGAGCTATAAAAACAGAAGGTGGGTTCGTTGAGGGAGTGGCTGGAAAAAACTCAGATGTTGTAATTTTCAAAGGAATTCCTTATGCTGCACCTCCTATAGGAGAGTATAGATGGAAGGCGCCACAACTTGTAATTCCCTGGGATAATGTTAGAAAGTGTACCGAGTTCGGTAATATTTCTATGCAGCAAGGACATATACTTGGTTCATTTTTTCAAGAGGAATTCTACGCAAAACAGATGCCTATGAGTGAGGATTGTCTGTATCTAAATATATGGACGCCTGCAAAAACTAATAAAGATAAACTTCCAGTAATGATGTGGATCCATGGCGGAGGCTTTGGTGGAGGATATGGGCATGAAATTGAATTTGATGGAGAGGGCTTTGCCAAAAAAGGAGTTATCTTGGTTACGATAAATTACCGTACAGGTATCTTCGGATTTTTAGCCCATCCGGAACTTACCGCTGAGTCGGAAAACAATGTTTCTGGAAATTATGGTATACTTGACCAGATAGCAGCCCTGAAATGGATAAAAAACAACATAGATGCTTTTGGCGGAGATCCTTGGAATATAACCATATTTGGTCAGTCAGCCGGAGCTATGAGCGTAGAAATACTAATTTCAACAACCCTAACAAAAGGTATTGTAAGTAAGGCAATTATGCAAAGTGGGGGCGGAATAGAAGCTATAAAGAATAACTTATCCCTTGAAACAGCCCAAAAAATAGGAGCCGAGGTATGTGCATTTCTTAATGCTGGCTCAATATATGAATTACGGCAAATGAGTGCTGACGAGCTTTATAAAAATACTTCAGGTTTCAAACCTCAAACAGCTTGTGCAAATGGACCGCTTATTTTCGTTCCGAATATTGACGGCTATGTTTTACAAGATAAAACATCAAACTTGATAAACGCAGGAAAACATCATGATATACCATACATTGTCGGCTATAATTTGGGGGAGACAAGTTATTTTAAAGATATGATGCCCGGTGTGATAGCTTTTGCTAAAAATCAGGCTGAGTTGGGCAGAAGTTTAGCTTATATTTATTGCTTTGACAAGGAACTTCCTGGTGACGATGCCGGTTCGTTTCATTCGGGTGAATTATGGTACGTTTTTGAAACATTGAATAAGTGTTGGAGGCCTTTTACCGAAGTTGACCAAAAGCTTTCGGCTGTAATGTCTGAGTTCTGGGCGAATTTTGCCAGAAATGGTGACCCGAATTATCCTGGATTGCCGGTTTGGAGCCAGTTTACAAGTGGTTCTCATTATATGATGAAATTGGGTTCCGAAATTAAAACCATTGATATTGATGACAATTTATCAGTAATAGTAAATAACGATCCAAGTAATGAATTTTGGAAGTAAAAAATAGGGATTTATCAATAGTATTACAAAATTATTCTACTATATAGTTTGATTTTCTATTACATGGTTGCATAAATCATGTATTTTGCAACAAGCTCACAAATACGGTGTCCATCTGTCGCCAGCTTGGCATGAACACCTTGCAAGGAAGCTTATACTGGAAGGCAGCAACAAGATATATGAAATAGCTGATATTGTAGGATACAGCAGTGCCAGATATTTTACAGATCAGTTCCGCAGACAGTTTGGCGTTTCCCCAGTGATTGCAGAGCAAGATATAATGAAATAATCTGAACAAATATTAATTTTGTGTCGTTGTTTATAGTTTACAGTTAATTTATTATTACATTGTAGCGTTTAATTCCTTTAAGTTTCAAACGTTTACCAAAGTGTCAATTACATAGGCCGGCATCGTATAATCCAAAGAAAGGGGAATTTTCATGGGAAAAGCTAAATTAAAGGTTGGTATAATCGGATGCGGAGGTATTGCAAATAATAAGCATTTTCCTTCGCTTAAAGCAAATGCAGATTTATGTGAGATGGTAGCATTTTGTGATATTGTTGAAGAGAGAGCTGTAAAGGCTGCAAAAGAGTTTGGAACAGCCGCTGCAAAAATATATACAGATTACAATGAATTGCTAAAAGATAAGTCCGTTGATGTTATTCATGTATTAACTCCGAATGTTACTCATTGTCCTATTACTGTTGCAGCATTTGAAGCAGGCAAGCATGTTATGTGTGAAAAGCCTATGGCTCATACTTCCGCAGATGCAAAAAAGATGCATGAGGCATGGAAGAAGTCCGGCAAACAGTTTACAATCGGTTATCAAAACAGATTCCGAAGTGAAGTGCAATCCTTACACACTTCCTGTGAAAATGGTGACTTAGGTGATATATATTTTGCAAAAGCACACGCCATAAGAAGAAGAGCCGTCCCAACCTGGGGAGTATTCCCGAACAAAGCTTTGCAAGGTGGAGGTCCGCTTATTGATATTGGAACACATGCTCTTGATATAACGTTATGGATGATGAACAACTATAAGCCTTCCTCTGTAACAGGTACAGTGTTCTATAAGTTAGGAAACCTGCCTGAGTCAGTTGACGGAAATATTTTTGGACCATGGGATCCCAATACTTATGAAGTTGAAGATTCTGCATTCGGAATGATTAAGATGGAGAACGGAGCAACTATATATATTGAGGCATCGTGGGCCTTAAATATTCTTGAATCAAAGGAAGCTGCAACTACACTTTGCGGTACAAAGGGGGGAGCCCAGATTAATTCCGGAATGAGTTATTCAAAGAATGAACTGATCTACAATAACTCCAGAAACGGATTATTGATGGAACAGAAGATTTCACCTGCAGGTGCAGTGGCTTATTTTGACGGAGCCAATGCATCAGCTGAAGGCGTTGCTGAAGCGAAGCAGTGGCTCCAGGCAATTTTAAAAGGTACCGAGCCTTTAGTAAAACCTGAGCAGGCTTTTGTGGTAACACAGATACTTGAAGCTATTTATCTTTCAAACCAGACAGGGAAAATGATAGAATTTTAATTTTATTAGAAACTAAAAAGGGAGAAAATATGAAAGTTTTAGGTATATCCTTCGGGAGAAGGATGAAAAATTGTGAAATATTAGTGAAACATGCTCTGATGGAGGCTGAAAAAGCCGGCGCAGAAGCGTCATTTATACGAATGATTGATCTTGATATAAAAACCTGCAATGGCTGTGGAGGCTGTGGTAAATCACTGGATAACGGAGGAAACGGACGCTGTGTAATAAAAGATGATCTTCGATATGTGGATGAGGAGGTATTAAACGCAGATGCCATCATTGTTGCGGCACCGGTGTATGCATTGGGTCCTTCCGGACAGTTAAAGCAGGTAGCAGATCGTTTTGGCCCATCTCATGATTTAGCTTTTCTGACAAAAGCAAATGAACAGAGGATTGCAGAAGGTAAAACCGATGACCAATTAGTTGATCCAAGGAATTTCAAGCATAGATATGCAGGGCTGATTTCTGTAGGAGGCGCAAAAACAAAAAACTGGGTTTCCTTTGGACTTCCTACGATGCACATATTATGCTTCCCTGCCCAGATCAAAGTTGTTGATCAGATTGATGCCTATAATATGGGCAGCATCGGCAGTCCGCTGTTAGATAATAACCTTATGGATCGGGCAGCCAGACTCGGTAGAAATGTAGTTTCTGCCATAGGTAAAAAGCATGAGGAAGTAAAATGGATGGGTGAAGAAGAAGGGACCTGTCCTGTTTGCCACTGCGACCTGCTTACGGTAAATGGAACTACTACTGTTGAGTGCCCTGTATGCGGAATTTATGGCAATCTTACCATTGAAGGGGAGAAGCTTAAGGTCAGCTTCAGTAAAGAAGAGCAAAAGCGTTCAAGGTTAAATTACGACGGAAAGTTGGAACACTATACCGAAATTAAATCGTTTGGAGCTATTGCAGGTCCTAAAATGGCAGCTGCAAAGGATAAACTTCCTAAATTACTTAAAAAGTATGAGAGCTATAATGAATTAAAGTTTAAATAGGAACTGAAAAATAAAACAGAGATAAAGGGATTGATATTCTCATTATCTCTGTTTTAGACCAAGGAGGTAAGAAAATGGATGTATTGACTGCAATAAAAGGTAGAAAAAGTATTAGGAAATATAGTTCAAAACCTGTCGAGCAAGAGAAGTTAAATAAAATTCTGGAAGCTGCAAGGTATGCTCCGTCAGCCAGGAACGGACAACCGTGGAGAATATTAGTAGTCAGAGATCCGGTGAAGAAAGCAGCACTTAGAAAAGAGCTGCAGGCTCCCGCATATTTTGAAGAAGCTCCGGTACTGCTGGCTGCATGTGGTCTTGATCACTCAGTTATGAACAATGGGCAAATAAAAGATACAATCGATGTTTCAATAGCGATGGCATATGCAGTTCTTGAAGCGTATGAGCTAGGCCTGGGAACAGTGTGGACAGCCGGTTATGATGGGGAAAAAATGAAAAAAGCCCTTGGAATACCGGAACAGTATAGTTGTGTTACTGTAATACCGCTTGGTTATGCGGATGAAGATCCTGATCCCAAACCAAGAAAAGAGTTAAGTGAACTTGTTTGTTATGAGGATTTTAAATAATAAGAAAAAACATGACGAGCTTTAATAGGCATGCCTTTTTATATTTTCTCGGGATACATTTCCATTAATATTCAAAAAAAGTTAACATAATATTTATACTTCATAGATAAAAAATACTCATGAAAAAATCTGAACAAATATGAATTCCACGTCGTTGTTTATCAGTAGAGTATAACTTATACTTTAAATTGTGATTCACACTTTACAACTAAATACGAAGCACATTCTCTCAATGAAAGGGGATAATCAAGTTGAAATCTAATTCAATTCATAGCAGTAGAAATGTTTGGATTAGCTCGATACCATATTTTCTGATGATGTTGCCAGGACTTATATATTTTTTGATAAATAATTATATACCAATGGCAGGGCTAATAATTGCATTCAAAAACGTAAATTTTTCGCAAGGTCTATTCAATAGTGAGTGGTATGGTTTCAAGAATTTTGAGTTTCTCTTCAGCACTTCCGATGCATTTATAATTACTAGAAACACAATCCTATATAATCTTTGCTTCATAATCTTAAATACGGTAATGGCAGTAGGAGTAGCAATCCTGTTGAATGAAGTGACAAAAAAATTCTGGTCTCGGTTTTATCAGAGCGCAATACTGCTTCCATATCTTATTTCAATGGTTATAGTTAGTTATCTTGTATTTTCTGTTCTAAGTGTAGATACCGGCTTTTTGAACAACACTATACTTCCTGCTTTGGGAAAAGAACCTATACAGTGGTATAGTGAAGCATCCTACTGGCCATACATTCTTGTAATTGTTAACTCATGGAAGGGCTATGGATTCTTTTGCATAATATACCTCGCTTCAATCATCGGGATTGACAAGGAATACTACGAAGCAGCCACGATTGATGGAGCCAGCAAGTGGAAGCAGATATGGTCGATTACTATACCACTGATACAGCCACAGATAGTAATGATGACATTGCTTGCGATAGGTAGAATTTTTTATTCGGATTTTGGTTTGTTCTATCAGGTGCCTATGGATTCAGGATCACTATATGCAACCACAAATGTAATTGATACTTATGTATATAGAGGACTATTGCAGTTAGGCGATATAGGAATGTCCTCGGCGGCAGGTTTGTATCAATCAATAGTAGGATTTGCTTTAGTACTCTTAGCAAATCTGACTGTTCGTAAATACAACAAAGAAAATGCATTGTTCTAGAGGGGTGAGATAAATGAAAATTAAAAAAGCTGAGCCGCTTACATTAGTAGCGTATGTGGTATTGTTTTTGCTATCTGCAGCCAGTATTCTTCCTTTTATACTATTATTCATTTCATCTCTGACAGATGAAGCAACAATTATAAAGTATGGATATACGTTTTTTCCGGAAAAGTTCAGCCTAAAAGCGTATGAATACCTTTATCAGCAGTCTACTCTTATATTAAACGGTTACAAGATAACAGTTTTAATGACTGTAATTGGTACTGCGCTTAGTTTAATAGTTACTTTATGTCTTGCATATCCGTTATCCAGAAAAGAACTCCCCGCAAGAAATTTTTTTAACTTTATAGTTTTTTTTACACTTCTTTTTAATGGGGGATTGGTTCCGACTTACTTAATGTACACTCAGGTATTTCATATCAAAAACACTTTATTGGCTTTACTTATACCATCGTTATTGATGAATGGTTACAATGTTATTTTTGCCAGGACTTATTTTCAAACAAGTATACCTGATGCAATTATAGAGGCAGCAACTGTAGACGGAGCTGGAAAGATAAAAACATTCATTTGTATTGTGTTGCCGATATCATTTCCAATTATGGCAACAATAGGCTTATTTGCAGGTATTGGCTATTGGAATGACTGGTATAACGGTTTAATTTATCTGACAAAGCCGGAGCTGTTTAGTTTGCAGAATATACTTAATCGAATGATTACTGATCTTCAATTCATTGCCAGCACCAATCTGGGAGGGAATTCCGGTACAGCTACCATGAATGTTCCAACAACAGGGGTCAGGATGGCAATTGCAGTAATTGGTATTATTCCAATCATTTTAGCTTACCCATTCTTTCAGAAATATTTTGTAAAGGGTATTACACTGGGTGCTGTTAAAGGATAATTTTCTCTTGAGTTTTGAACGCCTTGTTACATTAGGTTTGCTAATTTTTGTAGCAAAATGCTACAAGGAATAAATAAATCCATTCAGCCAAATTTAGAGGAGGAGAATCATGAAAAGAAGAATTTTATGCCTGGTATTGGCAATCACAATGGTCGTTGCTCTGGCTGCTTGCGGAGGTAACGCAAGTACATCGGACAAAACAGCTGGCCAAACTGCACAAGACACATCAGCAAATTCATCAAATCCAGGACCTGCAACAGAGTTGAATATGGCGTTTTTGTGTTTTAGTTCACCAAAGGATATGCAACTGGTTGTTGATGAAATCAACAAGCTTTCATTGAAAAAGATCAATGCTACCATTAAGGTAACTCCAATCAATGTAGGAGCTTATGCTCAGCAGGTTAAGCTTATGCTTGCAGGTAACGAACCGCTTGATTTACTGGCAACCGGTATTCTTGGACCGATATTTGATTATAATGGACAGACCAGAAATGGACAGCTTTTGGCGTTGAATGATTTACTTGATAAATATGGCCAGGATATCAAGAGCACAGTAGGTGACAACATGATAGTAGGAACTCAAAATGGTAAAGTATATGCTGTTCCGGACTACAAAGATTATGCAAACGATATCAGGTTATATATGAGAAAGGATTTGGTTGATAAGCACCAGATTGATATCAGCAAAATAAAGACTACTGCTGACATGGAAACTCTCTTTAAGACTATAAAAGAAAAGGAACCAGGCATAACTCCTTATATGTTCGGACAGGATGCACGTCAAGGTTTAGACCAGGCAATTGGAATACCTGGCGGAGATTACTTAAACGATTGGTTTGGCACACTTATGGATATGAATACGCCAAAGGTTTCAAACTATTATGAATCACAGCAATATGCCGATACTATTAAACTCGCCAGAAAGTGGTACACCTCAGGATATATTCTTAAGGATACTGCAACTAATGCTGATACTGCTACTGCCCTTATGAAAAACGGAAAATTATTTTCATTCTTGGGAGCTGGCAAGCCAGGTATTGACGGACAGATAACACAGCAAGCCGGTACACCTGTTGTAAGTACACAAATTGTACCACCTCAATCAGCTACTTCAAATATTATCAACTTCATGTGGGGAATACCTGCTTACAGCCAAAATTCTGAAAAAGCAATGCAATTCCTTAACCTGATGTACAGTGATAAGGAAATTCAGAACCTGTTCTCATGGGGTATTGAAGGAAAGCACTATAAAAAATTAGCAGATGGAACTATAGATTATCCGGACGGAGTTAATGCCGGAAACACCGGATATGGCTTGAACTCAAACTTTGAATTCGGTAATCAGTTCTTATCTTACGTATGGAAAGGTGATTCACCTGACCTATATAAGCAGATGGATGAATTTAATAAATCCGCGAAAAAGTCGGTTGCTTTAGGTTTTTCGTTTAATGATAGCACCGTAAAAACAGAAATGACTGCACTGCAAAATGTATACTCACAATATGTCAGAGCGTTGGGCAGCGGAGTTCTGGACCCTGACAAGAACCTGCCGTTATTCTTAGACAAGCTTAAGAAGGCTGGAATTGATAAAGTAATTGCTGAAAGACAGAAGCAGTTGGATGAGTTTGTCAAGTCGAAATAATGAGTTGAAACAGCAATTTAGAATCCAGTCAGAATCTGTTGGCTGGATTCTAAATTTATTAAAACAGACTGAATGCAACAATGTTTTGGAGTAAATGGATCAAATCAATTCGCAAAGGAGGAATGGCCTCAATGTTTGATAAGTATTTAATTTGTACCGATGGATTCAGAAATGTTATATCGGAGACAGGTATCATTGAAGGGTTTGAACTAAAGATCAGGATACCTTATTACAGAGGAGTTCCATTGTCTGTTGTAGACGAAATCAAAGTGACTGTAGGCGGAGAGTGCTATACAAATGATCACATCAGATTTACTGTTGCAAGTGGAAGCTTCATGATGTCAGAAATGTCTACTGTTTCAACAAGAAGATGGAATTTTGATGAGGATGCGACATTAAAGGTATATAAGCCGGGAGGACTTGTATATTTTGATCAGGAAGTAGAAGTTTTGATTACAATACGCGCTCCATATGGCAAGTTCAACGGGCATGATAAAAAGATACTGACCCTGGAGCCGGATAAATATCTTACTGTTAAATAATTCAGCTAAATTATAGAGGAGGACAGTTTGTATGGGGTCTATAAAAAGGGGCGTATCACTTTATAGTTATCAGGAGGAATACTTCCTCCGGAAAATGAAATTGGAAGACTGCATAAAAGCAGTTTCAGATATGGGAGCTACAGGGGTTGAAATAATACCCGAACAGATGATAAATGAGTACCCGGAGCTCTCAGATGGATTTTTAGAAAAATGGTTCGGATGGATGAAAAAGTATAAAGTCACTCCAACCTGTGCTGATGCATTTTCTGAGGCACTTTTATTTAAAAACAGGGTTTTGTCGGATAATGAGCTGGTTGATCTTATGGAAAGAGACCTGAAGGTGGCCAGCCAGTTAGGCTGTTATGTAATAAGAACGCTGTGTACAACTCCTATGAGAATTATTGAAAGAAGTCTGCCGATTGCAGAAAAATATAACGTTAAAATAGGTCTGGAAATTCATGCTCCGCTGGATTTGAGTTCAGCATGGTTTGATCCTTATCAGGATTTACTAGACAGATGCGGCTGCAAATGGTTTGGAATAATACCGGATATGGGAGTATTTCAAATGCGTCCGAGCGGTATACATGCAGAACGTGCTATAAGAGACGGTGCAAACGCAAGAATAGTTAATTATATAAATGATGCCTACATCGAAAAGGTTGATAAGGATAAGGCTATTTCAGACATTACTAAAATGGGAGCAAATCAAGTTGATTTTTCTTGGCTTAATACTGCATACCGTACTTTATACACAGACCCTAAGGTTTTGAAAAAACATAAGGATTATATTTTCCATATACACGCAAAATTTTACAATATGCTGGAAAACAATACCGATGACTGTCTTGATTACGAAGGGGTTGTAGCTGTACTCAAAGAGATTGGGTACGAGGGTTACATTTCAAGCGAGTATGAAGGAAACCGCACGATACAGGATGCATTTCCAGTTGACAGCGTAGAGCAGGTAAGGCGTCAGCATAAGATGTTTGAGCGTCTGCTGGCTTAAATCAATTATTTTGTTATGTTGGTATGGGAGGTCCAATGAATAAGGTTATAGATATAAATGCTGCTGCCAGTTTGATAAATGATGGTTCAACCATAATGATTAATGGTTTTATGGGTGTAAAAAACCCTGAAAAAATTATAGATGCCCTGCTGGAAAAAGGGGTCAAAGACCTTACAGTTATAGCTAATGATACCGCAGTTCCAGGTAAGGGAATAGGAAAATTACTGACAGCAAAACGAATTAAAAAGCTATTTGCGTCTCATATAGGACTGAATCCGGAAACGGCCGCTCAGATGAACTCAGGTGAACTTGAGGTTCAACTGATTCCACAGGGAACACTGGCTGAGAGAATCAGATGTGGAGGAGCAGGCATAGGTGGATTCCTTACGCCCACAGGAATAGGAACTTCAATTGAGGAAGGCAAACAAAAACTTACAATAGACGGAAAAGAATATTTGCTTGAGCTGCCCATGCGCGCGGATGTTGCCATAATAAAGGGATCTATCGTTGATAAGCACGGAAATGTGTTTTACAAGGGAACAACAAAAAATTTCAGTCTTGTGATGGCTATGGCGGCAGACACCGTGATAGTTGAGGCTGAAAAGCTGGTAGAGCCTGGAGAGATTGACCCCGACTGTATTATGACTCCAAGTCTGTTTGTTGATTATGTTGTTGTGGGAGGTGAAGTCTAATGAGCAGTGTTACTACAAGTGAAAAGGATATTATAGCTCAAAGGGTGGCTCGGGAAATGAAGGACGGATATGTTATAAATCTGGGTATCGGCCTGCCAACTCTTGTTTCAAATTATGTGCCTGAAGGAGTGCACATAACGCTCCAGGCAGAAAACGGCATTCTGGGAATGGGTCCGCTGTGTACACCAGGAGAAGAAGACAGCGATGTCGTTAATGCAGGAAATCAGCACGTTCATATAAACAAGGGCGCCTGTTACTTTGACAGTGCCACTTCCTTCTGCATGATACGTGGCGGGCATGTTGATATGACTGTTCTTGGCGCACTACAGGTTGACGAAAGAGGGAACATAGCAAGCCATGTGGTTCCCGGAAAAATGGTGCCGGGAATGGGTGGAGCCATGGATCTTGTAGCCGGAGCAAAAAAAGTAATTGTTGCGATACTTCATACTGCAAAGGGTGCGCCAAAAATACTGAAGCACTGTACGCTTCCGCTTACAGCTGTAGGAAAGGTAAATATGATTGTGACTGAAAAAGCAGTAATTGAAGTAACTCCAGATGGACTTTTACTGACGGAGATAATGCCGGGCTCATCTTTAGAAGACATTATAAATAGCACAGAAGCCAAGCTTATTATAAAGAATGGATTAATCTAAAATATCAAAACACTTTTTAATAATTTAGGGAGGGAAATCAAAAATGATTAAAAGAGAGTTAAAGGACTGCAACCCTTATAACCCGCCAAAGCACTTCAATATGACAGCTATAAGACTTCAGGGCATAGAAGAATCAGGAGCACAGAAATTCTGGATGGGAACCTCCCATTTTCTGCCGGGTGGTGGAGCAGAATATGATTACGAGGAATCACCAACCGAAAAGATCTACTATGTACTTGAAGGTGAAATAACAATATACAACAAGAATAAGGAAAAAATCGTGCTAAGAAAGTCCGATTCAATCTTTATAGGACCAAATGAAGGCAGATCAATGATAAATGAAACTAATATGCCTGCAAGTATACTTGTTGTTGTAAATTATCCGGGATAATACAACAAATACGATTGGGAGGGTTATATTCTATGAATTCGGATTTTGTAAAAAATCTATTCAATGTTAAAGGAAAGGTTGTTCTCATTACCGGAGCAACCGGAGCTCTGGGAAAAGCTGTATCAACAGGCTACGGTCTGGCAGGGATGAAGGTCTTTGTTACAGGCCGCAGCAATCAGAAATGTAAAGACTTATGTGCTGAATTGGAAGCACAGGGAATTGAATGCGGATACTCAATCGGAGACCCTGCAGTTGAAGCGGATGTTTGTAAAATAGTTAATGATGCCGTAGTTAAATTCGGAGAGATTAATGTTTTATTGACAGCAGCAGGATATAATAATCCGCAGCCGATTGTGGATCAGGAACTGGTTGAATGGAAAAAGATCATGGATTCAGATGTTCAGGGAACATGGTTGTTTTGCAAATATGCAGGAAAGCAGATGATTGAGCAGGGAAAAGGCGGAAAGGTTATTCTGGTATCGTCTGCACGTTCTAAAATGGGTATGGCAAATTACACAGGTTACTGTACAGCAAAAGCCGGTATTGATCTCATGGCTCAGTCTCTCGCATGTGAATGGACCGCAAAATACAAGATAAATGTTAATACAATTAACCCGACAGTATTCCGTTCAGATTTAACCGAGTGGATGTTTGATCAGGAGAGTGCTGTTTACAAGAACTTTTTAAGACGTCTTCCCGTAGGCCGTCTGGGAGAACCGGACGATTTCATCGGACCTTGTATATTCCTCGCATCCAGTGCCAGTGATTTTATGACCGGAGCAAATGTTGCAACAGAAGGCGGATATTGGGCTAACTAATTTTGCACCGTTTGCAGACTTGTTGAGGGAGGGCTGGCTATGAAAAAAATCAAAAACATTGCGGTAATAGGAGGAGGTTTAATGGGCTGCGGCATAGCCCAGGTGTTCGCAAGGTGTCCTGATATAAAAGTGAGTATTTTTGACAGCTTGGTATCAGGAGATATAATACTGGACAGAATCGTTGACAACCTCCAGCTGCTGAAGAATAACGACGTTATCTCTGAGGCTGAGGTGGCAGCCACAATATGCAGAATATCAACCTTTGACAAGCTTGATATGGCTGTAAAGGATGCCGGCCTTGTTGTGGAATGCGTTCCGGAAAATATGGAACTGAAACAGAATGTGCTTGCCGGGCTTGAAGACCTGTGTTCTGTTGATACCATTTTTGCAACTAACACTTCTGTTATGAGCATCACAGAGATTGCCGCAAAATCTGTTCACAAGGACAGAATAGTAGGAACTCATTTCTGGAATCCGCCTTATATTATTCCATTGGTTGAAGTTGTGAAGTCAGAGTACACTTCTGATGACGTAATGGATAATGTGATATGCATATTGAAACAAGTGGGGAAGCATCCAATAAGGGTAAACATGGATGTGCCGGGGTTTGTGGCAAACAGACTGCAGCATGCACTTTGGAGAGAAGCTATTTCCATTGTTGAAAGAGGAATTGCCGATGCAGAAACTGTCGATGAAGCTGTCAAAATGAGCTTTGGACTGAGGCTTCCTGTTTTAGCACCGCTGGAGAACGCAGACATGGTTGGAACAGATCTGACTCTTTCAATTCACAGTTATATTTTAAAGCATATAGAAAATTCAACTGAACCCTCTCCACTTCTGGTTGAAAAGGTTAAAAAGGGCGAACTGGGTTTTAAATCAGGAAAGGGTTTTTTTGATTGGGATGAGGAAGAAATTGATCAGTCCAGAAAAAAACTTACAGAGCACTTGATAAAGGTTATTCACAAAAAAGCATAGACCCTTTTTTGGTCAAAGGTTCTATGAAATTGATTAATTAAAAAACATGGAGGTATTACTATGGGTAAAAAAGTATTAGTTGACTTGAGCCATCCATTCAGCGCGGATATGCCGGTATGGCCATATTTTGCAAAACCGCATATTGATACAATGCACAACCTTTCAAAGGGCGGAGTCTTGACACAGAAAATTGATGTTGTTATGCACTGCGGTACACATGCAGATGCACCCCGGCATGTTATGGAACGTGAATTTGACGGAAAACGAGCAAGGTATACCCACGAGCTTCCGCTGGATGCTTACTACGGAGATGCGGTTTGCTTGGATGTAAGAGTTGGTGACTGGCAGCTTATAAAGCCGGAGCATCTTGAGGATGCCTGCAAACGTGCAAATATAAAGCCTGAAGAGCTTAAAGGCATGGTGCTGGTACTTAGAACCGGCATGCACCTCAAATGGGACGACAGCAAGGACTATTATCACTATTCCTGCGGGTGCGGCAGAGAAGCAGGAGAATGGTTTGCAAAGTACAAACCTAAATGTGTAGCTATGGATCAGCAGGCCCTGGACCACCCACTTCACACTTCAATTGGGCAGAATGGTACAAATATGAATCTTTTAGGTAACTCAGCAAGGCCAGTTTCTGAAGAATTCATTGAAAAATATGGTGTTGAAGCTTATGCAGAGTTCCACAAGCCTACCTTCATAAAAGTATTCGGTCAGGAAAAGTACAATGAAGCTTACGGAAGGCTGGAAGCTATTGGACAACCCGGAACCTGGGAACCATGTCACAAGCTGATGATGGGTAACGGTATTGTCGGAGTTGAAAATATCGGCGGAGACCTTGAAAAGGTTGTCAACAAGCGCTTCAAATTCATGGCGTTCCCGATTCGCTGGTATCTTGGCGACGGTTCAATGGTACGCTGTGTTGCAGAGATTGATGAGGGTTATTTGAATCCGGTACCCGATAGAACCTACAGATATGGCGGTTTCTAAAGACAATTAAACACAGGTGTACTGTTCTGTAAAGACTGTTCATTGAGGATAGGAGTGTTTCTATGAAAGAAGTAGTTATTGTCAGCGCTGCCAGGACTCCAATAGGAAGCTTCGGCGGTTCACTTGCAGGCTTTTCTGCTGTAGAACTCGGCAGTATAGCAGCGGAAGAGGCCATCAAAAGAGCAGGAATTGATGCATCAATAATAGATGAAGTGGTTATAGGAAATGTGCTGTCAGCCGGACAGGGCCAGAATCCGGCAAGACAGATTGCATTAAAGGCCGGACTCCATATCAAGGTAAATGCAATGACACTGAACATGGTTTGCGGTTCAGGTCTCAGAGCTATAAGCCTTGCAGCACAAATGATAAAGGCCGGAGATGCCGAAGTTGTATTGGCAGGTGGCTCAGAAAGCATGAGCAATTCACCATACGTTCTGAATAAACACAGATTCGGAACTAAGATGGGCAATGACACACTGCTTGACGTTATGATTAATGACGGCTTGTGGGATGCTTTCAATAACTATCACATGGGTATTACGGCGGAAAACATAGCAGAGAAATGGAATATTACCAGAGAAGCTCAGGATAATTTTGCACTGCAGAGCCAGTTGAAGGCTGAGGCGGCTATAAAAGCAGGAAAATTCAACGATGAAATAGTACCTGTTTTGATTCCACAGAGAAAAGGCGATCCGGTTGCTTTTGATACTGACGAGTATCCAAGGGCAGGTACTACGTATGAAGCACTTGCCAAGCTGAAGCCTGCCTTTAAGAAGAATGGGACCGTTACTGCAGGTAATTCCTCCGGGATAAATGACGGTGCTGCAATGGTTGTGGTAATGTCAAAGCAAAAGGCGGATCAACTCGGAATTAAGCCTATGGCAAAAATCCTTTCATATGATTCGGCTGGGCTTGAGCCTGAAATAATGGGATATGGCCCTGTTCCATCCTCAAGAAAGGCTCTTGGCAAAATAGGACTTACAGCAAAGGACATGGATGTAATAGAGGCAAATGAGGCCTTCGCTGCACAATCGCTGGCAGTAATGGAAGACCTTGAACTGGAGCCTGAAAAAACCAATGTAAATGGAGGAGCCATTGCTCTCGGTCATCCTATTGGTGCTTCAGGAGCAAGAATAACTACATCATTGATGTATGAGATGCAGAAAAGAAAAGCAAAGTATGGGCTTGCCACTCTTTGTATCGGTGGAGGTCTAGGTACTGCAATAGTACTTGAGGGATGCGATTCATAACAGTCAGGAGGGTAATCTATGAGCGACTTAAGCAACAAAGTAATTTTAACGGTAGCGACAACCGGAGCCTGGCCATCCAGAAAGGATACGCCGTATATTCCTCTTCAGCCAAGAGAAATAGCCGATGAGATATATGCCTGCTGGAAAGCTGGTGCTTCGGTTGCACATATACATGTAAGAGATGATGAGGACAAGTCATCAATGAGCTTGGAAAAGTTTAAAGAAACGGTTGGATACATCAGAGCAACAGACTGTGACATAGTAATAAACCTTACAACCTCAGGTCAGCTTGGTCTGTCAGACGAAGACAGAATGAAGCATATTATAGCCTTAAAGCCTGAGATGGCTTCCTATGACTGCGGATCAATGAACTGGCTGCATTCAACAGTTTTTGAAAACAGCCCCAGATTCCTTGAAAAGCTTGGCCTTGTAATGCAGGAAAATAACATAAAACCCGAGATAGAGATATTTGACGCAGGAATGATATACAATGCCATCTATTATCTCAAAAAGGGAATACTGAAAGCACCTTTGCATTTCCAGTTTGTATTGGGAGCAGCTGGCGGCATGGATGCAACAATTGAAAATCTGTTATTCCTGAAAAGCCTGCTGCCGGCGGGCAGCACCTGGGGAACACTTGGAATAGGCAGGGGTCACCTGCCGGTTATGTATGCAGCTCTTGCAATGGGCGGACATGTCAGGGTTGGTATGGAAGACAACATTTATTATTCGAAAGGCTTACTTGCCAAATCAAATGTCGAGTTTGTAGAAAGAACAAAGAGAATTATTGCAGAAATCAACAAGGAAGTTGCTACGCCCGGTGAAGCAAGACAAATACTTGGAATCTGTAAAGCATAATTTGAGAAATCTGGGGGACATATGAAAAAAGGCGACATTTTGTGGGGAGTAATTTTTTTAGGAATTACCGCTTTTCTAATTATACCGGCAACACATGAAATTTTTGTTGGGGTAACAGGTACACACCCATATTTGATGGGCTTTATAAAATTTGCAATAATGGCAACAATGGGTGAATTACTTGCCATCAGAATAATATCCGGAAATTGGAAAAGACCCGGAGGTTTAATATATAAGGCCGTAGTTTGGGGAATAGTAGGTTTGCTTGTTGTTCTTATGTTTGGGGTGTTTTCAAATGGTGTTATCGGCGCTGAAAAAGCAGAATTATTATTTGGTACCGACGGAATACCCGGAACATTTCTCAATGCCGTCTACGTCAGTGTTATTCTGAATTTTACCTTTGGACCGATGTTTATGGCAGCTCACAGAGTCTCTGATATGTATATTGACACAAGAGCTGAAGGGAATAAAGTAAATTTGTCCGAGGCAATTGCCAAAATTGACTGGGTTGGATTTATTAAAATTGTTATAGGCAAGACTATACCATTTTTCTGGATACCTGCTCACACAATCACATTTCTTCTGCCAGCTCAATACAGGGTATTATGGGCTGCATACCTTTCCATAGCACTGGGTGTTATTTTGTCTTATGCAAAAAGAAAAGCATAAGCTTATACAATGTGAAGGACTGCTTGTTATATCACGTTAACCAAGTATTATTTATTAGAAAGGAAGAATGTATATGGTATTGGATTTTCAATATAATGAGTTGCTATTACCTGAAAAAAATATTACTAATTTAAAGGCCGGGGATATTTGTTACGGCTATGCTGTTCAAGTTC
This sequence comes from Bacillota bacterium, assembly GCA_023386445.1. Classification (GTDB taxonomy): domain Bacteria; phylum Bacillota; class Clostridia; order Acetivibrionales; family DSM-1351; genus Ruminiclostridium. Next base: position 42,297 of record JAEWJR010000036.1, on the reverse strand, counting down.
GTTATCCTTCATATAGGGGTACCTTTGTCAGCTGCATTGAAAAACTGGAGTTGTCAGTAGATGGCAGGGAAATTCTACAGAGCGACATGAGATTTGTACTGAACGGTAAGGAATTTTTAATTTCCCAGTTGGGAGAAATGTCTAAGGAGCATTGGTTTGTGCTGGACACAGCATCAATTGTTGTTCTGCAGGAGAACGGACTTGCAGTCGGAAATCATGAAGTCAGTGTGCGTTTGGTTCACAGGATACCATACACCGGCTACTTCGGACAATATCTTGTTCTGGATAGTATAAACCAAAAAGCATTGGAATGTATTGATAAAAATGAATAAAGGAGGTCCCCAAATGACAAATAGTAATATCCAGTTAAGCGTATCCCTTTATAGTCTTAGCAGCTATTATGTAAAAGAAATATTTACGCTTGAAAAGTGCCTAAGTGCAGTAAAGGACTATGGTTTTCATGGAATAGAGCTGGTAGCTGCACAAATGGTGCCCGAATATCCGAATCCTTCTGACAAATGGCTAAAGAGTTTTAAAGAATTATTGGATAAGTATGATTTGAAGCCCATATGCTATAGTGCATATATTGATTACGGAATACGCTCAGATAGGGATCTCAATGAAGAGGAGATCATACAATTTACTGTTAATGACATGATTTATGCCAAGAAAGCCGGATTTGACCTGGTCCGTACTCAGCATTCAATTTCTCCGGAAATATATGAAAAAATGATTCCATATTGTGAAAAACTGGATATGAAACTGGCTATAGAGATGCATCATCCCCATCATCCGCATGTGCCTGTATGGGAAAAATATCTTGAATTGATGAATACAAAGGGAAAAGGCTATCTGGGAGTAGTACCCGACTTCAGTATTTTTCAGGTGCGTCCGCATAAATTGCTGGTAGAAAGATTAAAAAATGCAGGCTTCAGGGAGGATAGGCTTGACAAGGTTTTGGAACTTCACGGCAATCGTGTGGCTTTAAGTGAAGCAATGAAGCTTGACCTGAATCATCTTGAGGCAGAGTTTACAAAGTCCATTTATGAAAAATTCAATCCAACAGATATTAATGAGCTGGAGAGCCTGATTCCGGTAACACCATATATTCATGGCAAATTCTATTATCTGGAAAATGGTGAAATTGATACATGTATACCTTACGAGAAGATTTTACCCAAAATTAAGGAACTGGGTTATCAAGGCTATATTGCTGGAGAATATGAAGGACATCACTTTAATATGGATATCGATGTTCCCGAACAATTGAAGAGATATATAGCCCTTTGTAACAAGTACCTGTAAACTTTTACAGTCCGTTCAACTGTAAAAGTATACAAATCTATGTACATGGAGGTAAGTATGGAACTTACATGGCGGCAGAAAGCTGAGCAGAATTGGGATACCCAGCAGATAAGAAATCTTATGGGTAAATATGAATATTATCATACTGCACATATGCACTTGAAAACTGTAGAACTGTTTGCTCTTGAAGAAAAAGGGGTTATGGTGGATAACAGCAGTCTGGGTGTGTATAAGGGCGAAGAAGGTATAAAAAAGTTCTTTCTGCACTTCCATGAAGCTCTGGATGGAGACAAAAGAGGGGCATTGTGTATTCATACTCTTACAACCGAGGTTATAGAGGTTGCTAAAGACGGCAGGACCGCAAAAGGGCTTTGGTTTTCCCCGGGACTTGAGACCAGAACTTCAATGAAAACCGGAAAACTTGAAGCATACTGGGTTTGGGGCAAATATGCGGTCGATTTTATTAAAGTAAATGGTGAATGGAAGTTCTGGCATTTTTATATAACGGATCATATCCATTCCGAATATAATCAATCCTGGGTAAGTGGGGGAGATGCAAAAGGAGAAGTGCTGACCAATCCCAATATTCCTGTGTCAGATGGTCCGTCAAGGTATCCCGGTACAAAATATACGACTGAATTTATTGAACAACTTGTGCCGCCCATACCGGAACCATATGATTTTTTTTATGAAGAATAAGGGGGGGATTTATTGTGGAACTTACTTACGAGCAAAAGGTAGAACGCTTATGGGATATACAGCAGATAAAAAATCTGATGGGAAAATACGCATATTGCCATAATGCACATTTGCATATGAAAACAGTTGAAATGTTTGCTCTTGAAAAAGAAGATATATGGGTCGAGTGCGTAGGGATTGGAGTTTACTGCGGAGCAGATGGCATAAAAAACTTCTTCTATGACTGGCACATGTCTCTGGAAGGCGATATGAAGGGAGCATTTAATGAGCACCTGCTGACAACCGAGGTTATAGAGGTTGCTGGAGACGGAAAAACTGCAAAGGCTGTCTGGATGTCACCAGGGGCAGAAACAAGAAGATATAAGCCCAAAAATGAATTGGAAGCAATTTGGATTTGGGGTAAATATGCAATAGATTTTATTAAGGCTGATGGAGAATGGAAATTCTGGCATTTTACCATAACAAACGATATCCTGTGCGATTATCACCATTCCTGGGTAGAGATTGGAAATGCAACTGATGAAAATGTCGTAAATAACGGCATGCCTAAGCCCCATAAGCCAAATACCTTCAAGCCTGGCTTCTACAACAAGGAAAGTATAACTGCACTGTACCCCGTTCCTCCTGAACCCTACGATACTTATGAATAATATGTAAACTAAAACATCCTGTCATAGTAGGCAGGATGTTTTAATTTACACATTTTGAAAATATCATGCAAGGCTTTCTAAGCTTAACTTTTGGGCTATAAACGTTTTTTCTGTGTTTTAAATTAAAAGCCAATGACATAATTGAATATATAAGTAACAAGGCTGCAGTAATGAAATATATCCTGCGGTTTGTTACTGCCGGAAGTATAAAGGATAAGAGTGATGTGAAAATGGGGGCTGCAGACATTCCAAGACTTATTGATGACATAAAAATAGCCATAACAAAATCTCTGTGAATGCTAACGGCGGATACCGAAGTAATGACCTGTCTGTTTATAATCTGGGACAATTTTCCATAGAGGATTCCGGCCAAAGAGCCGCCTACACTGGTGAATGTAGTTATAATACCTGTTGTAGCGGCATCACCGATATTATCCTGGGCAATCAAAAATGACAGTCTTGCCTTGAAAACTGAAGAAATACCTAAATTAATGGCTTGAAGCATTGAAATGTATAAGATTGAGAGCTTTAGTGAGAATTTTTTCATTTATTTTGTCCTTTCACTGCTAAGATACCTGCTAATCGAGCAAATTACTGGTAGACTGTCAGAATTTTATTTTAAAAAAAATACTGGTGATACGTCTTGCTAGCTGTACACAAGAGTATGTAACACCAGTATAATATATTTACTCCAAACTGTAATAATTTACAGTCTTATCTATTGTCAGTTTTTAAATCAAGCCAGTCATGTTCTTTATCGGACAAGATGATGTTGGTGGCATTAATGGTTGACAGAAGCTCTGTACGGTTAGCAACACCCGAAATAGGGAACACATTCATCTTGCTGTTAATAATGAATGCCAGGGCAATCTGTGCAATAGTACAGCCTTTTTCCTCAGCAAGTATTTTAACCCGATCCAAACGCTTAAAGTTAGGTTCAACGCAGTAAGCCTTAGCACAGATTGGATCAATAGTTTCACCACGTCCTGTCAGCTGATCCTTTGTTGCATTTCCTGAGAAGAGAACTCCAGGACTCATTATGTGATCTTTTTCAGCCTCCCAACGTTCGCGCGTTACCATACCTGAGAAAAATCCTCTAGCCAGGCTGGAGTAAGCGAAAACAGGCATTTGGCCGGCTGCATACCAGGTTCTTGCGGCTTCTTCTTTTGGACCGCTGATGGTAACAGTACCAGGTGCCCAGGCAGCGGCAGCTTCCTCAGCCAAGCTGTAACTGGGGCTGCTGGCTTTGAAAGGTTCCAATCCATGAGCCTTTGCATAATCGTTTGCTTCCTGTATTCGCTGATGTGTCCAGTTGGAGCCGCCAAAGGATTTAATTCTGCCAGCTTTAAAATGCTCGTTTAACGCCTCAACAATTGGTCCCACCGGTAGCTCAAGGTCATCTCTATGAAGAAGATATATGTCGATGTAGTCGGTTTCTAGACGTTCCAGTGATCTATAAAGATCTTCGGCAAGATCCTTGGCGTTAACACGTTTACCATTCGGGCCAGGGTGGCAACCTTTGGTCATGACAACAAGCTCCTTACGGTTATTACGGGCTTTCATCCATTTACCGATTGAAACTTCTGCGCCACCATAACCAATTGCTGTATCTATGAAGTTTATCCCAAGTTCCTTAGCCATATCCAGATGTTCAAAATGCTCGTTAAGATCACCGGAAAAAAGCGGCATTGTTCCTAAAATAACGTTACTGACTTCACGGTTTAAGAATTCAAGTTTCTTTGTTTTCATATTCTAACCTCTTTCCAATTTAGTAATAGACTTGTTTATTGCGATTATTTATTAATATGCATGACCGCCTATATTGCCTTCATGGTGCTTTTCAACGTGTTCCGGATAGACCTCAACAAACAGACCTGTTTCTCTTCTCAGATCAAGATATGCAAATTCAAGATTCTGGCCTTCCGGTGCGCCGGTATCCTTAACCCAAATCCATGGTTCCTTGCCGGTGAGCTTTTTAGCTTTGTCAATCACATCCTTAAATGGATCTTTGGTAATGACAGCAATGTGGTGGATACCAGGGCCGTGCTCATCAAGCCATGTTTTGTAAGCGCTTTCGGAAACAGGTTCAATCAATTCAATTTCTAATCCGAAGCAATGGCACATAGCCATTTTAAATTCCAGTTTACCGGGCTTGCCGTCGATATGCAATTTGGTCATGCGATCAGATGAGATGCAGCCGGTATGCCAAGGCCCCATACCTAAATCTTCCTCATAGTGTTTGATTGCAGATTCAAGATTATTAACAATAACACCGATCTGCAGCAGTTTTTTGATTTGACTATCCATTGTTTTTACCTCCTATAAATTTTAAAGTTACGTTTTTATATCTTAACCTACAAGCTTCCGCAGGAATTGATAATCCAGAACTGCAGCGGTGGTAGGATCACCTTTTTTATTGTCTCCGATATGGTAGTATTCGCGTTCACTGATATAAGCTTCAACACCTTGTACTTCAGCAGCATCACGTATTGCTTTCCAGTCAACCAGACCCTCGCCCAGAGCAACGTTCCACTTTCGGGAATTATACATCATTTCTGCTGCTTCCGGTGGAAATTTAGGAGGTCTGCCGGGCTTACCAAAGTCAGGATCGAGTTTCTTTGCATACTCGACGATTTTCATGGGGAAGTGCTCAAACGCCTCCTCATTCTTTGCAATCCTGTCACATTCCTTCACATGTAATAGAGGGAAGCGCCCTGCATACTTTAGGATATATGAAGGACAATCGGCTCCTGCTAACTGCCCCCAGCCTATGTCGAATTCAAAACCGACAAATGACGGGTCGGTATTTTCAATCAAGATATCATATACACGGCTATTGCCAATCTTTATAAACTCATTGGCATGATTGTGATAAACACATTTTAAATCAAATCTGGCCATAGACCTGCCAATTTCATTAAGCGTTTCTGCAGCGGCCAGCACTTCCTCACGAGTACCGGGATGACCGGGCAATGCTGTAACAGCATAACGGGCGCCAAGCTCCCGAGCAAATTCGTAATCCTTTTCGCAATTCAACGAATGAACTGAGCTGACAGTCAGTTTTAAATCAGCCAGATATTTCTTAAAGTCAGTAATGCTTAGATCACCAGTATTATTACCAATAAGTTCAACACCGTCATAGCCAATTTGAGAAATTGTTTTTAAAGCTTTAAGAACTCCTTCACGGTCTTGGCGAATTATTGAATAGATTTGGGCATATATTTTTCCCATTTGATAAATCCTCCTTAATTTTGTTTTATTTAAAATGGAATTCTTTAAGACATTGCAAAGCCTCGTACAACAATTGAAAGATGATAATGCTTTATACTAATCATAAGCAGTTCTAAAGATTCTTTGTTCTAATATGAAACTTGTCTATATTTTTATTATATTGCAATTAAAGTAGATTACAATTGTCCAGCCGAGCAGAAAAAGTTGTTTACAATTTGGCCACATTGCACTAACATGATACTGGAGGTGTTTATTTATGTTGATAACTGCCCGTATGTTTGCAGATAGCATGAAAAATAATTTGATTGAATCCAGAATACCAGAGAATTGCGATGTTGGATATGATTCCGTCCAGGTGATCTTTAATGACGATATTTGTCTGGAGGCAAGGCATGCTTATATCATTGAGGGAAAGCTTTTGTGCAAATTGACAGAGATCGATCCTTCCTGCTTGATAATCTGCACACTAGTGCAAAACATAGATATGCCGTGCTCTGTTTTGATATGTCAGGGGAGTTTGGGGGAAATTTACCGGGCCGCCCTTGATACCGTTAATCTTTATTCCAAGCTGGAGCAGGAGCTCAATGAGGGCTTATTGAGAGAAAAGGAGCCGCGATATTTTGTAGAAGTATGCGCCAGGTTCTTTGGAAACCTGATCCAGCTTCTGGACCCTGCATTTAACGTTATTGCCGGCTTATCTCCAATATACGAGGATGACGGAAGTAAATTTTCGGGCTTTGAGAAAAAAGATAATGTTTTTTCAGCAAGTCTGGTTAATGAGATGTCAAAAAGGAATTTGCTCCGAGAAACGTATGAGTTTAAATCCGCACAGTATTATAAAACGCCTCTGTTTGCCTATGGTTCAATTCAACTGAATCTCTTTGAAGAAGAAAAGTACCTCGGCAAATTGCTATTTATTGAAAACAACACCCCGTTTACGCCAGGTGTTGCAGATGCAGTCAACATTATAGGTAAATACTTCAAGCATCTTATGATAAAGCGAAAATCTTCGCTGAACGCCAGCCTTTTTACAGCAGAGTACTTTATCTCGGAGATACTCAGCGGAAGGGTAAACGATGCACAATTCATATCCTCCCAGCTTTCAAATATTGGCTGGGATATTTACGACCCATATATCGTTTTATATGTACAGCTTGACTCAGGGGACATATCAGGTTATTATGAACAATCCCTCACCCGCATAATAAATGATGCCATTGTATTCCCATTTGAGGGAGGCGTTGTTGCTGTTATACGTATGAAGGACATGAATATAAAAGCTGTTGAACAAAAAACATTGGTGTTTTTGCAGGAATCAAACCTTTACGCCGGTCTGAGCGAAATATTCCGCGATTTTTTATATATAAATGCTTTTTTTATACAAGCTAAAGATGTTGTTCCTTTAGGGATGAAGACAAACCTCAAGCAGAATTTATATCATTACCGGGATTATGCAATAAAGCATTTTGTCTCGGCAGCTGTCGCCATGAACTATGCGGGAGCATTTATCCATCCTGCTTTTCAGGCAATTATGGCTTATGACATAGAAAACGATACCGATTTTCTTAAAACCCTTAAAGTGTATCTTGATAGCGGAACCAATCAGGTTTTAACTGCAAAACTTCTGCATATACATCGCAATACATTGAAATACAGACTGTCACGATTGAAGGAAATATGGAATATTAATCTGGAGGACACCAATCAACGGTTAAGATTAATTCTTTCCTTCCTTTTAAGCGAATTTATGGAAAAAGAGAAATATGCCTCATTATATGATGAAATTGGGTTCCGAAATTAAAAGGATCGATATTGATGACGATTTATCAGTAATAGTAAATAACGATCCAAGATGAAATTTGGAGGTAAAAATGGGGATTTATCAAAAACGGCCTGTGCCGATAAGCGGCATCAGGCCGTTTTTACTTTGTGTTAAGCTATTCTATTAAGTTAAGTCATCCTCTTTATTTAGAATTTCGATAAAAAGCTCTCCGAGTTTGTTGATATAAGCAGTCTTCCAGACTAATACCAAATCAAGTTCATCACTGTAATCAGGTATGTCGATAACTCTTAAAATGTTTTCATATCCTTTTGCTATGTTTTTGTGGCAAATAGCAACACCTAACCCGTTAGTCAGTGAAGAAACCAGTGAGCCGGTATTTGGAAGATATTTTTTGTCTCTTGGTAAAAAGCCGTGCTTTTGACAGACTGCATTTATTAATTCCTCATAAAATGGAGACTCCTTATGTGAAAGCATAACAAAGGAATACTCAGCTAAATCTTCTACCAAAACAGTTTTTTTGGAATAAAGAGGGTTGGCAAAATGTAAAATAATACTTAGTGGGACATTGCTAAGCCTTATGTGTTCAATGCCGTCAAGATGTTTTATATCAATATACGGAAGAATAATAAAATTCAACAAGCCTTTTTCCAGATTTAATCTCAGATTATTCAAGCTATAGCTTTCAATAAGTATATTAACGTTCGGATACTTGTTGTGATAGCTGTAAGCCAGCGCAGGAAGGAAATGATCAGTCTTGTAGGTGTCCGCACAGCCGATCCTTAAATCACCCTTTAACTGATTACTTGCAAGTCTTGCATCCACAACCGACTGATTCAAATACCTTAACAGGGACTTCCACCGCTCCTGAAGAACTTCACCCTCAGGAGTGAGTTTAACAGAACGTTTGTCACGGATGAAAAGATTAAACCCCAATTCTTTTTCAAGAATATTAATTTGTTTACTTAACGATGGCTGAGAAATAAACAATACTTTCGCAGCTTCGGTATAGTTAAGTTTCTCAGCAATGGCTAGAAAGCATTCGATCTGCTGAAAATTAATTTTATACATGGCTACCTTTTAAGCCTTTCATGTAAATAATTTATTAATATTATATATCAAATATACGGTATCATAAACAGTGTTGCAAAAATACTATACTATCTAAGGATTTTTTGTTGAAACGGGCTGAAGCACATCCCAATGCTCGGCGAGCATGCTGTTTTCAAAAAGAGGACAAATTTTTTCACAGTTTGATTTGAAGATTCTATTTGCATAAATGTGAAGCAGAAAGAACAACCTGCACATATGTATACTGATGCGCAGGTTGTATTCATTAGTACTACAAAATTATTTATTCAAAATCAACAGACTTTTTCAGCTCTGCTGATTTTCTTGCAGCTTCCATTACAGACAGAACTCTTCTGACTTGCTCAGGTTTAATCACAAATTCTTCTTCACCGTTAACAGCTTTTATATAGTTTTCGAAGAACATGGAGTAGTCTGCATTTACTTCAGGCAAAGCTTCTACAAGTAAAACTCCCTGGGCGGGAGGTCCAAAACTTCGTGTTGGGCCTTCTGACGACATTGTGATTTTACCGGGCACATTTTCGAGAAGTCTTGTGGTTCTCACTATCTTTCCTTTGCAATCGAAACCCTCGATAAACATGGTACCTTTGTTTCCGCATACGGTCCAGTTGCGCTTCGGAGAAAGGTAATATGTGCCAAGCTCAATTTCACCTACTATGCCGTTTTCAAAAACAAGGTTGATTTTGAAATAATCATCGACTTCGAAATTTATAACATTTCTGACATCAGCAAATATTGTTTTTATTTTGCTGTCAACCATATAAAGCATCTGGTCAATCAGGTGAACACCCCAGTCATAGAGCATTCCTCCGCCCATGCTTTTATATACATGCCAATCATGCATATTTCCGTTAATACCGTAAATACTTGATTTAATCGCATACATGTCACCAACCAGATTTTTATCATATACTTCCTTGGTGATTCTGAAATCCTTGTCCCAACGGCGCTGATGGTGCACAGTAAAAGCAACACCATATTTCTCGACGACCTCCATCATTTCGTCAAACTCTGCTACTGTCATGGCGGCCGGTTTTTCACATATAATGTCCATACCGGCTTTTGCTGCTTTGATTGCCATTTCCTTGTGTAACTGATTCGGGATGACTATCAGGACAGTGTTAATATCTTTGTTTGAAATCAAATCGTCTGCATTTTCATATACAATGAAGTCATTAGTAGCTTTTACATCTTCCAATTGGTCAGGATTATTATCACAAACAGCGATAAGCTCTATATCTTCAAACTTCTTAATATTTTCTGCATGGCAGTGTCCCATAAAACCAAAGCCTAGAATGCCTAGTTTGATTTTCTTTTTCATTGTTAGAAACCTCCTTATTACTGCATAATAGATAGTTTATTATCCTCTTATTCTTGATTTCACGCTTTTTTCGTCGATAGCTGCATAATCCTTGTACTTTGCAACAAGCTCACCTATGCGATGTCCATCTGTCGCCAGCTTGGCATAAACACCTTTCATTATTGCTGACAATTCTTCATGGTGATCCTGCACACCACCTAAGCGCAGGCGGGATAGCTCGATCTGTTCAGGAGGGAAGTCAACCTTTATTTTGTCTCCATTCACAATGGAGAGCTTTCCGTTCATACCGCAAATAGGACATTCTACTGTGGTTGTACCATTGATGGTCAATAACTTGTTGTGGCATAAGGGGCAAACACCGTCGTCATCACCCATCCAGGCTATATCTTCACGCTTTTTTCCGTAGGCAGAAACAACATTTTTACCCATCTGATTTGCTCTTTTGATCAGTTCAGGGTCAAAGCAGGGATGAACTCTTTCGCCCATGCGATAAGCGTTGTACTGATCTACCACAGTCATTTGCATTGAGAAGGTCAGAAGATGCATACTTGGTAAACCAAGTGAGGTCCAATGCTCTGTTGTAGCGCCGCCAACAGATATAAATCCTACATATCTGTCTTTAAAAAGGCGAGGATCCAGCAACTGGTCACCAGTTTTTCCCTCTGCAATCCGCTGGTTGTTTACATCAAACATAACAGCACGGTCGTGGGAGGGTCCCAGCCTGTCGCAAAGGTTTTTATACTGACCGGTGGGTGCTAAAACATAAACAGGGGCCACAACAATCAAGCAATCTGCATCAAGAATCAATTCTTCTACGAGAGGGAAGTCGTCATTTAATACACAACGGGACGGACCACCGTTTTCGCGCCGTTTGTCACAAGCTCCGCAGCCTGTGCAATGGGTGATTTTCTTACCCATCATATTGAGAAACGATACTTCTGCACCGGCAGCCTCTGCACCCATCAATGCCTCCTTTGCAAGAATGTCACAGTTTTTCATTTTTCTGCCGAAGGACAAAGCTAATACTTTCATTGATTTTACCTCACTTTATTGTTATTAATTTGTAATTCTGTATTTTGTCAGATCGAGAACAGCATTTGTACGAAATCTGTTTTGCCCATGCAATTACTTCCTGAAAGTTCCCACTCTCATTAGCCTTGCCGGAAGTTTTGGTTTTACAGCTCCTGCTTTAACTATTGCTTTTTCAGGACAGACCTCAAGACACTTTCCGCATTTTTCACAGGCATCTTCATCAATCATGTGGATATAGCCCTTTTTACCCTCAATAGCATTCTCAGGGCAGCAATCCATACATTTCTCACAGCCGGTGCATTCATTAGGCAGTATAACAATGCTTGAAAATTTGACACAGACCATGGAATCGCAGCGTCTGCGTCTGATATGATTCTCAAACTCGGCCCTAAAGAGGCTTAATGCGCTGGTGAGAGGATTTACCATTTGTCTGCCGAAATTGCAAAAAGCCCCTATTCTGATGAGCTCGGACATTTCATTCATCATATCCAAATCATCTAAATGTGCTTTTCCTTCTGTTATTTCAGTTAATATTGCTTTAAACTGCTTGGTTGCTTCACGGCATAAAACACACTTCCCGCAGGATTGCTTGAAAGCCTCGGTCATTATGCTTTTTAACGTATCAGCCATGCAGCTGTCATCTCCAAATATTTCAACCGAGTTAAAAAGGGGAGAGGCATTAACCACATAGCCTGCCAGCTCACTCTGTGTGATGAATTTTCCCAGAGTACCTCCAAGAAGAATTCCCTTGGCTTTTGAAAGGTCGGCTGAGATTTCTTCCAGCAACTCAGAAAGGGATGTACCAAAATCAGCTGAAATAAAGCCATTTCCGGGAATGAACAAATTCTTTTGAGCCTGTAGCCCTCTTGAACGGTAAAAAACATTTATGGCTGTTTCGCAGTCTATAACCAATGCCGAATATGCATCGAACTGTGTTGTCACAGCATCCTCTGCATAAGGACGGGGAAGGCGCTTTTTCAAAAGGCCGAATAATGCGGTATGATTCCTTGAAACCAGAGTATTGATGCCGGTAGTGAAAGTGATTGTTACATTTCCAAAGGTCGTGTCTTCCGGTTTTTCAGTTAAAAAATCTTCTCCGATATAAACAACAGCTTCTAAAGCCCCAATATGATTAGCACATATAGACACACCTTCAAGAATATCGTTCAGTTTTGAGGCAACCAGGTGCTTTCCCACATTGGCATTTCTATCGAAGCCTGTGCAATTGCAGATAACAATTTTAAGACCATCTGCTTTTTCCAGCTCAATAAACTGTTCCGTAAGCTTCCGGCTATTCATTGCTGTGAGATTTGCTTTTTCTATTTTTTTAAGAAGTAATTTATCCATTATTTTGCACCCTCCATTTCATAATCATTCCAGAATTTCTGAGGCGCAATTTTAGCACGCAGGTCACATTGCAGGCAGCGGGAGGCTTCACATACGGAAGTGCTTTCATCAAAGCCGAAATCCATCAGATCAAAACTGCTGCAGCGTGTTTCTGGTTCTGAAACTCTGGAGTGGCATCTTGTACGATCTGCAAAATCTTCTTCCCTACCAATCCACATGGCGGCATCCTGCTCTGGAGATAGCTTTTCTTCAATCACACCATCTCCGCCAAGGTAAATATCCAGATTCTGAACAGCTACTCTTGTACTTGCAATTGCATCAATAACCGTGAGTGTTCCGGAAACACTGTCACCAGCTGCGAATATTCCGTCCCTGGTTGTTTTTCCGGTTTTAACATCTGCAATTATGAGGTTTCCACGTCCAAGTTCAAGGCCGAACTCTGATGAAATGTCCGGACGTTGGCCCACAGCAAAAATTACGGTATCGGCCTTCAGTATTTCAGTGGAGTCAGGGATTTTCTCCAGGATACATTTGCCTGTTTCATCAAAATAAAAGGAATTGACACCTGTAATCTGAACCCCGGTAACTTTTCCGTTTTCTCCGTGGAGTTTATCAAAGGTTTTCGAATTGCATACCTTAACTCCTTCTTCCTTCAACCATTCAACTTCTTCGGGATCAGCAGTCATTTTGTCTGCTGCTTCAAGGCATGCCATAATAACATCTTTTGCTCCCAATCTCTTTGCAACACCTGCACAGTCGACTGCGACATTACCTCCGCCCAATACGACAACATTTTCACCGATACCAGTATGCTGTTTCAGACTTACCTCCCGGAGGAAATCAATGTTTAGCAGCACACCTTCAAGATCATTTCCTTCAATGGGCAGACGAACACCCTGATGTGTACCGGTTGCAACAAAGACAGCGTTAAAGCCTTTCTCAAGTAATTCGTCCACTGAGGTTACATTTGAGTTTAATTGGAATTCAACACCCAGAGATCTGATCTCGTCAACTTCATTTTCTATCTCATTCCGTGGCAGCCTGTATTCCGGAATTCCAACTCTCATCATACCTCCAACGTAGGGGAGTTTTTCAAAAACAGTAACATTATGCCCAAGCTTTGCAAGATAATAGGCGGCAGTGAGTCCTGCAGGGCCTGCCCCGACTATGGCAACGCGCTTATCGGTTTTAGGTTTTACAAATGAGTTTTTCTTCCAGGAACCGTCATCCCGACTTGCGGCAAAGCGCTTCAGATTTCTAATGGAAACGGCAGTGTTGAGTCCGTTTCTGCGGCAGACCATTTCACACTTGTGAGTACAAATATGTCCAAGAACACTGGGGAAAGGTGCCTTTTCACGTACAACTGCTGCTGCGGCAGGGTAATTGCCCTCTTTTATATAGCGCACATATTTTGGTATGCTTATACCGGCCGGACAACCGTCGGTACAAGGCACCAGAGCTTTTTCGCGGGAAACGTCTTCCTTGATGATACCAACCTTGTCTCTGATTGAACCAGTGGGGCATACCTCAATACAAGCGCCACAGAAACGACAGCCTGCGTCCTTCAAATCCTTGCCGTCTATCCCCACTTGAAGGAGATCGTTTTTCTTTTCAAATTTCAGAGCACCTACACCGCGCATATCGTTGCAGGCCCTGACACAGCGTCCGCAGAGAATACATCGGTACATCTCATGAAGAATGAGAGGATTTTCGGTATTGGAGGCTGCCTTGATTTTAAAATGTTTCAGTTTTCTGCCTGTATCTCCGACATACTGTGAAATGGACTGCAGCTGGCATTTACCGTATTTAGGACAGCCGACACATTCTTCGGGATGAGTTTTAAACATCAGATCAACAGACAGCTTGCGAACCTTTTCAGCAGTTTCGTCCCTGGTATTTATCACCATATTATTCTTGACCTTCGTGGTACAGGAGGTAACAACTCCGTCGACACCCTTCTGACCAACGACGCAGAGCCGGCAACCCCCATTCGGGTGGAGGTTCTCATGATGGCAAAGATGCGGTATATATATTCCGTTATCCAGTGCTGCCTCAAGTATTGTTTTGTCCGGAGAGGCTGAGATTTCCTTATTATCAATAGTCAGTCTGACTTTATTTGATTGCATATATTGTAAATTACCTCCTTGAATAGGATTATAACGCAACGGTTCAGCTACGCGTTTCAACGAGGCGGGAGAAATGCTCACCGCCTGAGTATCGAAACGGTACAAAGGCTGCCTTGGGTAGCCATGCACCGATAAAGTTGGGAGTCTCGTTATAGATTATTAACGTAATTTGCGGCGCTTTCACCGGCAAATCTTCCGGTATTCACAGCATAGCCCATTGTATTTCCGGGAAGCAGGAACATGTAGGAATCCCCGTAAATAGTGTTGGTGTCGGTTCCAGCAGCAAAAAGACCAGGAATTTTGTTCCATTCATTATCCAATACTTCTGCGTATTCATTAATTTTTATTCCGCCCAGAGTACCGTATCCGCCCGGGTAAAATTTTGCTGCATAGAATGGAGCCTTTGTGATTGGCCTCATAAATTGTCTTGGCTTGTAGAATTTTTCGTCATAGCTGTCGCACGTATCGTTGTATTCATCAACAGTATCAAGGAAGGCAGCCTTATCCACACCCATCATGTCTGCCAATTCTTCCAGCGAGTCGGCTTTGAAAAGGAAAGGTGATTTGTTTTCAAGCTGTTCGTCAAAGGCTTCCTCAAAATTATTAACATCTGCATTGCTGCGCACAAAGTTTATTACATCTACACCGTTACGCTTATAGCCCTTTAAAATGCTGGAATCAATAATGCCGAAGCCTGTTCTGCCCTTTTGAATTGCCAGAGCATTTGCAGTAAAAGTAGCGTTCTGCATTTCGTCTTCATTCATAAAACGTTTGCCGAGAAGATTAACCATAAGATTTGGCTGCATCATAACAGCAACAACACTTTCTTCGCAATTTTCGGCTGGTAGGTTATAAGCCATTTCTACGGTCATATCAGTAGTTGCCCCACCTGCTTCAACAGCCATTCTGATTCCGTCACCCTTTAGACCGGGGATTGCAAAGTTATACATATCTTCCTTGAATTTATAGCCTGTTCTCTCAAGAATCATTTCAGGGTTGTCACCGGCTCCACCAGTAGCTACAACAACAGCTTTTGCCGAAACTTCATATTCTTCACCTTTCGAGTCCTTTGCAAGGATACCGCGTACTTGACCATTTTCGTTTTTCAGTATTTTATATGCGGGTGTCTCCATGAAGAACTCAACATCAAGCTCCTTAGCGCGTTCAGCCAGAGCTTTGTTCATTATAGCCCCTCCGTTACGGCCGATTCCGCCGTTCACTGCAACGATGTGCCAGGTAGCTTCTGATTTTGGGAAGTATTTATACGCTCCTGCAAATTCAACGCCCATATCCTCAAGCCATTGAATTGTATCGGCAGAATTTTCAAAATAACGTTTTACGAGGTTGGCATCCACCCTCCAGTGAGTGTAATCCATAAACATTTTAAAAGCTTTTTCGACATCGATGCCATCAGCTATCTTTTTTTGAAAACGGGTGCCTATGCCAAGTGGACCCATACCCATATTTGCTGCACCGCCAACAATATTTGCCTTCTCAAAAACTGCAACTTTTGCTCCGTTTTCTGCGGCGGTTACGGCTGCCGATAATCCAGATGGTCCTGCTGCTATAACAACTACATCGGTTTCTATTTTTTTCATACATTTTCCCCTTTTCTGTAAATGATTTATAGTTTAATTATAGAAGCGGGAGTTTTATACATCCAATACCGAAATGGGATATCTGTTATAACCAATTGTTATTAACCGTACATCCTATTTTATGAAGTTGTCCTCGCGTACCAGTTGATTATAACTATATCTATCTGTAAGGCATTACAAAATTTTAATAAGTATAATGGGCTAAATTAAGCAATTTAAAATCAAAATTATTTACATATAATCGGTAATGTGTTAAAATTCAATCAACAAGTTGCGGGGGGACCGGAGGAATGAAATTCCCATGGTTGAGAAGGTAAAACCTGACCCTTAGAACCTGTCGGTTAACACCGTCGAAGGGAAGCAGGAATCAAATGTTAATTTAATTTTTGATTAAAGCGTTTACCCTTTACGGTTAAGCGTTTTTTTATTATCTAAAAAATATTAATTTAAACTGCATATACGGTTGCATAGTTTAACCTGATTGAAGCTAGTATGGAAGTATCCGGTACCACAAGAAACAATTTTTACCGGCAAAATTGATCAATTAACTAGTACTATGAGTTAATTTGTGCAATATAATAATTTAATAGCTATTTTGTGGGGGGACCACTTAAACGAATTTATTAATTTGTTATGGTTGAGAAGGTAAAACCTGACCCTTGGAACCTGTCGGTTAACACCGTTGTAGGGAAGCAAATCACTTATGTATTATGTACGTGCTTGCCTGTTTCGGGCAGGCATTTTTTAGTGTACAGGAATTTTAGTTTATGCCGGTGCGGATTTTCTCAGCACATTGCCGCTTTAAAATATTATTGCCGAGAAAGGGGCGGGGGCAGCCGGTGGGGTCACAGCAAACAAACATAGCAGTTTTGACAAAAGGAGGAGTTGAATGAAAAAGGTTTTAACGATTGCAGGCTCTGACTGCAGCGGAGGCGCAGGAATACAGGCAGATTTAAAGACTTTTTCGGCACATGGTGTGTACGGCATGAGTGTAATTGTTTCCGTTGTGGCTGAAAACACCTGCCGGGTAATTGATGTTCAGGATATGAGGCCTGATATAATTGAAAAACAAATAGATGCCGTATTCGAAGATATTGATGTGGATGCGGTTAAGGTGGGGATGCTTTCAGGTCGGGAGTGCATGCAGGCCGTATGCGGGAAATTAAAGGAGTATATGCCTTCCAATGTTGTTATTGACCCTGTCATGCTGGCTAAAGGAGGCCATGCACTCATGCAGGAGAATGCTCTGGATTATTTCGTTAAGGAACTGATTCCTATGGCATACATATTGACTCCAAATATTCCAGAAGCTGAGGCCATTACAGGTTTAAAAATCCTATCGGAGGCCGATGTAAAAAAAGCGGCGGAAAACATACGCGGAATGGGAGCTGAAACGGTTCTGATCAAGGGCGGACATAGGGAAGGTGACGCAGCAGATGTTCTGTTTGACGGAAAAGAGTTTTATTTTTTCAATTCCAGAAGGATTGCTACGAAGAATACCCATGGAACAGGCTGCACGCTGTCTTCGGCCATAGCTTCCAATCTTGCACTTGGGATGGATTGTGCCGGAGCCGTTGAAAAGGCAAAGAAATATGTGACCATGGCAATAGAGCATTCGCTTGAAATCGGAAAGGGGCATGGTCCCACAAATCATTTTTACAGGCTTTACAGGGAAGGGCTCAGCGAAAAAACTATTGTTCAATGACGGGTACTGCCGGCATAATGCCGGTACCTGCGGAAAAGGAGATTTTTATGACATACAAAACTCAAATGGAAGCAGCAAGAAAAGGAATTATAACAAAGGAAATGTCAGTGGTTGCCAAAAAGGAATTTATGGACCAGGAAAAGCTCAGAGAAGCGGTTGCCTGCGGGAAAATTGCCATTCCGGCAAATATCAACCACAGGTCCTTAAGTCCGGAGTGTATTGGGGAAGGGCTTAAGACAAATATAAATTTAAATCTGGGTATATCAGGTGACTGCGCCGATTATACAAAAGAAATGGAAAAGGTGGATATGGCTGTTAAATTCGGTGTGGAGGCCATAATGGATTTAAGCAACTACGGAAAGACCAATACTTTCAGAAAACAGCTGATTGAGCGTTCACCGGCCATGATAGGAACTGTTCCCATGTACGATGCTATCGGATACCTTGAAAAGGACCTGATGGAAATCAAAGCAAAGGATTTCTTTAAGGTAGTGGAAGCACATGCAAAGGAAGGCGTAGACTTTATGACTATCCACGCCGGAATAAACAAGAGGGCGGTGGAGTGCTTCAAACGTTCCAAACGGCTGACAAACATCGTTTCACGGGGAGGCTCACTGCTTTTTGCATGGATGGAGATGACCGGCAATGAGAATCCCTTCTATGAGTACTATGATGAATTCCTGGAAATCCTCAGGGAATATGATGTCACCATCAGCCTTGGTGATGCCTTGAGGCCCGGAAGCATACATGACAGTTCGGACGCAGGACAGCTGAGTGAACTTATAGAGCTTGGAAACCTCACAAAACGGGCCTGGGAAAAGGATGTACAGGTAATGGTGGAAGGCCCCGGCCACATGGCTTTAAATGAAATAGCAGCCAATATGACAATACAGAAAAGACTGTGCCACGGAGCACCTTTTTACGTGCTGGGGCCTCTTGTGACAGATATTGCGCCAGGCTATGACCATATCACCTCGGCCATCGGCGGCGCCATAGCAGCAGCCAGCGGCGCAGACTTCCTGTGCTATGTGACACCTGCGGAGCATCTGCGCCTGCCAGATCTGGAGGATGTAAAAGAAGGTATCGTAGCCTCAAGGATAGCAGCCCACGCCGCCGATATTGCAAAAGGCATCCCCCACGCCCGTGAGCTGGACAATAAAATGAGTGATGCCCGCCGCAGGATAGACTGGGAAGAGATGTTTTCATATGCAATAGATGGCGAGAAGGCAAGACGTTATTTTGAAAGTGCACCGCCGGCGGATAAGCATTCCTGCTCCATGTGCGGAAAAATGTGTGCCATGAGAACCACCAACAAAATCCTGGCCGGCGAGTCTGTGGAATTCTGTTCTGAAAAGTAAGCGATATTTATGACAGAACATACCCTCTATTGACTATGTACAATACGTTTTTGAGTGGTTAATTTGCCCTGCGGGCTGCGTTAAAGCCGATTGCAAGGCATAAAGCCTTACTGCACGCCTTTGCCTTGCCGTAAGCCAAGGACGACGACAAAGAAAAGTGGCAAAATAACCCGCGTGAGGCGTGTTATACATTGTCAACAGAGGGTAACCTATATAACTATATTTGAAAGGGGTATATAAACATGAGTGATATTATTAAAGCAACGGCTGAACTGCTGGGTCAGCTGAGAAGCAATAAACCGCTGGTACATAACATAACAAATTATGTTACGGTTAACGACTGTGCCAACGTTGTTCTGGCAATCGGAGCATCTCCCATAATGGCGGATGATATAGGCGAAGCTGCAGATATCGCAGCTATTTCCTCGGCACTTGTAATCAATATCGGAACCCTGAACCAGAGAACAGTGGAATCAATGCTGGCAGCCGGGAAAAAAGCCAATGAGCTGGGGATACCTGTTGTATTCGATCCTGTGGGGGCCGGCGCTTCCAGGCTCAGAAACGAAACCGCACGGACTATTCTTTCGCAGGTAAAAGTGAGTGTGGTAAGGGGAAATATGTCGGAAATTTCATTTATAGCCGGACTTAATGCAAGGACAAAAGGGGTGGATGCGGCTGAAGAGGATATTTCCTCGGGCGACGCCGTCCAGACAGGTCTTGCAGCGGCTGACATGCTCGGCTGTGTTGCGGCAGTCACTGGTGCGACCGACGTCATTACGGATGGAAAAAGGATTGCAACTATTTCAAATGGACATAAGATGCTGTCGGACGTCACAGGGACGGGCTGTATGACAACAGCTCTGGTGGGCTCCTTCTGCGGAGCTGGCAGGGATGCTTTTGTGGCTGCAGTTGCCGGAATTGCAGCAATGGGGATGGCAGGGGAAATAGCGTATGAAAATGCGGGAGACAAAGGGACAGGCAGTTTTCATACAGCAATAATAGACGCAATAAGCAGGCTTGATGAAAAGATATTACTGGAAAGGGCCAGAATAAATGAAACCTACCGTTGATTATACCTTATACCTGGTCACCGACCGTGACCTTATGAGTACCGGAACACTTGAGGAAGCAGTCGAAAAGGCTGTCTGCGGTGGTTGTACCATAGTACAGCTCCGTGAAAAAACCGCTTCATCGCTGGAATTCTATGAAAGTGCACTAAAGGTCAAAGCCGTAACTGATAAATATAATGTTCTCCTTATAATAAATGACAGGGTGGATATTGCTCTGGCAATTGATGCCGCGGGTATTCATGTGGGACAAAGTGACCTGCCTGCCCGAGTTGTAAGAAAATTAATTGGCGGGGAGAAAATTCTGGGTGTATCTGCGAATTCTGTTGAGGCTGCCCTCAAGGCGCAGCAGGACGGGGCCGATTACATAGGGGTCGGAGCTCTTTATTCAACAAATACCAAAACCGATGCCGGTGTCATAGCAAGGGGACAGCTGCTGGAGGTAAGAAAGGCTGTAAACATTCCTGTTGTGGGAATCGGAGGCATAAACAGACAGAATGCAGGCGAGCTTGTTACAACAGGAATCGATGGTATTGCCGTAGTCTCTGCAATTATTTCTCAAAAGGATATTTGCGGCGCTGCCAAAGAACTGCTTGATATTTTTAGAGGCGATTTCCAATAAACTGGAATTAATTAATGTGAAATTAACAAGGGCCAAATACCCTTTTAAAACTAATTAATTATTCTATGACTGTACTACTAAATTTTTATTGGAGGTGTCTTAATGAAAAAAAGGATAGTTGCCATTTCGTCAATCATGCTTGTGATTGTATTCATCAGTGTTGCATTGTTAGCAGGTCTGGTTTCTGCCGCCCCATCCCCGTACTCAACAAATAATACCTATTCGGGTACAGCACCAAAATATGTTTTTATGTTCATAGGTGACGGAATGAGTACGCCGCAGGTAAACGCCGCTCAGATGTATTTGGGAAATATGGACAGCCCTGATACTCCTGCCATCAAAACTCTGGATTTTACCAGGTTCCCGGGAGTAGGCAGCGCGGATACATATGATGCCGAATCCTTCATTCCCGATTCAGCTTCAACAGGTACAGCCCTGGCATCAGGCGTAAAGACTTTCGGAGGGATCATTAACATGGATCCCGCAAAGAAAGTAAGCTATGAACCAATTTCAAAAAAATTGAAGAAAGCCGGTTACAAAGTGGGAATAGTTACAACAGTAACTCTGGATCATGCTACACCGGCAGTTTTTTATGCAAGTGAACCTTCAAGGGGCAATTACTACAACATTGCATCACAATTGGTAACAAGCGGTTTTGACTATTTTGGAGGAGGATATTTCCTGGATCCTGACGGAAAAAAAGCCAGCGTAAAAAATCCTGTAAATATTCTTGAGCAGGCAAAGAAAAATGGTTATAAGGTCGCCGCAACCAAAGCGGATATTTTAGGTCTTGATAATAAATCAGGAAAGGTGCTGGCTCTTGATCCCGCAGCAGCCCAGGCTTCAAACGACAGCTATTCCATGCCCTATGAAATTGACCGTAAACCTGATCAGTTAAGTCTTGCTGATTTCGTTAAAAAGGGAATTGAAGTACTGGACAATCCTAACGGTTATTTTATGATGGTTGAAGGCGGAAAGATTGACTGGGCCTGTCATGCAAATGATGCAGCTGCGTCTATCCACGACACCGTAGCTTTAAATGATGCCGTAAAGGAAGCCTTAAAGGTTTATGAAAAGCATCCTGACGAAACTCTTATAATTGTTACCGGAGACCACGAAACAGGAGGAATGAGCATTGGTTTCGCAGGAACCGAATATTCGACCTTCTTTGAAAAGCTTGAAAAGCAGAACAAATCCTATGTGGAATTTGATAAAATTGTAGCCGAATACAAGGAGAAAACAAAAGCCGCCGATGCAAAGCTGGAGGATCTCCTTCCCCAGATTAAAAGTTCATACGGTCTGATCGCTCCTACAGATCCCGAAGCTAAAAATTTCCCGGAATTGGTACTCAATGATTATGAAATGGTTAAGCTGAGAGATGCGTTGAGAAAGTCAATGAGTGCTTCAAAGGTTACAAGTACCGAAACAGATTATTTGCTATACGGTCATACGAACCATTGACAGTTACCTGCAACCATATTCTGGACAATAAGGCCGGAATAAATTTCTCAACTTATTCCCATTCGGGTCTTGCAGTACCGGTATATGCAATCGGTGCAGGCTATCAGCTGTTCTACGGCGCATATGATGACACCGACATCAATAAAAAACTGGCAGCTATAACAAAAGTCAATAACCCTGTATCACATTAATACGCATAGACCCTGATACAATTTGATACCGGCAAATGCTGAAACCGCTGCGCTATAGTAGAAAAACTGCTTTAGCAAAGCGGTTTAAGCTATATTTAAAGTAAAAAGAAAGAGCCGGCCCATTAATTATCATAACTACTGACAGAAGGGAAGAGACCGATGCTGAAAAAGTTTTTTACTACTAACAGGGTAACAGCTATTGTTGTGCTGTTTTTGATTGTTGTCCTGTGCTTTTTACCCACAGGGTTCCAATCCGCAGTCTATAACGACAGCGTTAGAGCGGTTGTGGAAATTATTGAAACAAATAATTCAAACCTTTATGACACCGGTATTATTAAACAGGGAGAACAAAAATGCATTGTAAGAGTACTTGACGGGAAGTTCAGGAATAAAACTGCCGAGGGTACAAACAATCTGGTCGGGAAGCTTGAAATGGACAAAATATTTGTACCGGGGGATAAAGCGCTGGCTGTAATTGATTATGAAGGAGAAAATATCAAGTACGTTACACTTATTGATCATTACAGAATCAACCTTGAGCTGATTCTATTCGCAGGCTTTATAATATTACTTATTGCATTCGCAGGCTGGACGGGGGCAAAAGCTATTCTCTCCTTTATACTGGCGGTAGTGGTTATGTGGAAGGTACTTGTGCCGGCCCTTCTGAAGGGATGGAGTCCCATATGGATTTCGCTTTTTATTGTGGCTTTTCTTACAATAGTAATAATTACGCTGGTCGGGGGTTACAACAGGAAGTCTTTCGCGGCAATAGCAGGCACTCTGTCAGGTACGATATTGAGCTGTGTTTTGGCGGTTATATTCGGAAACCTGTTTAAAATTCACGGAGCCATAATGGCATTTTCGGAGAGCTTGCTTTATTCGGGCTACGGGCATTTGAATCTGACAGAGATTTTTATTGCCGCTACGTTTATTGCCTCTGCAGGTGCGCTTATGGATGTAGCTGTGGATATTGCAGCCGCTGTTCATGAACTGGTGGAAAAAAATCCTGATATGACTGCCGGAGAAGCAATCAAATCCGGTTTCAATATCGGAAGGGTGGTTATGGGAACAATGACAACTACCTTGCTGCTTGCATATTCGGGTGGTTATATCGGACTACTTATGGTTTTTATGGCACAAGGAACTCCCATAATAAATATTTTAAATTTGAAGTATGTCTCAGCCGAGATATTCCATACCCTAGTGGGAAGCTTCGGACTGGTGGCGGTAGCTCCTCTGACAGCCGTAATATCCGGTGTAATGTTTACGGGGAAGAACAGTGTGAAAGCACCGCGCGGACAGGTGGATTCAGGAGAAAATTTGCCGCTGTGATCAAATAACCGGCAAAATAAAAGAGCTTTAAAACCAGTAATTATCAGGTTTTAAAGCTCTCTTCCGACTTATATTTTTTTTCTGCTCAATATTGGTATATTCAGAGCATAGATTCCTGCTGCAAGGGAAAGACAAGCGCCAATATGTGCTATTGGGTTGGGGTTAAAAATAATCAGGTAAAAGAAATCAATCAAAAGTTTGCGCAGCATAGGAATAGGTATAAATACGCTGATAATGGCGGCAATTATCAAATCAACAACCCAACCCCACCAGAAAGTCTGGATAGCAGTCAAAGTGTGTAAGGAAACTCCTAAAAGCAGATAAAATGCAAATTGCCTGAAAAATGCAAATATTATTCCGCTGCCGGTCCACCCGAATATGTCGATTATATCAAAAATTTCAACCACCGGGCCCAGCATTCTGTCAATTGTCAGGTTCAGCACGAGGATTATTGCTGAGAGAACCGCCGAGAAGATAACATAATTTATTGCACAAGCCCAAAAAAAGTCGGCCTTTTTGCCGTTCAAGTGCATCAGTCTGCTGAAATTGACGGATGGTATCAGTATGGCAGCAAGTATTATCACCAATATAAGCTCATTACCTTCGCTGACCTGACTGCTGTCGGGCGTTTTTAGCAGGTACATGATAAATATCTGTATTAACGAACTGGCGAATGATAGCAGCGCAACCAGATAAGCTATCCAGGTAGTTTTGTAGAAGTTTATACGTGTTATAGCACAAATGCTTTTTAGATTAGTTTTCATCTTTATCTTCTCCCCCTCCGACAATATTTACAAAGAACTCCTGCAGTCCCAGCGACTGAAGTTTTACATTTTCAGCAGGTGTGATTCTGTCTCCGAAGATATAGGCTGTGGAATAGCCGCCCAGAGTCTTTTCTCCGATAACATTTAGGCCTTTTGCAGCTTTTTTTACATCATTGCTGGGACCGGTCAGAGAATATGCTTTTTCATCGATATCATTTATGTTTGAGTGAAGCAGGATAGATCCTTCATCTATAATGATTATATCTTCGGCAACTCTTGATATCTCATCTATTAAATGGGTTGAAACAATAATAATTCTCGGATTGTATTCAAAACTTAACTGAAGCATCTCATAGAAACGTTCACGCATAATGGCATCAAAACCAAGTACGGGTTCATCAAGTATAACTACTTTTGCCCTGCTGGCAAGACTTAGCAGTGTTGTGAACATGGTCTGCATACCAAAGGACAGCTGTTTATATTTCTTGTTTTTATCCAGTTTGAATTTCTTCATCATGTTTTTTGCATATTCCATATCAAACTCGGGCTGAAGGCTGTTTGCAAGGTCAAGCAGTTTTCCGATGCGCATGTTAAACTGTGAAGCCCTGCTTTCAATAAAATTCACGCATTCCGGCATGTTAAAGGTTGACACTTTTTTATCATCAACAGATACATAGCCTCCAGTGGTATTTATGTGTCCTGCAATGAGTTTCAGAAAGGTTGTCTTTCCGGCACCGTTCCTCCCCAGCAGGCAATAGATTTTGTCCCGGCTTATTTCCAGATTTATGTCATCCAGTGCTATAGTGCTTCTGTATTCCTTTGTTACGTTAGAAAACCTGATCATCACCATTCTCCTTTATCATATTAATAATATCTTCCTTTGAAATACCCAGCTTACGAGCTTCGGAAAGCATTGACGATATGGTATTGCTATAGAATTCATCTTTTCTTTTTTGAAGTATTTTTGATTTGGCCTCTGTGGTTACGCACATTCCGATTCCTCTTTTCTTATATAAAATACCTGCATCTGTCAGCAGACTTATACTTTTAACAGCTGTAGTGGGATTAACTGAAAGCAGCTTTGAAATCTGAGTTGTTGAAATGATTATGTCATCGGTTTTGTAAACATCTGTTATAATATCATCTTCTATCATTTCCATTATCTGTATGAAAATAGGCTTTTCACTATTCAAAAATATAACTCACCTCCATATAGTTGTTGGGTTAATGATTTAACTCACTAACCAAAATATAGCATAAACAATTTTATTTGTAAAGAGTAACTTATTTCAGCTTGACTAAAATAATATCCGAGTATGATATAATTGAAACTATCTTATAAAGTTAAGCAAAATTGCATGTGAATATATGAGAGTATAATTAAGGCCTTTTATGAAGGTCGCATGAGCTTAATTTATACGAGTTTTAGAGGAGGGGAATACAATGTTTAATTTGGATAGAACGAAGAAAATCATAGCTGCTATGTTCAGCCTTTCAGCAGTCTCATTGATATTGTCTTTTATCGGATTTGCCGTGGGCGGAAGCGAATTGATAATGAACGGTTTTATGAATAGTCCGGGTCATACTATTCTGATGTTCGCTTCGTTTGGAGTATTTATCCTATCTTTATTGACAGGGATTGGATTTAGGGCATTAAGCAAAGATATTGCAGAAGAGCTGAAATATCTTAATGACAGAATTAAAGATTAATTTTTCCTTTGAAGAGTCTATGCTGCTTACGGCCGGATATTTATAATTCTGTCAATTATATGGGGGTGGCACTGTTTTTTTTTATGCCGGTATCTCTGAAGCAAGGCAGGAAAATTCAGTGAATTACCAGTTATTGACGGCGGCATTGTAAAATATTACAATTACATATATATGACAAGTAATGGCTGTCCTTTAATCTCGCATGAATCATAAAAGAAGCATTGGTGACTATTTACCGCCATGTTCAAACCAAAGGAGGAATGTCAGGGTGAATGGTGTTGGTCTGTTTGTTGAGGACATGAAAAAGATGGTCTTGTTTTACAGAGATGTGTTAAACTTTGAAACAGCCTGGGACGGCGGAATGTTTGCAAGTTTCAAAAAAGGCAACGATGAATTGTTTATGTACGATAGAAAAGATTTTGCAAAATCTATCGGTGAAAAGTATTATCCACCGAACGGGATAAATCTAACCATGGAAATGTACCTGAAATTTAATAATGCAGAGGTGGATAAAGAATATGAAAGGTTGAGAAATCTAAATGTCAGGATCATAACAGAGCCTGCAACTCAGCCATGGGGACAAAGAAACTTTTTTATGGCGGACCCGGAAGGAAATCTTATTGAAGTCGGAGATTAGTGCAGGACATGAGCCAAGCCGGATATAATACAATTGGCACTTAAAATGATAAAATTAAACATAAAGTCAAAGGTTATATAAAATGGGCTTTGTTCCATTTGCGACAAGCCCATTCAAACACCGGTTATGGAAATGAATTAGTATCGATGATGAAGGAAATGGTGGTGAGCATGGTGGTGAAATACATCATTATAATTCATATCGTATATTTCATCCATGTCATGCAAGTAGTCGGTGCAATCCATGCAGTGCATACCATGCATACCGTCCATACCATCCATACTTTCATAGGGCGTTGGCAATAAATCATCTTTTTTGGGGCTGCATAAAACATTTTTAGGAAAACAATCTAGCATTTTAGGGCCTCCTTATAAAATTATATTATTATATTATGTACAGTAAGATAAATAGTTACACATAATTTAAATTATGTAAATGAGTTTGTACAGGTTTCAGCAGCATTTGAATTACGGGAACCGGCTTAACTGAAAAAACATGCGTTGTAAGTGGAATATGAATATCTTTTATTCTGTTGAAGAGGATTGTTATGAAAACATTAATATTTAATGGCTCACCCAGAAAAAGCGGGGATACAAAAAGTATATTAAATGAATTTGTGAATTATTTAGATGGTGAATATTTGATGGTGGATGCATATTATTGCAATATTAAGCCATGCGTAGATTGCAGATATTGTTGGGAAAATACGGGATGCTGCCAAAGAGATGAATGGCAGGAAATAGACCTCTATATTAAAGAATGTGATAATATTGTTATTGCTTCTCCCGTTTACTTTTCCGAGTTGACCGGCCAGTTGCTGAATGTAGTGAGCAAAGTTCAATCATATTGGAGTGCCCGTTTTTTTAGAAAGGAAGAGCTGATTCCACACACTAAAAAAGGTGGGATAATACTTATTGGAGGCGGAGATGGAAATATGTCGACACCGATTGAAACTGCAACATGTGTCTTACATCATATGAATGTAAATAAGGTTGCACCTCCAATATGCAGCCATGATACTAATAATCAGCCTGCTATGAATAGTAATAATATTATAAATGAAATAAATAAACTGGCAGATTTTTTTAGTGTGAAATAGATGTTTACATCCAGAATATAAAATCTCGTAACAAGTTAATCTGACTAATGAATTACAATTATTTATTAAAAAAGGGGGCTGTGCAGTGAATTACACGGATCAAGTAATAGCTTTGTGGAACGATATAAACAATCAGAATTGGAATAACATACATACATATTTTGATGATCAGGCAATAATTAATTGGAATAATACAAATGAAAAATTCAATGTAGAGGAATTTATTACAGCAAATGGAGAATATCCGGGGGATTGGAGAGTTGCGATTGAACGGTTGGAGACAATCAACAATCTGGTAATCTCTGTTGTTAAAGTTGAGCTTGCTTCTGATGAAATATCTTTTCACGCAACCTCCTTCTTTGAGTTTGTAAACGGTAAAATAAAATTATTGAATGAATATTGGGGGGACGATGGAAATCCACCTCAATGGAGAATTGACAAAAATATCGGAAATCCAATAAATTTATAAATTTTCTCATGGGAGATAGAGAATATGCATGAACGAATGCTTGACAAAGAAGTTATCCCATCTGAAAATGATATCTTTAAATATCTGGGAGAACATAGCAGCAGGCTTCTGAAGTATCTGGAATTGAAACTGGCGGCAAACTACAAGCTGGTGAAGGAACTCAGGTTTCCTTTTGGGAATAATTATGGCTGGGGATACAAATATTCCAATAACGCGACTCACCTGTGCTATTTGTTTTTTGAAAAAGAGGGTTTCACTGTTTTACTCCAAATAAACGGTAAAGGAAAAGAAGTATTGGAGAAAAACAGGGAAGCCTATCTTCAAAAGACTCTGGAGCTGTGGGAACGAAGATATCCCTGCGGAGAAGGTGGCTGGGTAAATTATCGGCCCTTTGCCGAAGCAGAAACAGACGATATTATTAAATTGCTTGAAATTAAGGTCAGGCCAAAGAAAAAATAAGGAGGTTACCTTGTAACATTGTTCAGCCACTTCCGGCTCCTGTACCGGGCTAAAGTGAGAGGTATTTTAATTATCTCGTCACTCATTAATATAATATAAACCACCGGTACACTCCACTTGAAGATAAAGGCAGCAAAGGCACTTAACAGTATTGAACCTCCCCACATGGTTGAAACATCAAGGAACAGGCCGAAACGGGTATCTCCTCCTGCACGGAACACTCCTACAATCAGGGTGGTATTCAGTGCCTGGGCTATGACAAAGTAAGACATAACATACATCATTACCGACAGATATCCCTGTGCTACAGGGGTCAGATTCAGTACAGAAATGGCAATAGGCCTTGCTATGAGAATAATTGCGGCGCCGCAGACACCTGCCAGGATGCTGAGTTTGATAAATCTGTTGGAGTAATTCCTGGCAGTATCCAGGTTATTTTCACCTATGGCTTTTCCAACCGATATGGCAGTGGCGTTTGCAAGGCCGAAAGCTATGACGGTGGCCAGCTGTCTTGCTACCTGAGCAACGGAATTCGAGGATACCACAGCTTTTCCGAGATGCCCTATTATAATGGCGTTGGTTGCCACTCCGGCACCCCACATCAATTCATTGAGGGTTACAGGGATGGAATACCTTAAAAAATCACCAAACAGCAGCTTATCCCTTATAAAAAGGCTGGATATCTTAAAGTGTAAAACATCGTTGAATTTCCGGGCATATATAATTACACAAAAAAACTCAATACCTCTTGAGGACAGAGTTGCAATGGCTGCTCCCTGTATGCCCATTTGAGGAAACCCGAACATTCCGAAAATAAGGACAGATGCTATTATAACATTTGATATCAGCGAAATAAGGTATATAACAGTAGAAACAACTACACGTTCAACACTTCTCATCACATTAAGGTAAATCATTGTTACCGACATAAATATATAAGACAGTGAGATAATTCTTAAATATTTAACGCCCTCGGCTATGACATCCTTTTCGTTTGTAAATATACTCATTACCTGATATGGGAAAATAAGCACCGCCGATGTGAAAAAAACAGATATGATTAAGGAAAATCTCATACAGATTCCCATTATTTTTATAATGCTCTCCTTGTCTCCTTTTCCCCAATACTGTGCGGTTAATACGGCTGCCCCTGAGGTCAGTCCGAAGAAAATCAGCACCATGATAAATTGAACCTGGCCTGCAAGTGAAGCGGCAGATAAAACAGTTTCGCTGATTTTTCCAAGCATGAGGACATCGATGGAGGAAATTCCTACATTGATCAGGTTCTGAATTGCCATGGGCACAACAAGAGCAAAGGCCATTTTATAAAAAGCTTTTGCATCATTTGTAATATGAGTAGCTTTTTTCATAAGTATCACCATTTTTCATAAAATCTTATATGTTAGGCTGTAACATCTGGAATGTGTATTGATGCTACAGACTAATAGTATATCATAGAGCCTCAGCAGTGTATAAGCAAATTTTTTGTCAAATGGCTTTAAATTCCAAAGTAAAGAATATGAGAAAAAATGGCATAGTAATAACTGGAACTCCATATCATGATATGGTAGTATAAATACATGAGTATCAAAATATTACCAAAAGGAGATGAAGGCATGTCACTTATGAATAAAACCGGTCTTTATATTCATGTTCCTTTTTGCGGTTCAAAATGCAACTATTGTGATTTCAATTCCTACGTTGGAAAAATCGATTTGGCAGAAGAATACTTTGCCTGTATGAAAAAAGAGATTGATCTTTACCGGGATGAAATGGCACTCAACGAAATAGGTACCATTTTTATCGGAGGCGGGACACCAACCTGCGTTGATCCCCGGTTCATAGGAGAAGTTCTCAATGAGTGCAGGGATAGGTATCACGTATCTGAGTCTTGTGAAATTACCATCGAAAGCAATCCTGGTACCATAACCCAAGAGAAGCTAAAGGCATACAGGCAATACGGTATAAACAGAGTCAGTATTGGTTTGCAGGCTTATCAGGAAAACCTTTTGAAGTACCTCGGCAGACAGCATACCAGAGAAGAATTTATTTCCAGTGTAGAAATGGCTAAGGAAGCCGGTTTTGATAATATAAATGCCGACGTAATATTTGGTATACCGGGGCAGACGTTAGAGGATTGGAAGGAAACCCTGAGTGTATTGACAGAGCTGGGAGTAACCCATATTTCGGCATATGATCTGAAGATTGAGGAAGGCACAAGATTCGGTGACTTGCGTGATACCGGCAAGCTCATTGAGATGGAGGATGAGCTTGACAGGGAGATGTATCATTATGCAATAGAATATCTAAGGCAAAAAGGTCTTAACCACTACGAACTTTCAAATTTTGCAAAGGAAGGTTACCAATGCCTGCATAATCTTATATACTGGAACTGCCTGGAATATCTTGGGCTGGGTGCCGGAGCACATTCATTCCTGCAGGATATAAGATTTGAAAATCAGGCGACCATCGAGGGATATATAAATTATTTGTCAAAGGGTCAAAAGCCGGTTGAGGAACGTTATGTCAGAGATTTCTGCGAAAAAATGTCAGAGTATATGTTTTTAGGACTCAGGCTTATTGATGGTGTGAGCAGAGAGAGATTTGAAGACAGGTTCAATCAGAATATTTTTGTTACTTATGCATCTAAGATTGAAGGGTTGAAAAAGAAACAGCTTATCGAAACTGACGATAAAAGTATCAGGCTGACCCAGTTGGGTCTGGATCTGGCAAATCAGGTTTTTGTTGAGTTTGTTTAGTTCTTTTAAATAAAGGGCAGGGAATTTAATAAATGGTTTAATAATACCTCGACTAATTTAACCGGTCTGAGGTACATTTTATCACGACAAAAAAACTCAGGTGTTTTCCTGAGTTTTTGTTTTTGATATTATTTTGCTGCATTCAAAGCTTTTGCTAATCTTGACTTTCTTCTCGCAGCGGTGTTTTTGTGAAGCAAGTTTTTAGCTGCAGCTTTATCTATAGCCTTGGTGGTTGCTTTGTAAGCATCAGCAGCACCCTCACCGTTGGCAATAGCTTCTTTACATTTCTTAACAGTAGTCTTAAGAGCTGACTTTCTGATAGTATTCTTTAAAGTCTTAGTTTCGGTAACCTTAACTCTTTTTATTGCAGATTTAATATTTGGCAAAGTATTCACCTCCTGCGAGCCTAAATTCGCGTAATACGTGAGCAAAAAAATCAATAATATTTAATCGGTTGACAAACCGCTTCTTGCCCATAACAGATGATATTTTACCATGAACTTTTTCAAAATGCAAGCATTAACCCTTATTTTTCTAATTCAACTTTGAGGAAAAATGAATTTTTTTAAAAATGTCCTTCAACTTAAATACTAATTCAATACTAAAATCCAAATTTATTTGAAATACTATTCAATATAAATAATTTCTCAATAAACAATTTATGATTTTATGGAAAGGACAGATATTATGGTAAATTTATCGAATAGGCGGACAGATCTTGTAATTGAAGCCCATGAAATTTTCATGAACAGCAGTCAGGCAAGGGAGCAGGCAGCTGAACACAAATCTCCGCCCGGGGTTGATGTGGAAAATGCCGGTGATGAAGATGTAAAAATAACAAGAGTTAGGATTACCTCCCCTACGGGGGAACAAACCATAGGCAAGCCTATGGGGAACTATATTACTCTGGAAATCCCACAGCTTAAGGATAACAATCCCGATGTTAATCAGAAAGCAATAGATGCCATGTGCCGGGAGTTAAAGTCAATGCTCGGCTTGAAGCCCAATGCCACAACGCTTGTTGTTGGACTGGGCAACTGGAATGTAACCCCTGATGCACTTGGACCAAAGGTAATATCAAACCTGATGGTGACAAGACACCTTCTGGAATTTGTTCCGGAACATGTGGATGAAGGTGTCAATCCGGTTTGTGCCATATCTCCGGGTGTCATGGGTATTACAGGTATAGAAACCGGTGAAATCGTCAAGGGTGTGGTGGAAAGAATAAAACCGGATGCTTTGATCGCAATAGATGCCCTGGCTGCCAGGAGCATGGAACGTGTCAGTACCACGATTCAGATAGCTGATACAGGTATTGCACCGGGCGGTGGAGTGGGAAATAAGAGAATGGAACTGAGCAGGACCACCCTGGGAATGCCTGTTATAGCTATTGGAGTCCCGACTGTGGTAGATGCGGCAACCCTCACAAATGACGCAATGGACCTGATTATTGACAGCCTGATGCAGGAGTCGCCTTCAGATTCCAGCTTTTACAATACTCTCAAAAATATCGACAGAGAGGAGAAGTATCAACTTATAAAGCAGGCACTAAACCCGTTTGTGGGGCAGCTAATAGTTACTCCAAAGGAAATAGATGATATTATCAGCAGAGTCTCAAAAGTCGTGGCTAACGGCATAAATATGTCGCTGCATGAGGGGATAAGCATGGAAGATATGGGGAAATATTTGATGTAGAAGAATACTTGGAGGTCTGCCTGTGCAGGCCTCTATTTATTTAGAACATCTTTCCTTTTATCCTTTTGCAGGTTATAATTTATTACAGAGTCAAAAAAGTGCCTTGGCACTGTTTGAATAGCCTGGAATGGAGAGTAAACAAGCATGAAGCAAACCTGGAGAGTTCTTATTATTTTTGTAGTACTTCTGGCCTTATGGAATACTATTATCGTAAAGCCCATCAAGCTATTTACCGTTTTCCTGCATGAAATTGGCCATGCGTTTATGGCTATAGTGACGGGAAGCAATATTACGGGTCTAAGCATTTATTTTAATGAAAGCGGACATGTTACCTCGCTGCCGAAGGATTGGTTATCCGCTTTTCTCATAGCAAACGGAGGATATCTGGGAAGCGTATTATTCGCAATCTGTATCCTGCTGTTAAAAAATACAAAACTTAAGAAGTACATAATTGGTTTTATAGCTATAATTTTTCTTGGAGTTACCTTTAAATATTCGGGAATAATATCGTTTACAATGCTCTATTCAGTTATTTTTGCGGCGTTTGCGATTATTGTGTACATGATCCAGAAGGAAAGACTTCACGATTGGGTTATTGAAATAATAGGCATAGGAAGTGTTACATATGCAATATATGATACCTTCGTAGATACCGTACTGCTTCAGGTAAACGACATGTTCGGCCTGTTCCGGGTCGGACAGATGCCTGTCACAGATGCAGTGCTTATAGCCAGACTTACACATATACCTGCCGTAGTCTGGGGAGTATTATGGCTGGCTATATCGATTTTTGCAGTTTATGTCATTCTGTTCAGAAAAAAGGGCGGTTCGGGAAGGTCGGCCAAACGGTATTGAGGACAGACTATTATAATACATTTATAATACATTTTAAGGAGAACCGAGATGGATAGCAAACTTCAGATAATGAAGGATAAAATTGAAATATTGAATCAGGCTGCAAGGGCGTATTACATGGAAGACCGGGAGATTATGCCCAATATTGAATACGACAGGCTCTATGATGAACTTGTAGAGATGGAAAAGGAAACAGGGATTGTTTTATCAAACAGTCCTACAATAAATGTCGGTTATGAGGTGCTGTCAAACCTTCCGAAGGAACGGCATGAAAAAACCATGCTTTCGCTGGATAAAACAAAAGAGGTTTCAGATTTGAAGGAATGGCTTGGCGATCAGACAGGCGTCCTTTCCTGGAAGCTGGACGGGCTGACCATAGTACTCACCTATGAGGGCGGAAATCTGGTCAAAGCTGTTACCAGAGGGAGCGGAGAAATCGGCGAAGTCATTACCAATAACGCAAAAGTGTTCAAGAACCTTCCAGTCAATATTGCATACAAGGATACTCTGATATTGAGAGGAGAGGCAATAATCCGCTATTCGGATTTTGAGAAGATAAATAATGATATAGAAGATGTGGATGCAAAATATAAAAATCCACGAAACCTGTGCAGTGGTTCGGTACGCCAGTTGAACAACAAAATTACCGCAGAGAGAAACGTACATTTTTTTGCTTTCTCACTGGTTAAAGCCGATTATGCGGAATACAACAATTCAAGGCTGGCTCAGATGAAATGGCTCAAGGATCAGGGCTTTGATGTTGTGGAATTTAAAGAGGTCAATTCAGAAAATATTGAAGACTCCGTACAGTGGTTTTTTGACCGTATTGAAGGAAATGACTTCCCGTCCGATGGTCTTGTTTTAATCCTTGACAACATTGCTTATGGAGAATCCCTTGGCTCAACCTCAAAATTCCCACGTGATGCCATTGCCTTTAAATGGCGTGATGAAATAAAAGAAACCAGGCTTCTGGAAATAGAATGGAGTGCCTCAAGAACAGGGCTTATAAATCCTATTGCAATATTTGAACCTGTGGAGCTGGAGGGGACGACAGTCGGCAGAGCCAGTATCCATAATATAAGTATTATGGAAGGTCTGGAACTGGGAATCGGGGATACTATAGGAGTCTATAAGGCAAATATGATAATTCCGCAGATATCTGAAAACCTGACAAGAAGCGGAATGACAGATATTCCGGAGCATTGTCCGGTCTGTCGGGGGGGAACCGAACTGCGGCAGGAAAACGGTGTCAAGTTTCTGTACTGTATAAATGACGAATGTCTTGCAAAGCAGATCAAATCCTTTACCCACTTTGTGGGCAGGGATGCCATGAATATTGAAGGTCTGTCCGAAGCAACAATTGAAAAGCTTATTGCAAAAGGTCTGATCAAGGAATTGGCAGACATCTTTCATATTGATAGATTTAAAGACGAGATTATTGAAATGGAGGGTTTTGGTGAAAAGTCCTTCAATAAGCTGGTAGCTTCGGTCAATAAAGCCAGAAATACAACTGTCGTAAGACTTCTTTACAGTCTTGGTATACCTAACGTAGGTTTATCCAATGCAAAATTGATATGCAGGAACTTTAAATATGACTGGAATGCCATACGGAATGCAGTCTTTTCGGAGCTGATCGAAATAAACGGAATCGGTGACGTTATGGCAGATGCCTTTGTAAGGTTTTTTGCCGACGAAAAGAAGAGGATAATTCTTGCGGATCTGCTTAAAGAACTGGAATTTGAAATCATCGAGGCTGCTGAAACAGAACAGATATTTGAGAATATTGTTTTTGTTATAACCGGCTCTGTTGAGCAGTTTAAAAACCGTGACGAGCTGAAGGAGCTTATAGAAGCAAAGGGCGGAAAGGTAACGGGTTCAGTGACCTCAAAAACCAATTACCTGATAAATAACGACAACCTGTCGGGTTCGTCAAAAAATAAAAAAGCAAAGGAACTGGGCATCAGCATCATAACTGAAAACCAGTTCGCCGACTGGCTGAATAACGGAATAAGGCCGGAGTAGATGAATATAATTCATTGACATAAAATAAGACCCACGATTTTCATATCGTTGGGTCTTATTTTTTATATAAATATTCTTTCTACAAAGATAAATAAGCTATTTCAATTTATAATTTTTTACAAAAAATTTATTTACATAAATTGACTTGTTTACTTATAATATGATAAAATGGCCATTATTAAAACAAATGTTTTATATTTCATTAATTCAATAAAATTTGTGATAAAAAGTAAATATAGCTTAATTCTATAACATTTTGTATTTCACAAAGCAGCATTAAATATCTGGAGGTCAGCTTATGAGTCGGAGTGTAAAGAAACTGTTGTCTGTAATTATGATTGCTTGTGTTGTGATTTCATCTACTATTTCTCCCGTAGTCGCATCCAATTATTTTGATACTAAATCTCACTGGGCCAAGGATAGAATTGACAGATGGACAGGCCTCGGTATTTTTACAGGTTATGATAATAAGTTTCGCCCCAATGACTTTATAACAAGGGGCGAACTCGCTGTTGTCATAAACAATATAATGAAATACCGCGATAAAGCTGAGAATACCTTTACTGATCTTGATCAGAAATTTTATACGGATGCGTTATTAAAGGCAAATTATGCAGGGATTATAAACGGAAGCAATAAAGAAATCCGTCCAAAGGATAATGCTACCCGTGAAGAAGCTGCTGCTATACTTGTAAATGCATTTTCAATAAAAGCAAACACAGAAAATGACTATTTGAAGTTCAGCGATTCCTCCCAAATTTCCAGTTGGGCTGTATCCAGTGTGAATGCAATGGCTGGTAATGGTTATGTAAACGGGGATCAGAAAAAAAGGTTTAACCCAAAA
Source organism: Bacillota bacterium (assembly GCA_023386445.1). Classification (GTDB taxonomy): domain Bacteria; phylum Bacillota; class Clostridia; order Acetivibrionales; family DSM-1351; genus Ruminiclostridium. The sequence goes on along the minus strand of JAEWJR010000036.1, from coordinate 5,070 downwards.
GCCAATATTACCCGTGCCGAAATTGTTACCATACTTGATAATTGCATTAAAGTAATCTATTCCAAAGAAGGTATATATAATAGCGAAATAGTTAATGGAAATATCATTATCAACAACCCCGGCATTACCCTTAAAGATATGACTGTAAATGGGAATGTTATTATTTCCCAGGGAGCTGCCGACGGAAATGTACGCCTTGAAAATGTGAAAATAAACGGAGATATTATTGTAAAAGGCGGAGCCAATGTATATATTGGAAATTCTTCAGTATCGGGTACAGTAACAATAAATAAAGCTGACGGAAAAATAAGTCTTACAGCATCAGGAACTACTGCTATTGAAAAGATTTTGCTTAATAGTGGTGCAACGATAGATTCAAGAGATTTAAAATCCGGAGAAATAAGGTGTGTTGAAATATCTTCAAGTATACCAAAAGGGCACATTGTCAAATTGTATGGATTATTCAAGCTTGTTATAAATAATGCTAAAGATATTGTTATTGAAGCAACTGGTACGATAGAAAAATTGCAGCTTAATCAAAAATGCATATTAAAAGGCGGAGCTTACATAAAAAGCATATCGGTTGCTGAGGGTGCAGATTCAGTTATCAATGGAAAAAAAGTTTCTGAAAGCAATGCTGTTTCTTCAACGCCTTCCTCATCCTCAAATCAGTCTTCGGCTAAAACGAGTTATATTGTTACATTTCAAGCTAATGGTGGTACAGCTGTCCCCGCTATGTCGGTATTGAGCGGAGAAAAAATAACCTTACCGTCAGCTCCTTCATACAGCGGATATATTTTTATGGGATGGTTCACCGACAAAGATCTGACAACTGAATTTAATCAGAATACACCTATTACTTCAAACATTATTTTATATGCCAAATGGAGTGGGTGGAACAAGCCGGTAACGTTAGATGAACGATTTGAAGAAGGATATCCGAAGTTTTCGGTGACCGGCGATAAAAAAATAAAACTGATAGTAAAACTTAAGGATGCAAGCAATGAAAATCCAATAGATGTATTTATGCTTGTAAATCAGATGAATCCACTTTTTGATGCTACATCAGAAGAAGTCATGCACGGTCATTGCGGCGCAGAAGATGGCCTGGTTGAGGCCGATGAGGCACCTTTACTCCAAATATGCGACACAAATGAGCATGAGGTAGCAACCCAGGTTACGGTTAAAGGTATTAATAACATTAAGATGTATTTTGTTCTGAAGGGAAGCACAGGTGTCATTTCTCAAGAACCCGTAATGATAGAATTTCTGTCTGCCGACACTGCTCAGCAGGATAATACCGCTCCGGTCATATACAACAACGGTATATACATAAATAGGAGCTACAATAAAATAACCCTCTACTTTGATGAAGCTTTAAATACCGGCTCAATACCTGAGCTCGGTGCTTTTACAATAACTAATAATACTACAAGCCCAGGAGCTATTACAACAGACGGTGATACAACAAGCCCGGGAGCAATAAGCATAACCGGAATCAACTTAAGGAACATTGCCCCGGATAAGGGGACTGTGGAGCTTTCAGTTGACGGTATAAATGATTTTAATAACGATTTGACAATAAGCTATAACAAACTATATCAGGGAGACTCACTACAGGATATTGCTGCTGTACCGAACAAGGTGGAAAGCTTTTTAAATATACCTGTAAAAACTGTAAACTATGGCATTTCATCAAATGACACAGCTGTGTCCAGCCAGGGGAAATACATCTATATAAAAATGAACTTTGCTTTATTGGACTACAATTCTTATGACTTTACCATAGACAAGGGACCTGACCGCCAGCATTCTACACCTGTGAATACTGAATCGGATGTTCTCAGAATCTGGAGCAATTCAGGAGATTATCATAAACTGTATATTTGTTTGGACGATGTTCCTTCGCTTTCCGAGGGTGACAAGTACTTTATTATGTTAACACCAGTGCCTAAAGACGGGACAACGGCTACAAACTTCAGCGGAGAAACAGTTAATTTTAAAATAGCCATAGAAATAACTCCAGGTACTACCCAGGAAGCCGGTGTAACGCCTGATTCCATAACTTACAGCAGCAGTACCAATTCAATTAAAGTGAATCTTCCGCAGGTTAACAGTTTGTATAGTGACGGTGGTATTTTCGGATGTTTGTTTACCTTGAATGTTGATGGGGTCGGTTACACTTTGAGAGGGAAGGTCTTTAATAATAACGGTCAAATAGTGATAAACCCAAAAAATGTACCGGTTGAATTATCAAAGATTGACTGGTCGACGGCGTCACTTACCTATTCAGCATCAATTCATGACAATTTGGATAGTGACTCTCAGCTGACATATAAGTCTGGTATGCCATTTGGCGGTTTTGAAGATGTGCCGATAACGATTGTTCCTTAATTTTAGAGTGACTGCATACACTAATCTTTTTATTAATGGAGGAAAAGAGCGTGAAAAATCGTTATAAAAAGCTGGCGGTATTATTGAGTGTAATTATGTTATTTCAAACGGTTGCTGTAGGCAGTACCGTTATGGCCGAGGAATCCGGCAGTTCGAATTCTTATCCCGTTAATGCCAAGGATAAAAACAATAACGGCTACCAGAAGATAAAAACTGTCAGAGAAAAGCAGGGAAGTAAGGTTTTGGAAGCAATAAAGCTTGAGACGTACAGCCCTAATAAATCCTCCGATATAAATACTCTGTTTCCGAGATACAAGCTGTATAATAACGGAAATACCCCAATTAAACTATCGAGTGTAAAAATCAGATATTACTATACAGTAAATGGGGAAAGTGAACAAAACTTTTTTTGTGATCTGTCAAATATATGCAATGGCAATGTGACAGGGAGATTTGTAAAAATTCCCGGTAAAACGGATGGGGTGGATTACTGCCTTGAAATCACCTTTAAGGAAGGTGCGGGATTATTAAATCAAAATGATGTTGTTGAATTGCAGTGCAGGATAGAAAAAAAGGATAAATCTGAATTTATTCAAACTGACGACTATTCCTTCAAAAAATCCGGTGACACCTATGCCGATTATAACAGAGTAACAGGATACATTAATGATAAGTTGGTTTATGGTGTAGAGCCCATAGCCGCACCTCTGAATCTCAAAATTGCAGAGTCGGACAGGCAAATAACACTTGACTGGGATGAAGCAATCGGTTGTACAGGTTATGAAGTTGAAACAGACGGGGTCCTGGTTAGAAACATTACAGCAAATACCTATACAAATTTAAACCTGATACCCGGGACCAGGCATACATATAGAGTTAGGCTCAGAAATGCCATAATAGCAGGTCCCTGGAGTAATTATGTCACAGGAATAGTACCAATAAGCGATAAGTTTAAGCTGGTTCAAACTGCATCTGAAAGTGCCATCTCTATTTCATGGGATAAAATCGAAGGTGCCAGGCAATATTTTATAGAGGTCGACGGGGATAGATTTGACAACGGACAACAGACATCATATAAGATAGAAGGTCTTGAGCCGGGTACCATGAAATCTGTTAGAATTCAGGCAAAAGGCGATGCTCTGCTCGGAGAATGGTCAGAGTTATATGAAATCTGGACATTGCCTGAAACACCTGAGGCTATATCAACAAGCTCCACAAAATCAACTATAACTTTGAGTTGGAATCCTGTGAAGGGAGCAGCAGGTTATGATGTTGAAGTTTATGGTTCACCTGAGGATAATTTGAATAGCACTACATACACGCAATATGACTTACAGTCAAACTCTCAGAGGACATATCGCGTAAGAGCAAAAAATTCAAGCGGAGCAGGACAATGGAGCGAACTGGTTGTCAAATCCACTTTGCCTGATTCTGCGCTGAATATGCAGCTTAAGTGCTGGGATGACAAATTAAAGGTCACATGGGAGGCGCAGGCAGGTGCTGCCTCATATGAATTGGAGATAGACGGTTCCCAGGTAATTGAGCTGGATACAAACGAATATCTTCATTCAGACCTCAAGCCAAATACTACCCATACTTATAGGGCACGGCCAAAGAATGAAAATGGAACAGGTGAATGGAGTGAGCAAGTCACAGGAGTTACATTGCCTTCTATACCGGATGACTTTGAAGTATCAGCAGTTTCAGGCAGTGCAATATCATTAAGGTGGGGCAGTGTGGAGGGCGCGTCAGGTTATGACATTGAAGTGGATGGGACTGTAATCTATAACGATAATAAAACGGAATTTCTGCATGATAACCTTGGCAGAAATGAAGAACATATCTATAGGGTCAGGGCCAGAAATGGCAATGTTACGGGTGAATGGACAGAGGAATTAAAGAAATCAACATTACTCGCTGCACCTGCAAACTTAAAGGTTACAGTAAGTGGAAATGAAGTGAAAGTCGAATGGGATATGGTAGTTGGTGCTGATGGATATGGCCTTGAAATAGATGGCACCGAAATTAAACTGGATGCAAACACGGAATATACACAGACTGCACTTGATTCCGGCATTAAGCATACCTACAGGGTAAGGGCATATAAGGGCAGTGAAGCCGGAGAGTGGAGCGATACCAGTGTTAAAACAACAAAGATCGGAAAGCCCGCGAAATTGGAAGCGACAACTTCCAGCAGCATATCAATAGATATCAGGTGGGAGGAAGTTGACGGAGCAACCGGCTATGATGTAATGGCGGACGGAAAAATCATTGACAATGTAGTCACAAATACATACAGTCATACGGACCTTGCTCCCAATACCATGCACACTTATATGGTCAGGGCAAAGGATAATGAAAATATTGGTGATTGGACTGATAAGATATCTGCATTTACCAATGTGGCAGCTCCGGCAGGAATAACAGCCGTATCAAAGAGCAATTCAATAATAATAGCCTGGGATGAGGTTGACGGAGCTCAAAGCTATGAAATGATGGCAGACGGCAATGTTGTAAGTACTAATGCAAAGACGTTATATGAGCATACTGAACTTTTGCCAAATACTCAGCATAGCTACCTTGTCAGGGCAAAAAATACAAATGGTGTGAGTGATTGGAGTACGGAACTGACTCAGACAACAGGCCCGGATGTACCTGTCAGCTTCAAGGCAGACA
>JAEWJR010000151.1:0-172181 GCA_023386445.1 Bacillota bacterium | reverse complement strand
GCGGATAGAAACCTCAATATCAACTTCCTTTCGAGTGGAATTTAGTTTTTCACGAAATCTTCCAGTCGATTGTTTGCCATGCAATTTTTTCTTCCGAGCATTTCTGTACTTTTATTATACTATATTTAAACAACAAAAATGTAACTCAAACACTTGATTTAATGGAATTTACTTTTCACTGTAGAATTTAGAAATGCAGTGGAATTTACTTTTTCACTCAACGGTAAATATTTGTAAGTTAAAGTGCCGGTTCCCTGTGAAGCTTCCATCCTTCCATACAAGTTTTTCATCTCCGGCTGCTGAACCCATGTAAACTGAGGTCTTACCGTGAAATTCCCGGGGAATATGAATTCTTGCGGGTATTGCACCAGGAATTTCAATATTCAGCTTTATACCATATGAATCCTTTTTCCAGCCTACAAATACATTGCCTCTGGCGGTATAAACATTCCCCCGGGCAAAATCCATACCTCCGGCAAAAAAGGGGGCAATACAAATCTCTTTAAATCCTGGAGAAAGCGTCTTGACACCCAGTATATATTCCTGTAAAAGTCTTGCGGGATACGCATTCCAGGCATGGCAATGGGATTCAATATCATCGAAGCCTTCCCATATTGTTTTTGCTCCCTTGCTTATCATATAGCCCCAGCCCGGATACCGGGTACTATTTAGCATCTTCAAGGCATGCTCCCCTTTGCCGTTTTCAAAGAGCACCTGAAACAGATTAAGGGATAACAGGGTCTTACACCCCATACCTTCCCTAACAATATGTTCGAGTAAAACAGCTCTGTCCTTTTCAGGCACCAATCCATACTGATATGCTATAACATTTGTTCCCTGATGACTTTCGCCGCTGCCCATGGAATCGAAAAAAAGCTTGTTATCAGGATCATAAAGGTATTTCACTATGGAATTTTTCAGTTCCTGAGCCCTCTGTCCATAAAAGGGTGGATCTTCTTCCAGCCCTAGCAATCCGGCTGCTTCAGACATAATCTTCATTGCGTTGTATATTTTGCAATTCTGAACTGTAAGGCATCTTCCCTGCTGATCAATGTCGGGGTAAGGCCAGTCGCTTATATGCCATCTGTCGGAGCACTTTAATACCAGTCCCGTATTGACGTCAATTAACCCCAGATAATACTCCAGCATTTTTTTTGCCGGCCCGTAATACTCCCTTAAGGTATTTATGTCTCCATAATTGCTATATATCTTCCACATCAAAGTGCAATAATGCAAGTCCCACTCAGGTATCTTTATATTAAAGTCGGAATTTTCAAAATTAGAAGGAAATACGAAGGGAAATGTACCGTCCTCAAACTGGCAGTCCCTGAAATCACTCAGTACCTTTTCCAGGATATTTCTTGCGGAAAAATTATAGCATAAAGTTTCAGCCTGCATATCCGAATCGGCAATATACTGTGCCTGTTCCCTGTGAGGACAGTCCACAAGCTGTCCCAGCATATTGTTTTTCTGAGTGGCTATACACGCCTCATATATATTATTAAAAAGCCGGTTTGAAGAGCTGAAGCTGCCTTTGCATTCTATGCCGGTATGCGCGGAAACAGCTTTTATTTGTCCTGGAGTAATTATTTCATGGTATCCTGTCACTTCAATATATCTGAAGGCTTTATAGGAAAAATCCGGACTCCAGCTTTCCATTTCATCTCCGCGCATGCGATACTCATCATAGTATGTATCAGAACTTTCATTTGCCACATTATGACCCACCCTGCCGTGTTCATCAATATTCTCCGAATACCTCATACGCACAGTTGTTCCTTTTACACCTCTGAGTTCCAGTCCCGGCCATCCGGAAATTATTTTCCCCGCATCAAACACCTGAAGCCCCGGTTCCTGTACACCGGCAGCATACGGGTTAATTATTTCGTCAATCCTCCCCTCAGGTATTTTCTGCCTGGTCAGCTGCCAGCTGTCCCGTTCGGCCTGTGAACAGACAGCATAATCCCACCCTGCGGTATCATAGTTTTCGGTAAGCCAGCCTGTGGGTTCAGCAGCCGCATCATATATTTCAACCGATGAAATTCTCCTGTTCTGCTGGAAGCAGGCACTGTCGGTGTACGGCGTATCTTTTAGTACCTTCCATGATTTATCGGTCACACAGGCCACTGACACCCGCCCGTTGTTATCTGTAATTTCAAATTGCAGTATGAATCCAGGATAGCCATTTACATAGTTCTGCCCGTCCCCGCCGATATAGTGTACAATTGCGCCCAGTATGTTTTTCCCTTTTTTTAGTATATCCTTTATATCATAAATCAGATAATATTTTGATTTTTCAGGGTGAGAAGGTGCAGGCGTAACAAAGCCTCCAACGTTATTACCGTTTACATAGAGCTTAAAATGGTTATGTGCGGATACAAATACCCTGGCGCGGCATGGTGCATCTTCTATTTCCACCTCTTTTCTGAAGTATGCGAAGCTGTTTGGACTGATATGAGCTGATTTCCAGATCCACCGGGCTTTCCAGTCTTCCCTTTTTTCTTTATCTGTTCCGTAATCAAATTTTTGGGGTATTTTAGAGGCACCCGTTTTAAAACTTGTCATTTTGCTGCTCCTTATCCTTTAACCGAACCTTGAGTTATACCTTTTATTATTTTTTTCTGCAGCAGCAGATAAAAAATTACAATTGGTATTATTGACAGGATTAAAGCCGCAAAAGCCATATCCCATTTGTTGTTATACTGCCCCTGAAAAGCAAAAAGCGCATTTGGGATATTTCTCTTGGCCGGTGATGATATTAACAGCAGCGGGATCAGAAAATCATTCCACACATTGAGAGAATTAAGTATTGCAACTGTTGCAGTTATGGGCGTAAGCAAGGGGAAGACTATTCTCCAGAAGATTCCGAGTCTTGAGCATCCGTCAACAATAGCTGCCTCCTCCAGTTCGATGGAAATTCCTTTAATAAAACCTGTGTATAAAAAAACAGTAAATGCCAGGTTAATTGCTATATATACCATGATTACACTGAAATAGGAATCATAGAGTTTTAATGCGGACATAAATTTGACCAGCGGTGTCATAGCTGTATGAAAAGGTACTACAATACAGCTGATAAAAATAGCAAAGATAATGTTCACCAATTTTGTTCCGTTTCTTGCACATACATATGCCGCCATGGATCCGAAAAATATCAGACCGATAATGGAACACACCGTTATAAAAACACTGTTCCCCAATGCAATTTCAAAATTCATCTTTTCCCATGCCCTTATATAATTGCCGAACTGGAATTGAGACGGCAGGCTGAAGGGTGAAGAAAATATCTCCATCTGGGACTTTATTGAAGAAATGAATATAATGTATATGGGAAAAAGAAAGAAGATGGTAATAGCACTTAATAATATATAAAATAAGAATTTGGAACCATGTTTAGTTTTTAGCTTCATTACTCCACCTCCCTGTTTCTCAAGAATTTAAGCAGTATAAGTGATATTGACGTGACTATCAGGAATAACATCACGGATATTGCTGATCCATACCCCATGTTGTTGTATGTGAATGACTCACTGTAGAGACGTGTGCTAATAACCTCGGTAGCATACCCGGGCCCGCCTTTGGTCATAACAAATATATGGTCAAAGGATTTTAATGTGCTTATTATTGTCAGAAGAATATTTATTGTGAAGGCCGGTGCCAGGAGCGGAAAGGTTATATACCTGAATTTCTGCCATTTGCCTACCCCGTCAATTGCTGCCGCCTCATAAATGTCCAATGAAATGTTCTGAAGACCCGCAATGTAAATTATCATGGAATAACCCGCATATTGCCATACAATAACAAATATTACTGAAAACAGGGCAATATTTGCGTTTCCGAGCCAGTCCTGGGCTAAAAATCCAAAGCCTGTTTTATCGAGCAGATTATTAAGAGCACCCATGTTGGGATTAAATATGAAAGACCACGCATATCCCACAACCAAAGGACTTAAAACTGCCGGAAGGTAATAGATCATTCTGAAAAAATTTCTCCCCTTGAATTCCTTATCCAAAAACAATGCAAGGATGAGACCGATTGAATTCTGAAAAATTGTAATGCATATGGAGAATATCAGTGTATGGAATACTTCAATATAGAATTTGTCATCATTAAATAACAGGTTTTTAAAATTATCAATCCCGACAAAATTTATCTCCCTGCTTATTCCCGTCCAGTCGGTCAAGCTGTAGACAAAACCTCCGATAACAGGAATGATGAAGAAAAAAGACAGTATCAAAAGTGCCGGTGCCAGAAATAATGTCCAATACACATTGTCGCTTGAATACCTTTTCATTGTTTTTCCACCTTTGCAGACTTATGAATACGGGCTGCCAGCTAATACTGACAGCCCGCTTATTTTTGTTATTGTTTATTTTGTTATTTCCTAATTTTTGGTCCTGTTTGCCCATTCCTTGTCAAGCTGCTCCAAAACAGTCTTTGTATCTTTGCCTGCAAAGTTTTCCTGTATGCTTTTGAAAAGAGTATCCTGGACACCTGCCGGCCAATTTTGGTCGAGGAAGTTATATGTATTTGTAACCTGTGAAGAAAGTTCCTGGGCTGCAGGATCAAAATCAACAGTCACGCCCTTTACAGTCGGAAAATTTGATGTACTTCTGAGATAATTGCTGTATACATCCTTTGACATAAAGAATTCAAGGAACTTTTTAGCTTCGGCCTTGTGAGGTGAATTGGCATAGATTCCAAGCATGCCGCCTACAGCCGAACTGGCCCAGTTATTGCCATCTTCCGAAGCAGGGAACACAAACAGGCCGATGTTAATGTCCTTGTTCATTTCCTTAATTGGATTTAATACCCAGGTACCCATAACGGTCATAGCCGCCTTACCTTGTGCAAAAAGAGCATTTGCCTGATCATATGTGGTACTGAGTATGCCGTCATTAAAGTACTTGTTTTTATTAAGTTCCATTTGCATTTCAAGTATCTTCTGCCATTCCGGGCCATTGAACTTGGTTTTACCGGCGTACATATCACTGTCAAAATTTATATTACCGGAATAAATAACGGTAGGCGCAATAGCAAAGGGAATTATCTGAGTAACCCATAAATCCTTGTTTCCAATTGCAATTGGTGTGATATTATTCTGTTTCAGCTTCCCGCACACATCCAGAAACTCTTTCCATGTTTTGGGGACAGATAAATTATTTCTGGCAAATATATCTTTATTGTATAGTGTTGCTATATATGATGCGTCAATGGGCAATGCATATACTTTACCACTATCTGTTGCCATTCTTTTCGCACCTTCATCAATATCCTTCATAAAAGCTTCATTTGTCAAATCTTCCAGATAGCCTGCCTTTGCAAAAGCAATGGCATAAGCCATTCCCGGATGCACACCCACAATATCGGCCGCTTCACCTGCCGCAAACTTGGTCTTGAGTATGGTCTTGTACTGGTCTCCTCCGCTCAGGTCGGCCTCAATTTTTATATTTGGATTTGCTGCCGTAAAATCATCAACGATCTTTGTAAATACTTCCTGACCTTCTGATTGATAATGCATAAATTTAAGTGAAACAGGTTCACTTTTCCCCTGTGCCGCGGACGTTGCAGCTTGACTGGTAGTTTCCTGACTGCTTTGGCCGGTTGTATCCCCGGATTTTCCGCAGCCGGCCAGGGCCATAGTCAATGCCATTGAAACCGTGAGAGCTAAAGCTACTATTTTTTTCATATTTGTCCTCCCTGTAATCATTTATTGTTCCGATATGCATATCATAATTGCATTGTAGCATTGCCTGCCTGCTTTTATAAGGGGATAATCTTCGGCATTATGGTGCAGTTTTTTTGTTTCTTTTCTTTAAAAAATCTCAGGTGCAGGAATTTTTATCAATATCATAGAACTTTTATATGGCAATGATTTACCGGTAGATAAATATATAAAAATACGCAGAATAATCTACATTTATGAAAAGGTGAAACAAGTATGTCGCTGCAAAAGCTTGCAATGTTACGTGAAAAGCTAATATTACGCAAGAGTAGTCTTGGTCTGAGAGAAAAGTTTTTTCTATCACTTCTCATTCTGGTAGTTATACCCTTTCTCCTGCTGGGTGAACTTGCATACCTTCAAAGCTCCAAAATAATCGAGCGCAATGTATCGGTATATTCACTGGATACTATGAAACAAATCAGCAGAAATATAGACTATTACATAACGGAAATGGACCGCGTTACCTCCTATGTAGTTGGAAATGATGATATAAAAACCTATCTTGCGCAATATAATACTTTATCCGAATTGGAGAAAGTGGATGTGTCCGATAAAATAAACAAACTTATAGCCAACCTTATAGGCTTAAGGAATGAGATATCCGGATTATATCTCTTTGATACAAGCGGTAACTTTTTTTACGCCAGAGGGAGAAGCCCAAAAAGTCTTTATGATTTCAGGAATGAACCCTGGTATAAGGATACTCTGGCCAAATCAGGCAAAATAAACATAATAGGTACTCATCTTCAGTATCACGTGTTGAATAATCCCAAGACGGTTTTTTCAGTTTCACGGTCTCTGAAAAGCCTGAATCCGGAAAAAACCGTGGGACTCATATGGGTTGATATGGACTACAGTGTTATAGACAGGCAGATCAACAGCGAGTCGGACCCCGCCCTTTCCTCGGGTGATCTGTATATATTGGACAATAAAGGGAAAATAGTATTTAACAGAAATTCCAATCTTCTGATGAGAGATTTTAATGCCGGTTTTTCAAAAACCATCTTTTCGAAAACCCAGGGGACATTCACTGAAAACATTAACGGAAGGGATATGTTTATCGTATTCTATACCTCCCCCTATTCCTCCTGGAAAATTGTAAATATCACACCCCTTAATACCATATTGACAGATTCCGGTTTGTTGAAAAAGTATATATTAATTACCACTGTTATATGTATTGCAGTTATTCTTTTCCTGTCCTTCGGTTTTGCCAACAAGCTGGTAAAGCCCATAAAATCGTTGGTCAGGGCAATGTCAGAATTGGAAAAAGGAAATCTTTCAGCCACTGTTGACATCCATACAAAGGACGAGATAGGATTTTTATCCGAAGGTTTTAATAACATGGCAAAAAATATGAAATATCTGATTGAAAAAGTCTACTCCGCCCAACTCAGTCAAAAGGAAGCAGAATTAAAGGCTTTGCAGACTCAGATAAATCCTCATTTTTTATATAATACTCTTGAGTCCATAAGAGGAGTAGCCATAACCGAGGGTATTCACAGTATAGCTCTAATGTCTAAATCCCTCTCAAACCTCTTCAGATACAATATCAAGGGCAAGGATATCGTCAGTCTAAAGGACGAAATAGACCATATAAACAATTATATCATTATTCAGAATTTCAGGTTTGGTGACAGGTTCAATGTTGAATATTTTATTGCTGAAAGCCTCTATGAATATAAAATATTGAAGCTTCTGCTGCAGCCGCTGGTGGAAAACTCCATAAATCATGGTCTCAAAAAAAGGAAGACCAACGGGTGCATAACTGTCAAATGCGAAAAAATAGATGAAAATATAATAATAACAATATCTGATAATGGCATTGGTATTCCCGGACATACGGTTGCTATGCTAAACGACCTTTTAACTCAGGAGGTGCAGACTGATCCGGTATCCCTGCAAAGTGACAATTCGGGAAGTGACAGTATAGGAATTAAAAATGTCAATACCCGTATAAAATTGTTTTATGGGAATGAATATGGCCTGAAATATTTTAGTGAAGAGTCGGTCGGAACCCGTGTAGAAATTAAAATACCCGCAGTCAGGGAGGGAGTTTGTCTTGATAAGAATATTAATAGCTGATGATGAAAAATGGATCCGCGCAATAATCAAAGATGTCATATATTCTTCAAGTGACAAAGACTATATTATTTCGGGTGAAGCCTCGGATGGTCAGGAAGCTCTGGATCTGGTACTTGATTCACAGCCTGACATCTTGCTGACAGATATCCGCATGCCTGAATTGGATGGTCTTGAACTTATGAAAGAGGTAATAAAATTAAATCCTTATCTCAAAATAGTATTTATAAGCGGATATGACGAATTTGAATACGCCCAAAGAGCTCTGAAGCTGGGAGCTTTTGATTATTTGCTCAAACCCATAGAAGAAGCTTATCTCCTGGAGGTTTTGAACAGTGCAAAGGAAGCCATATATATGGAACGGGAAAAACAGGCATCCGATCAGCTGTTGAAAATGCAGCATGAGGCCGGCTTTAATCTTTTGCGCGAAAATTTTTTATCAGATATTTTAAAAGGGATATCCCTGACAATAGATGAATTCAATAAGCAGAGCAGGCATCTAGGCCTTGTATTTGATAAGCCTGTTTTTGGTGTTATTACAATCTCTATGGATGACTACAGGGCAAAAACCGCCGACTTGACAAAGCCTCAAATATTTTCTCTTGTTTCTGCGCTCAAAACATCCTTGAACAGAGTCGCTAAAAAATATCTAAAGGGGTATTGCCTTTGCAAGGTGCCTGACGATAATGAAATAAATATATTATTTAATAACGATGCTTATTTAACAAAAGAATATATTACTGATGTATTTAATATTATACAAAAACTGATGAGAAGACATTTCAATGTATCCTGTTCAGCGGGTGTAAGCTCGCAGCAGCACGGTATAAGCAAGATATCCTCTCTTTATGCCGAAGCAGTCAGGGCAATAAAATACAAAATGATTTACGGTCTTGGGTGTGTTTTGTTTTATGAGGATATCCAAAACATAAAAGTCAGAGAAATAGCCCTATCCAAGGATCTTGCCCAGGAAATCTCACTGAATCTTGAACTCCGCAATTTTCAGAACGCCTCGTCAATACTTGACGGCATATTTATCCAGCTGGACACATATAAGGACTCAACACCCGTACTTATAAAAAATACCCTTTGGAAGTTCCTGCTGGACATTATATCAAAGCTTGACTGCAAAGTGTCCCTGGAAAACAAGTTATACGGTTTTGACCAAAACTCGGTATATGAAGAATTCAAAAGAATGGAAACCCTTGAAGAAACAAAAGCATATCTTAAAAACCTGTTCAAAAGTATAGTAAACAATCATATGCAAAATGACTCAGGCAATAATAATGCAGTTGAATCGGCAAAAAAATTTATTGCAGCCAATTACTATAAGGATATTTCATTGGAACTCATGGCTAATTATGTTTATTTAAATCCTTCGTATTTCAGTGAGCTGTTCAAAAAGGAAACAGGCCGGAATTTTATAGAATATCTGACCGGCGTCAGAATTAACCGAGCAAAGGAACTGCTTAAAAATACAGGGCTCAAATCATATGAAGTCTGTGAAGCCGTGGGCTATACAGATTCTAAATACTTCAGCAAGTTATTCAAAAAAATTGTTGGTGTAACCCCCTCGGAGTATAAGGGAAACCTTTAGTAGTCTGTATCATCTAAATTCAGACATTGCTATTTGCTTTATTATTCATGGCAGAAAAAAAGCACCTCAGATTATAAATTATAATAATTCCTGATAAATAGGTGCCCAAACTAACAAAAAACAAATCAATATGTTTAAAGGAGGAACAAAATGAAAAAGCTTATAATGGCTTTACATTTATTATTATACCACGTTTTTCCTGAAATAATGTTAAAATTATATAACAAATATTAATAAAATGTGAATTGTGGGGAGTTTAACCAAATATCCGTCTCAGAAGGATATTTATATTCAATACTCCGCGGTTAACTACATGATAAAATTAACTATTATTGCCGCAATACCCACATAAAGTGCGACCTGGCCTATAGCGGCACCGACATTGTCCTGTTCATATATTTCGTTCCAGATATCCACCTTGACAATGCCTGTAAATATGAGCTTGAAGAGCACTGAAAGAATACCGAAAATAGCAAGGCTTACCGCGATAATTACCGACACGTTTAACAATTCAAAGTCCATGCTGTAGTAGGACATCACACCTGCTATTATTGTCTGAACGGCAAATACAAAACCCAAAAGCCCAATTCCCGCCGCAGCATTGTTATCAACAAACAATTCTTTGAAAAGTGTTGTTCTTCTTCTCAAAACAAAGGAATAGCATGTCAGGGCAGCCAGCATAAATACCAGGAACACCATAATTTCCATCAGTATTTCAAGACCAAGGCCATTGATTATATCAATAAAGTCGATCAATTTAATTACATTAACAAATATTACCGAAAGGGATACTGAGAATAGGGCCGCCCCTATATTTTTCTGTTCGCAGATTTCCTTGTTAAGGCATATCTTCCCATGCTTATCGCTGGCATCAATAAAATTGACCATAAACCTGGAGCCCAATCTCAATATTGTTAAAATCGCTATGTAAAAAATTGTATAACCCAGGCATACAGCTAAATCGATAAATATATTATCGCTAACCGAACCCTTTATTCCGTGGCCCGCAAGATATAATACCGGAAATACAAACGCTCCGATAAACTCAATCCAAACAGCCAGGTTGTCTCTTGTAAACAAGGCATCTTTAAGATTTACATCCCGGAGAACTATATGATTGTAAATTAACCAGCCAAGCATAAATCCAACCGTAAGTATTACAAAGCTAAAGGAAATATCCTTTAAAAAAAAGCTTAAGTATTCTAGCATATCAATCTCCTCCATCAATTAATTTTTATCCAAACCCTGGTACACCTTGTAAAGTGCACCTTCAAATCTCTGCCCTATAAATATTCTGAACATTCCGTCATCCTTCGTCATTTCAATATTGAGGTACTCCGTTACACCATCGGTCTCTCTCTGATAGTCCCATACCTCAACCTCAACTTTTTTAGTTATTTTACCGGTATTCAGATCCAGAACCTTCAATGTTCCCTGTGTACCGTCAATTCTGTAATCGTACTCGGGCATAATGCATCTTTCATATTCGGTGCCGTCGGGAGTGGTGATGTACTTCTGTCCCACCACACCAAGAAACTCCTCTGAGAAAGGTACCGTATCATCCAAAAAATACATATAGGTTTCAGGTGCCCCTTCTTCTTCCTGCGAGCTGTAAACCTCAAAGATGTATTCTGTTTCATCTACTTTTGAATATAATAAATATCTGGTGTAGGGACGCTGTCCTACATCCATCTGTATTATTTTTTCAAAGGTAAAGAAACCTTCCAGTTCCAGTTCCTTGAGGTCAAATTCTATCATCGAATTTTTATTGATATTTAAAGGATTTAATATTTCCGATGCTTCATTCTTTTTCTTAAAATCAAACATAATTCCTCCATTATGATTAACATCCCAGGAATTTAATAAATTCTGCTGTAATGGGACTTCTTTGGCTTGGGTTTTGACAATTTCCTGATCACGATAACCAAAACCACTGCCGAAACAATAATGATTACTACAGCAGTGCCGCTGCCCGCTGAGTTTGTGGAATACTTATCGGTGTAGTAAATCTTGTCCACATTCTCCTCCTGATACTGTTGAGAGAACTGCAAATCGGAATCGGTATCCGGATCGATATAGTTGGGATCTCTCTGAACTCCCTGTTTTTCAAGCTCCTCTACTCTTTTTTCAAGCTTTTCATATTCCTGCTGGTTGAAATAGCTTTTATACGGTGCTATTTCAAGCCAATGATGGAACCAGAACATTTCAGAAGCTCTCATAAGGAACCATAAATCCCATGGGCCCACAAAAGCATAACCGTAAGAAAACGGACTTCCGAACATTCCGGTGTTGACATTTACGAATACAGGTCTTCTCCCAAAGGAATTTATTCTAGAGGCCCTGCTTTTCATTGCCTCCTCAAAACCCATCCTCCTTGAGCCGGTTCCAAAATCACGTTTTATGGAATCATTATAAACCTTTTGCTGTTCAGCGTTCAGCTTTTGCTTGTAGGTATTGAAATTTTTCCCTGATACCTGCTTTTTATATGTATCCTGCATATAGGAATACTTTTTTGAAGCAGATTTTGTTGCAAAGCTCTTGGACCCTGAACTGGACGATCCGCTGTAAGATTTGGAGGTTCCGGGTATACTTCTTGAACCGGAGCTCTTGGAGCTGAAGCTTTTAGAACTGGAGCTTTTAGAGCTGCTGCTCTTTGCTTTTGACGAACTGAACAGACCGCCGCTCTTTGATGAACCCTTATAGCTTCTGCTGTAAGACTTCGAAAAAGATCTGCCGCCGCCAAATGACCTGGCCTTGGCATATATTCCGGCTGTTGAAGTAAAAATAAATACAAGTATCAGTACTATGGCAAATATTCTTTTTTTCACAGACATCCCTCACATTTTTAACCGATTTTACAATAGTTAAATTTTAAATTTTTATACAATTTTTATTTAACTTAATTAATAATTGTACGTAAAAATTCGTTTTTTGTATTATGGTTTTTTGGTTATTATATCACAAAAAATTTATAATTTTTCACAAATAAAATGTATAAGAAATTACAAAAGAGGCAATAACTATAACTGACCCCACAAAATACATTTTAACCCCCTAAAAATGCTCCGGCTATGCCGGGCATTTTTTTTATGGCAAGGAATTTATACTTTAAACCTGTACCCGACTCCCCATATTGTCTCAATGAACTGTTCACTATCTTTATCCCTTTCAATTTTATCCCTGATCTTACCTATGTGAACAGTTATGGTTGCACTGTCGCCAAAATAGTCCATTCCCCAAACTCTTTCCAGCAGCGTTTCCTTACTGAACACATGGTTGGGATTCTGTGCAAGAAAAAGAAGAAGATCATATTCCTTGGTTGTAAGGATTATTTCTTCTCCATTTAACGTTACGCGTCTTGCATCAAGATTTATTGCAAGACCTCTGATAATCAGTTCGGTCTGCTTATGGCTTCTCCCTGACCCGCTCAGCTTTTCAAAACGGCTTATATGTGCTTTCACGCGGGCAACCATTTCATTTGGACTGAAGGGTTTTGTGATATAATCGTCTGCACCCAACCCAAGTCCTCTTATTTTATCAATATCATCCTTACGTGCTGAGATCATCAGTATTGGAATTTCCTTTTTGGAGCGTATTCTCCTGCATATTTCAAACCCGTCCATTCCGGGTAGCATCAAATCCAGAACCACAAGATCAAAAGAATCATTTACGGCCAATTCAAGCCCGCTTGCTCCATTCTGGCTTATTATCACATTGAAATTATTGATCTCCAGATAATCTCTTTCCAGTTCCGCAATTGCCAGATCATCTTCTATAATTAAAATTCTCTTCTTACTCATTTAACCTCCGTGTCCCCCCTGGGGATTTTGAATGATATTTCAGTCCATTCTCCTTTTATACTATCGGCCCGGATTGTACCCTTATGCTGCTCTATTATTTGCCGTGTAATGGCAAGCCCCAGCCCTGATCCTCCTGTATTTCTGTTTCTGGAAGGATCCGTTCTGTAAAAGCGGTCAAATATTTTTTCAAGCTCATTTTGCTCAATACCTATGCCGTTATCTTTTATTTTCACAACCAGAAAGCCGTTTTGCTCCTCAAACACCATATTAAGCAGCCTGCATTCTTTTTCCATGAATTTTAGCGAATTACTTACAATATTAAGTATGACGCGTTTGATTTTCTGACTGTCCAGAAGAACTTTAAAACCTGGGGGCACATTGCATTCCGAGTTCAGTTCCACCCCTTTGCCGTCAAGCTCCAGATGCAGTTCCTGTATACAATTTTTATAAAATTCCGCTATATCTATATAATCCTTGTTGAAAGGTTCTTTTCCTAAATCAAGCTTGGAGAATAAAAACAAATCATCTATCATTGCATTCATATCAATTGTCTTTGTATAAATAACATCCAGATATTTGGACAGTTTCTCAGTGTCGTTTGCAACACCGTCGCGTATCCCCTGAATATACCCCTTTATTGAGGTAATCGGTGTCTTCAGGTCATGTGTTATATCCGAAAAAAGCTGTTTTCTGCTTTCCTCCATTTGAAGCTGACTGGTAATGGATTTTTTTAGTTCAAACCTCATTATTTCATAAGAGCGGATAACACTTCCTATTTCATTGTTGGAATTTGATTGCAGCTGAAAGTCCAGATTTCCCCTGGCTATTTCCTTCGCACTGTTATCCAGCTTTTTCAGCGGAATAACGATATCCTTTGTTATTATCCACATCAAAGGGCCGATTATTATGGCAGCCAATAATAGCAGCACAGCCAAAAGGACATTATATCCGGGGCCGATAACCTTTTCAGGCTGTTTGAATACAAAGAAATACTCAAGTGAAGCTATATTTTGAAAATCATATTTTAAAACAAAATACTCCTGCTTATTCCATATAACTTTGCTGTTGCTCACAGATAAATCATGTCTGTCGGTATATCTCGCCCCTCCGGCTGCCTCAATTTGTCTATATAAGCTATCATCAGTAAGCTCTGTTCCATAAGCCTTGTACTGCCGGTTGTTTTTTACCAGAAGGAACCCGTTAAACGTCTTTACCTGTTCTGCAAGATTTGCAGCAAAGCTGTCCTGTAACAGGGTATCCGGATAATATTTCTCGGTATACCGCAAATCCACAACAACATCAACCACACGGCTTATAGCCGACTCCTCGCTCTGATCTCCTATGACAGACCTGACTATTTGACCCATGGTATGGGTAATAATGCCGACTCCAAACACAATGACAATAACGACGGTTATAATCAGCATTATCAAATATGTTAAAATCAGCTTAACCCTTAGAGACATCCATTACACTTCTTTCCGTTCAAATATTATCAATCCGGCAACCGCAAATATAATACAATATGAAAGCATATACAGAAAGGCAGGTAATGCCGCCGTCAAATTGCCTCCATTAACCAGCGGCTGATACCATCCGCTGAAGCTTGCTGGCAGAAATTGCCTGACAGAGGCTAAAAACGTACCAGCCACACCGAGGACAATCCAGATCAGCAGGTTCATCGCAATTGCCATACTGGGGCTGCCTGTTGCCAATGTAAAAAGAGACACTATCAACAGGACTGTCGAGAGAAAAATAAATGCTCCGAAATAGCTGACAACTATGCTTCCGATACTTGCAATGGCAGCTGTACCGTTAATCACAACGCTGACCAAAAGGCCGGATATTCCCAGCGTCAAAAGGCATGTGGCAGTTAGGGCCATTCCTGCAAGTATTTTTCCTAAATATATTATACATTTAGTAACAGGCAATGCAAATAGATTTTTTATTGTGGCATCCTTAAATTCAGCTGCAAAAAGTTCACTGCTGATATAAATAGTTAAAACCGGCAGAATGAAACCTGTAAGCAGTTCCAGGATAAAAGCCGGGAACCTGGCGGGTGGGACTATTTTAACTCCTGTACTATTTTCAATGACCAGACCGGCAATGCCAATTATTATTGAATACAGCACAAAAAGCGATATTATTACTTTTGTTTTTTTCTGATAAAACAGTTTTTTATACTCATCCACCGAAAAAGTAATCAGCTTGTTCATTTTCAGTTCTCCCTTCCTTGTTTTTAGAAATGGTATCAAGATAATACTTTTCAATAGTCGGGTAAATTCCCCTGATTTCATTAACCGTATCCGTTGTAAGCCATTTTCCGTTACTTATTATGCAAACCCTGGTAGTAATCTCCTCAATATCATGTATCAGGTGGCTTGAAATTATAATCCCCGTATTATACTTTTTAATAATCTTTTTAAACAATTGCACCAGTTGATCCCTGCCTTCTATATCCATCCCCGAAAAAGGTTCGTCCAGCAGTATCAGTTTTGGTTTTGTCAGCAATATCCTGGCCAGATAAATACGTTGTTTCATTCCCGTCGAAAACGTTTTGATCCTGCTGTTCTTCCTGTCCGCAAGACCGGTTACCGCCAGAACAGCATTAATGTCCTCATCTGTGACACTAAAGTAGAGATTCTGATACAGCCTCAGGTATTGATATGCCGTCAGATAAAGGTATGGTGAAGGATCTCCGATCATCATGCCTATTTCATTTTTTGTTGCCTGCGGATTATCCGTTATTGAAATACCTTTATATGTGACTGTGCCGGTGCTAACCGGAAAAAAACCCATCATTGCCTTCATTGCAGTAGTTTTCCCCGCGCCATTGGGCCCAAGAAGGGCAACAACCTCACCCTCTGAAACTGTGAGGTTCAGCCCTTCTATGCCGTGGTTACCGGGATATTTCTTGGTTAAATTTTCAACTTCCAGTAACATGCCATCCCATCCCATCTTCCGAATATTATTCTCTGCTGCACTTAAAATCCTGAGCATTTATGATCTCAACGTTTTTTCCATCCATATTGAATTTGTCAACACTTGTTTTATTTATATCACTGACTGCTGCAGAACCCTGCAAAGTAATATCATGATATACTCCCCCGGCATCATTACCGGTGATGCTGACCCTGGCTTCAAAGGACTTAATCTGGTTATCCTGATCAACATCCACTTTTAAAACCAGAGCTGATAACTTTACATTTTCCTTCAGAGCAGGCATTAAATTGTTATCAATATCGAGATAATCTTTAAGGAAGGGAAGCTTTTCAATAAGTAATTGTTTTTGTGCCTGGTCTATTTCAGATCTGTCATTTCTGCCGGAATCCATTCCTTTGTTTCCAACTGCCACTGCTGTTAATAAATTCAAGGGCATAGGAATCTCATTCTGATTCAGATCCATTGTAACTGTCTTTGATCCGTCAATATTCCGGGATAATTCAATCTGAGATTTCAAATCGCCTGCAAGGTAATCAAGGAGATTTTCTTCGGCCGCTCCCATTTCGCGGTCACCTGCATAGTCCTTTTTGTTGTATTCCATATTTTTTCCATATGTGTCATGTTCCATGTTGACCAGCTTGTAATATTTTGTGTTTGTTTCGTCAGTCAGGTACACTTCATCATCATTATTGAAGAAGGAAAGATCCTGCTTCTTTCCATTCAGACTAATCTGAACATTTCCACTGCTTTCTTTACCCTCGTGGTCGGCTTTTACTCTGCCGTTCAATTCTGTGATTATCTTTCCGTTGTCGGATATACTAAACGTACCGTCAACCGAAGCACTGGTCAGAGTTTCTTTTGCTCTTGAGTCCTTCATTATTTGCTTTAGAGTCTCATAACCCTCGTTTCCCGTGCCCGCTGCAAATGCTGTGGCGGTGAATAATGTAACTGCCGCCATCACCAAAATCCCAAGCTTTAATTTTTTGTTCTTCATTTTCAATCTCTCCAATCAATAATTTTTATAGCTCAGTCAGGCACCTTATCTCTAAAATTTGACCATAAAGATCAAGTACCTTATCGCTACAATTTGATTATAGATATCAAGAATAAAACTCCTCGAAAGAAATTCTAAAATTTTTCTAAAATATAAATTGAAATAAAAACAAGGCCTGCGCAAGCAGGCCTCCTTTTACTATTACTATTAAACTGTTATTTGTATTGTCCTCTTGTTTGTTTTCCTCCAATACCGTTGCTTCCCGTAATTGTAAGGGCTATCACGGATTTTGGATCAAGAATGGTAGAATTCTCTGTTATTGAAACCTTTTGCGCAACAATTGCCGGGTCGAGAGCATTTATCAAAACCCTTTTCGGTGAGCTTGCAAAGTTTGCACCTGCTTCCATTATGGCTTCAAAATAAGACTGGCAGGCACCTGCAAAAATACAAAGCCTATCCGGGTTCGGTTCATACTCTCTTGCTATTTTAACTGATTGAATAAAGTACGAAGAATTAGCATAGCTTTCCAATGATTTGTAATTCTTTGCGTTCTTTTTCAAACCGTCATGTCCTGTAAGCACCAGTACATTTGGCTTATAAGCCCTCAAATACTGTTTTACCACAGATGGCTGCTTATCCTCGCTTACCCATTTTCCGTAACAGGAAATTCTACTCTGTCTATAGAAATCCATACATTGGTTCATAAAATCCTGAGCCGAATCAATATGAAGAATTCTTCCGGGTCTTTTTTTCAATCTGTTCAGAAACCCTCTGCCAGATGGACCACAGCATTCTATACTGCTCTTTGTTTGATAAAGCTCATTATATGCTCTTGTATATGCAGCTCTGGCATCCTGCTTTTCGAGGTCATCAGCTTTTGAATCCGCTTCTATGCGGGATGAAAGCCCACGTAAAACATAACATTCAGATCCGTCACAATCTGGAATTATGTTTACTACTCTAAAAAGAAGATCCCCACCGTAAGACCTTCTAGTTACAACATCTCCAACTTGAAATTTAGTCAAAAAAATCACTCCAAAATTAACTTTTTATTGCATAATATGCAACCAGGTATAATTTTGGGACTAAAAGTGGATATATTTGTTTACTTAATCCTTATTAAAATAAACTGTTTCGGGAGTAAAACATCATTCCGGTTACAGACGGATTACAGCAATTACTATTTAAAAAGTGCACTTATTTCAGCATTGATTTTCTGCGGGTCAACAGGCCCGTCCGGTGCATTGTCAAGTGAATACCTCTGCTTCAGTTCAAGCACCCGGTAAACACTTTCCTCAAGCCTTCCGGTGCTGATCTGCCCTGATTTGACAGCAGCCAGCAAAGCTTTTATGACCGTCTCCTGTTTGTCAAAGCCGTGGCAGACCAGCACTATGTCGGCACCGGCCTGGATGGATTTTACTGCCGCCCCTCCCATATCGTAGTTCTTCACTATGGCACCCATGGTAAAGTCATCTGTGATAACGACGCCATCAAAGTTCATACCGGTTCTCAATAAGCCTGTAATAACAGCTTTGGAGAAGGAGGCGGGGTTTTCCGGGTCAAGTTTTGGAAGCAATATATGGGCTATCATAATGGCGTCGGCATTATTTTCGATTGCTGCCTTAAACGGAACCAGTTCAAAGCTTTCCAGCCTCTTAAGATCATGGTTCACCCGGGGCAGGCCCACATGGGAATCGACGGAGGTATCACCATGGCCCGGAAAATGCTTGACAACGGAAATAACATTTTCAGCCCTGATACCTTTCATGGTCTCCATTCCCAGCCGGCTGACCAGACCGGCGGTTGTTCCGAAGGAACGGTCACCGATTACAGGGTTTTTAGGATTGCTGTTTATGTCCAGAACAGGAGCAAAATCCATATTAAAACCAAATGAGCCCAGCTCTTTGCCCAATATGCTTCCTATCTGATAGGACAGGGCTCCGTCATCCTTTCGCCCTATTACTTTGTTGGAAGGAAATTTTTTAAATTCGTCGGGAAGTCTGGACACTCTGCCGCCTTCCTCATCCACTGACAGAAGCATCGGAACTTTATTTGAGGCCGCGTTTGTCTCCTTCAGCGAGTTAAGCAGGTTCAGGAGCTGGTTGGAATCCTGTATGTTCTTTTTAAACAAAATGAAACCACCCACATGATATTTCTCCATCAGCTGTTTTGAGTGTTCATCATTTTCATAACCGTCTACACCGACAATTACCAGCTGACCGACTTTTTCTTCAAGGGTCATACTTTCCACCAATGCTTTAATCCGGTCCTGCAGTTCATCCTCCGGGGATTGTCCGCTGCTGCCGGGCTCCTGACTGTTCTGCCCCGGCTCCGCCGTATCGGGACTGTTTTGTGCAGTTGTATTCCCGGAGCCCCCGGTAATTCCAGTGGTTGCGGCAGCAGTACTTTCAGCTGCTCCGCCCGGCCCTGTCCTGTCTGAAGGGTTCTGTGCCTGCAAAATGCCAAAGCTCTGTGCCAGCACATACCCCAATAATACAACTACTGCTATCAGCAGTAATCCCATTCCCAATAAGAATCTTCTTTTCCTTCTGTAGGTGTCTTTCCTATTACCCTTACTCATAAGCCTCCGATTAACCTGTATTATCTCTATTATATTTCATTACCAAACTTTTTTAAAATAAATATTAAAAAAGAAACATACCCTCTATTGATGTACAATACGTTGTCAATAGAGGGTAACTTTAATTTGAAAATCATAAATTCCTATTCGCCAAGAAAACCCCGTTTACCGGAGAATGTATCCGATAAACGGGGATTCCAAAATTGAAATTATATCTTTAGCTTATGTGCTTATTCAACTGTAAACGTCACTTCCAGCGGTGCCTTGCCGCTGAGTTTTGTGCTGACCCTGTCAGGCTGGGTTCCTCCCGCAAAGAGAGTGAAATCGCCGTTTTCCACACAACGTTTTCCGTCTTCACCGACAACCATCATTGCTCTGGCGTCAATCTTAAAGCTGACTGTCTTTTGTTCCCCGCTCTTCAGGTGTATACGCTTAAAGCGGCACAGACTGTGCTTGGGAACTCTGACCGATGCCTCCAGATCTTTTATATAAACCTGAACAACCTCATCGGAATCCCTGTTTCCGGTATTCCTTACATCCACACTGACCGTTATGCAGTCTCCGTTCTTGATCCTCGAGCTTGAGCAAGTCAGGTTTGAATATTCAAAATTTGTATAGCTCAGGCCGAAACCGAAGGGATACAGAGCATCCTGTTTCATGAACCTGTAAGTTCTGTTTTCCATCGAATAGTCTTTGAAATCCGGCAGTTCTTCCGTTGACTTATAGAAGGTCACGGGCAGTCTTCCTGCGGGCGAATAATCACCGAACAACATTTCAGCGAAAGCCTGACCTCCCCTTGAGCCGGGATACCAGCACTGGACAATTGCTGCCGCTTTGCCGGCCGCATCGCCTATACTGAGTGCACTGCCTGAAACAAGTGCCACAATTGTCGGCTTGCCTGTTTCAAGAATTGCATCCAAAAGCTTTCTCTGTGATTCAGGGAGATTAAGGTCGGCTTTGTCTCCTCCGGCATCAAGGATTGCTGTCCCCTGATCGTTCTGCTCTCCTTCAACAGATGCATCAAGCCCCAGGCAAAGTACCACCACATCACTGCGTTCGGCAGCCGACACAGCTTCCTTCAGCCTGTCTCCGGGAAGTGCCAGATCCTCCTCCCTGTTCATGTGGAGGTGGCTGCCCAGCGCATACCATACGCGGGTTTCAGCTGACACTCTGTTTCTGATACCATCCAGCAGGGTTATACTATGGGATGGTGTACCGCTGTAATTCGCCATCAACGCCAGATCACTGGCAGCATTTGGTCCGATAACCGCTATGTTCTTTATTTTGCCGGAATCCAAGGGCAGAAGTCCGTTATTCTTGAGCAAAACCATTGATTTTCTGGAAGCATCAAGTGATAATGCATTGTGTTCCTTACAGTCATTCACTTCATAGGGTATGCTGTCAAATTCACAGTCATCGTCAAACATACCCAGTCTCATCCTTGTAGTCATAACTCTGACTGCAGCGCGGTCAATATCCTCTTCTGTAATCAGTCCTTCTTTTAAAGATAACAAAAGCAGAAGATAAATATTGCCGCAGTTCAGGTCACATCCGCTCTTTATGGCCAGCGCAGCAGATTCGGTCGGAGTCTTTGTCACTCCGTGACCCTCATGAAAATCCTTAATTGCCCAGCAGTCCGAAACCACATGACCGTCAAAGCCCCAGGAATCCCTAAGTATTTCCTGCAGGAGGGTTTTGCTTCCGTTGCAGGGTTCTCCGTTGGTCCTGTTGTAGGCGCCCATTACCGCCTCAACCCCGGCTTCCTTTACAAGTGCTTCAAAAGCAGGGAGATAAGTTTCGAACATGTCCTGCTTTGAGGCTATCGCATCGAAATGGTGCCTGTCATCCTCAGGCCCGCTGTGTACTGCAAAATGCTTTGCGCAGGCTGCTGCCTTCAAATGTTTTCCGTTGCCCTGAAGGCCCTTCACAAAAGCCACCCCAAGTCTTGAGGTAAGATACGGATCTTCCCCGTAGGTTTCATGTCCCCGGCCCCACCTGGGATCCCTGAAAATATTTACATTGGGTGACCAGAAGGTTATTCCCTTATATATGTCGCGGTCGTCTTTCCTCGAACTTTCATTATATTTTGCTCTTCCCTCTGTTGCAATAACATCGGCAATTTTTTGAAGATACTCGTCATCAAAAATAGCTGCCAGACCTATAGCCTGTGGAAATACCGTGGCCACACCCGCCCTTGCAACACCGTGGAGCGCTTCATTCCACCAGTTATACCTGGGAACACCCAGTCTTTCAACCGCCTGTGCATCATATCTAAGCTGTGATGCCTTTTCCTCAAGAGTCATCCTTGATACCAGGTCGGCCGCTCTCTCTTTGAAGGAAAGGGATTTGTCCAAATACTTCGGCTTTTCTTCCATGTTTGCCTCCTTATTTTTGACTGTATTACTTTTTTATTTGTATATGTAATTTTTGACCATAATTAACATAACTGCATCAAATATATCCGGCATTATTACTTTTATTTTAACCGCATACCTTCCAAAAGAAAATATAATTTTGATACTAAAATTGTCTGTAACATCTATAACGTATATTGTCCGGCCGGGATAATTTTCTCAGGCCAAGGCGATTATTCCAACGAAGTACTGCGAAGCAGTGCTTTTCGCCAACTACGTCCCGGGGCAATTTAACCGCCGGCAATATATGCATTTAGATGTTACAGACCACTAATTTATAAGAAAATCAACCCTTGACAGCTCCAACCACAAGGCTGTCCTGTACCTTCTTGCTCATGAATGCATATATGATCAGGGTTGGGATTGTTGCAACCATGAGGCCTGCGCCTATGGGACCCCAGTCGGTGGTGTACTGGCCGGCCAGAGACTGGATGCCGACTGTTAAGGTTTTGAACCTGACGTCGCTGATAAATACAACAGCAAACATCAATTCATTCCAGGCCTGCAGGAAAGTAAATATGGTAACTGTTGCAATGGCCGGTCTGGTTAACGGCATTATTATGTTGAAGAATATCCGGTAAATACTGCAGCCGTCAATACATGCGGCCTCCTCCAGTTCCCTTGGCAATGACGCCATAAAACCGGAGAATATAAGTATGGCCATAGGTATTGCAAAGGCTGAATAAGGTATAATCAAAGCCCAATAGGAATTGACCATTTTCAGATTTCTCAGCAGGATGAATATTGGAAGCAGTGCGGAATGGAGGGGGACAGTAAGTCCAAGGATAAAAAAGGAGTTCATTTGTCTTCTTATCTTAAATACCATTCTTGTCAGTGCATAGGATGCCATAACCGAGAATATTACCGTAAACAGAATTGTTGCAGCTGTAACTATTACACTGTTTATAAAATAATGCCCTACATTACCTCCCAAAAGAGCACTGCTGTAATTGGACCAGAGCCATTTACTGGGAATACCTATGGGATTTCCGCCGAATATTTCGGAATTATCTTTTAAAGAAAAGGTAAACATCCAGTATAGCGGAAACAATTGTACAAATGCTACCACAATGAGGGCGGCATACATAAGTATACTTGAAACCGAGCGTTTCGAACTGCTCACTGATTTAATTCTACTCATCTTTTTGCACCCTCTCTTTCTCTGAACAGGAAACCAACCAGAATTGACAGTACAAAGCATTCAAGAATAACAAATATGGCCATTGCACTTCCGTATCCGTATTGGTTTCCTTTAAATATGGTACTGACCATATACGTACCTATAACTTCACTGGCGTGGGCAGGTCCCCCGCCAGTTAAAACATATACCAGATCAAATACCTTAAGCGCACCTGTTACTGCAAATATAACCGATACGTTGAGTACAGGCTTCAGCATGGGTATTGTTATTTTCAAGGATGTATTCCACCATGAAGATCCGTCTATTACAGCAGCTTCAAAAACATCGGTGGAAATGGATTTAATTCCTGCGTACATCAACAGCATATGATATCCAATATATTGCCATATTATGGGAATAAAGGTGGCACCCAACGCTCTTTTAGTATCTCCCAGCCATTCCTGCGTCCAGGTATCAAGGCCTATGGAACGCAATAACAAATTAAGGATACCATAGTCATAATTATATACTTTCATCCATAGCTGTCCGATAACAACTGTGGAGATAATAACCGGAATAAAATAGATAGTCACAAAGCTCTTTTCAAATTTAACACCCTTCGCCAGAACAAGCGCTAAGAGCAGTGAAATCGGGAGCTGGATAAATACCGAGGCAACAGCCAGAATTAATGAATTAACAGCTGCTCTAACGAATATGGGATCAGAAATGAGTCCCTTATAGTTGGAAAAACCAATAAAGGTACCCTTACCGAATCCGGACCAATCCTGCAAACTATAGTATAATGACATTAATATTGGTACTATAATAACGGCTATAAACATAACCAGGGCCGGAAACAGAAAAAATACTATGGCTTTCTTATTACTCAATACCCTATCCACAAAGCTCACTTCCTTCTTTTATTAGTTTTATCTTTATTTATAAATGTTTTCTGTGATTAATGCTCTTTACTAACTACTGACTTTTACCGTATTTTTAATATGGATACTTTTGATTAGTATTTGGCGTCCATCTGCCACCGATCGATGAAATGGATACAAGTATCAAATGGACGCCATTATCAATAATTTCAGGATTTATTATTTACCGTACATTGATTGTAAGCTGTCTACAAACTGTTGAGGTGTTTTTGCTCCCATGAACAATTCCTGCAAAGCGTTCAGATAAGTTTCAGTATCCTTACCTGCAAGGAGAGTATCCCACCAGATTGTAAAGCCTTCCGCATCCTTTGTGAGGTCAACAACTTTAACAAGAGTAGCCGGCAATTTGCTCTTATCAACATCATCGGCCTTCCAGGCAGGCATTGCAGCACCAGACAGGTATGATTCCTTTGCAAAGTTTTCTGCGAAATACATCTGGAATTTAACAGCTTCGTCCTTGTTCTTTGTATTGGCACTTACCATCACTGCGTCAACAGC
Organism: Bacillota bacterium; assembly: GCA_023386445.1. Taxonomy (GTDB): domain Bacteria; phylum Bacillota; class Clostridia; order Acetivibrionales; family DSM-1351; genus Ruminiclostridium. Next base: position 147,486 of record JAEWJR010000151.1, on the reverse strand, counting down.
TCCTCCGGTGAACTGTTTTGCATTTCCCTTTCCGTCGGGTATTGCCGGGAAGGAAATAACACCGATTTTGCCTGCGACCTTGGAATCCTTGGCATCGGCTTTACCTGCCGCCCAGCTTCCTTTGAACATCATTGGTATCTTTCCGTCATAGAACGGAACTTCAGCTTCATCGTTCGATATACCTGCCGCACCCTTTGAGAATGCACCTGCATCTATAAGCTCCTTAAATCTGTTTGCCGCATTAAGGAATTCAGGATCTTTAAAGGAACCTTCCTTTGTAAGGGTTTTGACTATCTTTTCAGGACCCGCTGCTCTTAATGCCATAACGTCAAAGTACATTGCTATGGTCCATTTGTCTTTTCCCGACACCGCCATAGGAGTTATTCCCTTTGCCTTGAAGGCTTTAACGGCTGTAAGCAATTCATCATAAGTCGTTGGAAGTTTTACACCGTTCTTTTCAAACAGTTCGGTATTTACGAATAAGGCACCGGCTGCAAGGAAGAAAGGCATTCCGTATATTTTGCCGTCATAAGTCAGGTTGTTGAAGGCACCGTTAACCAGTTTGCCTTTGGTTTCAGCTGTAAGATAACTATCTATTGCCAAAACTGAATTTGAATCAATAAATGGCTTTGAAAAACCTCCGCCCCAGGTAGAGAAAAGGTCAGGCAGTTCATTGGCTGCTGCCATAGCCTTTATCTTTGTCTTATAGGCTTCGTTTTCATTTGTGTCAACTGTTATTTTTATATTTTTATTGGCCTTCTGGTAATCATCAATTACCTTTTTAGCAGCCGGCATAAAAGGATCCGTTGCCCCGCCCCAGATATGGCTGAACTTCAACTCAACCTGTTTTCCGGCACCAGCGTTGGTATTTCCGGCATTTGTGTTGGTTGGGGTACCGGTATTGTCCCCCGCAGGTTTCCCACAGGCTGTCATTCCAACCGCCAGAGCTCCTGCAAGTATAAATGCCATTCCTCTTTTTACTAGCATTTTGTTCATCGTTATTCCTCCTTGAAATAATATGTTACGCTTAATGATACTAGGTAATTGTACCTAAAGTAAACGTAAAATGGTTACCATTCATTGTGCAATATTATTACTTTTCTTTTATGTTTTTATAAATATTTTTATAAAACACTTCTAAAAAAGGCAAGCTAATTTTATTGATACTTATGGTATAATAGCAACAATATACAAAATTATTATTCGCAAAATACACGGAGTTATAAATGAAACCCATTAAGAATATTATGGAAAAAACAAAATCTGCTTTTATGGATTTTTCTATACGGCGTAAAATGCTTTCAATTTTTATGGCATTTATGCTTTTTTACATTGGTATCAGTGTAATAATATATATACAGATCATTAACAATGAAACCGTCAGTCAGGTAAGACAGCGTTCACATGAAACTACCGAGCTTATCAGAAAAAATATAGATACCTTGATAGGCAGTGCCAATAACGTATCAAAAATTCTTACAACAAACTCCCTTGTAAGGACCTACCTGCATTCACCCAACCCGGGACTGACTCAGACCAAAAACGTTAACGAGGTTTTGACAAATGTTCATATTGCATCACCGAATATAGATTCGATTTACATTTATGATCTCCACGGCTCATCACTGAGAACTACAAAATTTCTTACGGTTTCAACCGTAGAGGATGTGAGACTGGCACCCTGGTTTGATGAACTGAAAACTCTTAATGGAGGTTATAAAATAAGCATCAATGCCGATAATACACTAAAAACCACCTCCGGCAAGAATCTTGTATCTGTTATGAGAGTATTAAATGATCTGGACAGTCTCACTCCCATAGGCGTCCTGGTATTAAATATTTCAGAGGACAGCATCTCAGATATTGTTAAGGAAACAACCAAAAGCGGCTCCTCTACCTTTATACTTCTTGATAAAAACAACCATTCAGTCATAAAGGATGATCCCGGTTATCCTTTATACCTGCAATATTTGCAAGATATGGCGGGACCTGAAAATATAGAAACGGTAAACAATCAAAAAAGCTATATCCACACGTTGAGCCTGGGCGATATAGGCTGGAGAATAATCAGCTTTTCAAGTCTGTCCCTTTCTTCTCCTGAAATTAAAACCCTGAATGTGGTGTATCTCGTCTTTATACTTGTAACCCTCCTGTTGTTTATTTTGGCAGCGCTGTTTACTTCAGGACTTATTACGGCACCGATTCAAAAATTGATTAATTCCATGCAGGGCGTTGCAAACGGCGTTTTCAAAAGAGTCAGTTATAACACCGGAAACGATGAAATCGGTGAGCTGAAAAACAATTATAATTTGATGATAATGCAAATAAATGATCTCATTATCAGACTGGTGGACGAGGAAAAACAAAAACGCCGCTTTGAACTGGATGTGCTGAATGAACAAATCAAACCGCATTTTCTGTACAATACTCTGGATAATATTGCCTATCTGGCCCTACAGGATAATAACAATACCTTGTACGAAGCGGTCAACGCCTTGGGGAGTTTCTGCAGGATCAGCCTGAGCAAGGGTTCTGAAACCATCAGTCTGGCTGATGAAATAAGACTTATCAAAAACTACCTGGCACTTCAAAAACTGCGGTACGGCGATATGATAAATGATGAATATAATGTGGAGGATAATACTCTCAATATTAATATTTTAAAAAATATTCTGCAGCCTCTGGTTGAGAATTCCATTTACCACGGTATCAGGCCAAGCGGCGAACCCGGCCTGATAACCACCTCTGCACGCATAGAGGAGGATTACCTGTTTCTTTCGGTTGAAGATAACGGTATTGGTATGGATGAGAATGAAATAAACTCCATTTCAGATGAAAATCTGGCCAGAAATCAATCAAGTTTTGGTCTCCGCGGAACAATACAACGTCTGAAAATTCATTATGGAACAAATGATATATACAAAGTCGAAAGTAAAAAATATGAGGGTACAAAAATAATTTTAAAAATTCCTATTGAGGTGAGCAGTCATGAGTAACAGAGCTTTAAAGGTACTTATTGTAGATGATGAAAGCAACACCAGAAATCTTGTGCATATGTCCATTGACTGGGACGGTCTCGGTCTTGAGGCCATAGGTGATGCCACCAGCGGTCTTGAAGCCCTTGATATGATAGACAGTGAATTGCCGGACATAATAATTACCGACATTCAAATGCCGTACATGGACGGACTGGCTTTGAGCAAAGCTGTAAAGGAAATACATCCCGATGTGGCCATAGTTATACTGACTGCCCACGATGAGTTTTCATATGCACAAAGTGCCGTTTCAATAGGAGTTTCAGACTTTATACTAAAGCCTATTGATAAAATACTGCTCAATGAAACTCTTTCGAAACTGTCGGACAAAATCAATTCCCACAGGATCAGACTGAGCGAGCTGGAGCTGTCACACCAATATATAAAAAACAATATCGTTGTCTTTCAAAGCAAGGTCCTGAATGATCTCATATCCCCCAACAGGACCGGCTTTGATTTTGAACCGGGGGAATTTGAAATGGTGGAGCTGGATTTTGATTCTGAATTTAATAACTATCAGATTTCTCTTATCAATATCGCCATGGAAAAAAACATATATTCCAACCTTGAGAGGCAGGTCCTGCTCCAAAACTGCTGTTCCCATATTAAAAACAACTATTGTCCTTCAGGCAGGGCTTTTGTCTTTACAGATATAAACGGCAATATTGTCCTGCTTAACAATGACAGAAATATCTCACTTAACGATATTTCAGAATATGCTGCTGCATATTTTAAAGAACAGCTTTCCACAATTGTATACTGCGGAATAGGGAGAACTGTGACAGGAATTGAAAATGTGCATATTTCTTACAATCAGGCTCTGAATGCCTTGAATATGTGTTATATCACCGGAGAGGAAATAACCTATGCCGAGGTACAGGTTGCAGGGTATGAGAGTAAAATATTCAATAACAGTTCCTCCATTGATAATATGAAACTGGCGATTAAGTCCGGCATGTCCGGTCAGGCGGTAAATTACACCAAAGAATTGCTTTTTAACTATGCCAAGGAAAATATCAATGATCTGGATGGGGTAAAAATCACCGCCATAAATATCAGTATTTATATCAAGGAACTGCTGAACGAGATGAAAATTTCATATATGGGTGACCTGTCGCTATCAGGAGAGATGGTACTCGGCATATTTAAATACGAAAAATATTCAGACATAGAAAACACCGCAGCCACTATGGTTCATAAGGCCTGCGGACTCATAACAGAAGCTCTGAGCAGTAAAAACAACTCAATAGTATCAGAGATAAAAAATTATGTGTATGAAAATTTGAGTAATTACGATTTGAACCTTAAACTGGTTGCAGAAAAATTTTATCTCAATTCAAGTTACTTAAGCAGAATTTTTAAAAAGGGTACCGGTGTGTCTTTTTCGGAATATTTGATAAAAATACGGATAGAGAAAGCAATTTCCATGCTGAAAATTCAGGATTACAAGGCATATCAGCTTGCGCAGTTCGTGGGAATACCAGACCCGAATTATTTTGTCAAATGCTTCAAAAAAATAGTGGGAATACCCTTCGCAGAATACAAACAGGAAAATTCACAGCGCTAAGTTTTTTAGCTGAATAACTTTTTAATTCCCGGGCCATGTTAATACATATTATTATAGAGGCAGAAAGGGATGTAAAAAATGAATGATGAAAAGCTTTTGGAGTGTCCAAACTGTAAAGGGCATAATTTTCTGATCAAATATGAAGCGACATATGTCTACTCATATAACATAGACTCCGATGCTCCCGGCTTTAAAAATGCCAGGGAATTTCTCCCTTTTATGTTCGATAAAAGGGAGCAGAAGGATGCTCATCAGTTCCTTGAATGCAAGGCGTGCGGAAAACAATATCCCTGTTATCTCAATGAGTGGGACGACAAAATAGGAGTCCTTGAACTACAGAAAGCGGTCAACCGTTCTTCATAAAATTTATGTGAATGAATTACCAATTAGTAGAGGATTTTGTATAATAATGTAGAAATCATAAATAGTGTTCAAATTATTTTGAAGGAGACGCTATTATGAGTATATATAACCGGCTTTGCAGTGTACTTGTATTGAAGAATCCTAAAGAGTTGCACAAGAAGTATTCCAAAGAAATAAATGAACAAATCCTAAAGCTTAACATTGTCAGGACTGTAAAAATTATATGGGTGCTGCTGTTCACAAACAGCATTCTGGTACTGACCGACATCCTCATTTTCAGCAGCAAATGGAATTTTAATAAGGCTTACCAAAACATGCTGTATCTGCATTTAAGCCTGTACCCGATACTTTTATTTTATATGACTTTATATCATATGAAAATAAAAAACCAAAATAACTTTAAGCACATTAATTTGTCCATAAATATTGTTATGATTATCTGGGCGGAATTGGTGTGCTTCAATTCCCAATATTTAGACGGCCAGATGTCTGCTTATCTGCTGGCTCTGTTTTGCATATCGTCCTTGCTCATTATGCCACCCGGTCAAAGCCTTATAGTATTCCCTTTCTCCTACATTTCTTTTATAATAGGCTTACTGGTCACGGCTGCACCGGATGCAGTACTTTACGGTCACATAACCAATTCTTTTTTTATGGTCATAGTTTCCTTATTTATTTCCTTCATGTGTTATTCCACTTTCTGCGGGCATGTCATAAACCAGCAGATTATAGCGGATAAAAACAGGGAGATAGACGCCCTTAACGAAGAACTTATCAGAAAGGTCCAGTCTCAAACCGACGAACTTGTCAAAATGAATTCAACTCTTGAGCTTGAAAAGCTCAGGATATCACTATTTGCAAATATCTCCCATGAATTCAAGACTCCCATTAATGTTATATTATCCGCAGAACAGCTCCTGGAGTATAAACTTAACGATGACCGGTCTCCTATTGCCCCATCCTGCATGAAAAAATACATGTTTTCCATAAAACAAAACTGCTATAGATTAATAAGGCTTGTAACAAACATCATAGACATAAATACCATTGACTGCGGAAATATGAATCTGCAGCTTGGAAACCGGGATATTGTCAAGACTACCGAGGATATTGTCCTGTCTGTCGCAGGCCTTATTAAAAACAAAAATATTTCTCTGATATTCGATACCGAGATGGAAGAGAAGGTAATCGCAATTGATTTGGATAAAATAGAAAGAGTTATTTTAAATCTGCTTTCCAATGCCATGAAATTTACTCCTTCCGGGGGGTCTATCAGTGTAAATACGTTTGAGCAGGATAATAATGTAGTAGTATCGGTAAAGGATACGGGAATAGGGATACCTGAGGAACTGCAATCTGCTGTTTTCGACAGATTGGTGCAGGTAGACAGATCCTTTACCAAGAGTTCCGAGGGCAGCGGCATAGGCTTGTCAATTGCCAAATCCATTATTGATATGCATAAAGGCAGGATATACGTTAACAGCCGTATGGGAGAAGGAAGTGAATTTATTGTAGAACTCCCCTCCTATACAATAGATGGATCAAAAGCGGAAGTATCTGCTGCGGATGAAATGGACAGAATTGAAAAAGTAAAAATTGAATTCTCTGATATTTATTTGTAAAAAAATTGAAACCCATCCCAATTTTATAACAATAACGCCTCTTCATATAACTTATTTAAATCAACAAATTCAATATCTCGAGGAAAACAGTTATTTTTTGAACAAGCCACCATTTTATATCCATTTTCAATAAAGTATTGCTTAAAATAATAAGTATTTTGCTCATATGTCGAGCTAACAGTTATATCATTCCTGTAAATATTTATTGTAAAAGAATTCAACGGTATTGATAATCCTTTTCCGACAGCTTTAATATAGCTTTCTTTGGATGTCCATAATTCATAGAAGAATTCTTCTCTATAAATAACATCTTTGTCCATCAGACTTAAAAATTCATCTTTTGAAAAAAATTTTTCTGCTATAGTCATATCAATAGGCTTGATTTGTTCAATATCTATTCCGACTGAGGAATTATCCATACAACAAACTACCCATCTGCCAGAGTGGGAGATATTATATCGGACGCCATTGTAGCTGCTTAAGTATGGCTTGCCATATTCATTTGTTTTAAAGATCAAATTATGATTATTAACCCCTAATTTTTTACACAATAAATATCTTATGAGGATATCTGAAATTAAAGTTCTTAACGCATCTTCATATTTAAGAAATTTACTGATTCTTTCTCTTTTTTCCATAGTTAAGCAGGATAACAAAATGTTAAATTTACTTTTCTCAAAAGTATTTTCAAAATTGACAGCGTATATTTCTATCATATTATTAAATCTACCTCAAAACAGAATCAAGCCATATACTATCTTTACCGCAAGGAATCAATTCCCTGACCCTTGCTAATTCATTTAAATCAATATCCTGTACCAAAAAATTCTCATTTGATCCATCGAGAATTCCGGAAACATTTCCCCATGGATCAATTATACAACTATTTCCGGCAAATTGCATGTCGCCATCTTTCCCTATTCTATTGGATGCAATAACATAAGCCTGATTTTCTATAGCTCTGGCTTTTAAAAGAATATTCCAGTGTTCAAGCCGTGGAAATGGAAATGCAGACGATATTACCAATGCCGAACACCCCTCCTTGAAATATTTCCTGCTTAACTCAGGAAATCTGATGTCATAGCATATCAAAATTCCAAATTTGATGTTGTTGATTTCAAATATTTTTATCTCATTTCCCGGGTGAAATAGCTCTTTTTCATGACTCAAGGAAAATAGGTTTATTTTTCTGTATTTCTCCATTATTTCCCCATGGTTGTTATATACAAAAACTGAATTATAATATTTTTCATTAAACTTTTCAAAAACGCCTGCTACGATGCAGATACTTAATTCCTTTGATATTTCCGAAATCTCCTCCGAGGTCTCACTAAAATTATAATCCATATCTTTAAGCATATCCAAATTATACCCTACATTAAACAACTCTGGTAAAACAGCCAGCTCAGCACCATTTTCTTTAGCCTGTACCAATAAAGTTCTGGCCTTTTTTAGATTTGCTTTAACATTTCCGCACTCACAGTCCATTTGTATGCTTGCAACTTTAAAAGTTTTTTTCATATTAACCTCCGTATTTCTGTACCCTAAAAGTATCATTGAATGTCAATATCTCCGGAATGCGTATCCAGTATTACTTCATTTTGCCCTTCTCCTGAAGCACCTTCAAGTTTATTTTTACCGGATTCCTTCACTTGAATTGGAAATCCGCAGCTAACTTTCCCGGATGAAGACCTGGCTTTCAAATAAAACGCCGCATCTTTTGGAATACTTAATTTTAAGTCACCGGAAGCAGATTCCAAGCTTATCACGTTTGAAGCAAAGGAAGCATATTGTACGTTAATAGCTCCGGAACTGCTTTTTGCAATAATATTGCCGGCAAACTCATTTAACTTTATATAGCCGGAGGAACTTTTTATTTTAGAATTTTCAGCTTTAAGAGATTTTGCAGCGATATTGCCTGAGGTGGCATTAACATTGAAATTCTGGAAATTGAACCCTTCAGCGGTTACATCTCCATTTGAGGCATCAATAAATATATCGCTTGAATATACTTTAGGGATATATATGTCCAGTTGCTGGCTCTTCATCAGTGCTACGGTAATAGTTTTATCCCATTTAACTTCAATAGAGGCTTTACCCTGAGATGAATTCACAAGCATACTATAAGCCCGGTCCGTATTTTTTTGCGGGATCTTTCCTGAAATATGAACCCTGATTTTATTGTCATCGGATGGAATTAAATTTACGTTTAAATTGTAACAACTTATATCGATATTATTAATATTACTTCCGTCAAGTATCTTTTCTTCATCTATTACCTTATTCGTTATAGTGATATTTTCATTTTTAGATTTTAAAATCACTTCTTTTGCAGCAACTGCTATTAAGACAATAAACACTATTGTCACTAAACCTAATATCATTTTTTTCATAAAACCCACCTTTTCAATTAATTTTCCATTATATTTTCTATAGAATCCTTCTCATAATCAAAATTTAGAAATTTCTTAAAAGAATTAACAAAAATAAACGGTATAACGGCTATCAATATAATCAGGAAACTAGCCAACATCACCGTTCTTATTGGGATAATTCCTCCAAGAACTCCTCCAAGTGCCATGGCAAATGGTGATAAGCCTTGTGTTACCATACTCATAAATGCCAGTACCTTTCCTCTCACTTCCTTAGTTGTTGCAATCTGCACCGATGACATAAGGATAACATTGAGAATAGAATTAAAAAATCCTCCTGCCAAAAGCAGAACTACCATAATTATAAATATATGCTGAAGAGTAAATAAAATGAAACATAAATTTGAAGTAATACCTGAAATTATAAAAATGCCAAACTTTTTATTCGGTTGAATTTTTATAATTGACGTAAGTAAATAACCTGCCATAGCACCTCCCATAAAGCACGCTATGGCAACTCCATATTTATCCGGTCCTAAATATGATGTTTTTTGAAACAGTGGTAGAAACAGCACAAGTGATATATTAAAAAAGAAGTTTATAAATGCAATGACTACAATTATGTATCTAAGCCCTTTTAATTTCCACATAAAAGAAAATCCATCCTTCATATCCCTCCAGAAATATTGATTATCTTTCTTCTCCTTTTTGGGAATTTTTATAAAAAATATTGATAAGCCTGAGAACAAATAAGATATTCCATTGAAAAAAAACATTAAGGTAGAGCCGAACAGTTTTAGTAAAAAGCCGCCAAGAGCATTTCCAATCATATTTGCCCCATTTGTTACAACTGCAAATGCTGCGTTGGCATTTGTTATTTTTGATGGAGGTGCCAATTCCGGAATACTGGAATTTACCCCTGGACGGAATATTGCTCCGCAGACACTTAAAATGATTCCGGTAGCAAAAACCATCCATATAGCAATAAACCCCTTAAAACTTGCAAAGGAAAGTAATATAATACTGATACCTCTAATTACATCCATTAGTACTAGAAGTGCTTTTTTGTTATATCTGTCAATCATAACACCTGCGAATGGCGATATAATTACTCCCGGCAAAGTAGAAGCTGCCATCAGTGTGCCCATAAGTGCCGTTGAACCTGTCGTCGCAAGTACCCAAAAACCCAATGCAATGCTGTAGGCAGCGTCACCTAGAGTGGATACCAACTGGCTCTGCCATAAAATAAGAAAACTTCCGGTCCATAGTCTATCCTTAGCTTCATTGTTAATTCCATATTCTTTTGCCTGATTGTCGCCAGACATTTTTTTTATACTATTTATTCCTTCATTGATTATATCATTGTCATTACCCATTACAATTCCTCCAAGAGTTTTACCTAAATAATAATTATAAACATTTTAACATCTGTATATTCCACATTCAACCATATATGTATTAATTTTGATAGTTAATAATATATTGAAATATTTCATATGCATCACTAATAATATTATCCTTAATATTTTTATCGTGGTTTAAATGAACAAAATAATTATATCCATTATATCTATAAAGGATGTTCTGAAAACCTAGTCCATGTCCCTCATGGCCAACCGCACCATTTACATTGAATATTCCAAGTCCCATTTTGACATTATTATTATCAGGGTAATATTCGGAAACATCCAAATATTCAAATAATACCTTTTTGTCTTTTATTAACCTGCATTCGATCAGTGCATCCAGCCAAATTAGCATTTCTTCTGCACTGGAAACCATTCCTCCGGCAGCTCCAAGTGCGGTTAAACCATAATTTGTGTAATCTGTTTTTTCCTTTCCTGCATAGCAATGACTAAAGTTGTCCAGATTGACAGTTCCATCTAAAAAGCCAGTTTTTTTAAGGCCCAATCTGTCACATATTCTGGTCTGTACAGCCTGCTTTACATTATCACCTGTTATCCTTTCAATAATAAGTCCAAGTAAAATATATCCTGTGCTGGAATACATCCAAGGCTTGTCACCACTTGGAACAAAATCGGCATCATTCAATACATAATTCAGCAATTCCTTGGTATTCCAAACTTTATTGGCTTCAGACCTTAGAATTTCAATAAAATGTCTGTTTTTTGTATAGTCTTTTAGCCCCGCAGTATGGTTTAACAAATTTCTAATACTCATATTAATAAAATCGATTTCCCGAAATTCTTTTGCCAATCCCGGCATATACTTTGCAACAGGATCATTTAATTGAAGAACTCCCTCTTCTGACATTTGCAAAATGATACATGCTATAAAGGTTTTTGTTATACTTCCAATCTTAAATCCCATATCCTTTTTCATTTCAATTCTTTGATAATAATCAGCATAACCCAAAGTATACACAGAGGGCTTTCCACCGACTGGTTGAATCCCCACTATCATGCCAGGAGCATTAAATTTTGTAAGGAAATACGACATCCCGTTTACCAGGATGTGTTTTTTTACTTTTGCCCGCTGACTGCACATTCCCATTATATCTATTAATTTTTGCTTAAAGCTTTCCCCTATATTTCGTATTGTTTCAGGAATAAAAGCCTTTGTATTGTAAATTATGGAAAAATGCAGCTTGCCATTACTTATACTCCCTATAAAATCCAATTCAAAATCTCTTTCATTTTCAGGACTTATATCATACCCATAATCACTTAACTCAAGCTGGAATAAATTCTGATCATTGGGTAAATCTGTCTGTCCATGATAATTAAAGCTTATTTGCGGGTTCAAATTCCAAGTAATATCCTGTTTGCTGCCAATGTCAGTTAAATATTTCAAAATACCATAGCCTATACCATTACCTGGTATATCCCTTCTTGACATCGCTGTATTAAAAACATACCCCACAAGATTATTATCATCAGGCACCTCGAGCAAAAAAGGATACATGGATGTAAACCAGCCTAAAGTCCGACTTAAATTGATTTCCTTAAAGAGCTCCTCTCTGCCATGGCCTTCAAGCATAACAGCGTGCTGCCTGCTGCCTGTCCATGAATAGAGTGCTGCAGACAGGGAGGCCAATAATATGTCAATTGTTGAAGCATCAAAGACACGGACAGCCTCTGTTATAAGATAACTGGTTTTTTCCCTATCTAAAGTAAACTCGTAAACAGCACTGTCACATATGATATTGGTGGAATGAACAAAATCAAAGGGAATTCCTTGAAATGCCTTATTCTCCAATTGGCCCCAGTATGCCTTTTCTGATAAAAAATCAAGACTATTGCTATATTTATGTATTTCATCAGACCACTGCTTTATCGAGTGAGTTTTTTGCGGCAACTGGTATTTTTCATTTTGTAGAAATTGATTATACAATATATGCAGGTCGTTAATAAGTATACCCCAGGATACAGTATCCACCGCCAGGTGATGAATCAGTATATATACATAATCCTCAGTATCTGTCTGAAATACTATAACATTCATAAGCGGACCATTTGTTATATCAACACTTTGCTGCAGTTTGCCAATTTCAGTCTCCATTATTTGTTCTTTTTCATCTATTGAAGATATATTTACTACATTAAATCTAAATGGATAGTTTAAATCACATATTTCTTCACATATATCTTTGCCTGAATCAATAAAATGTGCTCTTAGTACGTCGTGGTATTCTTGAAGTAAAAAAAAGCAATCTCTTAAGACTTTAGTATTTAATTTTATTTTAGCTTTAAGTAAAACAGATTGATGAAAATGACCCATATTTTTTTTCTTTGAGTTAAAAAACCATCTTTGTACAGGAGTCAAATTTATACTTCCTGTCACAAGCCCCTGTTCGGCTTTGTTTTCTTTGGAAGATATAATTTGTGCCAATCCCTTGATATTTTTGTATTTAAAAATATCTGACATTTTAACGCTTAGATTTCGCTGGCTGAGCATGGACACTACTTGTATAGCTTTAATAGAGTCTCCTCCTGAATTAAAAAAATCGTCTAGAACACCAATGGATTCCTTATTAAGCACTTTTCCCCATATATTCACAAGTAACTTTTCATATTCATTCCCCGGGGCCATATATTCTGTTCCGCTGACTAAATACCCATCAGTTTTTGGCAGAGCTTTTCTGTCTATCTTTCCGCTTGTTGTTAACGGTAATTCTTCAAGTCTCATAAAATGTGACGGTATCATATATTCAGGAAGATTTTCTGATAATTTTTCTCTGATTTTTGTTATGGTTATCGGCTCACTGGAGACAATATAAGCACAAAGATACTTATTATTATTTTCATCATCTCTAGTAATGACAACTGCATCTGTTATTGAATCCAACTTTGTTAATTCACTCTCTATTTCATTAAGTTCTATTCTATAGCCGCGGATTTTAACCTGATGGTCTATTCTGCCAAGGTATTCTACATTCCCATCGGGAAGCCACCTGGCTAAGTCTCCTGTGTGATACATTATATCTCCGTTGATGAATGGGTTATCAACAAACTTTTCAGCAGTAAGCTCCGGTCTGTTCAGATACCCTCTTGCTACCCCGTTACCTGCTATGCATAATTCCCCGGGTACTCCAATTGGGCAGAGATTTCTATTTTTATCAACAACATATACATTAACATTATCAATCGGCTTTCCGATAGGAACGCACAGCTGCCTTTCCTCATTTTTTCCGACAGGGTATCTTGTAGCATATATTGCAGCTTCAGTTGGCCCGTATAAATTTTCCAGTTTGGAATTTATGTTAAGTTGAAAGAATTTTTTAACACAGTTTTTTGTAATGGCTTCACCCGCAACAAAAATATACTTAAGCACTTCAATCTGCTCTTTTTTATTTTTGTCTTTTAACAGTTCATCAAGAAAAATACTAAACATTGAGGGTACAAAATTAATATGGGTTATTTTATATTTCTGTATACTGTTAATGATCTGGTCTATATCCCTATGTTCTTTATCAGGAAGAATACATATACTTCCTTCCCCCATAAACCAACCAAACAATTCTGCTACAGAAACATCAAAAGTATATGTAGTTTTTAACAAGTATCTGTCACCAGAGATTAATGGGTAATTCCGTTGTAGATCTATAAGAGTATTTACAGCATTAAAATGATTTATCATTACACCTTTAGGCATTCCTGTGGAGCCTGAAGTATATATGACATATGCCAAATTCTGAGGAGTATTGACAATATTCAAATTTAAATTATTACCTGAATATACTGAGTCATCATCTATATAAACAGTTTGTTCTTCATCAAATATATTATTTTTTAAGTTTTTCTGAGTCAGAAGCAAACAGGCTTTGCTATCCTCAAGTATATAGTGTGTTCTATTTTCGGGATATTCAGGATCTATAGGCAAATACGCTCCACCCGCCTTAAGAATAGCTAAAATTCCCAGCAGCATTTCGCAAGAGCGTTCCACAAGAATCCCAACAATTGTATCAGGCTTTACGCCCTTTTGTCTTAACAGTCTCGCCAATTGATTTATCTTGCAATTAAATTCCCAATATGTAAATTCCTTATCTCCATACACCACAGCGACTGAACTTGAAGTTTCTTGAACCTGTTCTTCAAAGAACTGATGTATTGTTTTGTCACTTGGATAGTCAGTTCCTGTGTCATTAAAATTAAATAATATCTTGTTTTTTTCTTCAACAGGCAGCATGTTAATTTCACCTAATGTAACTTCTGCATTCTTTACAATATTTTTCAGAATACATAGGAAGTGCTCTCCTATTCTCTGAGCTGTTGACTTATTGAATATCCTTTTACAGAAGCCAAGTTTGAACTTAATGACGTTTCCTGCTTCCATTGCCTCCAGTATTAAATCAAATTTTGTTGTATTATTTTCAATATTGTATGGCTGAAATTTAAGACCTTCCAATTCAAAATATACATTATCAGTATTCTGATAAGCAAACATTGTATCAAATACGGGATTTCTGCTTACATCTCTTTTAATAACCAATCTTTCTACTAATTCATCAAACTGATATTCCTGATTATCATATGCTTTTAAGGCATTAACCTTTACTTCATTTAAAAAGTCAATAAATTTCTTCTTGTTGTCAGGGTAGTTCCTCATGGCAAGCGTATTTACAAACATACCTATAATATTCTGCAAATCGGAATGAGAACGCCCTGCTATCGGTGAACCGACAATAATATCCTGTTGCCCTGTATATCTGGACAGCAGGATATTATACCCCGCAAGCAACAGCATATAAATTGTAGCACCGTTATCTTTTGCCAGCATTTTTAATTCATAGCTGGTTTTCTCATCTAACTCAAATTCAACCTTATCGCCATCTGTACTTTGAATCTGAGGTCTTTTGTAATCAGCAGGAATATTCAGGACAGGTATTTCCTCCTTAAATACTTCCATCCAGTATTTTTCCTGGCGTCTGATATTTTCTTTTCTGCCGGTATCCTTTTGCCATTCCGAATAATCTTTATACTGCAGGCTTAGAGGTAAAAGCCTGCTTCCCGCATAAAGCTGCGCTAGTTCCCTGACTAAAATGTCAATTGATGTCCCATCACATATAATGTGATGAATATCAATAAGAAGGATATACTCATTTTTATTTTTTAACTTTACCAGTTCCACTCTTAAAAGTGGAGCTTCTTCAAGTATAAACGGCCTGATAAAATCTTTTACTTTATCCTGTACCTGTGCCTCTTCCCGCTCACAAAGCTTTATACTGAATTGGACTGTTTCTTCAATTTTTTGAACAGGTACTCCCTGCAACATTTGAAATGATGTTCTCAGTGACTCATGTCTGTAAATCAATGCTTTGAATGCATTTTCAAGACGACCGATATCAAGTTCACCAATTACTCTCATGGCTGTAGGTATATTGTATGTAGTATCGCCTTCTTCCATTTTGCTCAAAATGTAGATTCTCTTTTGTGCCTGAGATAATATATAACAATTGTCTTGTGAAACTTTGGCTTTGGGAATACCACTGTATGAAACCATCTCAATCTGCTTTAAAGTATCAAGTATCTCCTGTTTATAAGATGCTATTTTTTGTTTCAATTGGGTATTAATTAATTCTCTTGGTCCTGTTATCTTAATTTTCTCGTTATCGTAACTTAGATTTATATTTTGTTTTTTTAGCTCGGACAGCATCTCTGTAATATTCACATTCATATTTATATCTCCTCCTCAATTATATCAGCAGCACTTTCACAACTATCCAGCATCAATAATAAAAGGCTTGCCAGAGATTTTATATCCGGATTTTCAAAGAACAATTTTATACCTATATTCACATTGAACTCTTTATTTATTAATTTAATAATCTGCATAATTTTTAAAGAGTTTCCACCTACATCGAAGAAATTATCCCCGGTACTCACCTTATCAATCCCCAGTACCGCACTCCAAATCTCAGCAAGCTTTTCCTCCACCGCATTTTCCGGCTTCAAGAACTCTTTATCTGTATCAGTACTTATATCCGGCTCGGGTAATGCCCTGATATCTACCTTTCCGTTACTGGTAAGCGGTAATTTATCAAGAAATACGAAATATGCCGGCACCATATAATCAGGCAGCCCTTTATGCAAAAATTCTCTTAATTCATTAACTTTAACCTGCTCTGAAGATAAATATCCACAAAGATACTTATTATTATTTTTATCCGCTCTGGCAATAACAACGGCTTCTTTTACCCCTGTATACTTTAAAATCCAGCTTTCTATTTCTCCTGCTTCAATCCTGAACCCACGTATTTTTACCTGCTGGTCCATCCTGCCTAAAAACTCAATTTTTCCATCAGGAAGCCATCTGGCCAAATCACCTGTCCTGTATAGCAGTGGATTTTCAGATGGGTTTTTTGTAAATGAATCAGTAATAAATTTTTCTGCGGTAAGTTCAGAGCTGTTAAGATAACCTTTTGCAACTCCGTCACCTCCTACCCACAACTCCCCGGGTACTCCCACTGGCTGCGGTCTTCCATATGTATCTACAATATAGGCTGTTGAGTTTGCTATAGGTGTGCCTATGGGGATATTATCCTGATAATCCCTATCAATCGGCAGGCAGACTGAAAAAGTGGTATTTTCGGTAGGCCCGTAACCATTAATTACAATAAGCTGTTTACAGCTTTTCCTAACCCTGTTTATATGTGTAGGTGACAATACATCTCCACCAACCAGCAAATACTTAAGAGGCATAAACATTTCCGGCTTCTGCTGTGCAAGCTGATTAAACAGGGGCGACGTAAGCCATAATGTTGTTATTTTGTTTTTAATAATTTCCTCCTCAAGCCTGTCTGCATCTAGAATTGTCTCTTCATCCGCCAGGTGCAATTGAATACCATTCAACAGACTTCCCCAGATTTCAAATGTAGATGCATCAAATGCAACTGCACCTGTTTGTAGAATTCTGTCACCCTCTTCAAACTTAACGTAATTTGTATTCTTTACCAGCCTGACTACATTCCTATGCTTGACCATGATCCCTTTGGGTTTTCCGGTTGAGCCCGAAGTATACATTATGTATGCAAGATTTCCAGCCGTATTTTTACATTCTGGTCTGTCTTGGATTATATTAGCAAAGTAACTTTCCAATTCTTCCATATAGATAATCTCATTGCCTGGAAACTCAGTGTTTTTATTTCCTGAGGTATATTGTTTATTGGTTAATAATAATGGAGCTGCTGCATCTGTGAGCAGTGTATTCACTCTTTCCCGGGGATAATTTGGGTCTATGGGCAAATAAGCACCTCCAGCCTTGAGTATCCCTATCATTCCCAGAACCATTTCAATAGAGCGTTGTGCCATTATCCCCACAACAGTTCCGCAGCTCACTCCTTTTTCTCTCAGTATGGCCGCAAAACAATTCGCTTTTCTGTTTAATTCTCCATATGTCAGTTGTTTGTCTTTATAAACTATTGCAATATTGTCAGGTGTCTTCTCAGCCTGCTCATTAAATAACTCATGAATGGTTTTACCACTTGGGTAATCTGTTTTTGTTTCATTAAACTTGTATAGCAAAATATTCCTTTCCATTTCGGAAAGTATGTCTATTTTATTTATTTCCCTGCTGTCATCCTCCGCTATTTGCTCAGCAGCAGCTTTTAAATGCAGCTCAATATTATCCATTATTGTTTTACAGTAAAGATTGCCATTATATATCAGTTGAATTTTCAGTTTTTTACCTGGATAAACAACAATATTAAAGTTGTAATTTGTCTGTTCCAAAGCCCGTATATCCTTGATTTTAAACCCTAAATCCTCATCATTCTCAAGTATCCCGTTATCCATAGCATAATTTTCAAATGCAAATACGTGATCTATTAAATCTTTATTCAATTTACTTAATGCCTGGATTTCAGCCAGGTTCATATAGCTGTATTTTTCATTTTCCAGAGCCTCGTTTTGGACAGTTTTCAATAAATCTGAAATACTTGTTGACGCTTTAAGTTTTATCCTTATAGGTAAAGTATTAATAAACAGGCCAACCGTTCTGTCTATTCCAATCAATCCTGCATTTCTTCCTGAGAAAATCGTTCCAAATACCACATCGCCGGTATTGTTATATCTTCCGAGAATAATGCCCCATATACATTGCAAAACCGTATTAACAGTTACATTGTTTTTATTTGCAAGTTGTATAAGCTTATTGGTAAGCTCTTCTGAAATCTCAAATACTTTCTCCTCTCTTTGATATGATCCAGTATCTTCAGATATACAGAACCTCGGAACCTCCACCTTCTCTTCATAACCCTCAAGATATTCTTCAAAATGCTTTGCTCCTGCCTGCCAGTCCTGTTCCTCCAGCCACTTTATATAATCGCCGTAAGGTATTGTTTCCTGGAGCTCAAACCTTTCGCGCCGGATAGTCTTTCCGTATACTTTAAAAAGGTCGGAAATAATCAGTCC
Source organism: Bacillota bacterium (assembly GCA_023386445.1). Taxonomy (GTDB): domain Bacteria; phylum Bacillota; class Clostridia; order Acetivibrionales; family DSM-1351; genus Ruminiclostridium. Next base: position 128,655 of record JAEWJR010000151.1, on the reverse strand, counting down.
AAGACACCATCCGTCAGCTATAATGTGATGATGGCTCCATACCAATTTGTAGTTATGGTCACTTATTCTAATTAATGCAGCCCTCATTAAAGGCTGCCTGCTCAAATCAAATCCTTCCGCAGTATCCTCGTTAATGAGGTTGTCTGCATATTTTATCCTCTCTTCCATGCTTTTTTCTGTGACATCAATATATCTGAACCCTGCTTTCCTGTCTTTTATTATAAGCTGTCTTGGCTCCTGGGTTATTTCATATTCAAAAGCTGCTCTTAATGCCTCATGCTGTTTCATCACCTCATTGAAGCTATACTCCAATACGTGTTCATCCAGCTTTCCTGTTATGTCCATAACTGTCTGCTCAAAATAAGCTCTGGAATCAGGATCTTTCAACGCATGGAACAACATACCCTTTTGCATACTCGACAAGGGATAGATTTTTTCAATCTCAAGGTCCTCATATTTCTTTATGATCTCATCCATCTGCTTAAAGTTTATTTTGCTGTCACCATAGTCAGAGGGGGTTTTTTCAGAGTCCTCTTTATTTATGCAGTGGTGGATAATCTGTTCAAGCTTTTCCCTGTATTGTTGGTTTAGCTCTTCTACTGCATCTTCGCTGTACTCGTTTTCGCTGTATGATGTACTGATTGTCAAACAATCATTTACCACAGCTGCTACTATTTCCAGGGACGGAATCCAGGCAGTTTTATCACCATTGCTCCGGCCTGACGGCAACCAGGATAATGAAAATAAGTCTGAATGAAAATTGTCCAGCTGACCCAGATAATTAAACAATATAGGCGGTTTTTCATGCTTGCCCAGATCGCTATCCTCCAGGAGATATTTTAGAATACCATACCCTGCCCCCTTGTTTGGAATCCCTCTTATTACTTCTTTCACTGCTTTAATATTCATGGATATTTCTTTTTCTTCCTGAAGATTTACATAAATAGGGTAGATTACCGTAAACCATCCTACAGTTCTACTTATATCCACACTCTTAAGTATGTCTCTGCCATGTCCCTCCATAAATAATTCAAGACTATTTTCCCCTTTTAATTCCCTGACAGCGAGTAAAAGTGCTGTGGTCAAAAGGTCATTGATTTCTGTGTTATAGGCTCTGTTGGCCTCCCTTAACAATTGCCTTGTTGTTTCTTTTTCAAGGCTGATACTCTGGGTTTTAACACTTTCAAATTTCTGTTTTCTATCACCTTTGACATCAATAAATAAATTCTTATTGTATATTGAGTTCTTAACCCAATAATCTTTTTCGGCCAACAGCTTCTTTCCGCGTGCATATTCATTTAATTCCCCGGCAAATGCCTTATATGAATCTGTTTTCGCAGGCAGCTCAGCTTCCTCACCACTCAATATTTTTTTATATAAAGTACCGAAATCTTCAAGCAATATTCTCCATGATACACCATCTATAACCAAATGATGAATAACAATGAGCAAATGTTCACCCTTTTTCATTTTGAATATGCATAGTTTTATAAGTGCTCCTTCACTAATATTTGTTTCCTCATGTATACGCGTGGCAATTTTCTCTACTTCCTCAATCTGTTGATTTTCTTTACCACAAACTTCATATATGCAGAGGTCAAATAATTTTCCCTCGGGACCTCTGTTCCTCTGGATAATACAACCGTCATTCCGCTCATATACCATCCTCAATGCATCATGGTGCTGAACTAATTTTAAAAATACCTTTTCTACTATATCTTTGTCAAAACCATCCTCTCTATAAATCATTACAGCATGATTAAAATGGTTTACTTCATCCGGATTATTATAAAAAAACCTTTTTTGTACAGGCGTTAGTTCTGCCAGACCTTCAACCGGTTCATCACCCTTTTCCCCTTTAATTTCCTTTCTTACGTATTTACTTAGGAACTTTATGTATGGGTTTGCAAACAAGTCCTTAACTTCCAGCTTGAGCCCTGCCTGAGACAATAAAATCATTATTTGAAGAGCTTTTATAGAGTCTCCACCCATGACAAAGAAATTATCTCTGATTCCAACTTTAACCCTGAGGACCTTTGTCCATGCATCTACAAGTTTTTCTTCAACCTCATTCCTTGGAGCTTCATATTCTGTTTGGCTATCAATGTTCATCTCCGGATCCGGCAAAGCCTTTTTGTCTATCTTGCCATTTTGCGAAAGAGGTAATTTTTCAAGCTGTATAAAGTACGAGGGTATAAAATAATCCGGCAGTTCTTTCGCCAGGAACCCTCTCATCTCCTCTATTACTATCTTTATATCTGAGACTATATATGCACATAAATACTTATTACCCATATGATCAGCTTTTGCAACTACTGCCACATCCTTTACAGATTGATTTTTTAAAAGCTGTGCTTCGATATCACCCAATTCAATTCTGTATCCTCTTATTTTTACCTGATGATCGATTCTGCCTAAAAATTCAATATTGCCATCCGGCATCCACTTGACTAGATCCCCTGTGCGGTATATTACTTCTCCGGGAACAAAAGGATTGAGATTAAACTTGGCGTCAGTTAATTCAGGTTTATTCAGATATCCTCTGGATACACCTTCTCCGGCAATGCACAACTCTCCCGGTATCCCAACAGGACAAATTTCATTGCCTTTCAATATATATGTTTTATAATTGTTAAGAGGTTTTCCAATAGGTACATTTGGATATTGTTTTAGGGTCTCGTAACTAATATTAAAATATGTTGAATCAACGCAGCATTCTGTTGGGCCGTATACATTTGTAACAACAGGATTAAAGTCCGGCATTCTTGTAAATAACTTATCCAGTGTATTTTTAGGGAGCTCGTCCCCTCCAATAATAAAGTTCTTTATTTTCAGGTTCTTATTTCCTATAAGATTGGAATCGGCTACCATTGCTAAATGTATAGGTGTTCCATCTGTTATTTCTATCCCGTTATCCAGATAGAATTTAACAAGCCTATCTCCTTCATGCCTGTCGTTATCAGGGACAATGTATAAGGTGTTACCAAGTAAAAGTGCGGCAAAAATCTGCTTAACGGAAGCATCAAACGTATATGGCGCAATTAAGGCTATATTTAATACATTATTGTATTTGCTGTATATACAATCCGATAATGTGTAGACAAGATTAACTACACTCCTGTGCTCTATCATAACCCCTTTAGGGCTGCCTGTTGTTCCTGATGTGTATATTACATATGCCAGATCGCCGGGTTTGCTGGTGTTGCTCAAGCCAACCTTTAATTGTTTTGAATATAAACGTTCATCATCCAGCAGAATATAATCCGTAATTTTTTCCAGATCCTTTTTTGATGAAGAGGTTGTAAGTAATATTTGCATATTACTATCTTCAATAATGTAATCGATTCTGTTTTCGGGCAAATTGGGATCAACAGGCAGATAAGCACCGCCAGCCTTTAAAATACCCATAATACCTATTATCATTTCAACAGAACGCTCTGCCATGATACCTACAACAGTATCAGGTTTTACATCCTTTTCTCTCAACAAATGGGCAACCTGATCAGCTTTAATATCTAATTCTCTATAAGTTAAGGACTGGTTTTCAAAAACAACAGCATTTAAATCAGGATGGTTTCCTGCTTGTTCTTCAAAAAGATCATTGATAGTCTTATCCCTTGGATAATAAGTATCCGTTTGGTTAAATCCGTAAATAAGCTGGTCCTTTTCATTTTGAGATACTAATTCTATTTCTGATATGGATATATTCTGGTCTTTTACTATAGTATTTAATATATTTACGTAATATTCTCCCCATCTTTCAATGGTATCCTCCATAAACAAATCAGTCCTGTAGTTTAAATTGATATTGAAAATCTCGTTTTCTTCAAGTATCTCAACAGAAAAATCAAACTTGGCGGTTTTCAGTTTATAATCGTATTTTTCAACATTTAAATCTTTAATTTTAAAAACACGTTCATTTGTGTTTTCGTAAATAAAAATAACATTAAATATTGGATTTTTATTTGCATCCCTTTTAATATTAAGTTTGTTTACAAGCAAATTGAAGGGGTAATCCATGTTTGCATATGCTTCAAGGCAATTTTGTCTAACATCCTTCAAAAATTCCGAAAATTTCTTTTGGCTGTTTGGATAATTCCGCAACACAATAGTATTTGTATACATTCCTACACTGTTGTCAAACTCTCCGTTTTTACGGTTAGTTACAGGTGTTCCGATAAGTATATCCTCGTCCCCGGTCAATTTATGAAGCAATATATTAAAAGCTGACACCAGAACCATAAATAGAGAAGTTCCTGTCTTTTTACTCAAATCCTTTAGATCTGCTACCATATTTGAGCCTATTTTCAATTTTACCGTATCACCTTCACTTCCATGTGTAGCCGGGTTCTTGTTATCTGCTGGCAGGTTTAACCGGTCTATATCACCAGAGAGTTTTTTCAACCAGTATGCTTCATTTTTTTTAATACTTTCCGAGTTTAGAAAATCCTCTTCCCACGCAACATACTCCCTGTATTGGCGGACCTCGGGTTCTAGTTCCCGTCCCTCATAAAGCTTTATAAATTCCTGAGTCAGTATATTTACAGAAAGTCCATCCGCTATGGTATGATGCAGGTCTATCAACAATAAGCTTTCTTCATCAGCAGTCTCAATTACACTGACTCTGACCAGCGGAGCATTTGAAAGCTCAAATCCCCTTACAGTTTCACTTATAATATCATCCAGGGTTTTTGAATCATCCTTTCGAAACACATTAACCTTAAAATCAACATCCGTTAAAACTTCCTGTACCAGTTCATTATCTCTGATAAATAATCTTGTTCTTAAACTCTCATGCCGTATGATTAAAGACTTGAATATTTCTTCCAGCTTTTGGATATCTAATTTTCCAAATATTTTCATAGTTCCGATAATATTATACGTATCGGTATCTGTAATTTTAATCAGAGTATAAAGTCTTTTCTGGGCTAAAGACATTGGAGCAATAATTGCAGTTTCATCATTTGCTGCCGGATTGTCATTTTCCGAGAAATTAAATCCCCCTTCTCTTAGTTCATAAATGCTTTCCTTAATCTTTTGAATAATAATATCAATATCATTTTCAGTAATCTCAGTGCAAAAGCAGCAGGTTCTTCTTTCCCAGGTGTATATACCCTTGTAAATTAATAAATAGAAGAACAGATCCATTTCTATGGGTAGGAGAGAAAGATCATATCTCCCAAAGGATTCAAAACGGAATTGGGAACCAAAATATCTTACCCTTATAGGTACTTTTTCGTTTTCAAAAAACTCATTTATTCTGCCTGCAAATAAAGCTGTTTTTCTGTTAACTTCATTTTGAAGAGCTTCACCCTTTTCCTTTAAATATGATAAAGCCGCATAGGAAGCTGCCATGGTCAGCGGATGCTTGCAGAATGTTCCTGCAAAAACAACCGTACTCTTTTCAGGTATGGATGAATCACCAAAATTCCACATACCGCCGTCAATCATGTCTATATATTCTCTTTTACCAGCTACTACGCCTATAGGCATACCACCTCCGACAATTTTTCCGTAGGTTACTATGTCTGCTTTAATGCCGAAATAAGCCTGGGCTCCTCCCGGATGTATTCTAAAACCATTAACCATCTCATCAAATATTAATATAATCCCTGCTCTGGCAGTTACCTCCCTTAATTCATGCAAAAAAGCTTTAGGCTGAAATCCGGGCTTCCTGCTTTGTACAGGTTCCACTATAACAGCAGCTATTTCCTGTTGATGTTTTTCAATGTAATCTATAGATTCTTTGGAGCCATAAATCAAGCTCACAGTGTCTTTTACCGCACCATAGGTTGTACCCTGAGATACCGGAAATGGCCCCTCTTCGTCAGAATCCGCCAGTACACCATCAAACGTACCATGATAAGATCCTGCAAATCTGACAATCTTATCTCTTTTCCTTGCTGCTCTGGAAATTCTCAAAGCAACCATAACGGCCTCCGAGCCGACATTACAAAAAGCAACCCTCTCAACTCCCGTCAACTCTTGAATAAGTTGAGCAACTTTTCCTGCAAGCTCACACTGAGGCCCCAACTCATATCCCTTGCTCAGCTGCTCTGTTATTGCTTCCCGGATAAATAACGGATTGTGTCCAAAATAATGTACCCCATAGCCAATAGCCAGGTCAATGTATTCATTACCGTCAATATCCCTGAATCTAGCACCTTGTGAAGTCTTTGATACTACAGGATATAAAATATCTTTTAAAGATAGTCTGAAATTAAGAGAATTAATCCAGTCTGATAACACATTCCGGTGGTATGAAGCGTATTCTCTGGACAATTTGGTCTTTAATACATACTTCTCTTTAAAACTTTCAATAAACTTTATTTGGACAGGTGTAAGTTTATCTTGTTCAAATATCATAGAGCCATAATTCAGCTTTGGGAATATTTTTCTGACAGTATAATTACCTGTTGCACTATCCTGCATATATTTTTGTCTGCCTGTATTTTTTACCATTTCCAATTGCTGTTGAATATTACCCAGCTGGTTATCGATAAAGCTCAAAAAGTCTGAATTTACCGGCTTCTCATCAATGCTACTGCTAAAGTCATCCACAACAACACTTTCAAGCATATTTCCATAAATGTAGTCAGCAATCCTGGATACAGAATTTAATTCCATCAGGAATTCATTGAGTGAGATATCCAATCCATATTTATTATCAATCCTCTTCTTGAAATTGATTAAAAGCAGAGAATCAAAGCCTAATGAAAATAAATTGTTGTCATCCACTATTTCTTCTATTTCCAAACCCGTCAAGGTATGTATTATGTCCTTCAAATCTTTTGTAATCTGCTCTTTGCTTTTTTCTTTTCTTACAGATTTTATGCTAAGAACAGGCTGTATTGTTGCCTCTGTACAACTTTTCTCAGAAAAGTCATCCCCGGAATCAAGATTAGCTTGGCTACGATTATTTAAATCAATCCAGAAGCTTTTCCTCTGGAACGGATAATTCGGAAGTACAACTCTCTCCTTTTTATACATAGAATAAAAGCTGTTCCAGTCAAGTTCCACACCACACAGGTACAGGGCCGTTACCGATTCTAAAAACTGCTTATATTCATTTACAGCCTGTCTTAATGATGGAAGAAAAATGTAATCACCCTCTGGTAAACATTGATTTGCGAGACCGCTAAGTGTTGCAGTCCCTCCAATCTCGATAAATATGGTGTATCCCATTTTGCTGGCATTAAGAACTGCATCATGAAATCTTACAGGGTTGGACAGATGACCTACCCAATACTCTGTACTCCCCATAGTGCTGTCATCTTCAAGCTTTCCAGTCATAGTTGAAATTATGTTTATATGCGGCTTTTGATATGAGACAGTGCTAATTTTTTCATAGTAGTCAGGTTCATAAGGTTTCATAAGAACTGAATGAAACGGGTGCGAAATTTGCAGCCTGTCACAAAATACTCTTTGCTGTTGCTGTATATTATCAATAACAATATCAACTTCATCATTCAAGCCTGAAATAGTCGTATTCTCAGGACCGTTTAATGCGGCAACCGAAACATTTTTGCAGCCTGTATCTTTTATTGCAGACCTGACTGCATCCTCATTTATGAGAATTCCAACCATTTTACCTTCTGCCTGTATGGAATCCATCATCTTTCCCCGATAGGCAATCATTTTTACAGCATCATCAAGGCTCAGCAAACCTGCATAACAGGCAGCGGCATATTCACCGATACTATGTCCTATAACTGCCTTTGGTACTATTCCAAGAGTATTCCAAATTGCAGCCAGCGCATATTCGATAGAAAATATAGCTGGTTGGGAATAAAGTGATTGTTCAAGCAAATCATCTTTTGAACCATATATAGCGTCTATGACAGATATATCAAGCAGGGACTTAAACTTCTCGTCACAGAGCTTAATTGTATCTCTAAAAGTATCTGAAGTTTCATATAATCTTTTACCAATATCTTTATATATAGAACCCTGCCCTGTAAACAGGAATACAATATTATCATTTAAAAAGCCTTTAAAATTCGAGGTAGATTCTTTAAATTGTTGTCTATTCTCCAGACAGCTCTCCATTTCCCTTATAAAGTCTTCCTTGTGTTCGGCTGACAGCCCAAAGCGGTAATTCATCCCACCCCTGCTCATATTTGCCGTATAGCATATATCGTTTATGGATAAATCTGTCCTTGATAAGTATTCTTTCATCCTGATGACAGTCTCTCTTAATGCATTATCATCCTTTGCTGATAAAGTCATAACATGCCAGGGCAGTTCACGCTGATTATCACAATCTTCTTCAGGTGCTTCCTCAATAACAGCATGGGCAAGTGTCCCGCTAAAGCCAAAGGAACTGATACCAGCCCTTCTTTTTCTTCCATTGTTTTCCCAAGCAATTATCCTATCTGCTACCCGTATACTTTTCCACTGTATATTAGGATTAGGATTATTAAAATGAATACTGGGAGGTATTTTGCAATTCTTGATTGATAATATTACCTTTATCAAACCTGCCATACCTGCTGCCGCCTCAAGGTGCGCTATATTTGTCTTAACACTGCCAATCAGCAGTTCTTGTTTCCGGCTTTTAAAGACCTCTGACAGAGCTTGAACCTCTATAAGGTCCCCTAACTCCGTGCCGGCTCCATGTGCCTCAACATAATCTATGTCATCCGGAGAAAGATTTGCCTGTTTCAAGGCCTGTTTTATTACATTTCTCTGAGATATGCCGTTAGGAGCAGTGAAACCGTTGGTTCTGCCATCCTGTCCTATCGATACACTTTTTACTACAGCCTGAACCGGGTTTTTATCCTCTTTAGCATCTGTCATTCTCTTCAGTATAACAATACCACAGCCTTCACCTCTTCCAAAGCCATCTGCCGATGCATCGAAGGCCTTACATCTGCCGTCCTCTGCCAAGCCATTAATTTTTGAAAGACCGATAAAAGATTCCGGAGTTAAAAGCATATTAACTCCACCAACTATTGCCATATTGCACTCAGTCTTTCTCAAGCTCTCTACTGCCGCGTTCAGCGCAACAAGAGAAGAAGAACAGGCCGTATCAAAAGCTATGGATGGCCCTTTGAAATCATAAAAATATGACAATCTGCCGCAAGCTGCGTTAAAGGAGACCCCGGTTACCGAATAAGAATTTATATCCTTTACGTTACCTGAGTGCATTTGTGCCTTTATATAATCTGCCGAATTAATACCTATAAATACTCCTGTATCGCTTCCTTTTAGCTTTTCAATATTTAAACCTGCATTCTCCATAGCCTCCCAGCTTACTTCCAACAGCAACCGCTGCTGCGGATCTATGGAATTTGCTTCAATAGGGGTGATTTCAAAATGCCTGTTATCAAATTCATCAATTGGAATATTAAGAAATGCACCGCTTTTTGTATACATTTTTCCTGCTTCATCCCTGTTTTTACTGGAAAAAGTATCGCTCAAAAACCGGCTTTCAGGTATTTCAGAAACAGTATCTACGCCATTGTGTAAGATTTCCCAGAATGCAGCAGGATCATTTGCACCCCCCGGAAAGCGGCAGCCATATCCTATTATTGCAATATCCTCATTAATTTTGCTGCTGTTGATTTGTCTTGATAAATCTTCGATTTTACTTGCAGCCTTTTTTAATGCAATTTTATATTTGCTGATATCCTGTTCCATAACCTATTCAACTCCTCTTTTTAGGCACATTATAGCAAAGCGCTTATCTCAGACAATATGTCATCGGTGCTGAGTACATTATCTGTTTGTTCCTTCTCAAGTTCCTCCGGGAACAATACTTCAGACACTAAATAATTCGAAAGTTTCCTTAATGACGGATAATTAAAGAACAAAGAAACATCCAATTGTGAATTGGTTAATTTATTCACTTCATTTCTCATAGAGAATATCATCAGCGAATCCGCCCCCTGTTCCATAAGTGAAATGTCCAAAGAGGGAAGCTGATCGCCTTGAAAGCCCATTATTTTCCCAGCCTGTTTTTGTAAATGGCTCATCAGGAAGTCTTTTCTTTCCATAGCCTTCAATTCCTTTAATTCATCAAGAATACTGCTATCTTTTCTGGAAATGTCTCCCTTTACAAAAGTACCCTCATTGCTTGTTATGACTTTTGAAAGAAAATCTTTCAACTCCTTAATTCCCAGTGCATTTGCAAACATACCCCAATTTACATCTGCAACAATAATATTTGTATAATTTTCATTAAATAATGTATCAATTATTTTTATTCCTATATCAGGGTGTATACCGTATATTCCCTGATTGCGCATATAATCAATTACATTGGCATCCCCTGCTGCCATTCCGGAACCAAGCCATGGCCCCCAGCATACTACACATGCAGGAAGATTATACATTAGCCTGTATTGAGCGAATATATTCAGAAAATAGTTTGCTGCTGCATAGTTACTCTGTCCTATATTTCCTGTAATTGATGTTATTGATGACAGCATTATAAAAAATTCCAAAGGCTCACTTTTAAATGTATTATGCAGATTAACAGTTCCTTGAACCTTTGCTTCCAACACTGAAGAAAAACTCTCCCATGTCTGGTCTGAAATCATCTTATCTGCTATTACTCCAGCTGCATGGACTATACCCTTCAATGGAGGCATATTTTCATGAATTGAAACTTTTAAATCATTAACTTCCCTGACATTGGATACATCAGTTTGAACAAGCATAATGTTCACCCCTGAACCTATCCATTTCCGGAGTGTTTCGGAAGTATTTTCTCCCGGTCCCTTTCTGCTGACTAAAACTAAATTACGCGCACCCTGGTTTACAAGATATTCGGCGTAGACCATACCCACAGCACCCGTTCCTCCGGTAATCAGATAAGTGGCATCCTCATGCAGTTTCAGTGGCTGTAACCCGGTTTTTTTATTACTCCTGACAAAATCAGAATGCTTTATCAGCTTTGGTATATATCTCTTTGAAGTTGCTCTTAAGATTACTTTCTTATCTTCTCCTGACCTTATTTCTCTGATTAAGGCGTCATTGTCCTTCGTCAAAACCTTTGGATCAATATCAATTATTCCTCCCCATATCTGCGGATGCTCTATCCCAATTGTCTCGGAGAATCCCCAAAGCGTAGCCTGTGAAATTTGAAGACTGGTTTCAGCTTTCACGTTATGAACCCCCTCCGTTATTACCCACACCTTGGAATTAACGGATATATTACTTTCAGTTAAAGCCTGAACAAGGTATAAAAGCCCTCCGCAATCTTTTCTTTGCTTTTCTAAAATAAAATCAGCTGTAAAATTCTCGCTCTTCAATTCCATATCAGCCAAATATACAAATGTAAACTCCGATGATTTGAATTTTGTTGTTAAACTTGTAACAAGCTGACCAAAATCATCCTTGCTGCAATATGAAATTATATATGTACCGTCCTGGTTTTCAGTGTACCCACTGCCTTCATGTATATTAACAGCTTGAATCCCATATCCGGCTAAAGCTTTCTCAACTGTAAGGCCTATACCTGCGTTATCCATAAACAATATATATTTCTCATTATTTTTATACTCCGGACTTTTGCTTCTAAACTCCTTTTCCACCCAGTCCACATGATAGAACATATGACTGTTGTTACCGTTCATTTCTCTTAACAGGCTGTTTCTATTGGTTAACCTGGCCATAATCCTTTCTATGGTAAAAACAATTTCACCGTTCTCATTGTAAACGTATATGTCTCCGATAATAACTTCTTTCTTAACCTCTACATTTGTGTGGCACCAATAATATTGAGCAGGTTTATAGTGATACGTGAGCTTTGCAATTGAGAATGGAATCATGGTCCTTACAGTGTCTTCTGCATTTTTTTCTTGCATTCTTGTTGTAAGCTCAGAAATTGGTATAGCTGACTGGAATATAGAATCAATTACTCCAGGGTACAGGATATATGATTCCATATCAGGAATACCCTCCAATGGCCGAATGAGGCAAACTCCCTTGTTATCCCTCTTCCAGACCTTTTCAATCCTTTTAAATCCCTCACCAAGATTAAAGCCGAAGTCTGTAAGTGAATCATAGAAGTCAAAGCCTGTATCGTCTTCCGGATACATTTTTTTCAGTTCTTCAATAATAATGTGCTTATTTTCTCCGTTACTTTCTGCCTGTATACTTTTGATGTTACCAAGGCAGTGTTTAGTCCAACTCGTATTGTCTGATTTGTTGTCTTTACTTACAATTTGGAATTTGGTATTTTCACTATGCAAATTTTCAACAAATACCTGTACTGTTCTTTCACCCTCATTCTCCACCAGTAATGGAGAACGGAATTCAATGTTTTCAATTACACAGGCCGATGATGTATTATTAAGCTGCCTGGACAGTGATAAAAGCATTGAAATATGCGCTGCAGCAGGAGAAATTGATGTATCAAAAATTATATGCTCTCTCATAAAATATGGAGTTTCTGAGGTAAAAATCCTCTGGTAAATCACTGAATCCTCCAAATACGGAGTGGTAATCCTCTGACCTATCAAAGGGTGTATATCTTTATTGTCAGCAACCCCACCTGATTTCTCGTGCTCAAATACAGGCTGTAACCAATACTGCTTTCTGTCAAAGGGATATGTCGGAAGCTGAACAGGATTCCATCTGCACTGTCCTTCAATGTCAAAATTATCCCAATTAACCTTTAGGCCTCTGGCATATAACTCAGCCATGCTCAAAGCCAGCTGTTCCCATTCCGCTCTCTTTCTTTTAAGTGATGGTACAAGGGTAACGGCTTCATTTAGAGTCATTTTGCCTAAAGAAACCAATGTCCTGTCTGATCCAATTTCTATTAGTATTAAGTCTTTTCTTTCTTTCAGCAAAAGCAATGAATGGTAAAAATCTACCTTTTCCCTGATATGATTTGTCCAATAATCTGAATCCAGGTTATCGTTTTCAGTTATAATTTTTCCTGTCATGGAAGATAAAAAAGTAACTTTTGGGCTCTCAAATTCGATCTCAGAAGCGATTAATCGGAAATCTTCAAGGATTGGTTCCATCAATTGGGAATGGAATCCATGGGACACCCTGAGCCTATTAACTTTAATACCACTTCCTTCTGCCTTTTCAAGAATACTTTCAACTGAATTTCTATCTCCTGAAATTACAATGCTTTGAGCAGCATTATATGCTGCGATTGATACTTTGTCTCTATAATCATTTATTAACAACATTACAGTTTTTATATCTGAGAATATTACTCCCATAGAACCGTCGCCAGGAGCAGAATCCATTAATCGTCCTCTTGCCGCCACAAGTTTCACAGCGTCGGCAAGATTTAAGACTTTTGCGGCCACAGCTGCTGCATATTCTCCTATACTGTGTCCTAATACTATATCAGGAGCAACCCCAAAGTTTTCCCATAACTTGTAAAGAGAATACTCCACAGAAAAAATCAGAGGCTGTGCATACAAAGTTTTTTCTATATGCTCATCCGATGCATCATTTGAATATATAAGATCAGTAAGTGACTTTAATATGTAGGGTCGAAACAATCTGTTACACTCATCAAAGGCCTGTTTGAAAACAGGATTATGCTGATAAAGTTCTTTTCCCATACCCACATATTGAGAGCCCTGTCCTGAAAACATAAAAGCTATTTGGGGCTTCCCCACAAGAGCCTCTTCTCTGTCAGCACTTGTAAAGGTTCCCTCTTTTCTGTCACCTGACAGGAAACTTTCCATTTTACTTGTAAACTCTTCTCTTGTCTTAGCAACAACGCTGAAGCGGTAATCAAAATCAGCCCTGCCTGTATTGGCTGTATAAATTATATCTTCCAGGGAACACTCTGTATTCACTTTCATATATTCAATATAATTTTTTATGCTTTGCTGTAATGAATTCTCTGTTTTTGCAGATAGCTTCAGTAAATATTCAGTTTCTCTTACAGAAGATTTAAACTGTTCTGGCTTTGGGGGCTCTTCCAATATTACGTGGGCATTGGAGCCACCGAACCCAAAACCGTTCAAACCTGCTCTTCTGATTTTGCTCCCCTTTTCCCAGGACATATTCTTGTCAACTATCTGAACAGGAGCAGCATCCCAGGGGATATAAGGGTTCGGAGTCTTAAAGTTGAGGTTTGCAGGAATTATACCATGCTTAAAAGACAGCAGCACCTTCATGACACTGGCCATTCCAGCAGCAGCTTCCAGGTGGCCAATATTGGACTTGACAGAGCCTATTTTTAAAGGACTGTTCTGGCTTCTGTTTTGTCCATACACTTCCATAACAGCCTTAACTTCTATTGGATCCCCAAGCGGCGTACCGGTACCGTGCATCTCCATATAATCTATATCCAATGCTTGCAGTTCGGAAGCTTTCAATGCATTTCCAATAACCTTCTGCTGTGCCAAGCCATTGGGGGCTGTCAATCCGTTACTTTTTCCATCCTGATTAATGGCAGTACCCCTTATCACTCCCATTATATTAATATTGTCTTTTAGTGCATCAGACAATCGTGTTAAAACAATAGCACCGGCTCCTTCACCTCTTCCGTAGCCGTTTGCAGAAGCATCAAAGGTTTTGCTGCAACCGTCAACAGATATGGCTTGAAGCTTTGAGAAGCAAATATGTGCTAAAGGTGAAATAATGATATTAACACCCGCAACCACAGCAGTATCTATTTCTCCTGATTCCAAAGCTTTGCAAGCTATATGCATCGCTGTCAGTGATGATGAACAGGCTGTATCTACAGACAGGCACGGACCTTCAAAGCCAAAGGTATAGGATATTCTTCCGCAGCAGGTGCTGGAAGTTGTACCAGTAAGTGAATAGGCATCTATCCTCTCAGTATTGCCTGAATTTCTATGAGCCATGGAATATTCCTCTCCTGATATCCCAACATATACACCTGTATTTGTTCCAAAAAATTTAGTGATATCCAAGCCGGCATTTTCAAACGCTTCCCAGGTAAGTTCAAGTAAAATTCTTTGTTGGGGGTCCAGCGCAACTGCCTCTTTAGGTGAGATATTAAAAAACGGGGCATCAAACTGATCAATGGGAATATCCAAGAATCCTCCCCGTTTTGTATACATTTTTCCAGGGGCTTTAACATCAGCATCGTAATATTTTTCAGAATCCCACCGGTTATCGGGAATATCGCAAATTCCGCTTCTGCCGCTTATCAAAGTATCCCAAAAGTCGTCAGGACTGTTTGATCCGCCTGGAAAACGGCAGCTCATTCCTACGACTGCAACTCCCTTATCATATTTTTTATCAGTAACTATATTATCCGCAATACTAATTTCCCCCGCTGCCTTTTTTTGCAGTGTGTCATACAGGTAATCTACTAACTTGTTGATATTGGGATAATTAAATACGGCAGATACGGAAAGTCCGACCTGCAAATCCTTTTCAATTCTTTCTATAAATTGTGGAATATTGATAGATACCATTCCAAAATCAGTAAACGCAACATCATAGTCTGTTATTTTTGTTTCCAGTATCCCTTCTGCCATATCTCTAACATAGGACAATAATTTTTCTCTTGAAATACTGCTGTTTACGCTGATAGCGTTTGTGTTTTCCTGTTCCAGCACTTTATGCACCTCCTGCAGAATTGCGTCAAATTCTCCGCTGTTATACCTATTGGCAAGCTCAGTTCTTCTTATCTTCCCACTTGTTGTTTTTGGAATTTCATCCACTGGTATAACCTCATCAATAAAAAGTCCGATTTTTTCAAATAGAATATTTTTAATGTTTTTGGCAACTTCACCGAATTTTTCAAGTTTTTTCTTAAAATACACAAAAATAATAGCCTGCTCACCTTTGGTGCTATTATTGAAACCATTACAGGCAACATATTTATTCATACCATCCTTGTCATAGTATTCACATATTGTTGTTTCTATATCGTTGCATGTAAAATTCATACCATTGATGGTAACTATCTCCTTGGTTCTGCCTACCATTACCAGATTATTATTTGAAATAAAGCCAATGTCACCGGTGTTTAACCAGCCATCAGAACCAAAGGTATCACTGGTTGCATTTTTATCTCTGTAATATCCTTGAGAGACATTTCTGCCTTTTACTTTTATATTTCCGATATGTAAATCATTTAATTTTTTGCCGCTGTCATCAGTAATTACTACTTCAATATTGCGTGGTGGTGCCCCAAGTTCCACAAACTGTATGCCATCTTTTTCATCTTCATCCCGGCAATATTTTATCTTTCCTCCGATGGCTATACATTTTCTATCCAGATTGTAAACTTTCATTTTTTGACTCGGAACACTGCATGTTACAACCAGAGTTGCTTCAGCGAGACCATACCCCGGCAGCAGGGTGCTTTGGTTCAAACCATAATTTTTCATGTTTTCATAAAATTCCTGGCATAGGTTGTATGAGACCTGTTCAGCACCCAGAATAATGTATTTTACGCATGAAAGCTCCCATGCTCTTTGTGAGGCTCTATTTTTAATAAATTTCAGCAAATGCTGCATTCCAAATGTAGGAGTGCCCAGAACCGTCGCTCTATACTGATTAACCTTATCAAACCATAATAGCGGAGAACGGATATAAGTACTGGTAGGAATAAAATACTGATTGGAGCACAGAATAATAGGGGTCAGATGGAACATTACCAGACTGAAGTCATGCGTAAGGGGTTTCCAGGTTAAAAATGAATCGTCTTTTGTAAAGCCTAAATGATCAATCGTATCATATATATTGGTTAAAACATTATCATTTGTTATAGTTACACCTTTTGGATCTCCAGTTGAGCCCGATGAAAACTGAATATATGCCAAATTATTATATTGGGATGGAAGGTCCATATCCTGGTTTGCACTATCAATATCAATATCAATAACATTGAATTCTATACTTCTTGAAACAATTCCATTTAATAAATCGTTATCTTTTGAATCAATCTTATCACCCTCAATTACTGACAGGAAATCCTTCTTATCATATATTAAATATGCATTCTCCAGTTTTCTCCATACACTAAAAAGTTTACTTCTTGTATATTGGTTATTAACAGGAGCAATAGGTATTGGAATATAATTTCCCATAATGCAGGCCCAAAAAGAAAAAATCAGACCTTTAAGATTAAAGAATTGAAATACAATTTCAGAATTTGGCTCTATATTTTGATTTCTTAGGTATTCATATACCTTATGTGCTTGATGATATAATTGATTATAGGAAATAAATTCCTCTTGCTCCATCGAGTTTATAAAAGTAATACCGTTTTCAGTTTTCATGGCTCTTCTAAGAGCATCAAGCAAGTTATTAATATCCCTGCTAATCATAACACACCACCTTAATAATATTTATTCGGAAATCCTAAGCTCCAGATACTTTGGAAAAGGCTGTATCTGTGAATAATCGCACTCCAGTATGCTTACTCCGGCTTGCTCATTAACTTCCTTAAAACCTGCAAATTTGTAGGTAACATACATCATACGATTACGATCATTTGGAATAAATTCCGCATACAGCTTTACCCCTGCTTTTTCGGCAAGCTTCATTACATAATTCAGCATTACGGTACCAACTCCCCTGGACATCACTCTGCAAGACATAAGAAGAAGCTTAATGGTCCAAATGTCTTTCTCCAATTCTAAAAGGGTTAGTCCGATCTTCCCATAAGAACCATACTTATCTTCCAAACCTGTTATGAAAAGTTTATGTTTGCCGGAATTCATCAGATCACTTAGTTCCTCGTAGGAATAAGTATATCCGGTAGTATTCAGCTGGTGTGTTCTTATTGTCAATTCCTCAGCACGCTGCAAGTCCTCAATCTCTACGGGGGCAATAGAGAATATCATATTCAGTGAAGCCAAAAAATCTTCCTGGGTTCCAACATACTCCATTTCAATCTTTTTTCTTTTAATATCACTCATGTACATTTGTCTTCTTAGTTTGGAATCTTGGGTTATAAAGTAAGGATTCATTTCGTTCATTTCCAGCATCAAAGATATGTTATTGACATCAATACATAAGACTTCAGGCAATGAAAAGCTAACTTCTTCAAGTTCAAAATACTGATCATCAACAAATGCAAGACTGTCTGTTCCAATATTCAGCAATTGAGCAATTTGCTTTACTGAGTTTGATTTGGGGTTCCAGTTAATCTGGGGATACAAGAAATACTCATCTATTTTAAATTCCTTTAACTTTGCCATAGCAACAGCATAGTCATTTTTACTTGCTATTGATTGTAATATTCCACGGCTGTCAAGAGTTATGATAATATCCAATATATTATCATTAATTACAACTTGATTATCTTCAAGCAATATTCCATTCCAGATCGTATTGTCCAGATCCCATACGACACACTTAACTTTCTGTTTTTTCTTTACTTCTTCCCTACAAAGCATACAATCAGCCCCTTCTAAAAGCATTAGTTGCTATCAGCACCTCATGCATCTGGCTTGTCCCCTCAATAATTTCATTTATTTTAGCATCTCTATAGAACCTTTCAATTGGATATTCATTATTACATCCGACTGCTCCATGAATTTGTACAGCGTCCGCCGCTACATTATTAACCATTTTTGAAGCATAGTATTTTGCATTCCAGGTCTCCATTATTGAGTCCGGATCTATTACATCCTTAAGGTTACCTGCATTCAGACACAACAATCTTGCTGCTTTTATGTTCACTACCATACCGGCTATCATTTTCTGTATTAACTGATGCTGCCTTAAGGGAACCCCGAATTGCTTTCTCTTTCTGGCATAACGCAAAGAAGCGTCCAGACACGCTTGCGCTAAACCAACACATCCCCAGGCAATGGTATATCTTCCATAATCCAACGAGTTCAATGCTACATGAGATATCCCGGTACCCGCATTACCCACAAGGTTTCCCTTTGGAATACTACAATTCTCCAGCCTTAATTCCGCTATCATTGACGCTCTGGCACCAATAAGTCCGTTAATCGGCTTAATATAAAATCCCGGTGTATTCTTTTCAACAATAAAAGCAGTCGGCTTTTCATAAAGCTGTGCAAAAATTAAAAAAACATCAGCAATCTGACCCATTGTTATCCATTTCTTTGTACCATTCAGTACAAAATTTTCACCTGATTCTACAGCTGTAGTTTCAATACTCTTTGCATCACTTCCCACATTGGGTTCAGTCAGTCCGAATGCCCCAATTTTATCGCCTTTTGCCATTTTGGGTAACCAATAATCCTTCTGATCTTTAGTACCCCATCTGCTAATTGCCAATGCAACCATTCCATGAACTGTTAGAAGACTTCTGACAGAAGAACAACCCCTCCCTATTTCCTCATTCAATATTCCTATGGAAACAGCATCCAATCCCATACCTTCAAATTCTATAGGGAGCATTGATCCAAGATACCCTTTTAATGCAAGCTTTTTAACTGTTTTTTCATTCAAACGTTCCAATCTGTCATCTTCAGCTGCATACGGTGCGACTTCCATTTCAACAAATTCTTTTACTTCCGATTGAAATCTGACCTGTTCAGTTGTTAACTCCATATTCATCAAGTTTTCACCTCCAAAAGCATATCAATGCCCTACAAGCGGCTTCACGCAGCCGCAGGGTAAATTCACCACTCAAAAATGTATTGTACATGGTTAATAGATGGTATCTTTACTTGTAACAAATTCAGCAATTGAATTAATAGTTCGAAAATTATTAAGATCAAGATCTTTATTATCAACCTTAATTTTAAACTCCTTTTCGATAAACATAACCAACTGCATCGCGAAAAGTGAGTTGACAAATCCTAATCCAAAAATATCCTGATTATCAGTCAGTTCATGAGTATTGAAATATCGAGATAGAAAATTTCGTGTTTTTAGTTTTGTTTCTTCCATAATTATTCTCTGCCTTTCACTATAATTTTCTTTTTTTATATTTCTATTTAGAAAGAGTAATTATAAAATCCTTTTCCTGTTTTTCTTCCGCAGTAACCAGCATCCACCATTTTCTTCAGTAGAGGACAACACCTGAATTTGGTATCCTGATAGCTCTCATAGAGCACCTCCAATGAATCTACAACAGTATCCAGTCCAATCAAATCAGCTGTTTCAAGAGGGCCCATCTTATGTCCGAAGCACTTTTTAAAAATATCATCCACTGCCTGTGGCGTCGCAACCTGATCCTGGACAACAAATGCGGCTTCATTCATTAATAAATGGGATAACCTGTTGGATACAAATCCAGGCAAATCATTTACGAGTATTGTTTCCTTACCCATGAGTGAAAGTAATGCTTTAGTACTCTCTATGGTAGCATCACAGGTATGGTATCCCTTAATTACCTCTATAACGGATTTCATAGGTACAGGATTCATAAAATGTGTACCTATAACCTTTTCAGCTCTACCTGTTAGAGCAGCTATTTTTGTAATTGATATACAAGATGTATTTACCAGAAAAATGCAATCTTCCTTACAGATCTTATCAAGGTATCGATATACATTTTTCTTTATATCCAGTTTCTCCGGCACATTTTCTATTACAAAATCAGCATCTTGCAGCTTTTGATATTCGGTGGTAAAAATAATTCGAGACATTATAGTCTCAATATCCTCTGTTCCTTCCGATTTAGAAAATAATTCTCCCAAACGAACACTTCTTTCAATTTCTTCCCTTGCTTCAGCTAAAATGTCTTCCGAAACATCTATTACAATTGTCCAGAATCCTGACTTTGCAAGATTCTGGGCTACCCCTCTTCCCATCACTCCTGCCCCTATTACGCCTATAGTTTTCATTATGATTCATCCCACCTTATACATAGTCTATTAGAACTTTATTAATAGTATCTGTAACACTTTCCATATCATCAAGAATAAAAAAGTGGCCACCACTAAATTCATAAAGTTTACAATCTTTCATACAGTACTTCGCAAATTCTGCCATATCCTGCTTTGTCATAGAATCCTCTTTTCCAAAAAAAACAGATATATCACAATCCAGCCTATTTTTCCTTTGTAAATATGAATAAGTCTCAACAATTTTAAAATCATTTCTTATAATGGGAATAAAAAAATCCAATAGCTCACTTTGAGCCAGTACCTCCTCTGACATTCCCCCATATTGTTTAATTTCATTAAGAAACAGATTATTTGGCAGTTTGTGATACTCTGTCTCACTTGTATTATCAGGAGGTTTTCTTCCGGAAAAGAATAAATGGACCGGGAGGGTGAGACCGCTCTCAGCAATCCTGTATGACAATTCAAATGCAATAAGGGATCCCATGCTATGTCCAAAAATAGCATAAGGCATATCACTTTTTATCTCATCGTGAAAAAGCATATATACATCATTAACGGCATCTTCAATACTCTTGTACTGAGGGCAAAACGATCTCTTACCCCTTCCTGCCAACTCCAGAGGAACCAACTCTATTGATGAATTCAAATACATTTTCCATTTATTATAAATCAATGCCGAACCACCGGCATAGGGAATACAGAACAACTTAATTTTAGCCATATTAACCTCCAGGAGTCACATTTGCGGCCACAAAATGAAATGAAAATTTATATCCCTTACCGCTATAAGGCGAATAAAGGAGGTTAATTGGCCATGTGCGCTTACTTTCAAATTATTGAGTATTGGCATTGAATATTTCGCACGGCCATAAATTCACAGGTTAGTTTGGAAGACGAGCATTAGCGAAGTCTTTCAAACTAACCTGTCTGAATTTGGTTCCATTTAAATATACATGCGCCTGAAGTTAATCCTGCGCCAAAAGCACTTAAAAATATAATTTTATTAGTTAGCATATTACTTTTGTTTAGTTCATCCAACAATATTGGAATGCTTGCAGAAGAGGTATTTCCGTAACGTTCAATATTTGTGGGAAATTTTTCATCAGGTTGCTCAAGCCTGGTACGGACAGCTTCAATTATTCTCTTGTTAGCTTGATGAAGTATAAAATAGTCTATATCATTTACTGAAATACCTATTTCATTTATAAGAAAATCAACATCTGCTTTTACAGCAGATATTGCAAATTTATAAATTTCCTTTCCATTCATTCGAACAAATGGATTGCTCTGTCCATCATTGAAAAAATAGTTGTTACTATTTAGGCCGGATATATATAAATTATTGATCTGTCCCTCGGTTCTCAGTCTTATTCCCAATAAACTGTTACCCTCCGACAAAACAACTGCACCGGCGCCATCCCCAAAAAGTACACAAGTTGCTCTGTCATGCCAGTCCAATAACTTAGATATTGCTTCCGCACTTACTATCAGTACTTTTTTAATTCTTTGTGCCATATAGTAAGTATTCGCAATGTCCAGGGCGTAAACAAAGCCGGAACAAGCAGCATTAATGTCATACGAAACACAATTAGCCCCAATTCCACCTTGAATTATGCTTGCAAGTGATGGTGAAAAGTAATCACCATGTACAGTTGAACAAATAATAAGGTCCAAATCTTCTGCATCTGTTTTTGCGTTTTCTAAAGCCCTTTTGGCAGCTAAAACAGCCAAATCGCTTATACGCTCTTGCCCACACAGCCGTCGTTGTTCAATACCAGTTCTTGAAACAATCCAATCATTGTTTGTATCAATAAATTTACCAAGTTCATCATTATTAACAACCAATGAAGGAACAGCACTACCGGTTCCAATAATATTAAGGTTCATACAACCCTCCAGCTATATAATGACATTAATTATCTTTTTGTTTTATTTGCAATATTCTATTTCTAAGCGTTATAGGGACTTCAGGCTGATAAAAGAACAAAAAACATGCAGTACTAAGTGAAACAATCGAAGCATATAAAATAAAAGATGCAAAAACACTCATACCCTTATTAATCAACCATGCTGACTTCTTCATTTTCTCGCCTTCCTTTCTTTGCAACAATTAAAGATATAGCTACAGTTAACATTGCAAATGAAATGCCGAAAAATATAATTATGTCATTTGTAAAATTTATAACTATAATTAAACTTAAGAGCACAAAGGAATTTAAAATTCTTGTTTTCTTTCTAAAAGATATAAACTCTTCCCTGCAAAATGGTTTATTAGCATTATCAACCGGTGCTAAACGAATAATAATACAAGATGCAATAATTGCCAAAGTGATTGTTATAATCTGTAATATCGATGTTTCCAGCCCTGCCATTATCTTAAAAGTAAAAGTGCATACAGCTAATATTACCAAAAATAGAATTTGGCATTTTAAATGTGAGCTCGCATGATATCCTCCTGCAAAAACTCGAAAAACAATAAATGTTAATGTGTATAGAAGAACTGTTCCTGACAGGTCAAATAATGCGGAAATAACAATAGAAATGCTTATTGGAAGTACTGCTGAAACAATATACTCTAATCCGTAAGTATATAAATCTTTATCTTTTTCATTAATGATATTATTTTTTAGAAAAGCCTCTGTTATTTTTTTTGAAATTCTAGTTATCATTTTTACCTCACAAGTACTGCTGTTAGGGAAAAATATAACATAGAATTCCCATTAATGTAATATATTTTAAATTAATGGTAATTTTTATGTAACGAACGGTAAAATCTATGAAATTTTTATAGCAATATTTAAATAAAAAAGATTTGCTTCTGTAAATATATTAATATTACCATTATATTTCTCTACAGTGTGCTCTATGTTTTTTAATCCAAAACCATGATTCTCATTGTCATACTTTTTTGTTAATATATTATTATCTTTTATATCAATTATACCTTCGAAAGGATTTACAACCGATATAAATATTTGATTATCTTTATTTATTATTTTTAGTTTGACTTCTTTTTTAATTTCCTTGTCAGTAATTCTTAAACATTCATCAAGTGCATTATCCAAAGCATTTCCAAGGATTATACATAAATCAATGGAGTCAATATTTAAATCTTTTGAAATAATTATCTCATGCGTAATCAAGCACTCATTTCTCTGAGCATTTAATAATTTTTCACTTATAATGCTGTCAATTACTAAATTACCGGTGTTCAATAAAGTTCCTTTACTTCTTACCTGATTTGACAAGTCTTGTAAGTACTTTTTTAATTCGTCAAGTTTGTTCAGTTCCAGAAATGTTTGCAGAACTATTAAGTGGTTATTCATATCGTGCCATATGCCTCTGACGGATTTATTATTTTCCAACATGAGTTTGTAGTGGTTTTGCTGTATTTTTAGTTGTTGCTCTGAAATAACTCTTATCTTATCCAATTCAGTAATTTTAATAATTTCATCAAATATTATAAATATCGATATATTAATAAAAATAAGCACTAATAATGTAAAAAAGATAGGCATTAATCTGCTGGAAGTATAATCATAATCCTTTATGGCATTAATATCGGCTGAGATAAAACTTGCTATAGGTACAAAAATCAATATCAGCCAATATTTAAGAGGAATGCTTTCACTTTTTGTTTTTCTAAACCTTAATATCGCTTGAAAAATTAAAATAAGAAAAATTTTTGATGTTACGGCGGCTGTTAAATACAGCAAAGGAATATTTACAACATTATCAAAAGGAATTCTTGCAAAAATCGCTATTGAAAAACCAGATATTGCCTCGGTAATCCCGCCAAATACAACCACAATAAAACCATAAAAGATTCTGATAAGAATATTACCGTGAAACAAAATAACCGCTATCAACAAATGAAAAACCAATGAGACTAGCATGAAGTACACAGATTCAGATATAAAACCACATATAACAGTATAAATTAAAGACAAAGAAACAGCTAGAATAATCCAATATTTTTCAAATGCTTTCTCGAGAAGGCCCAATAAAAATTTTATACTAATTATGCAATCTAGAATTGAAATTATGAAAACAATAATGCAATCTAACGTTTTTGCGCTCATAATCTACCCCAATATATAGTTAGAATATTTTGAATAAAATAACTTATACTTATTTCTGCTTAACGGTACTCTAGTATCTCCAGTTACCCTTACATTCTGCTTTTCTACAGCTTTTACATGTGCTAAATTAACCATATAGCATCTATGCGATTGCACAAAATTAAATTTTTCCAGCCGTTCTAATTCATTTGAAAAAGAAGAATATGTTTTGTAGGTTAAGTCCTTAGTATAAAAGAAAACTTCTCTACCGTAACTTTCAATATATAAAATTGCTGCAACATCTATCGCAATTACTTTTGTACCACTAATAATAGTGATCGTTTTACTTTGTAACTCCAAACTATTTACAGCTTTTTTGAAAACTTCGATAAATTGCTCGGAAGTTACAGGTTTTAAAAGGTAGTGCAATGCCGATACCTTGTATCCATCGATAGCATAATCAGGGTGACTTGTTACAAATATAATGCTTGCTTTTTTGTCGTATTTGCGGATTACTTGGGCTACTTCTATCCCGTTCATCTTTTCCATCTGGATATCAAGAAAGAAAATATGGTAATAACTATTGTTCTTCACTGATTCTATCAACTTCTCTCCAGAGTCAAATGTAGTAACATCTAACTTATATATGCTTTTCAAATTACTTAGATGTGATAATATTACATTTTGAAACTCAATCTGATCCTCGCACACTGCTATTTTCATTTTTAACTCCTGTATGAATTTGTAATTAATATTCTATAATAAATTACAGCAGATTTCAATTTTATCCCAGATTTGACACTAATTTTTACAAATTAATAACATAAAAATAATATGTTATAGTATGACAAGCATTAAAGGCTGTACAAAATAGATTATGCGGAAGCTGAAATCAGAGATGAGGATAGAAATTGCCTTAAGCAGGAGGATACACTGGATTTGAAAATTCTCCTTCAAATCCGGTGTTATTTTTCTTGATAAAATGGCGAAAAGCCTGATAAAAATCAGGCTTTTCGGACAAATTGTGGCGGAGAAGGTGGGATTCGAACCCACGTGACGTTTCCGTCAAACTGATTTCGAGTCAGCCCCGTTATGACCACTTCGATACTTCTCCAAGTTTAGCTGAAGTTATTTTTTTTTCATATAGTATGTCTACTAACTTCAGCATATATATTCTACACGGAAACCAACTGTGTTTCAAGTTTTTTATTTTCCCATAATCCTCCATCCGAAACTACAATTCCATTCCAGCATACAATTTCTGAGCAATTCCCATTGAAATGCCGTATATTACAATATCCAGCAAAATTGAAACTGCAAAGAAAGCAGAGACATTATTCAGCACAGCAATATCAGGAAACTTCTGAAAATTTTCCGGGTTGACACCTTTAGTTATAACTCCCACCAGGAACATTCCTAAAAAGGGTATGAAGGTGATAAATCTACCCTTAATAGCACCAAATTTAAAAAATCCCGGTAATTGTATGGCCGTAAACAGTATAAACAGCGTTAATCCCACACTAACTGCTATTACCATATCCTCATATGAAAATGATTTTTTTGTGAATATCAAAACGGCAATATTCATTACCACTCCGGATAAAACGGCAACAACTCCTGTAAGGGCCAAGAACATATATCTTCCTGTCACAATATCTTTTTTTGTCACTGGCAGTAATCCATAAAGCCTGTTCAGATCGTTTTTCTCAGCTATGGAAAAGGTGTAGTTTGAAGTCATTGCCATAATACTCATGCAAAATATAATTCCTGAGATTATATCCTGTGTGGTGGATATGATGAAAATCAACAGAACCAAAAAAATGAACAGCAATGATTTGTAATACGGCTTTATTAAAGAAATATCAAACTTTATCATTTTTATAACATTATTCATGATTGCTGCCTCCCTTGCTGGTGAAAATAATAATATCGTCTATCGAAACAGGTTCACAGCTCATGTTGCTAAAGCTCTTGATATCAGTGGTCTTAATCAGTGCTTCAAAGCCTGTTGAATACTTTCTTATACCGATAAGCTTCTTTTCCTGTTCGCTGCCGAGATCATTTTTGCCCCCCTTGACCATCCTGAAACCGTCAATAAAATCATCCTTGGGCCCGGTGTAAAATAAATTCCCATTATTGATAAACGTAATATAGTCCGCAATCTTATCCAAATCAGAGGTTATGTGTGTAGAAAACAATACACTTCTCCTGCCGTCCTGAATAAATTCCGATAAAATTTCAAGAAATTCATCCCTGGCAACAGGATCCAGCCCACTGGTAGGCTCATCCAGAATCAACAGTCTGGCATCGTGAGACAAAGCGCAGGCCACCATTAATTTCATCTGCATTCCCCGGGAGAGTTCCTTAATCTTCTTATTTTGATCCAGACCGAAATTTTTAATCATTTTATGAAATTTATCACTATCCCAGGTAGAATAAAAAATACTAACTGCTTTTTCTGCCTGTTTAATAGTCCAATCCTGTACAAAATAGCTGGAATCAAATACAGCACCTATGTTTTCTTTGATCCTGCTCTGGTCATTAATACTGTCCAAGCCAAGTATTTTTATATTCCCTCCTGATTTCTTTATCATGTTGAGCATAAGTTTTATGGTGGTGGTCTTGCCAGCCCCATTTGGCCCTATGAGCCCCATAATATAACCTTCAGGCAATGTAAAGCTTATATTGTTCAGTGTAAATTTGGTGTATTTTTTACAAAGGCTGTCTATTTCAATAACGTTACTCATTTCCATCCTCCTCCATAAGTATTCCAAGCATCTTTACAAGTTCCTCACCCGACACCCCTGCTCTTTTCGCCGATTTTATAGCCGAAACAAGATTATCCTCAATTTCTCTCAGCAGCTGTTCACGGATCAGTTCAGATCCCCTTCCCATAACATAGCAGCCCTTCCCCTGAACATTTGTCACATACCCTTCCTGCTCCAATTCGGTATATGCTCTGGTTGTGGTAAGAACGCTTATTTTCAGATCTTTAGCCAGCTGACGCAGGGAAGGCAGAAGTTCATTCTCTTCTATTTCCCCGGAAAGAATGGCACTTTTGATCTGCTCCTTTATCTGTTCATAAATAGGTATACCTGATGTATTAGAAATAATAATTTTCACTAATATCCTCCATCCGGATGTATATACTGTTATACATGTTACATATACAGTATATACATATGTAACAGCATTGTCAATAATGCAGAATAAAAGTCCTGCAAATTTGCAGGACTAGAAAAATTTATCAGCTTGAAAATATCAATCACTTCTTATTTAGTAACCTTTTGTTTCAATTCTTTCAAAGCTTCCTTCAAATGGATAAGCTGTGCATTATATCTTACACTGCGCATTCCGGGAAAAGCTCTGATTAACCTGTGCCCGCTGCCTCTTTTGGCAGTAAGGGCTTCAAATTTTTCCCTCAGCTTTTTATTCAATTCAAGTTTACTCTCTTCAAGCTTCTGGTTAAAACCTGTTTTACCCTCTTCGATTATTTGGCTTATATTTGCCTTACTTTCCTCCAGCTTGTTATTAAGACTTGTCCTCCCTGTTTCTATTTTTTTATTTAAACCGGCTTTGCTTTGCTCTATGATCAGCTTCAATTTCTCAAAGCTTTTGAGAAACTCCAGCTCATTGAACCATTCCTGAATATCGGTATCCTTACGGAGTTCTTCGGTGAATTCATACAGTTTTCTAAGACGTTCATTAAGATTTACCAGCGTATTGAGCGTAAAGATGCTATCCACGGTAAAAACAGCAATCAATAAAATGTTTATAATCATTAAATAAAAAGACGGTATGCTCCAAACCAGTCTTTCCGTTACTGGGTGAATAACCTCTATCAGCAGGACACTCAGCATTCCAAAACAAATGGAATTCTCCAGACATACCCGGCCCTGGAGATTAATCCTCTTGTTGCTGTAATCCCACCATCTTGTTCCGAAAAAAGTCTCAAGCAGCCAGCCAGTCATATATTCTACAATGCTTGTAATTATCATGCCGGTTATAAATAGAAAAGGCAGACTAAAGGCTACAGGTTCCAACAGCCATATTATAAAAAGAGCTCCAAAACCATAAACAGGACAGACAGGGCCTGCTAAAAACCCTCTGTTTATAATTCTTTTTGATAAAAAGGAGCAGTATATAACCTCACAAAACCATCCAATAAAGCTGTAAATGGTAAAATAAACGAATAATTTTTCCACTTCCTGCAACTGGATTCCCCCCTGTCATAAATCCATTGAGCTTTTCTTATTTTACCTAATTATACGAAATATTTTGATTAAAGTTTATAATTTAAGAAAAATGTATGACTTTGTAATATTAAGGTTTAAAAACGCTGGCTGATGATTATCCTTAGCAGCAGGCTGGAATGAATACCCTTAGATGTATTATATCGGATAAAATATACAAAACCTGTATATACAACTTTACCAGCTATAGCCCAGCATTTTTATGGATATTTCCCCTTAAATTTCATTTAAAATGTTATGGGTTTATAGTAAAATAATTTTATATTATGTCGTAATTTAATATATAAAAGAATAAAAGGTGGTAAAATGGATCTTCAAATTCCGATTATAAATATGGTTTTATCCCTCTCAGGCGCAATTGATTTAATTGACCACAGCTTGACCAATCATCACAAGAGAGTCACATATATAGCCTTCAGTATAGCAAAGCAACTGAATTTTTCAGACCGGGAGCTGAAAGATATCGTTTTGGCAAGCCTGCTACATGACTGCGGTGCTGTAAATGTTTCAGAAAGAAACTCATTATTCGAATTTGATTACGGAAATTCGGCAATACAGAGGCATTCCCATGGCTATAAGGGATGGTTTATCCTCAGTGATTCTGAAGAATTAAAGACTGCTGCCGAAATAATCAAATTTCATCATGTTTTTTGGGAAGAACAGGACGAAGGGTATCTTGATACTTACGACATACCTGTAGCCAGCCATGTCCTTCATCTGGCAGATAGAATTGATATACTTATCAATAGAAATAAGGAAATCCTCGATCAGAGAAAGTTCATCCTCAATCAGGTTGAAAGATGCAAGGGTACAATGTTTATGCCAGAAGCTGTAGAGGCATTTGAGACTCTTGCACCCAAACCGTATTTCTGGTTTGACCTGATCAATCCCTACCTTGATGAGCTGATCAAGAGTGAAATGTCTTCCTATTTGGTAACACTGAATAGCAAGCTTTTGCTGGAGTTTGCCAACATAGCACACAGGATAATCGACTTCAGAAGCAAATTTACAGCTACCCATTCCATCGGAGTTGCAACCAGTGCAAGCAGTCTGGCTTCAAAGCTGGGTTTCAGCAAAGAAGACTGTGAACTAATGCATTGTGCCGGCCTGATGCATGATCTTGGCAAACTGGCCATATCTGAGAGGATCCTGGAGAAATCGGGGCCTCTCGATAAGAATGAATATAATGTTATTAAAACTCATACCTACCATACATACAGAATTATAGATTCCATACCCGGCCTCGGTAAAGTCCGCGACTGGGCGGCCTTCCACCATGAAAAGCTGGATGGTTCGGGGTATCCCTTCAAGCTGAAGGCTGATAAGCTTGATTTAGGTTCAAGAATACTGGCCATAAGTGATATGTTTACAGCTTTGACCGAAGAGAGACCTTATCGACGGGCACTGTCAGTAAACGCCGCCATTGAAATCATTCTGAATACAAAGGGCCTGGACCTGGACGTAAAGGATTGCCTGTATAAAAATCTTGAGGAAATAAATGAAATACGAAAAATTTCCCAGGAAAACATATTTCTTAGCTGCCATGAAGTATTGAACAGCCCCTACGACTTTATAAATGCCCAATTAAAGCTAAGTAAACATGGTAGATAAATATATATACATAACACACTGCTAAGGCAAACTCCCGGAAAAGGATAAAAAAACAGCCGGCCAGTCAGCCGGCTAAATTTATTGTTAAGGGTATTTCATATCAATATTGTATACCTTATCAGGTTTTATTACACTGTCAATACATGCGTCCTGAGGAATGTTATACCTATAGATGATTAATGACAGTTTGTTGTTGACAAGTACTATGGTGTAATGTAAAATATAAAAGCGGCTTAAGGCTGAACTGAATATTTTATGTGGAGAGATGGCTGAGCTGGTCTAAGGCGCACGACTGGAAATCGTGTGAGGTTTAACCGCCTCCGAGAGTTCGAATCTCTCTCTCTCCGCCAAACGAAAGGGGGTTCAACTTTAATGATTGAAGCCCCTTTTGTTATGTGCATACACTATTTTTTTTAACATATTTTTAACATTGGATTTTTTTTTATCAAAATCACGTTCGAACATATACTGTACATCCTCAAAATCTGATGTGCTTGGGGAACTACTTTGCCGATAGTCGTCATCATAGTCATCAGGGTCTAGTTGAAAGTAAAAACTAATTCTTGGTCAAAATCAATTTGGCTTAAAATATTGTTGGTATCAATATCATCAAGTGAAATGTCAATTCCCGGAACAAAATCGTTTATATAGTCAACTAAATCATCAAGTAAAAAACCTTCAACTCGTTCTTTAATAATATTTACAAGTATACTACTTTCATCATTCAAATATGAGTTTACATGGCCTTTATCAACATTTTTTATGATATCATCCAACATCTCGTGTAACTTTTCAGAGTATTCCGCAACAAAATTTTCTTCAATTTTATCAATTATATATGGTTGAATTGCATTTATGATCTTTTCTTTTTCTGCTTGGGATTTATTTGTTTTATTAATATCTATAAATATTATTTGTATCAATTTTTGCAAATAATCAATTTCAATCACTTGGAGAATTTTTTTTAATTTATCTGAATCATAGATAATTTTAGCTAAATTATAAAAAGCATAATAATCAGATTTAAAAATATTCACAATAAGTTCTGAGTATTCTTTATTCATTTTAGAAGTCTTAAGGTTATATGAGGATTTGATAATGCAATCGTGAATATTTGACTCTAATGACTTTTCATTTATTTCATACTCTAACAGAAATCTAATATAATAGAATTCAACTGAATATGTAAGAGATTTAAGTTGAAGAAGCGTTGAATCTAATATCTTTTTACGTATGATAGTTTTAATGCTGTTATACTCCTTTAAATTATAGCTGGGTTACTGTCTAAATTCAATAAATGCCTTAAGTAGCTTCATTGTAGCATTATAATCTAATTGATCCCCTTCATAATCGCATCTATATAATCCTTGAAGATTGGAGGGTAGAGTCACACCTTTTTGACATAACAATATAAATTTTTTGTTGTAAAGTGCTATCGCAGCACCTATCTCTATCAGGACATTTTCATTTATTTTTTTAAACATATTACCCTTATCATCAAACAGAACTTGTTCGCCTTCAATATGAATTATGCCAGCATTACATTTTCTCATATCGTTAAATACTTTTTCAGGAACAGGTATAGCTGTTGTTTCTCCTTCAATTGAAACAACGGGCTCAAACTGCCCGTATATTAGGAGTTCCTTAAGTTGTTCTACCATTTTTTTATTTTTACCATGTGAGATAAATACTTTGATCTTTTCTGGGAGCCTTATTAACGATGATTCACTCTTAGAATCTTCTCTTCTTATATCCATTCTTTCTAATAATTCTTTTGGCAAATCCTCTTGATAATCATTATCTGCATCATCTTCTTCAAATTCTTCTGAACTGTTTAAAGAACTTTGAGAAGCTTTACCATTTTCATTATTTCTATTAGGATCTATAAATACAAATGGACCATTTTTTGTATTAGTAATGAGACCTGCAAACTCACCATTTTGTTTAATAATGTCCAGTACTCGTGACAGTTTATCTTGTGGTACACCCATCTCTAATAGTACATTTTGTGCAATGTTATCTTTAGGGAATTTTGCATTATTGTAGTTATTATAAAACTTGTTTAATAGTTTAGGAGTTAATGCTGCTTCCACTATAGCTACATTATCATCATTTTCTTTAGTAGGTGATACTATTCTTTTACCAATATCAGCCAAGGCAATATCTTTGGAGTTATAACCTCCATTAGTTAACCCATAAGCTATTGACGCTCCAGATAAGTTACGCCAATTAGAACTACCCGGCGAAATATCCAACGCAACAGCAATCTGCAGTGGGGCAGTAGGCTTCCCTGCGAAATTATCTATAATCGCTTTTGGAACCTTTAATGCTTCTTCCAAAGTAAAGTTAGGGATGTCGGTTTGACTTACTCTTGACCGTTGTTTTTTATCATTCTGAACATTAATATTCTCAGCTTTTTTTATCTCGCCCAAAGCTATTCCCCCTTTTGGTATCAAACTCTGTAAATTTTTCCAAACATTACGTTGATATTTTATCATTAAATATCAAAATATTCAATATTTTGTAAATTCAGAAGTTACATGCCTGCAAATGATGGATAATTTTATTTTAACGGAGATATGTATTAATAATTTTTTAACATTTTTTAACGTGGTAAATAATTTTCATCAATTTTTATAAGAGGGTATTAAAGCTAGGAATGTCTAAAACCATTGCATATCAATGCTTATAGATGTAAGTTAATCTCAACTAAAGTTGCTTATGTACGACTGGAAATCGTGTGAGGTTTAACCGCCTCCGAGAGTTCGAATCTCTCTCAGCCAAAATGAAGGCTTTCAGGATTCCTGTGACAAAAATGTGACTTTTGGTGGCAGTTTGACCAAGTAATAGGTAAAACGGATGGAGTCTACCTTGAACTGATTGAAAATACTTGCGAAAGCCTACTGTCCAGGAACCCATGCATTGCTGACCTGCCACCTTAGACGCAGTAATCATTGTGTACTGATAAAAAAATTAAGGGAAAGTACAACCCCTGTTGATAACATATATGGTAAATGATACTATTAACTAGAGCAGTTTCTTACTAAATATACTCATATAAAAAATACATAAAGAATAAGGTAGTCCAATGAGAAAAAGTATAAATATCATATTGTTATTATTAATTTTTATTCTTACGTCTTGTAGCAATAATAAAAATACT
The DNA here is from genome assembly GCA_023386445.1 of Bacillota bacterium. Taxonomy (GTDB): domain Bacteria; phylum Bacillota; class Clostridia; order Acetivibrionales; family DSM-1351; genus Ruminiclostridium. Next base: position 94,880 of record JAEWJR010000151.1, on the reverse strand, counting down.
GAGCAAGGAATGAATTCAATTGCACAAAGTACCACAGATACTCCATATGTAACAAGTGAACCAAGTAAAATAAGTACACCAATTTCTACACGAAAAGATACTATTATCGTAGATTCTGATACTGAAAATAAATCAGTCATTGAGTCATTGTACAAAGATTTTTATATCGGAGAGGTATGCATATCCGGTTTTGTTTATATTGAACCATTCAGAATTGAACGAACATCAACTAATGAAGATATAAAATTTGACAAATATCCAGATTCAATTGATTTTTATACTATTGAAAATAAAAATAATATTTATAAATTAATATTTGATTTGGAGTCTAGCATTTATATTCCCACTGTTGAGGAGGATAGTAAATATTATTGGCAAGGATTCTCTGAACCTAATCAATATGTATTACGTTATAAATCAAGTGCTGAAATTGATAAAACATCAGTTGGGATTACACTTTTTAATCATAAAATAGATAGTATAAATTTTAGTTGTAAAGATAAGAACAGAATATATTCTGAATATGAATATATTAGTGCTCTTGATGAGGTAAAAAAGGGTAAGGAAGATAGAAATGAACTTGAAGGATGTTTAAGAGAAATAACAATTGACGATACCATTGTTGGTGCTAAACAGATATGTCTTATAAGTATCAAAAACACACCTACTAAGATCCTATTATCAAAATATATGCATATGGGGTTTGAGAATACAGCTGATGTTTATGTTGTTGATTTTATTAATAATAGTGGGAATGTAATTCAGACATATAGAAAATATAATTGGATTGCATATTAAAAATTGCTGAACATGGTCTCAATCCAGTCCATTGCCAGTAATCTATAGATATTAGTTTCCAGCAACACCATATTCATTTTTCTAACAAATCTTGCAATATTATTTAAACTACTAGAATCAGGTGATTTTATGAGAGAACAGGTACATAATTTATATGAGGAAACGTCAATGGCAAAGGAGTATAGCTGGAGTAGACTTTGATAGCCTTAAAGTACAAAATGTTTAAGAAGCATTCCCTAAAAACAGGAATCCATTTTCCTGACATCTCATGCAGATTCTGATTATGCACAGGCTGCTATTAAACTCGGCTGTTTTGATTACCTGATTCAGTCGGTCCGCTATGCCGAGCTTGAGGCTTGTGTTCAAAAGGCTATCGCGCACATCCAACATACCAACGAGACGCTGGAATTATCAAAGTGCGGGAGCTATTGAAGTGACCGCAGAGAAGTTATATTAAAACAATATTTACAGTCTCTGACACTGTCAAATTAACCTGCCGACTCAAAGGACCAGTATGCCTATCATCCTAGCCATAAAGGCTGGATACTCCAATTTTTCATACTTTCGTAACCGGAGTTTCACCTGCGGAATTCCGTAAATGTTCAACTTAAAGGAAAGAGAAATAAGTAACAATAGAACCATCGTTTGCATAAAATACTTTAGCCCTTTTATTCGAAGGCCGAAATCAGAATTCACTATGTCCTTAACCAATCCGAAACAGAGGATTATTCCAAGGTCATAGAAATAAAAAAGGAGGCTTTACCATGATCCCGTTGTATCCGTATTTTGGTCATGAGAAACGCTGTAGGCAGGTGCCTATCACTTTTCCGCCTCAGCATCAGGACGTGCAGCCTGGTTTAGAGTATCTAATGAATCCAGCTCCAATATCAGACAACCCTGAATACAAGGGCAGCGGAAAACTGGCGGGGAAAATTGCTGTCATCACCGGGGGAGACAGCGGCATTGGCCGCGCCATCGCCATTGGCTTTGCCAAAGAAGGAGCGGATATGGCAATCGTTTACTTATATGAACGCAAAGATGCCGAAGCCACTAAGAAGATGGTGGAGGCCTATGGGCGAAACTGCCTGCTCATTGAAGGTGATTTGCGTCAGCCCGCCTTTTCCAATGAAGTAGTAAGAAAAACGCTGGCGATGTATGGAAATATCGATGTGCTTATATTGAACCAAGGTGTCCAGTTCCCTCAAGAAAGTATAATGGACATATCTGACGAACAACTCGAGGATACATACCGAACCAACATCTTTCCGCATTTCTACATGACAAAGGCTGCTCTTCCTTACCTCAAGCCGGGAAGTACCATTATATCGACAGCATCCGTAACAGCCTATGCTGGTACCCCTTTGCTGGTCGATTATTCATCAACAAAAGGTGCGATTGTATCCTTTACCCGTTCATTATCACTCCAATTGGCTGAGAAGGGAATCCGGGTCAATGCTGTGGCACCAGGACCGATTTGGACTCCGCTCATTGTATCCAGCTATTCCGCTGAATATGTTAAAACGTTTGGTTTGGAAACGCCAATGAAACGTGCCGGACAGCCCTTTGAGCTTGCACCGGCCTATATTTATTTGGCATCAGACGATTCCTCCTTCGTCACGGGACAGGTGCTTCACGTCAACGGCGGCATAATGACCGAAACGTAAACTATAGCCACGGTCCACAAGCCCGTAATACGCATAATACCTTATATTGCCACTTTTACCTGGTTACGTCCGTTTTGCTTGGCTGAATACAATGCTTCATCAGCCTTGATTATAATATTGGAAGACGAAATACCGTCACTGGGACGTTTTGAACATATTCCCATGCTTATGGTTATTTTTATATGTTCCTTGCCAGTAAAAAAGTCATATTTTTCAACTGTTTTTCTGATCCTTTCACAAAGCTTGAAGGCATTTTCAGAGTTTGTATCAGGCAGGACAAGACTAAACTCTTCTCCGCCATATCTTCCAACAATATCACCGGTTCTGGAAGAGTTTAAGAGTATATCCGCCAGTTCTTTCAGTATTAAATCGCCTGCAGTATGACCATATGTATCATTTACCTTTTTGAAATAATCTATATCCAACATAACAAACGACAGGTCACCATTATTTCTTTCCTGCTTCTTATATTCCTTTTCAAACAAATCAATCAGCAAAGCATGATTAAATACACCTGTAAGCCCATCCTTTGAAGCCATCTCTTTAAGCTTGTCCTGCTGCTGCTTAAATCTTACGGCTGATTGAATTCTCGCAATAACTTCAATTTCATCTATAGGTTTTTTAATATAGTCAAATGCTCCCAGGTCCAATGCAGATTTTAAATCAGCAGTATCTGTTTTAGCTGTTACCATGATAACCGGGATATCTTTGATTTCATAATCGCTTTTTAATCGTTTGCATACCTCAAATCCGTCCATATCCGGCATCATAATATCAAGAAGGATTATATCCGGCTTGCTGCTGTGTGTCATTTTTATGGCCTCTGTTGCTTTCTCGGTAGAATAAACTTCAAATTTTTCATCCTCAAGAATATCAGTCAGCAGTCTTATATTATTTTTATTGTCATCAACTACAAGTACCTTATTGAACATTAGCATTCTCCTATCCATTTATTTATCTTAGCTTCGAAAATATCATCATCTATAGGTTTCGGGATATAATCGTCAAAGATTTCTCTAAAGTTAATTTCATCATTTTCCATCACATGTGCAGTGACGACAATAAACGGGGTGTCGGCCATATGGGGAAATTCCTTTAATATTTTTGTAATAGATATACCATCCATATCAGGAAGTGAAATATCCATGAGCACCAGACAAAATTCCATGGTCCTGGCCGCCTCTATGGCAGCCTTGGAGCATTCCGCCTTAACTAATTCAATTTGCTGATTCATATCTTCCAACAACTGCTCTATAAGTCTCATATTATGAGGATTATCTTCAACAACCAGGATCCTTTTACTCATTTACCGATTTCTCCTTAATCTTTTTTAATAACACTTCCATAACATTTTCTATTAAAGTTCCTGATTTTTGAATAACCATGCTGGACCTTTTCTGTAATTCATGTTTCTCACTAATAGTTAAATCCTTGGAAGTAACAACAATGACGGGTGTATCTTTTATCTTCTCGGCTTTCCTGACCTCTTCAAGTACTGTAAAGCCATCCATTTTAGGCATCATAATATCCAGGATCAATATATCAGGTTTTCTCTCAAGCATTTTTTTAATGGCTTCCTCACCATCTCTTGCCAGTATGTACGGTATTTTTTCCTCTCTGAGAAACTGTCCCATCAGATTAAGGAAATTTTCATCGTCATCTGCAATAAGTACTTCAATACTGTCTTCCTTCGGGATGGTCCTGTAGATTGTTTCCACCAGTTCTTCCTGAGTAACCGGTTTTATCAAGTATTCATCGGCCTTCATCCGGTATGCAAGATTCCTTTCACTAAGAACAGAAGCCATTATTACAGGTATGTTTTTTGTTTCCCTGGTATTTTTCAACTCGCTCAGGATTTCCCAGCCGTCCTTTTTTGGCAGCATGATATCCAGCAAGATCACATCCGGCATAATTTCCTTAACCTTATCAACCACATCCTCGCTTCCATTAAGCTTAACCAGTTCAAAACCGTGATCATTAAGATACTGTTTATAAAGACGCTGTACGTTTAAATCATCGTCTACAGATAAAATCAGCTTTTTACGTTCCTCAGCCCTCAACACTGCATTGGTGTTTTCATCCTCTTCCTTTTTCTCATCAAAATTAACCGGAAGATACAATGTAAAGCAGCTCCCTTCGCCAAGAGTGCTCTCCACCTGGATTTTCCCTCCCAGCATTTCAATGAGCTTTCTTGTAATGGACAAGCCCAGTCCCGTACCACCAACTTTTCTTGTATAAGTGCCGTCAACCTGACGGAATTCATCAAAAATGTCAGACAGGTTTTCTGCCGGAATTCCTATTCCCTCATCTTCTACCTTTAGGCAATAAAAATTGTTTTCCTTATCCAAAGTTAACCTTACTTCACCCTTATCGGAGTATTTAAAAGCGTTGCTTAAAAGATTGATAAGGATTTGTTTAACTTTAATACGGTCACTGCTTATCAAAATATTTTCACTATCAAAGAGCTCCTGGGAATACCTTATTACTTTTCCCTCTGCTAATGTCCTTGTCATCAAATAGACCTCATCTATTACTTTTACCAGATTAAAGCTGTCAATATGAATCTCCATTTTACCTGCTTCAATTTTTGAATAATCCAGCAGACTGTTTATAAGCTCCAAAAGGTGCTGGGCTTCATCTTTAACAATAACAAGGTTTTCCTTTTGGACAGGCGGTAAAGTATCACCGCTTTTCTTAATTACTCTGGCAGTAAAGCCTATTATCGAATTCAACGGTGTCCGAAGCTCATGAGACATATTGGCTAAAAATTGACTTTTCAACCTGTTTGCTTCATTTACTTCTGCCATCTGAGACTTTAACACCTCATTTTTTTTGCTTAACTCCTCTTCCCTTAATAAAATAGCCTCCTGCATACAGTTAAAGTTTTTTATTAAAACATTGAACTCTTTGTCGGATTTTAATTTTAGAGGTTCCTGATAGTCCCGGGATGTAATTCTGTCTGTTGCCTGAATAAGCTGTTTTAACGGTTTGGATATTGACATGGCTGTAAAAAGAGAAATAATAATAGCCAACACAGCTGCTAAAATTCCGCCAAAGGATATTGTATAGCCTGTTGTTCTTATGGTCTGTCTCAGATGGTTATTTTTCACATCTATAAAAGCCTGCTCTTCTTTAATTATTTCTGATGCAATTTTTCTGATGCTGTCCATTTCATTTTTTCCGGTATTTGTCCGGGCCAAAGCGATGATATCATCAATCTTCAAATTTCCTGCATTAACCTTTTTGCGTCCATCAATAATTTTATTTGTTTCCCACTCATACCAGCTTTCATATTTTTTATGAAGTTCCGATACGCGTGCCTGCTGTGAAGCATTTGCCAAAGTCAATTCCTTAATGTTGTTGAAATGCATTTGATAATCTGCCTCTCCCTGGTAAAAGGGTTCCAGAAATTCTTCATTGCCTGTTAAGGCAAAACCTCTTGCACCTGTTTCCATGTTTAGCATGCTTTCCAAAATTCCGTCGGCTTCCCTCATGACTTTATATGTATGAAGATTGCTGTCAACCGCTTCAACCTGTTTATTGTAGTTGACATATGTATATCCGAGCAGACCGATCATCAGAAGAATTATTACTCCAAAACCCAAATACAGCTTTTGGCTAAATTTTAATTTATTAAGAATCACCAAAACCTCCTCTACCCCCAGAAACATATTATATTTTATAAATGAAAATTTTGTCGAGATATGGCTTATTATATCAAAATAGGGCAGGTTTTTAAATGTTAAATTAATTGTCCGTTACACTAATTTAACAGAACTCTTTATTAAACCTGTTGACTGCCGGAACCCGGTATGTTATTATTAGGAAAATTATCGAGGAGTTATATAGTATGCGTTATGTAGCGAATTTACAATTTAAACGTTACAGGCGGCGTTTGATCTGATGAATATTTCACAGGACAAGCGCTTTTTGTGTTTGTGCCTGTGATGGTTATGATATGCATGAGCCATATAGGTGCACAAGCACACCTATATGGCTCTTTTATTATGAAGAGGAGGATATTTATGTATTCAGAGCAGGAATTGAACAGAAGAGAAACGCTTGAAAACTTGAGTAGGACAGTCAGCCCTCATCCGGATAGATACTCTGTCAACCAGGAATTACATCTGGTTAAGTTTCTTGATGATGAGACCCACAGCGTGAGAGTGGCCGGAAGAATATTATCAATACGGAAAATGGGTAAATTGTCCTTTATTACAGTAGCCGACATCAAGGGAAAACTTCAGCTGGCTTTGAAGGAAGACACTGTGAGTAAAGACAGGTATGACTTTTTCCATGCGCATGTTGATATTGGCGATTTTATTGGTGTTGAAGGCAGTATCTTTACAACAAGGACAGGAGAAAAGACCGTCAGAATCGAAGAATACACCTTCCTTGGCAAATGCCTGAAAGTATTGCCTGAGAAGTGGCACGGTCTATCGGATGTTGAAAGCTGTTACCGCCAAAGATATCTTGATCTTATCATGTCCCGGGAAACTGCATATCGCTTCCTGCTCAAATCTGAAATTGTAAGGCAGCTTAGAAGGTATTTGGAGGATACCGGTTTTATCGAAGTTGAGACCCCTGTCCTGCAGCCAAGGCCCTCCGGAGCATTGGCAAAACCGTTTAAATCACATCATGAGGCTCTGGATATTGATGTTTATCTTAGAATAGCTCCTGAGACTTATCTTAAGAGACTTATTGCAGGAGGCTTTACCAGAATATTCGAATTTGCAAGATGTTTCCGGAATGAGGGCATCAGTCCCACCCATTTACAGGATTTCACCATGTTGGAATGCTATGCTTCCTACTGGAACTATAAAGATAATATGATATATACAAGAAATATGCTTCTGGATGTACTGCTGAAAGTATTCGGATCAACCAAACTTATTATTCAGAATATTGAAATAGACTTCTCAGAGGATTGGAAAGTCGTATCTTTTAAAGAATTAATTCTTCAGGATTCCGGCCTGAATATGGATGATTACAACAACAGTCAAGAGCTTCTTGAAGCTATAGAAGACAGGGGAATCAGGCTTGAACATAAAAATCTGCAAGCTCTGAGCCTTGGCAACCTTATAGATCAGCTTTATAAAAAAATCAGCAGACCCAGGATCATTAAGCCTACTTTTTTAATAGAACATCCAATTGAACTTTCGCCCCTGGCAAGAGCCAATGATACCTATCCCCTGATTACCGACAGGTTTCAGCTGGTTATAAACGGAGCGGAGATTATCAACGGCTACTCCGAATTGGTTGATCCCATTGAGCAGCGAAGGAGACTTGAGCAGCAGGCACTGTATAATGCAAAGGGCGATGAAGAGGCCATGGTAAAGGATGAGGACTATTTAACGGCAATGGAATACGGAATGCCCCCCATATCAGGTTGGGGTATGGGCATTGAAAGATTGGTACAGGTTTTGACCGACAGTGAAAATATAAAGGATTGTGTGTTGTTCCCTTTATTACGGCCGCTTGACTAGTATATGGCGGATGAAAAAATGACGCTCACTGCAAAATTGCCTGAAAGCCATTTTGCAGTGAGCTATAAATTACTGATATATTGATTTATAGTGTTTGCTTTGAACTCTCAACTGTAATTTCCAGCACTCTGCTCAGGAACGGAAACTTCTGCTTCATCATATCGAACTCAGAACCGGAATCCAGAAATTCAGCCTTACCTTCTATAAGGAATCCGGTACCCATGTACTTATGTCCCATTACCTCTTTGCTTCCTAAAGTAACTTTGACATTGTTGTTCTGCTCAATGTTTTTTTGAGTTTTCCGCATACCGGCAGCAGGGACAAGAATTTTGTTTTCTTCTATGACGACAAGATAAGAATTCCACGTATTGACCACATGGGCTCCATTATCACTCCAGGTCACTATAGCTGCAACACCTTCATGAGATATAACTTCAAAGAATTTTTCATTTAACATTTTTACTCCTCCTCTTTTAACAATCACATTGACAGGCTGACACAATTAGTATAATGTCAAATTGTATTTATTGAAATATCCAATTTTAATTATTTTATAGGATACAGTTAGGAGCAGTCATATGATTATACTAAATAACAGCTCAGATACACCATTATATTTGCAAATCTACGGACAACTGAAGGAGGAAGTTATTGCAGGCCTGTTGCCCCAAGGTTCAAAACTGCCTTCTACACGTCATCTTTCAGAAACACTGAACGTTGGCAGAAACACAGTTGAAAATGCATATTTGCAGCTTGCTTCGGAAGGGTATGTGCAAAGCAAAGTTGGCAGCGGCTTTATTGTACAGAACATCAATAGTATGATGGATTTTATAGAGCATGAAGCTTATAGTAAGGATCAATCAGAGCCAAAACATGAAAAATCAGCCTCATCACTCATTTATACCTGCAGATTTGAATACGGTCATTTAAGCTCTATTGATTTTCCCATGAATATATGGAAAAAGGTCTCCAATAAGGCCCTTGCGTCTTTAACCCCCGAAGATATGACCAAATATTGCGAGAAAAACGGTGAACTGGAGTTAAGAAACGATTTGAGAGACTATTTGAGAAAATCCAGAGGTCTTTCCTGCGATGCAGAGCAAATTATCATCTGTTCCGGCTTTGATTATGCTCTTTCTCTGCTCAGCCAGCTCTTAAGGCCGGACTTTACTCAAATTGCCGTTGAAGAGCCTGGATATTCAGGAGCCAGAGATATTTTCAGAAATCACGGATTTACTGTTGTTCCAATTACTGTTGAGCGAGATGGATTGGATATAAACGAATTAACAGGTTCCTCGGCCAAAATTGTTTACGTAACACCATCCCATCAATTTCCCACCGGTGCGGTGATGCCAATACAAAAAAGATTGCTTTTGCTTAATTGGGCATCCCGTAATAACGGAATCATCATTGAAGACGATTATGACAGTGAACTGCGTTATAATTCCAGGCCTATTCCGTCAATAAACAGTATTACAAGAAGTGAAAATGTTGTATACGTGGGTACACTGTCAAAAGCTTTGTCCCCCAGCCTAAGAGTAAGCTATATGGTATTGCCGTCAAAATTGTTGGCACGCTATAATAAAGACTTTAAGATGTATAAATGCCCGGTTGCCTTAATACAGCAGCGAATCATTCATGAATTCATCCACTCCGGCCATTGGGAAAGGCATTTACGTAAGTCATGCAATGCCAATAAGAAAAAACATGACCTTTTGCTACAAACTATTGAGGAATTATTGGGCGATAGTGTGATCATACACGGAAGAAATGCGGGGTTGCACATCTTACTCCAATCTGCTCAGGGGCTGACTGAAAAAGAAATGGTGGATAAGGCAGGGGAATATGGAGTTTTAGTTAATCCGGTATCCATGTTCTGGATAGATGCAAACCGCTATCCAAACAATATGGTTTTGCTGGGATTTGGAAACACCTCTGAAGAGGTTATTATTAATGGTATTAAGCAACTGGCACGAGCGTGGAAAGTTTATTGACAGCAAACCGGCGCCGACATATCTGTTTAAATAAACACAAAATTAATTGCTCACTTTTTGAATATGGTATTGACAAGTTATAAAATAGTTCATATAATAAATAAGCTGCTTGGAAATGACATCGTCATGTAATATGCTTCGACAAATGCGCCATTAGCTCAGTTGGTAGAGCACCTGACTCTTAATCAGGGTGTCCCGGGTTCGAATCCCTGATGGCGCACCAAAAAGACTTCTGCAAATCGTAGAAGTCTTTTTTTATACGGTTTTGAGAGCTACAGGCGCTCTACCGGTATATTAATATATACAAATTTGCAAATCTATACAATAGCATTGTTATCTTACCAGATTTCTGTACTCTGTAGGAGATACTCCTACCACTTTCTTAAATACCTTGCTGAAATATGCAGGATCGTCATACCCCACAAGCTCACCGACTGTGTACGTCTTGGACTTTACGTTCTTAATAAGTTCCTTCGCTTTTTCTATTCTTATTCTTGTAAAGTAATCTACGAAGCTTTCTCCTGTTTGCGCCTTGAATACTTCGGACAGGTAGTTCGGGTTTACGTATACGGTATCAGCCACCCTGCTCAGCGTAATATCCTCATTGTAGTGTTTCAGTATATATTCCTTCACAACCTCAATCAGCTTAATATCCTTTTTGCTGCACCTGGCCTTCAGATTGCCGATTACCTCAGTAAACACCTTGCTGGTGTATTTTTTTAATTCAACAAGCGTATCAAAAAGAATGATGCTTTTTTCATAGGAATAGTCGAAGCCATAGCTTTCAGTTACCGCTTCCTTGAAATTTACATTTTCAACCTGCAATCTTGTAAATATATCCACAAGCACCTTAATAGCGTCGGAGGGCTCCAAATTAATTTCTTTCAGCTTTGTACACAGTTCCTCCAGCACCTCCTGTATCTGTTTTTCATTCAAAATATCCACACAGCTTTTCAGACGGGTCTGATAACTTTCCATTAATCCATTAAAATTATTTTTATTGAAGTTCTTAGCCTCCTCATCAAACACGATAACCTTTGAAGCATTTAAATAGAATCTTCTCTTCAGGGTTTCAAATGCACTGTCATAACTGTCTTTTAGCTCTTCAAACCTGTTGGCCGGCTTTCCAACACTGATTGTATATCTCAGACCTGTGTTATCGGTAAGGTTTTTATAAATTTTATCAGCTATTAAGTTTATCGATTTACTGTTGCTTTCTGAGATGGAACATGCTATTACCAGACCAATGTCCTCCATAACCGAGAAGTATTCTGTAAAATTTGATACGGATTCTTCTGAAATATTGCGCTTAATAAACAGATTTATCTTTGACTGTTCCGAACCGATTTCTTCACAATAATACCTGTAGTCATCTATGCTCACTATAATGACCTGATACTTTCCGGCAGACAAATGTATATTAAAATACTGAAGATTTTCTTTTATCCTGTCGTAGGCACTGCATTTACCTTCGCATATAATCTCATGTATAAATTGCTCCCTCAGCAGAGGAAAGCTTTGGTTCAATTTAATCTTGAGATCTATCATGTTTGTTTTTTTTTCCTGTTCCCATTTAATATCATTTTCTATTTTTTCTAAAAGGTTTCCAAGCTGCTCAAAATCAACCGGTTTCAGCAAGTAGTCCGAAGCACCGTTTTTCATGGCAGCCCTTACATAATTGAACTCGTCAAAGCCGCTTAAAACTATCTTCTTAACATTTACAAAGCTCTTATCCACGTTTGTTATCAGCTGAACCCCATCCATCTTTGGCATTTTTATGTCAGTTATTACAACATCCGGCTTTTCCCTTTTTATAATCTCCAACGCTTCGATTCCGTTAGCCGCCTCTCCGATCACGGTATAACCCTTCTCCATGGCACCTATGGTTTTTACAATACCTTTTCTGATAAGCTTCTCATCGTCTACAACAAGAATTCTCAACATACATTGACCCTCCGAAAACACATAATACTTAATTGTAATGAATTTTTACATTATTCATGCTTTCCTTATCCGGCAGGTCCAACCTTACAATTGTACCTTTTCCTAATTTGCTGGAAATATTCAGACCGTATTCCTCACCATAATAGAGCTTAATTCTTTCATTTACATTTTTCAAACCTACTCCATGCGAGTTTCCCTTTACTGTCGTAAAATCATTTGCATGCTGTATAAGCCTTTCTGTCTGCTCTTCAGTCATTCCAATACCATTATCCTCGATTTCAAAGAAAATACCCTCCTCTCCGAAAGCTCCTCTGACTGTAATCACACCTTTTTCATCAACCGTTTCCAGCGCATGAAAAATAGCATTTTCCACTATCGGCTGAAACACCAGTTTTATAATATTTACGTCATAAAGATCCCCGGTAATTTCCATGTTAAGCACAAACCTATTTTCAAATCGGTGGTTCTGAAGAATAATGTAGGTCTTCAGGTGTTCTATCTCGTCTTTAACTTTGACAAGCTGGTTTTTTATATTTATACTGTATCTTAACAGCTTGCCAAGAATTAATATCATTTCTGCCGAATCTGTATCATCGTTGACAATTGCCATCATTCTTATTGATTCCAGTGAATTGTATATAAAGTGGGGATTGATTTGCATCTGTAAAGCATTAAGTTCAGCTTCTTTCTTTCGTGTTTTGGTAATATACACATCATAAATAAGATTATCTATTTCAACCAGCATATTATTGAAGCTTCTGCCAAGTTGGCCCACTTCATCATTATATCTGGCTTTAAAGCGTACAGATAAATCACCTTTTTCAACAACTTTCATCGCTAAGTTCAATTTTTTTAGGGGCCTTGTTATACCAAACGACATCACTATTGATGAAACAAGCGAAAGCAGCGTAAAGGATATAATCAGAATTATCATCCTTTTTTCAACTCTGTTTTTATTAGAATACAGAGCTTCTTCGGGCATGATTCTGATAAATTTCCATTGAGGAGTTTCAATCCAGGCGCTCATTACCATATAGTTTTGTCCGTTGATTGCTACTGTATCGTTTTTATTGCCGGAATTCTCACCGATAGCTGAGATAATCTTCCGGTCAAGCATGTTAAAGGGTTTCGAAATATTCTCTTCGTTAATATCGTAAATAATTAAACCCTGTGGGTCTACAATAAGAATTTGCTCGCCCTCCACCGACTTAATCTTACTCAGAGTGTCCCTGAAAATACTGATATCTGCAAACAAACTGATAACACCTATCTTCTCTACTGTATTCGGCTCAACTATGGCCCTTGAAACCGAAAACGCATAAAACTTCTCAGGCTTTATCAGATATGAATTGTTGAACCGGATGCTTCTGGAAACTACCGGTTTCCCCGATAACAGCATACTCTTTGTAAACCAATCCTGTTCTTTGGCATTATAGGGCTTGAACAGCTGCCCATTGGGCATGACGTAGGAAACCATAGCCCCTTTTGAATCAAACAAAAAGGCTGAATACAAATATTTCTTGGATTGTACCAGTTTGTTCAAAAGTGTTCGTATAAAATTATATTCCTCATATGAAATATTAGAATTTATCTCATTTATCGAGTTAGGATTGGATTTCTTTTCCTTATCCTTACTATATTGAATTGACGCTTTCCCGCGTGGAGACGCAGAATTCAATACTGAATAGACACTCACCTCATTAACTGTACCAAATGTATACAGAGGCTGTTTCGTGAGCTGCTCCAGATCCCGGATATAAACGTCAATACTGTCTACAGCCTGCATATTAAGCTGGCTTATCAGTGACAGCTCCTCTTTCCTTATATTATCTATATAAATATTAAAAATTAAAAAATATATGATAATGGGAAAAAGAAGTAAAACAATATGGGTTACAGTCAATTTACCCTGTAATGACATATCGTTGTACCCCTTGATATTTGATGCCGACTTTATCCTGCCAAATATATATTTTAACTGCATATGATATCATTCCCTTTAAAGCGCGAATTAGGACAAGAAGCCAGCATAATTTTCTTTTTTAAGCTAAAATTCTACAATTATTTTATTCTTTTACAGCTCCTACTGTCAATCCCGCAAAAATATATTTCTGCAATGCAAGGAATATTATAAGCGTGGGAAGCATTACGGCAATACATCCCGCTGCCATTGTATTAAAGTTAAAATTGAACTGTCCGGAAAATGTCATCAATGCAGTTGTTGCCGTCTGAAGCCTGGTTGAAGACATAAACAGATATTGAATGAATAAATCATTATAAATAAATACAGACTGGGTTATTATAACTGTAACAGTTGCCGGTGCAAGCAGCGGAAATACAATCTGAAAGAATATTCTGAAGTAGGAGGCACCATCCAGCATAGCACTTTCATCCAGTGCTACCGGCACTTTCTCTAAAAACTGGAGATAAATCCATACCTGAATCATTTGAGGGATGGCGTATAATATAATCGGAGCCCCGAATGTTCCTGTCAATTTAAGTGAATACATTACTTTATATACCGAAACTATAATTAAACTATTGGGTATAACTGCCGTGGCAACTAAAAGAGTTGAGACAATCTTTTTCCCTGTAAAGTTAAACCTGTCAAGGCAAAACGAAATCATTGAGGAGAAAAGTACATTTAATACCGATGCTGAAACGACAAGAATTAAACTGTTAAGCATTCCTCTCAAAATTCGCCCTTCAATCAAAGTTCTTTTGAAATTAGTAAAATTCAAGAAATTACCCGGAGGTGTAATGGGCAATGTATTTGCATATTCTGCGTTTGTCTTGAATGAAGCAAACAGCAGCATTAAAATTGGAAATACCACTATTAATACCCATATAATAACAGGTATATGTTTAATAAAGGATAATACCAATTTTTTAATATTTCCTTCCTTTTCGACGTTTAAATCCATTACGCTTTCGCCCCCCTTCTTACAACAAGCCTTTGAATTCCTGTAATAAATAATATAATCAATACCAGTAAAACAGACATTGCTGAAGCAAGACCATAATTACTGAAGTTAACAAAAGTGTCAATAATATAATACATAAAGGTATAGGTTGCTTTTGCAGGACCTCCCTTTGTCAGTACCAGCGATTCGGTAAACGCCTGCAGTGCACCGCTCAAAGTTATAAACAGCTGAAGTTCAACAACCCTTCTAATGCTTGGGAAGGTGATAAATCTAAATGTTTGCCATTTATTTGCTCCGTCAATGCTGCTTGATTCATAAAGTGCGGGATCGATGGACTGCAAGGCGGCTATATATATAACCATGGTATATCCCAGCCATCTCCATGCCGACATTGAAACCAGAGAAAATATAGCTATATTTGGATCGCTGAAAAATTTTATCGGCATCAGCCCTATATACTTCATAAACATATTAACAGGACCTGCATTGAAGTCATACATAAAGTTGAACATGTATGCTACAGCAGTTACGTTTAAAACGTAAGGCAAAAAAATCATAATCTTATAAAAGCCCTTCAGCTTCATTTTACCGCTCAAAATAATTGCAAAAAAAAGAGCTATTACATTTTGAATAACCGCAATGAAAGCGTACGCACAGTTATTCTTCAGTGACAGCCACAATGTTTTATCACCTATGGCTCTCAGATAATTATCCAGACCAACAAACTCAAATGTTGGGAGCGTACCATCCCAGTCGGTAAAGCTATAAAAGATCATTCTGCCGGTTGGCCATGCAAGAAAAAGTATCAGTGACAGCACTGGAAGGAATAAAAATAAGAATATTAAAATTTTTCGTTGTGTTGCATAATTCATAGTTTATCACAGCCTTTACTTGATTTTTTCCTTCCAGGCATAAGTCACCATGTTTAATCACAATGACTTATGCTTTTCAGGAAAATAAAACGTTGAGTATGAGAAATTATTTTTTAGCTTTTACCCATGCAGAGTTCAGCTTGTCGAGAACTTTTTGGATATTTCCGCCCAAGCCTACTTCGACATATGAATCGTCCAGGTTTATCTGTGCTTTGTCCATAAGAGCCTTGAATTCTGTTGGGAATTTCTCCGCATTTACTTTTTCAGGTTTAACGGCATCAAATTCCTTGAGATAAGGAACATCTGTCACATAATCTTTCTTTGCCGAAATACTTGCGGTTTCCTTTGCATATTCGCCGTATATATCATTCATATGATAGCTGTAGAAAGCTTTTGCCGCCTCAAGATTTTTAGGTGTTTTTGACATGCACAGGGACCAGTCGGCCTGTATTAGAACCTTGTATGAACCACTGTTGTCATATGGGAAAGGCACGAAACCAATATCGTCAATAGTCATACTTCCATCTCCTCTACCCGGCCATTGACAAGGAGTATTTGTCCAGGTAAAAGCCATTCCTATCTTATTGCTGCCTGCATCCTTAAGGTATGGTTCCCAATCATAGGATGCAGGGTCATCTTCCATAACCTTTGCATCACGAAGCTTTGCAATTACTTCCATCATCTTTCCGTATGGTGAATCAATTGTAAATGGAGCATCTGACTTAACCATATTGTTGAAAGCTTCCGTCTGGTTTCCCAGGAGAGCCTGTGCGGTCCAGTAGTATGGCTGCATAGTCCAACGGGGCTTGAGAGTTCCGGTGATGCCAATTAGACCCTTTGCTTTTATTGCCTTTGCTGCAGTAACAAGCTCGTCAAAAGTCTTTGGCGCCTGCAGATTCAAATCTGCGAAAATCTTTTTATTGTATGCAAGGCCAATACCCTGCCCGCCATATGTCAAACCGTAAGTTTTCTTATCCTCCTGATTAACATTGTTTGCATTATAATCCCAATTGCTTACCAAATCAGGGAATACATTTTCTAGTGGCATCATAAATTGAGTTCTCTGGGCATCGGAATATCTGTCGGCCATAATTGTAAATACATCCGGCACGTCATTTGATGATAATCTTACTTTAAAGTCCTGGTCAAAGTTCTTTGATGTAGCTGTATTGACTTTAACATCAGGATATTTTGACTTGAACGCTTCAAGTTTTGCCGGCCACCAGGAATTTAGCAGGTCGTCCCTGTATGTCATGAATTCAATTTCGCCCTCAATTTTGGGCACCATTGATTGGCTTGCCGTTGCTTGCGCGGTACTTGCTGAACCTGCCGATTGCCGGGCTTCTGAATTTTGGCCGCAACCGGTAAAAAGAGTAGCAGACAAGGACATTGCCAGTCCAAAAGCCATAAATCTTCTTATCATTTTGTACACCCTCCTACATTTTTATTTGCTTAAATAATACCATCTAATTTTATTCATATGAATGGATTATCCTTGGCTTCCTTGTAAAATCTACAGGACGTTTATTGTAATATTAAGTCTGATTGTCAGCTCATAAATCAGGCTTATGTATATAAAAGCAAAGCTGAGAAACTCCTCTCAGCCTTGCTTTTATTATTAAAACCCTTAAGATTATTTATTGTACAGATTGTAGATAATTACTGCAGTTTCCGCTCTGTTAGCCGGCAGCTTTGGATTGAGCTTGTTACCGCTTCCCTTGATTATTCCAGCATTTACTAATGCTGCTATCGCATCCTGTGCATAGGCTGCAACCTGTGGCGCATCCTTGTAACCCGCAATGTCTCCTGCCAAGCCGCTGTCTATGTCTTTGCCCGCTATTCTCAGTGCTTTCTCTGCAAGCACCATCATATCCTGTCTTGAAATATCCGCCTTAGGATTAAACTTGTTTTCTCCCACTCCGGTGGTTATTCCAAGTTTCTTTGCTATTGCTATGGCATCGTAGTAGTAGCTGCCCTCTGCAACATCCTCGAAGTTACCATCTGTTTTTGCATTGAGCCCCAATGCCTTCACCAGAAGTACTATGAAGTCTGCCCTTGTGATGTTGCTTGCAGGTGAATAGGTTGTCTCGGATGTCCCGTTTATTACTCCTTTTGCTGCCATTATTTCAATCTTTTCCTTTGCCCATGCATAGTTGTCAAGGTCTGCAAAGGTCTTGTCGACATATACTACCGCATAGCTGCCAAAATTATCAGCCGTAAAGGTTACCTTACCTGTACCGGCATCATATCTTCCGCTTGTAACAGGCTTTGCTTCACCATTTTCGTCAAGCTCCCACACTGTAATGTGTTCAGGATTCTTCAGTTCCTCTGCTGTGGGCTTGTAATCCAGTGATACTTTTATGCCTGTCTCAGGATTGCTGAGTGACAGTGCACTTCCGCCTGCTGAAGCTTTTACTTCAATAACCGGTCTGCTTCCGACTGTCTGTTTCACAGCTTCCTTCTTAACAGCAGCCTGGTCTGAAAGGCCTATGGTAAGCTGTACCTTGTCTCCGTTTACTGTGTTTGAATCAAATGCATTACCTGGTACAACAACGGTTGCCATAGGACTTTCTATCTTAAGGTTGCTGCCATTTCCCGAAGTCAATGCAGTCTTTGGCAGTTCCAGTGTGTAACGCTCTGCACCTTTAACCTCAGCAACCTTCAGCGTAACTGTTTTGGTTCCAGCTTTGTCCGCTTTTGCCGCATCAAGCGCCTTTTTCAATTGATCGGCTGTTACCGCAGCATTTGCAGTTGATCCGCTGAGTACAGGCTTAACTTCAATATCTGCTGAGGCAGGTGTCGCTGTATATCCGCTGCCGTTGCTTCCGCTGCCGTTGCTTGCACCGCCGTTGCCTCCGCCTCCTGTACTTCCTCCGCCTGTGCTTGCGTTGGTTTTGGCATATGCCTCTGCTGACCTTTCCGACTCTCCTGCCGCATTTATTGCTGTTACCTTATAGTAATAAGTTGTATTTTCTGCCAGTCCAAGGTCGGCATATGCGGTTGTTGTTACCGGACTGTATGTCAGTTTGGTGTATTCTCCGTTCTCTGCCGCCCTGTATACATTGTAGCCCGTTGCTCCTGAAACTGCTGTCCAGTTAAGATCTATGGTGCTTGTTCCCGTTGCAGTTGCAGATAAGTTCACAGGCATTGCAGGTACTTCTGCTTCTGCCGCTGTGGTAGTGGCAGCTGCAGAAGCGGATTTTGCAGATTCTCCTGCCGCATTTACTGCTGTTACCCTATAATAATAGGTTGTATTTTCTTCAAGCCCAAGGTCGGCATATGCGGCTGTTGTTACCGGTATGTCTGTCAGCTTGAAGTATTCTCCATCTTCGGCCATTGCACGATATACATTATAGCCTGTCGCACCTGCCACCTCGCTCCAGCCCAAGCTTACGCCCATTTCCGAGGCTGTTGCCGTCAATGCTGCTGGTACTTCGGGAGAATCAAAACTAAAGTTTACTGTGTATGTCTTGGCAGTAATGCCATCTTCTGCTGTAACCACCGTTATAGCTGAACCGGTAACACTTTCTGCCTGTGTAACCACAGCCGTTGCTTTTCCGGCATCAGTTACTTCAGCAGTTATTGCAGGCGGAGTGGTTGTTCCATAAGGCAATGCCACGATGTAATCGGTTTTATCAGCAGCAAAACCTGCAACAGTTATCCCATCGGCCTTCAGATCTTTTAATGTAGCATCTGAGTTCTTTCCCGGGAATACCTTGACTTCAAGGATACTTGCCCAATTGTTCTGATCAATTCCCCCAGTAACAGTTATTCGGACATATCTGCAGTTTGTGGTAAAGCTGTCGTTCTGAGTCTGAATCGGCTCTGTATTCCCGGTTTTGTCGGCCACAATAGTCCAATTGGAGTCGTCCGATGAAGTTTCAATCTTATATTTGTATGCCCGGTTTACCTTTTCCCAGGTAATCTGAGTTCCTGAAATATCGTAATTCTGACCAAGGTCTACCTTCCACCAGTGGTTCGTCCTTGAATCGGCTGCACACCAACGCGTATTCAAACTGTTGTCATTACCGTTTGATGCAGGGTTGTTAGACTCCGCACTATCTGAAGTGGCTGTTTTTCCAATTGCCAGGTTGTTTGGATCAGGCGGAAGGTTTACAGGTGCCTTCGCATTGTTAACCGAAATACCGCTGAAGTAATTTTCCATAAGATTTGACAGACACCCTACAGCACCGCTCGAGATTGAAGTATCATGATCCGATCTTACCGGAATGCCGTTAACATATGCATCAAAATCCGAACCGTTAACATTTACCGAAAGATTGTTATAGCTTCCTACCTTTAAAAATGGACAGTAAACATTTGGTCCAACTTTTGTTTCAATACCGTCAACCATTTTGTAGAGCTTGAGATATCCGTCAGCAGACCATCTGTAGACATAATAGTTTTTATTGTCTTTAAATCTGAATACCAGACCTACATATGTATCTTCCTTTTCAGAATCAATGCCATACCAGATATAAGGATCCTTCACCGGCTTAACTGACACACTGTAGCTGTAGTCTGTCCAGTTGTTATTGCCACCTACCATCATAGGCTCATGGAGAGCACCGCTGAATGTACCGCCCTGACCTGTCTGGAATTGTTCAACCCTGCCTTCTCCTATGTTGTAGTTATGAAGAACCTTGGTACTGCCATCTTCACTTATCCTCCAGTCCCCGTTTCCATCCACAACCTGCCAGGCAGACGGGCGGCTTCCAACCGGGTCTTTTTCAAAGGTTTCTGTCCAGCCAATACCAGGAGCACTGATAATATTTACATTTACTGACGCTGATATATTATTGTCATCTTTGCTCACTGCCTTTATGGTTACAGTTCCTCCGGAGGGAATTGATGCCGGTGCCGTATAGCAGCCATTCCCGTCTATTGTACCGTATTGCGGACTGCCGCCCTGGATATCATTTACATACCAGTCGTAGGTTGGTGTCCAGCCTTCTGTTTGTACCGCATTGAATGTAAACTTGTTTCCAGTTGCAATGCTGTCAGGGTTAGGGAAAGGGAATACTACCTGCATAGGGCTGTAAACAGGATTATAAGGGGTATTTCCCTGTTCGATAACCACAACATCATGATAATAAAGCTGAGGTACTGTTATTGTTGCAACGCCATCGCTATATGTGTATTCCAGCTCCTGCTTCCTAGTATCCGAAAGCTTGTCCGGTGTTGTCATCCATACTTTTGCAGGACTTGCCGGCAGTGAAATTTTTACTGTAAAGTTGTCCTGCCGGGTCATCACCTGCGTACTGGGTTTAAAGTTACCGTTGACAAGATGCAGCACTGTTCTGTCTGTTTGTCCGAATGCATTCATAAACACCTTATCCGCACTGGAAGTCAAGGTTGATGGACTTAAATATGTGAGGTTGTGCCACAATTCCCCGTTTTCTCTCATAAATTTGAAGAAGTTGGCCTGTATGTTGAAGCAGCCCGTCTGATAAGAATCATAAGAGTTCATCCAGCTCCTCAATTGCCCAGGAATTCCTCCTCCGGCAAGAACCTGGGCATTCCCTGACCTTAAGAACGCAGGATAGTCGGCTGCATTGCCGGGGCCGGTTGTATATGATCCGGAGTGATCCTGGAAATAGAAAATAGGCACAGGCGCACTCATGGTTCTGCTGATTACTTCCCCTATTTTGTTTACCGAAGCATCAAATCTGCCTCCTGCGGTCTGATATGGATAATACCAAAGGCCATAATCCGTCACCCCGGGTTTACCATCATAATTATTGCAGGACAAGTATATTTTTTTATTCTTAGAGGCGGCATAATCTCTTAAGGTTGTTAAAATCCTGTCTGCATTAGCCTGATTATACATTTCATCAAATTCTATACCGTCAACTCCAAGGTCGATCTGCCTTTTGGCCTTGTAAATAAGCTGGTTCATTCCGCTTGTCGTATCTGGGTTAAGATTGCAGTAGTCTCTGTTGGCATCATAACCACCCTCATTGACATCAACTCCAGGTGCAAGGGTTTCGTACTTCGGAGCCCACCAGTGTGCAGCCATACCCCCTGACACTGCGATACCATCTGCCTGCAGGCTGCTGATACTCTGGGACACTCCCTCGAAATCCCTGTCCAGCATCTCTGTACCAACCCATTCAAATATCCCTCTATGTATGAGATCGGGTTTGATTATACGTATAAGTTCACGTTCTCTTGAATTGTTTATCGCCTGATCGAACACCATTACATTTATATCCGGCATATCCTTTACTTTAGGCGGCTCCGGTGCATTTGTAGAATATCCCAGTTTCCTTACACCATAAGCCGGATCTCCTCCAAAAGTTGCTGCATCAAAAGTAATGGAACCGACTACACCATGGCGGTAAAAAAACTTACCATTGCCTCCAAATGCAACATCCGTAGGTGTAGCAAAGGTGACGGTCTGACCTTCCTGGGCACATAAATTATAACCAGCCGGAATATCAGGTATTGCACTGCCATCAGTAGTCATAACAAAGCTATATGTTCCGGAGCCGGCATTAAAGGCCACCCTGTTGTCCACTGTACTTTCAAGGCTCTCTATACCGTTTGCACCGCCAATAAATCCACCGTCGTAAATCACGGTGCCGCCTTCACTTATTTTAGGCGTTGTGCTTCCAAGCGTTGGTATGGATATTACTGCCGTACTGTTTGCAGGAACCGTAACATTAAGATTGAATTGAGTACTGCCTGTCCTCGTCCAGCTTGTTGTAACAGTGCCCTTTACTGTATTTACCGATCCACTGGCACTTGTAAGATCACCTGCAGGCTCAGGTTTAATCAATATCTGGTCATATCCGGGCTTTAACGGCGATATACCCGCTATGCCCTTATATACCCATGCTCCCGGCCCTCCGCCAAACATTACGTGGTTAAAAGAATTCATACTGCTGTCAATTTTTTTATCCGAATTCCATCTTTCCCACAGTGTACCCCGGCCATCAGCCAACATATACCCAAAACTTGGATATGAGGTCTGATTCATAAGGTTGAATGCCACATCAGAGCGGTTCCCCTTCCATAAGGATTCCATAACTGCCTTGGTTCCCAATATACCGGAAGTAAAATGATTACCGCTTGCTGAAACCTGGCTTACCAGATTCTTTAAAACATCAACTCTTTTGCCTATGGGAACAAGATCAAATTCCAGAGCTACGGCGTTTCCGGCCTGTGTGTTTTTACCGTAAGCATTATTGCCATTGAAATATTTTGTATTAAAAGCGTTCTTTATATTGTTTGCAAGAGAATTATATGTATTCTGGTCAGCTGTATTTCCCAATTCTCCAGCCATTTTAGCCATCAAGGCAGCATTTCTGTAAAAATATGCATCAGCAAAAAATACATTTTCCTCTGTAGAACCTGCAGGAACCCAATCACCATTGGCTGCAGGAGTTCCCAAAAAATCCGACCCCGCAAGATCTGCCAGGTGGTTAACAGCCAGCTTCATGTTGTCATAGGATTTTGAGAGGACACTCTTATCACCAGTGTCAACATAAACTTCCCACGGTATCAATACCCTTTGTGACATCCATGGCGTATCTGAAAATCTCGGAAAGGAGTAACTCGGGCATACATCCGGCACAGATCCGTCGCTGCCCTGACTGTCATCAACATCTAAAAATGTCTTTTCAAAAAATGGCTGCATATCAAAGGAAAGGCATGCAGCTTCAGATATCAGATATGTATCAGCTCCTGCGGGCATTCTTTCATCCCTTGACGGGCAGTCTGTGGGAATACCTATCATATTACTGCGCTGTGAACGTACATAAGCATTATAAATATTGTTTATAAGCGAATTAGAGGATGTAAAACTGCTCTCCAGCTTATTATCACTGTTAACCATTCTTCCGGTGATAATATCCTGAATATTATCGTTTGTAAGCTCATCCGGATACCCTGTTATTTCCACATAGCGGAAGCCATGGTAGGTAAACCTGGGCTCATATGTCTCAACGCCGCCGCCCTTCAATACATAAGTATCTGCTGCTTCTGCCGTACGTAAATCAGCAGTTTCTATGTTTCCGTCGCTCTTTAAGGTTTCCGAAAATCTCATTGTAACCATCGTACCTGCATCACCGGATACCTTAAGCTTGATCCAGCCTGCAAAATTAGATCCCATGTCAACTACATAAACCTTGGAGGCTGTCGCTCCGCCAGCCGGCTGGCAGTAACCGTATTTATGAACCCCTTCAATAGGATCTCCGAAGGTATTGCCATCAAAGGTTATATTGCCGGTTACATTTTCCTTATAGTTGTATTTGCCGTTTGCTCCAAAAGCCACATTTACAGGTGTGGAAAAATTGACAGTCCTGCCTTCACCGGAGCACCACTGGTAACCTTCAGGACCTGTACCGCTTACCTGGGCAACACTGACAGGTGTAATATCCTCTATTACTTTTGTTGTCTCATACGCCGCAGAAATAGCTCCTGAATAGTTTACCTTGCTAACGTTTGGCCAGCTGTCATCATTATATCCATAGTTTGACCAACCCTGTAATTCTTTTGTTGCATCGTAACGTTCACCATTATAAACATCATCATACGTAATGGGACCTTTTGTTGCTTTCCAATAACGTGAGTCCGTTCCATAAGAATAAACGGATCCATCGGTAAATGTTACATAAAATTCTGCCCTAACTGCCGGGTTACCTTTAACAAACCTCTTATAGTAAGAGTTTCCAAGCATAATCCCTATTGCATTATCCTTTTGGTTCAGGAGGTCTGTTATATCATAAGTGCTGTAAAGTACTCTCTTATCAAATTGTGTATATGCCGGATTCAGAACATCCGTTCCCACCTTCATACCATTGATATAGACTTCATTATAGCCCAGGCTGGTCACATATAGTCTTGCCTTTGCTATGGTCTTGCTGCCATCATCCAGGCCAAAGTTGTCACGCAGAATGTTATTATCTCCGCCGCTAATCCATTCACTCCTGTCCCAGTCAGCTGCGCTGAACATACCAGTCTCAAATGCAGCGCTTGATGAATAGGAGGATTGTGCTCCCGACTTATCCCAAATGCGCACCTTCCACCAGTACTGAGTTCTTTTGGCAAGCGCTGCTCCGGCATATTTTATACCGTTTTGAGATGCTGATTCAATCTTGCCGGAATCCCACATATCACCGTCATTATTATCAATTTTCTCCTCAGTGGAAGCAACAATAATTTGATATGCCGATTGCCTCCATCCGCGTTCAGAACTTGTATTCAGCCAGCTAAACCTGGGATTAGCCGCATCGATACCTATTGGGTTATTCAAATTTTCAGTTTTTAATCCTGCCGGATTATCCAAGCTTTCTGTCAGTGCCTCCGAAGCAGCCATTACCGGAAAGTTAACTATCGACGTCAAAAAACATGCTATTAATACTATTGCTAAAATTCTCTTTAGCATAAGACAAGACCTCCATATCCTTTAATTTAAATTTGACTGTTAACCAACTGATCCTTCGTTTGCTCCCCTCTTTTTTTATTTTTATGTAAAGTACAGTTTACAGTAATGTGACTGCACTTTAATTTTTATGGACGACATTATTTAACAACGCTAATGCAACTTCTCATTTTGCAGTTTTTAAGTTTGATTTGGGCATAAATAAAATTACCATGGACATAGAATTGATAAGTATGCTGTTTGCTGACAATTGTAAATCATTTTAGAATTTAAGTACATGCAATTTTTCCGTATTTTTTGTACTATCTTCATACAAAAAAAGTGCTTCGCGCATTAAAGAATAAAACAACAAAACAACCCCAATGAAAATAAATAAAAAAGCAAGTCCTCCAAGCCGAACGGAAAACCTGCTTTCTTACAGAGTATTTCAGAATCAAAACAAGATATTATTCCAAATTTCATTATAAGCCAATGAATTTACCAAACCACAGAGAATTCCGGCTTTTATCCAATACCGAATTTAACAAAGCAATACCTGTCCTTCCAGACATCTGTTCCCGGCCTTATGCCATACTCCAGTTTTTCTTCCCAACCTGCAAGTCCTTGGAAGGTTGAAGGCGCCACATTATAACTTTCTCCTAAATTGTGATGCGGACCAAGAAGATTTCTGTTCCCCGAATACAGCTTGACAGATATCTCATTTTCCCCGTCCAGCAAATACTCCGTTATATCCGAGCTATACGGTGCCCATGGCAAGATTCCAACCTCCTTTCCGTTAACGGATATGCGGGTTAAAATGTCGGCAGGCTTTCCCGGTTCAAATATATACCTTGAGTGTTTATTCTTGAAAACATCAACTTTACTTGACAAGGTTATCTCTCCCGAAAAAAAACATAACCCCTGTGCCGTTAAATCACCTGCCGCAACCTTATGGATTTTGTCTTTTATTACAAAAGGGCCGTCTGTAAAAACCGAGTTCCTCTTTCCGTAAGTAAAACCCGACTTGCTGATAACTCCAAAATCACCAATTATATATATACTTTCGAGTTCAACATCATAGGTAAGTCTGTTTTTTTCCGTTTCAAGTACATCTTCCCCGAAAAGCACGTCATAAACCCTCTGGTTTTGATGGAAGTTTCTTTTTAGTATGACTTCATTTATACCGTTCCTGACATATTTTTTGATATCCGTCTTTTTGAAAGACCGGTCTCTCCACCAACCTTCTCCCGAGTATTTCACTTCGCATCCATTTATACTTATTTCAAATTCTCCGGCTTCCTCAACCACAATATATAATTCTTCATTCTTACTCAAATCCATGTCAATCTCAAAAGTGAACTTTAATGACAGCTCACACTCTTCTCTGCGGTTCAGAAGGATTTGCATGAGTTTTATTGTATGAACAGGACCTTCCCATTCTCCGCCGTTTATACTGTATCTGCAATAATCCAATGTAAGTGCGTTCAGCTCCATATTTTCTATTTTCCACTCAGCAGCGGGCCTGATAAAATCCACCCGGCAGCCGTGCTGCTCCTGAGCTTTGCCTTCATCAGGTTCAAATATAAGCACATATGACTGCATGGGTAAAAAGTCCAGCCTCAGTTCGGTTTTATTCTGCTTCACAGTATATTCAATATCTTCCAATATGCCGTTCTCAGCCACAAATCTTCTGACTTTACCGTATCCCTTAATTTGTATTTCAGCTTCATAGGTATTACCTTGATCATGATTAACCATGAAAAATAAATGATTATCCCCCAGATCTCTGTGCATACAGCTGATTTCCCCTATTTCGGAATTATTGGCTGTTATGCTTACAGCTGGAAATGCTGACAGGCAGGAAAGTCCCCTGTTATAATTCTTTATGCTGATTTCTTCCTTTAACAATTCTGTCCTCGTATCATATATGCCCTCGCATAAATCCGGAAGGTTTCCCATACTTATTACAATTCCACCCTGCCTCAAAAAAGAAAGCAAAAGTTCCAGCGTCATACTGTCAATTGTCAGCATGGATGGTAAAACTACAGCCTTATAGACACATTCTCCTACTATAAACCTTTTACCCTCTGTACGTCCGTATTTGCCTATTAATGTCTCATCCCCATAATGGTGATCAATGTGAGCCTTTTGTAAAGCCACCGTGGCCTTTTTGAAATCCTCGTCAAGCCTTTTCAAATCGTCCGCGTTGCTGCCGTTGTACGCCAGCCATGCACTTTTCATGGGATGCACCAAAAGTACTTCGGCAGCATGTTTCCCTTCGGTAAGGATAGCACCCAACCTTGAAAAATAATCATTAAAAAACCTGTACTCTTTCCACCAGGGCTGCTGATAAAAAAGAGAAGGCGGATAGTCTCTCTTTCTAAGTCCTTTTAGAGAATATCCCTCAAGATGCTGGCACATGAGATTTATTCCGTTCACATACTGCCATTCGGCCACCCATTTTAATTCTTCAAAGCTGACATTCCATCCGCACAGGGCAAACATCTCCGACAGCACAAACTTTTTACCCAGCTGATTTGCAACCGAACTGACCTGCTTTGGAATTACCGGACTGTCTATATTTCTTCCCAGCCAATCCATTCCGGGAATATCCATATATTCATAGAAGGGCATCCCTCCCGCAGTGGCCGACATTTGTGAAAAAAGACTGTCTTCATTCATAACATGTCCGGTAAATTTACAGTTATGCTCCTTGCACCATTCATATATCTGCTTTCCAAACGAAGTTGTATAAAGGGTGCTGACCAACTGCCAAAAATCATACCTTACCTTTTCATAGCCTTCCGATTCAACAAATAATAAAGGAAGTACATCCAACAAATCGTATGAATACTTTTCTGAAAACCTTTCAGGCAATATATTTGACCAGGGAATCTTTCCATTGGAAAATTGAGGTTCATCGGTAAAAAAGCCCATCATTCCTGACCCAAACTCATTATTTAATACTTCATAGTACTTTTCATGTGTAAATTCGATATATTTTCCGACCACTTTTTCATTTAAAATATCAATATAGAAGGGATTGGATTTATGCCTTATTACAAGCAGTTTTTCATCAGGGCTTGCTTTATCCGGTTCAATCCTGCAGACATGTCTGTTCGATTTTCTGTAAAGCCCTAAAAAATTATCTTTATTTGTCAGGTCACCGTCAAATTTTATTACTTCCATCTCAAGCCAGCGTACATGATATTCATCCCCCAGTTCTGTGACCCTTCCCCCCGCGAAACCACTTGGCCAGCCTTCCTCGTCATAACACCAGGCATTGATTCCCAACCTTTTTCCTTCGTCTATACAGGTTTTTATGCAATCCATCCAATCCTTGCTCATGTAACCGGTCTGCAGGCCTCCTCTTGCATGCATAAAAAATCCCCCGAGACCTGCTTTTTTCATCTCGCTGATCTGCCATTTCAAAATTTCGGGCTCCAATTTATCATTCCAGGACCAAAAAGGTATAGGTCTGTAGTCGTTAACCGGATTTTGAATTTTCTGTAATAATTTCTCCATAATACTTTTCTCCCTTGAATAAATTAATTTCCCCGGAACGCTGATGTCCCGAGGAAATTTCCCTCGCCGGACAAAATACGTTACAGGTGTTACAGACCATCGGCCAACACTATACATATCTTTCCGTTTTCGGGTATTATGTGTACTTTTCCATTTTCTACGTTAAATCTACCTTTTGTCAAGCTTATGCTGTATTTGCAGACAACACCTGTATTTCCTGCAAACTCCATAAAAAGCTTCTTTTCCTTAAATTCTTTATAAGTTATATTATCAGAAGCATAATATTCAAGCATCAGGCCCCAATCTGAAATACTGCTTGAAATTACAATCTGCTTTTCTTCGATCAGATACCTAAGATCATCTCCGACAGATACTTCCAGTGAATCCTTACCGGTTTCCTTCACTTTAAACTCTCCCGATGAATTAATAATCTGCACGCCGGATGTATATGGATAAATGCCCGCTCTGATTTTGCCTTTGCTGTACCTGAAGCCATCCATAACAGGCAGATTGAAGTAAGCACAATCCTTGGATTCCTCCCGTCTGTCAATATACTTTTCTCTGAAGTTTTCATTAAAAAGGTATATATCCCTTATCCATAAACAACCTTTTTGGTAGAGTAGATTTGTCCTATAATACTTATTATAGTACCAAACAGTTTTATAGTCTTCATCACTGAAATCACTTTCAATGCACATCACAGCCGCAGGAGTTTCATCGTACTCCATTTTAAACCATTCGCCGCTTTCCTTTAAAGTCAGGATTTCAAGCCTGCCTTTGTTTACCAGCTTTTTCATAATCTCAAACTGAATTTTCAAGCCTTTATTTATAGCTTCCCATCCAAAGGAATTTTCCTGACCAACCTGTGTATATGAAAAAGACAGATTTTTTCCGTTGAAATTCTCCCAGAAGTACCAGTTCACCCAATCTTCGCTTCCTCCTCCGGGGCGGTATACAGGTTCCAGTGAAATAACCCCTTGACAGCCTGACGGATCATAGCTGCCGGCTTTACCCATCCCCCAGTCATATTGATGTATGGGATCCGAACCAAGCATTCTGAACACAGGTACCCCGATTTGATTTTCTCTGGTCTGCGCAGGGCAAAACATATTTGTTTTTGAAGGGTAATACGCACCATTGTAATATCCCCCCCACATTGTATACCCATCGGTGCCGTATTGATCCTTGCAATTGCAGCTTGCTGTTATGTTGTACTTTTTCCACATGTATTCCAATGTCAGGGCATCAATGTGCCAGGAAGATGCTGCAGCCGGAAAATATCCGAATATCTCTTTAAACTTATAAAAGAAGACATCAATTAACTTTTTACGTTCTTCCGGGATATAGCCAACCGAAAACCCTACATTATTGTGCCAATCCCAGCTCCAACGCCCTTTCCACTCCATGCCGGCATCCTTGACCAGAGGTTCAACAATTTCAAGCCAGATACCTATATCAAGGCTATGGCTGTACTCCTTGCACAAGTCGGTATAACGTGAATCAATAAGTGCATCATATTGCAGCAGCACCGTGGATTTAAATCCGTATTCTCTGCATAGCATAAGCTCATTCCGTGTTGTTCCGAGCAGGTCAACGGCATCGTCACGAGGATCGGTTGCACGCACAAAGTTTATAATATTAGCTATATTTTTCACAGTTTGCTCCTATTCTCAATAAACTGCAGCTGCAGTTTTTGCTATTATGTTATTATTTTATATAAAATTATAAAGAGCGGATCGGGAAACTCCCAATCCGCTTCTCCGCCTGTTTTACATAATGCTCAGACTAAAATCCGGATTGTGCAACCGCATCTTTCCAAGCCTGTTTATACCATTCGGCCACCTTATCTCCTCCTGCAGCCTTAAACTCTTCAATAGCCTTTGCCTGGTTCTGTTGGTACTCACTATCCGATTTTGCCAGTATACATTTTGCCGCATTCTTTATAAGCAAATCCAGAACTTTTGCTTCCATTCTTTTTATATCGTCCGGAGCTGTTGGCAGTATGGCTCCCGCAAGAGTGTTCATTTTCTCCTGATTTTTATTCACACCTTCATCCAGCTTTTTCAAAAAGGCCTGTGCAGGATATTTCACTCCGTAATGATCAGAGAAATCTTTCTGCAATGTATCAAGGGAAGTCACATAAACATCCTCTGTTGAAAATAGATTCAGAGGAGCATTATCCGACGGATTTACAGTAAGAGGGCTCATCCCGATCAGATTCCAATTGAACTGGATCCCTGTTCTTTTCCACTCATCTCCTCCGATAGCCTTCAGCTTTATAGTTTCCTCCTTTAAAGCAGGTTTCCCGTCAACCAGCTCCCAGTCAGTCCCCTTAACTCCGCTGTACATTGTTCTTGCACCCTCAAAAGACCATAAATAGTTTAAAAGATCCATTGCTCTGCCGGCATTCTTGGAGGTTTTACTTATTCCATATGATTTGTCTGTCCAGCCTGCATAATAGTTTGCACCATTCCATTGGTAGCCGTCATTTAGCGGAACTGCCATGAATCCCTTGCCCTCTTTTGCATATTTGAGATTAAAGTCACCAGTTGGTCCTGGGGAATAAACCAATTGCCCGTTTGTAGCTTTTGTATTAAAGTCGGCAGTCTTCATTGTCATTGCGTCGGGGTCAAGCAATCCAAGCTTGTTTGCCTTGTAATAAAAAGCTACGCTCTTCCAATAGGGTCCTTCAATATTATCGGTTAAAGATGAGGCTTCATTGGTATCAACCTTGTATGCGCAAGTGGAACCAAGGTTCTGGAATCCATGCAAGGATGCCATTGAATAAAATAAGGGCCAGATTCCGGAATCGTTAAACGAACCTACTCCATATACTTTTTTGCCGTCATCGGTTACCGGATGATTTTTTACCATCTGGGATATGACATTGAGCAGGTCATCCTCATTTTTCATTTCGGGATAGCCGAGCTCCTTGTAGTAATCCCAACGAATCTGCGCTCCCAGTCCAGGTGTAAGTCCCATTGCATCAACACCGACCTGTGCAGGTATGAAATATAGTTTATCTGTACCATTGCTCCAGAATTTCCTGCTAAAATCAATAGTTTTAGGTACACTCTTTAAAATATTCTGTCCGTTTGACACCAGCAGTTCTTCAAGAGAAATGACATTCCCGCCTTCGATCAATTGTTTGAAAAGACTTGGCTTTGCACGGATTATGTCAGGAATATCTCCGCTTGCAACTATAACATTATATTTGTTGTCATCGCAATCAATTATTTCCAGTGTAACACCCGTCACCCTTTTTATCTCCTGCTGTATGGGACTGTTAGCAAAATCATTCCATTCTGACGTGCCTACTTCAGGTATTAAGCATGTTATTGTTATAGGATCTTTTTTATTGCTATCGGAAGCTGCTCCTCCGGAAACAGTTGACACAGCTTGATCAGATGCTTTTGAGTCGGCAGTTTGTTCCGGCGCTCCGCAGGCTGTTAATCCCAAAACCACACTTATTGCTAAAATGCCTGCAACAAATCTTCCAAATCTTTTTGGCGCTAAATTCATTTTTTTACCTCCTGTTTTGTATTTATATGGATAATGTAGAATTGGTACCCATTCCACACTAAACTCTAGCCCTTAACAGCACCTAGCATAATACCCTTCACAAAATATTTCTGCATAAATGGGTATACAAAAAGTATGGGGAAAGTAACTACCATGGTAATTGTCATTCTTACCGATTCCGGTGTCATTTTCCTTGTGGCAAGCCCTCTGGTAAGATCTTCGCTTGAGGCCTTCGCAATCCTGTCGGCCTCGCTCAGGTAATCATATAACAAAAGCTGAAGCGTTTTCAGATTGGGGTTTTGTACCAGAAAGTAGTTATCAAACCAGGTATTCCACTGGGCTACGGCTGCAAATACCGTTATCGTGGCAATAATCGGCATGGATAAGGGAAATATTATCTTAAAAAAGATGGTTATCAGCCCCGCCCCGTCCATTGTCGCCGATTCCTCCAATGCAGGCGGCAACTGCTCAATGAAGGTTTTAAGAAGTATGACATAATATGCCGATATGGTGTACGGCAGAATGTACAGCAGAAAATTATTATTGAGATGAAGAAACTTCATGGTCAGATACCAGGGTATAAGGCCCGCATTAAAATACATGGATATAATTACAAACCTGTAAATAGCCTTTCTGCAATATACCAGCTTCTTGGTCATAAGATAGGCAAAAAATGTACAACTGACTGCTGTGAGGGCTGTTCCGATCAGAGTTCTTGATATTGAAACAAGTGTCGAAACTCCAAGCCCCTTCAAATGAAATATTTTTATATAGTTTTCAAGAGTCACTCCCACAGGAAGAAGAAAAACTCCTTTTTGTGAATCCAAGGGATCACTCAGTGAATATATAAAGATATAGTAAAACGGATAAATGCATATAAAAGTGAATATAAGCAACATCATTACATTTAATATATCAAAACTGATATTCGCAACATTTCTTCCCTTTTTATTCATTTTCAGATTCTCCTTTAAAATACATCACCTTTATATAATACTGTTGCCTCTGATCCTTTTGGAAAGCATGTTTACAAAAAACAGCAGCAATATGCTTACCAGAGATTTTGACATCCCTATGGCCGTACCGTAAGAATAATCATTTGTAACTATACCAAGGCGGTAAACATAGTAGTCAATTACCTCAATTTTATCTGCCACCAGACTGTTGTAGAAAACAAGATATTGTTCAAAGCCGGCTGAAAGAATATTGCTTATTGCTAATAGCAACAGTACAAAAAAGGTAGGTGCAAGTCCGGGCAAAGTAACATAAATTATTTTCCCCATACGACCGGCTCCGTCAATTTCTGCTGCATCATACAACTCGTGATCTATACCGGCTATTGCCGCCAGATAAATAATTGCATTCCACCCCAATGTTTTCCATACCCCAAGAGCAGTTTGGAAAAACCAGACTGCATCACTATTTCCCAAAATCTTTGTCGGCTCGCTTATGATACCTATGCTAAAAAGCACCCTATCAACCACTCCGTCGGAAGAAAACATGGTATATGCCAGTGAATAAACTATAACCCAGCTGATAAAGTTAGGGAGAGTGGTTGCCGACTGAACAAGTTTTCCGACAACCGGAAACCTCAGCTCGGTAATCATTATTGCAAATACAATTGGAAGCACTGAACAGGCAACACTTAAAAAACTCATTGCAAGGGTGTTCAAAAGTACTCTTGCCATATCTGTATCTGTTACAATCAGTCTGAAATATTCAAGTCCCACAAATTCTGATTTTCCCAATGGTATCCCGGGTTTGTAATTAAAAAATGAATAAGTCCAGCCAAACAACGGAATGTAGGAAAAAACAAAAACCATAATAACAAAAGGCATAGCCAGTAATGTCACAGTCAGCCGCTGCCGCCGTTTTTCCCTGGTAACAGCCTCTTGATGGACGGGAGAAAGTATACGCATCTATTCACCTCCTTCATAAATTCCCTTTGCTGCACTTATTATACTTGTGCGAAAAGTCGGTTTAAATGAAAGATTTTAAGATTTGATTAAAATAACGTGTGAATTTGAATTTTTGAGATGAAGACTCTGTAAAACTTGAATTATCTTCAGAATTTCCTGGACAAATTTTATATACTGTTAATAGCATACTTGTGATGTTTTAGAGGTTTTAATAAGTTTCGTATTTCTCCGTCATTTACTTTGCGGTATTTTTATAACTACACAGGTTTCACCCTCCGGACTCTTCTGCATAATTACTCCGTACTTATTTCCAAAATATGTTTTGAGCCTCTTTTGGACATTATAAAGACCTATACCCGACTGCGGGGTTCCGGTCTTTGCCGAATGACAGGCTTCCAACCTGCCATTTATAGCCGAAATCTTTTCTTGAGTGACCTCTTTTCCGCTATCCATTACCTTTATAGCAATATCTTCCGATTCTTCCATAACAATTATGCGGACTCTGAAAGCTCCTTCCGCCCCATCCATTCCATGTGTTATTGAATTCTCAATAACCGGCTGGAGAACAAACCTGGGAATCTTGCAATCCATCAGCCTGTCATCCGTTTCAAACAGAAACTCTATACTGTTACCAAATCTCCAATTCATTATTTTCATATAGTTATTGGCATATTCCAACTCCTGTCCCAAAGTCCACATGATTTCATCGCTTTTAAAGACCGGGCTTAGAATATTTCCAAGGGCAACAATGCTGTTGATAATATTGTCCGCTTTTATAACAGTAGCCATCCACTTGATCATATTTAATGTGTTGTATAGAAAATGAGGATTTATCTGGGCCTGAAGAGCCTCCATCTCAATTTTCATCTTTTCCTTTTGCATATCTTCATTCTTTTTTACCAATTCTGATATATTGATAGACATCTCATTGAACTGCTCTACGACATAGCCCAACTCATTTCCCGGTATATTTGAGGAGGTCAGGCCCAGTTCTCCTCTTCCCATCTTTCTCATGGTACGCGTAAGACTGTTTAAGGGGCCGGTTATCCTTTTAATCCAGAAATAGGACGCCACAAAAACAATAAGTATACTTAATACCACAGTGATGGCCAGGGTCCTGGCAAGCAGGCCCGCATCCTCAGCCACAAGCTCCAGAGGCATTTCCCTCAAAATATACCAATCATATTTTTTAAGCTTATAAAAGATTATCTGTTTGGAACCCTGTCCTTCGCTGTATGTGATACTTCCAAATTCTTCGCTGTTATTTATTTTTGAAAACAGAGGACTCAACATTCCGATATTTTTACCGTTACTGCCCGAAACCAGGTATCCGCTGCTGTTAACCAAAGAAATGTAATTATTCCCATCCTCCAGAGCTTGTCCGTAAATAGACGAAAAATAGCTTTCTTTTATATTTATGGCTATTATTCCAGTTCTGTTTAAATTGGATATGGCTTTTACACCTTTAACAGAAGTAATCAAAAAACTGTCTCTATTATTTTCAGAAGCGGAATTTTTATTGAAAAAGCTCTTTTTAAATCCTCCATACCATGCTGTTTTAGGATATTTATGGGATACATTCCGATACATGTCTGATGAGAAAAATTCGTGCTCCTTGTCCGACTTGCGCAGAATAATATTGTTTTCCCTGCTGTCGCCAAGTACTTCACGATTTTCGGTAAATAGATATACCGAGTCGATATATGTATAATTGGTTATAATATCATCGGTTTTTCTTTGAATTTTACGAACAAGCTCAACATCTTCATAATTTGAGGAATATGCATCAAGCTGCAGGAACTCTTGTACCGAATCATCCAGAATAAATAGGTTTCCCATTCTTTCAACCTCATCGGTTACATTGCTGATATCGCGCTCTATCTGTTTAAACTGCTGCAGGACCAACTGCTCATTCCTTTTCTTAAGGATATCCAATGTATTTCTGTATGTAAGCACAGAGCCTACGGCAAGTACAAAAATTACAACAATCAGAAAATAAAGAAGTAATTGAGACCGAAGACTTCTCATGTACTGCGCAAACTTCCCGAATCTGTGGAAATCCATTTTACCTGTTCCCCTCCCTTTTAAGCAGCCACTTTTTTTTGTATTCCTGAATACTTATACCTGTATTTTTTTTAAACACCCGGCTGAAATAGGTTTCATCACCAAAGCCCACCTTTGCAGCTATCTCATATGCTTTTAAATAAGTATTTACAAGAAGTTCTTTGGCTTTCTCAATCCTAAGATTATTGAGATATTCTACAAAACTCATGTCCAGTTCCTTTTTAAACAGGCCGCTGAAATAGCCGCTGCTCAAGTTTACATGCCCGGCTATTTCACTGAGCGACAGATCTCTGAAATAATTTTCATCAATAAACGAAAGTGCCGCGGATATCTCCTTGCTGAATGATTTTCTATTAGAATAAATACTTCTTGCGTATTTAAAAACATCCCCGATGATTCCTGTAATTTCTTCAAGGCTTTCGCCAGCCTTTATGCGTATGCAGGCATCAATAATACTATCAGCAGTGTCTGCCTGCAGCACCAATATTTTTTCTGCAATCCAGCATACAAATTCACAAAACGCTTCCCGTATCAGAACCCTATCTTTATCAACAGACTCAAAAATAGTGTGTACCTTCTTTTCGTACTCTGCAATAAATTCCCGGACATATATGCCGTTCTCAAACGGAAATGCTAAAACAACCTGTTTGTATTTGTTAATTTCAGAGCTTGTCTGTTTCAAATTTCCATATGAAAATAGCCCGTTTCCAAAGTAAAATTTATGCTCCAGAGCATTAACAGCTTGAATATACATTTCTTTTAATGAACTGAAATTATTCTGAATCGCACTTGCACCAATACTCGTTTCAACATTAAAATATATTTTCATAGAGCTTCGGACACTTTCCAGAATTGAATAAAGCTTGGTATGCCTTATGCTTTCACTTACTGTTTCTTCTAAATTTAAAATAATTATATATCTCCGGTTGCTTTCGGCAAAAGCTTCTCCTATTCCCCGCCTGTCAAGCAGTTCATTTAATACATTTAATATAGTTCTCTGTATTAAATGTCCATTACCATCATCCAATTGAGAGACTATACTTTCATAATTGTCAATCTCAACAATTGCCAATAACAGACCTGTTTGAGATATTTTGAGGCCGGTTTTTCTGACATATGCCTCAAACTCTTCATTACTGTATAACCCGTAAAAGAGGAAATCCTTCAGTTCCCCGTCCTTGGCCATATTTTCGCACTGTATATTGCCGGATTTAGCTATCAGCTCGGCAGTCTGCATATCAAGCTCTGTTTTAACTTTTCCCAGAATTCTCTCAATATCCTCATTTGTCATAGTAAGCTTGAGAATGTACTCGGTTACTCCGTATGACATTGCCTTTCTTGCCATTTCAAATTCCTCAATGCAAGAAAGTATAAGTATCCTGGTATGCTTATCATTTTCCCTTATTTTTGAAATAAATTCCATCCCATCCATTTTGGGCATCTTTAGGTCGGTAATCACAAAATCCGGCTTTTCTTTCTGGTAGACAGACAGGCCTGCCAATCCGTTAGCTACGTCAGCAATAACTTCCATATTAAATTTTGACCAATCTACAGAATTTTTTAATCCCACTCTGACAAGCATCTCATCTTCAACTATTAGAACCTTGTACATATATTGACTCCTAAACTCGCCTGACTTTCGCTCATATGTCTTTATTCTGAAGGGTACTTGTGGTATGTAACATCTAATTTATACATTGCCGGACAATATACATTTTACATGTTACATACCACAAGATTGAATTAATTATATACTTTGAACTACTAATAAACAAGTTTCATATACAATGAAACAGAAAGTTAATAATCAGCAACCGACTTGTTATGCATTGGTCTTATTTTTTAAGGCCTTATTTCTAAAAGCTCTGTAATTATCGGTCCATGCCTTTAAAAGACGGTCACAGGCAATAAATATAGCGGAATAAGTATTCAGAAATATTGTTGAAAACTTGATATCGTAATCCGTCTTAATATTTAAGCTTATCAGATAGGAATTATAGGAGCATTTAAAGGCTATACCAAGCAGCGCAATATACAAAACCACCCTTCTGAAATTTATAGTGGTCCTGGAATTTAAAAAAGAGGTTTCTCCATTCTGTTTTTTATCGACTCCAAAGTATACCCAGAGACCCAAAAATATCGGCAGGATAATCAGAAGGAAGAAATAAGCCTCATCAGGCCAGTTGAATACAAGGAAAAGAGAATACATTAATGATATTGTGGGAAATAAAATAATTGTTTCCTTGTCAGTTAAAGATTCAAAGAATAATTTCAGCTGATTTAGCAGAAAGCTCCTTTTTGCAGCATTTTGTCTGGGATTTTGTGTGAGGGCTAATAGTGACGGAGCATCCTTGTGGCTGTTTCTGATTTCAAACAGTACAACTGTAGATACATAAAGAAATACTGGATATGTAAAAATAAGCGCAAAGCCGGCAGGTATTCCCTTTCTGATTAAATATAAAATCACGATTAATGAAGCTGCTGCCAAAATATAAATTAATTCGAGAAATATAATACTGTACCTTTTTTTGAATATTGGACTTAACATCTTTCCCAGTTTAATAATGAACTTTTCATTTCTGTCAAACAGGAATCTTAGAAATATGCCGATCAGAACAATTAAAGCAGCTGAAAAAATCAGGATACCCGACATAAATGCAAAGTTATTTTTGATATTCTCCATTGCAACCCCCGTAAGTGACATAAATTTATTCCATTTGCCCATGGCAGGTAATTTTTCTACTAAACCTGATATACTATAATTATATTTATGGAAAAATTTATTAATTTGTCACTTTTGAATAAATAATTCATTGGAAAAGGAGGCCAAGTCATAAGAATATACTTTTCCTGTCGGGCTGCAGTTCCTTTGAAGTCAAATGGATCACCAGTTCCTCAACTGCCGATAGGCTTGCGATACCGCATATCACATACATCCACAGATCAGAAGAATAGTTTATGAGAAAAATCGGAATTAAAAATAAAAGCAGCCCTGTAAACTTATTTAAATATGTATGCAGGATTGCAAAAGATTTGTATTTTAAAAAGACTAATACCATTGAAATAACTCTAATTGCCAAAATCAGTAAAACCCAAATAATTATTTGGCCGGGAAGTCTTATAATCGGATATAATTTAAAAAACAAAATAACCACCATTATTAAATCTGCTATTGAATCCAATTTTGCACCAATAGAACTGGATACTCCTGTTTTTCTTGCAATAAAGCCATCCAGCATGTCGCTTATTCCACAAAAAACATATAAAATGTAAAAAGTGATGCTAAGAGGCTTAATTGCAATAAGGCATAAGGCAAGAACTATCCTTGTTATGGACAGACAATTTGGAATTGCTCTTGCTATATGACCTATATGACTTCGGGCTGCAGCTTCAGTTGCATTTTTTGCGGCGTTTTGGGGCATATAATACCTCTGTATATGAATTACCTATTTATACTATCTTATGATTTTACTCTGTATTTTACTTATTCCATTTTTTTATTTCAATTAAAAATTAAAACAAGCTTATTATACTCCCCTTCATCAATTATACCGTCATGATTTAAATCCATTACAGCAACGATATAAATATTATCCATCGGAAATTCATCAATGGAATATCCGGTATATTCATATATTTCAGGATCAAGCAGCTGAATATCATTAACTTTAAATTCTGTATCAATAATGCTGTTTTCATCTTCACTAATAACAGGTAACCTGCTGTGGGCGTTGTCACTATAAAATAAATAATGATGGGCTTCATTGTTTATGTATAGAGATTCATACGGTCCATCTGTTGCCATCCCTGTCCCGGGTATAAAATAAGGGATTTCTTCCAGACTCATTCCCTCTTTTGTCAGGTCATAACAGTCACTGTCATCCAACGCTGCCATCTGTAATATGCCCTCAATGGGCATATTAAATCTCAGTGAGAAATTGCTTCTGTCAAGATAGAAAGCGTTATCTTCGGCATCCGCCTTTATTTCATTGCCATTTTGAAAAATCTTTACATTAAAAGCTGAAGAATCCGGCTCAGTCCTGAACTTCAAAATATATGCCTTTTTTAAGCCATTTCCTGATTTATCCTTGACCGCATTTGCAGGGATTATCAATTCATACACCGTATCATTTTCAAGATTGCCCTTGGGTCTGATTATAAGTGAATTATTCCTGTCAACAGTAACGGCTATATTTACCGATACTGTCCAGGAATTTGCCAGTTTGATTCTGGAATAGGTATTACCCTTGAATATCTGTTCACTGAATTTTATTGTAATAGTCTTATTTGTTTCCACAGTGGAAAGATTGCTGCCCGGATCAGTTTTGACAACAGTTGGTGCAACGTTGTCCTTTACGGCGGCAAACGACGTTTGGCATGTAATAATCAAAATTGAAATTATACAAATGAACGATACGAATCTCTTCATACAATCACTCCTGAATACATAATTAAATATTATTTTACCATTTACAAGCATTAATTGAAAGATATGTTTAGGTCCTCTAAATTAACATTTAACACTATTTTATGTTTCATATGATTGCGGGGTGGTAGTATAATAATAAATTGTCGAAAATTGCTTTTAATGGGGGACAAATGTTTAGAGATTTCGTAATAAATTCAGGAATGTTAATAGCATTTTTAAGTATATGTTACCAGATCTTCCGGAACACCGGCTTGAACCCTCAGCTCCCTATAGGGTTAAAAATCAGAATGGGTTTGATTTTCGGAATCATGGGCATGGTATTAGTTGAGTTTTCAGTTAAGCTCACAAACCATCTTATAGTAGATCTGCGTATTTTGCCCATACTAATAGCCTGTCTCTATGGTGGTTTTATACCCGGAATAATTGCAAGTTTCGTCATTGCCGTGTTCCGCATAATAAGATTCGGCTTTTCATACACTGCGTTTGCAGCCTCAATCTCTACCTTTATACTTCCGCTTCTGACCTACCCTCTCTTCAGAAAACAAAAGCAGCTGTGGAAAAAATGGATCTATGGATCAATTATTTTCGAATTTATTATAAGTCTGAACTATGCCGTATTTATTGACGGTATGAAAAATAAAATCTTAATTATTGTACTGTTTTGTTCTGTCTCAAGTCTTATTGCCTTTTTAATTTATTATTATATAAGATACCTGGAAGCATATACTTTTGCCTTCAGGCGTTACCAGCAGGAGTCCAAAAAGGATTTTCTGACAGGTCTCAATAATGCCCGTCAATTTGATGCCATATATAATAATATAATAGAAAAATCAAAAACAGATAAACGGCAAATTTCATTACTGTTTCTGGATATTGACTTTTTTAAGAAGGTTAATGATACTTACGGACATAAAGACGGTGATATTGTGTTAAAGACCCTGGGAGACCTTCTTATTCATAACTGCAGGGATATGGATATCGTTTCAAGGAATGGAGGAGAAGAATTTTCCGTTATACTGCCCGACTGTACTTCGGATTTGGCACTGGAAATCGCCGATCGGCTGCGTAAAAAGGTTGAAAACACACCTTTTATATTATCAGATGATGTCATCATTAAAATAACCGTTTCTATCGGTATAGCCTCCTACCCTGATAAAATTTCCGATATAAATATTTTAAAGGAAAAAGCCGACGAAGCTCTTTATTCTGCAAAGCGTGCCGGGAGAAACAGGGTTGTACCGGCAAAATAATTCTATAAAACTTGTAAATCTTATCCAACAACTTTAACATAAACCTCCGGGTTTGAATATTATGTATCAACAACATATCAACAACGAATTTGGAGTGAGTTATTATGTTAAATGTTCCGTTGCTAACCAGCGATATTGTAAGTTTTAACCTCTGGTTTTCAATCTTTCTGATTGTAATGTTTGCAGTAGTCCTGGCAGGTCCTTTCTTATATGAATATATATCCTCCCGGCTTTCCTACAGGTTTGCTGAAAGGAGATATTACTTAGCCACTAAAAAAGACTTGTCGGAAGAAAGAGATGATGATGGAGGCAGTACCATTGATGAATTGATAGGTACTGCCGGTTATGCCTATAGCCCAAAAAACGATATATTTTTTTCAACAATGTACGCGTGGCAGCGAAGTATGGGCTACTGCAGACTTTATGATGAAGCCGCTGCTCCTCTGGGGATGATCATTGACAGTGAACCCATACGCTTTTCCTATGGCGGAAGACGCTGGCTTATAGAGTTCTGGAAGGGTCAATATGGCATGACTACAGGCGGTGAACTTGGAGTCTACTCCAGCGATTGGCCCGACCTGAATATTCCCGGTGTGTTTGACGGCACTTTCTACACCTGTGCCAGCAATGAAGACAGACTTTATATGGCCTTTGTACTTTATAAGAACGGTGAAAAGCTGATTACCAGAAAAGATAAACACTGGTGGCTGACAGCTTTCAAATTGGGAGAATATTCTGAGCCCTCAGAACTATCCATGGATGTCTATATATCCTTTAGGAGCCGTGGAATGAGAGATGCATTTTTAAAGGCCCTTCAAAGAGCCGGCTATACCGAGGAAGAATATGAAGTCAGAAACAGCACCGTTGCAATCTTTTTTGACAAGCCTCATACCAGACAACCCTACACAAGGTCGGCAGCTACCGATAAATTGATGCTTGCACAACTCAAAAGAAATTGCGATGTATACCAGACCCTTACAAAGGGTTACACCGGTATGAAAGATAAAGTCAAAGCGGTTAAAGAGGGGTCGCCTGAATTATATACCGAGATGTTCAAGATAGGTAAGACAGCTTCAATATTCAGCGTATTTGACAAAATAAAGGATTATTTAAATATTGAAGTTGATGGCAATCAGCTCCCCAAGTGAGGTCGGTTAGTTTGGCCAATTAACCTCCTTTATTCGCCTTATAGCGGTAAAGGATATAAATTTTCATTACATTTTGTGGCCGCTATGCGGCTCAAAGTCATAGCATGGCTTAGGAGGTTAATATGAATTATGAATAAATTAGACAGGGTTACCAGTGTATATAACAAATCGGATATAATACCCTTTGATGATTCCTCCAAGTTTGTATTAATGAGTGATTGTCATAGGGGTGATGGAAGCCGTTCCGATAATTTTTTAAATAACAGGAATATTTATTACTCAGCATTAACCCAATATTATTACCATAACTTTACTTATATAGAGTTGGGTGATGGTGATGAGCTCTGGGAAAACAAGCGTCTGTCTGACATAATCCAGATCCATAAGGAGGTTTTCGGTCTGTTGTCCAAGTTCCATGACGACCGCCGGCTCTATCTCATGTATGGAAATCATGACATGGAAAAGAGAAATTATAAATATGTCAACAGAAATATACAAAGATATTATGCACAGCGTGAACAGGAGGACCCAAACATTTTTAATAATGTAAAGGTCCATGAAGGTCTGGTTTTAAGACATTCCGAATCGGAGGACAAAATCCTTCTCATTCATGGTCACCAGGTGGACACCATGAACGGTTACCTCTGGAGATTGAGTAAATTTCTTGTAAGGTATTTTTGGAAACCGCTTGAAAATTTTGGGGTAAGTGACCCTACAAGTGCAGCAAAAAATTATAAGAAGAAGATATCAATTGCTAAAAAGCTTACAAAATGGGTCGAGAAGGAAAAACATATACTGGTTGCAGGGCACAATCACAGGCCTTCCTTTCCTGATGTAGGGCAGGTTCCATACTTCAATGACG
Organism: Bacillota bacterium; assembly: GCA_023386445.1. Lineage (GTDB taxonomy): Bacteria > Bacillota > Clostridia > Acetivibrionales > DSM-1351 > Ruminiclostridium. The sequence goes on along the minus strand of JAEWJR010000151.1, from coordinate 51,112 downwards.
GAAGCTGTGTTCACCCTAATGCAATCACAGCTATTGAAATCTCCGACGGCACCATTTGTCTGGTTAAGTGGAGCGAAAAAGTAAAAAATGATGGTACGCTGTATATTGCAAGAGATATACTGGGCGGTCCCAACAGGCTGCAGGATTACTTTGATTGGCTGCATAAACAGTAACTATAACTGTAAGGCACGTTCCAAAGGGGCAGCTGTAACCCTGACTAGATTGTCAGGGTTACAGCTGCCCCTTTCCTGCTTTCTTTTCAAAATAGTCAGGTTCCTTTCACCAAACCATCACATTGTAACAAATATATCATTAAAACAAATGCCGTAACCCTGAAAAACAGCATTGTAACAATTAACTCGGCAGGAACATATATTGTAAACGGAACCTTAAACAGCGGGCAAATTGGTCATGGGCGGCAGTGACCGGTATCACCATCTGCGGCGGCACTATTGAACTCGACTCGGCAGACGACTCTCTCCATTCCAACAACAGTATTTCAGCAAGACGGGATAAATGCTTCCGACGGCACCGGCAGCTCACCCGTTGGAGGCCGCCAGGAGTCTTGATTATGACAGAGCCTTCAAAATTATCCTTCGCTCAAACAATGACGGCAGGTACGTTTGTTAACATAAAATCCAATGACGGTAAGGATTTGCTCACTTTTAAACCGGCATCTACTTTTCACTTAAAAGAAATATTTCTCAGTTATATCTTCATATCAAATTAAATTTGATATTTATTTTTTATAATAACAAAATTTTGTTAAATTAGTATTAATTTATTGTAAAAATATGGTAAAATATATCCAGGAATGACAATTAGATTATTACATCAGAACAGGAGGTTTATTATGGCGATTTCTACTTTTAAACGGTATGAAATGAAATTTATTTTATCCAGTGAGCAATTTAACGCGCTCTTACCAAAAATATCGGAATATATGAATCCGGATGAATATTGCAGAGGCTATCGGAATTATAGTATCTATAATATTTATTATGATACTATCGACAGTAATTTGATCCGGACATCTCTTTCAAAGCCACAATACAAGGAAAAATTACGCTTAAGATGCTATACCCCCTCTACCTCACTGGATTCAAGGGTATACCTGGAGCTCAAAAAGAAAACTGCAGGTATAGTTTACAAAAGAAGAGCATCTATGACTTTGCGGGAGGCCTATCAATTCATGGAGGCAGGCAATAAACCTGCGGCTAAAAATTATATAGGTGCACAGGTTATCAATGAATTGGAGTTCTTCCTCAGTAAAAACAAAGTATACCCTGCAGCCTATATCAGCTATAACAGAATGGCCTTTTTCGGCAAAAATGACAAGGAATTCAGAATAACCTTTGACAGTAACATTATTACAAGAAGAAAAGAACTGAATTTGGAAAAAGGCTGTTTCGGAGAACAATTGCTGGATGGCGGGCAATATCTCATGGAAGTTAAAATATCCAGGGCTGTTCCCATCTGGCTGGCCCGGCTTCTGTCGGAACTAAAAATATATAAAACCAGTTTTTCAAAGTATGGTACTGAATACCAGCGATACTACAAGCAGATGGTGTCAGACATAAGTTTGCAAATGCTGCCGGCTATCAAGTAAATTTTTTATAGAAGTAAAGGAGAGAGAGATAAATGTTGGATTCGATTTTTACTGCTTCGGCTTCGGGTGATACCCTTACACTTTCCGGTGTGCTAACGGCACTGGGAGTGGCTCTTATACTTGGATTAATCGTAAGTCTTGCCTATATAGGAACTCACAAGCGGGAAGGTTACTCAGCAGGATTTACCATCACATTGATAATGCTTCCTGCCATAATATCGATAATTATAATGCTCATAGGTAATAATGTTGCCAGAGCCTTCAGTCTGGCCGGCGCCTTCAGTTTGATCAGGTTCAGAAGCGCCCCCGGAGACCCCAAGGATATAGCCTATGTTTTTTTCTCCATGGCAGTGGGCTTAGCCTGTGGAATGGGCTATCTTGCATACGGGGGAATATTTGTAATCGTGCTTTGTTTAGTGATGGCTCTGCTTCATAATTTTAAATTCGGCAATCCGGGAAACGCCTGTATGCTGCTCAAAATTACAATACCGGAAGATCTGAACTTTCAGGGTCTGTTTGATGATATTCTGGAACATTATACCACCTCCTGGAATATGAAACGTGTTAAAACCACAGATTTCGGTACTATTTTTGAAATAGTATATATAATCAATATGAAATCGGCAAATGAACAGAAGCAATTCATAGACGAATTGAGATGCAGGAATGGCAACCTGAATATATCACTTACACTAAAGGAATACGAGGACAGGGTAGCAGTTTAAAAACTTACTTTCCTGTTGTAACAGTACTTCCGTATTAACTTCAATATTTGTTGCTCATAAATGTACAGGCCGAAATTTGTAGGGCTCATCACAAGTGTTTCACCTACAATTTCAGGCCTGTACTTTTAATTGAGCTCGCATTTACAACCAGCAGCTTTTTATTCTAACTTTTCAACCGGAAAAAGCACACCTGTTTCCAGCTCTTCGGGGTCCGACACACTTTTCTCATCCTTTATATACCTTTCGATCCCCGGGCCTGCCACCTTGTATTCGGGATGTTCCGAAAGCCAGCTGCAAATTGCATCGTAGGCATCCTTCACCCTTTCATATGGTCCGATGTGGGTTGTAGCCACACAAAGCTGCGAAGGAAGTTTTTGTATATCGGGATGTTCCCCGGATACTTGAACCTGTGCCTCAACCTCCATATTTTCGTAGGAGAACTCCTCTCCCAGATATATGAGCTGAGTTGCCCCGGCCCTTGCAAGCCCTCTTTTCCCCATTTCCTCATGGAGCTCCTGAAATAAATCATGAATCCCGGCGATACAGACCTTTCTTCGAATTCCAAATACTCTCTGGGGCGGTGTATTCATTAATATAATGTGATACTTGTCCTGAACCATGCTCTTACCCTCCATTTTAATAATTTCATCCTCCATCCTGCGTAAAGTTTTCCTGAAGTCGTGCAATTCCTCATAAGCTTTGAGCCTTCTGCGGTGAATTCGCCGTACCAGTTCCTCCTGGGGCAGTGTAAGCAGTTCAGCAACCTGCGCCAGTGTGAAGCCGTAGCTTTTAAGATTTTCAATCTGCAAAAGCATGGGCAGCTGAGTGGGATCATAATACCGATACCCGTTTTCAGCACCTGTGTGTGCCGGGCACAGCAGTCCAATGGCATCATAATGCCGCAGCATACGTGAAGATATATGACTTAATCGTGAAAACTCGCCAATGGTAAACATGTTTTTCTCCCTTTGAAATATGGCTTGAACCGGTTCTCTTATATACTACACCTTACCATATTGAGAAGGTCAAGCAAAAAAATAAATATCATTTGAGAATTCTGGATTATAAACTTAAAATCTCCTAAAGAATATATTTCATAATAAATTGAAAAAATAACTGTGAGGTGTTGTTTTAACATCCCCATCAGATACTTGTAAAGCACTTAAGGAGAGAAAAACATGGCTAAAAAAGGAATGAGAAGGCCTGATCCTTCAGAACCTCATGGAACAGAAAGCAACCATTCACAACATTTTCAAAAGAATGATGTCAGACCGGTTCCGGAGATACAGGGAAAGGCTAAGACAGGAAATAAAAAAGCAGGTCTCATATAAGCAAAAGAAAAGACATTTCCTCAGGGTTATGTCTTTTCTTTTTTACATGCAGCAAATAAAATATTTTATGCCCTTTTAACAACAGCCTCCGCCGTATTGTCAAACCTCCTCAGAGTGGTGTATAACCTGTTGTATCACTTGTCTCTATTCACCCAGATAAATATTTACTTTTTGCTGAATTAACCCGGCCGCCTCTTCAGCGGTTTTTTGCCCTGAAAAAAACGGCAGGGCCTCTGTCTCAATTATTGTGTTCACTCCTGAATTGTCACTGTTATATGAGCCCATTCGCTCAATAAAGGAATTTATGTAGTCAATATCCTCCCGTTTCAGCTCTTTTGCCTCGAACATAATAGGGGCCCCATTATCCTTGCTTGATACTCCGAAGCTCATACCGCCATTTTTTGTAGCATCCATTGCATTTTGTGCTGTTTTTTCCAGTGCCCTTCTGTTAACAGGGAAACCGCCCAGGTTGTCGGCCTGTATTTCATCAGAAAGTATGAATTTCAGGAACTCCCAGGCCGCTTCCTTGTTCTTGGAATTATTATTTATGGAAAAAATGGCAGTTGAATCGAATACCTTTCCCTTATGTTTTCCCACTGCCGGAAATTCCAGAAGTCTGGCCTGTTCCTTATACATGCTTTTTATAAATGCGTAACCGATATAATCCCTAATATCCACCGGGTTAAATATTACAGAGCCTTTTTGAACAGCCTCTACATCGTTAAAATTTGCATTAGCGACCGCCTCGTTTGCCGGAACCTTGCCATCGCCATACCTTTTTGCCATGTTAAGCAGATTTATAAATTCAGAAGAATCGAAGGCTGCTTTTTTCTCGGTCTCATTCAGAAAATTACCTATATTGCCCTTCATCATGTAATTCATCAAACTGATCATAGGCATACTCACAAACATTTTTCTGTCCTTTGAAAGCCCTTGGCCTATTCTGTTGAAATCCTCCCAGGTCCAGCTCAGATCATCAATATTCAGACCTTCCTTTTCAAGAATGCTTTTATCTGCGCTCAGTACCCAGAATTTAACGCTTGCCGGCAGTGCATACAATTTGTCCCTGTATTTAACTGCATCAAAAATGTTTGTAAAATAGCTGCTCCTGTCAAATACCTTATCGGCCTCTATCATTTTGCCTATATCCGCAAGCAGGTTTTTATCAGCATACTTCTCATATGACAATGCATCCGTTCTGATTATATCCGGTCCTTCTCCCGTTAGAAGCTCGGTATTTAAAGCCTTTACGTATTTATCGTAATTATTGTTCTCATCGGCCCGCTCTTCATACTTTTTTATCTCAATCTTGAAATCAGGATTTACCTTCTGGAACTTAAGGGCCGCCATTTCCAGCCATCTTTCCGGATACGGCACTGCCACGGTCACAGCCTTCCTTTGCTTTCCCTCATGCTTTTCCGATTTTAAATCGTACCTGAATACTTCATATTTACCCTCATATTTTGTCAAAACATATGAATATCCGCTTTGATCTATGTAAAAATCCTCGGGAGAATAGCCGCTGTATAAAAGAGTATAATTTTTGAAATTCAGCAGCCGCTCCAGCTTTTTTCCGGCATTGTCAAAGCTGTCTATGCCGTAGGAATCCTGTACATAAATCATTTTTTTTACAGAATCATACCTGACTTTTGAGGAATCTATATTTGACGCTTCCGGCCTTTCAAGCTCCGAGTTAACCCACAGCTTATCACCGTTGCTGCCATCCAGCTTTAACAGGGAATATTTACCCTCCAAATAAGACAGTGTAAGTATATTTGAATCCGAATCAGTAGTAATCCCCCTGTAACTGTCCTTACCGATTTTTTTATCCAGTTTTCCCGAGCTGTCCAGAACATAAATTCCATTGAGAGTTGAAATATATATCTTACCGTTTGCCGCAACAGAGATATCGTTAGCTATGGATTGCATCTCCTTTTGATTTTTGAAATCGAGCTTTCCAAGCTCATATTCATTTTTAACTTTTCCTTCGGAATCAATTTCACAGACTTTTTGTAATGTTCCCTTCTGATTATACTCAGTAATTACTGCAAAAATGTTATCGTTTGCATCCAGATCAAAAGCTACCATTTGGCCTTTTAAAGCACATTTTATTTCTCCCTGCACTTTACCCTCGGAATCAAGGGTAATAAATCTGCCTTTATTTTCTTCGTTATCAAAAAACACCGGGAGATTCTTGGAATTAACGCGAAAGGCTCTCGGGATTTTTAATCCCGCCTGTACCCCTATTTCCTTTTCATCATAAAGCATTATTTTTTCTGATGTATCGGTGTTTTCAGCCGAAACTTTCTTCTCTCCTCCCTGACATGCTGACAAGGCTGCTGCAACAGCCATGATTGTCAAAATTCCAAGCACCTTTTTAAAAAGCTTCCTGACGCTTATGCTATTGTGCCTCAAGTCTTTTTCTTTTATCATTTTCCCATTTTATCCTTTCATATTTATAAAATCTGAACCAAACACATATATTAATAAACACCCACACCACCGCAATTTGCCCGGTATGAAGTGTCAGCGGCAAACCAAGTCTGTCTGAGGCGGCAGCAAAAATCAGTAAAGAAATCAGAATGGATACACCTGATATACGAACCGCCTTTGACAGTTCATACCACCGGGAGCTTAAAGCGGCTGTTCCTGCATATGTCAGCAGTAATCCTGCAAGCAGAGCCAATACCGGCGGTATTTGTGTCAATAAAGCCGCACTTTCTGTGATACTCCCTGTTAAATCCGTATAATATTCCCGCCCCCGGACATTTTTTGTAAAAGCTGCAAGCAGCAGCTTAAAGTAAAAAGATAAATCTATAAGTTCTTCCGGGACATATTCGGGAGGAATGTACATTTTAAAGCTTGTGCAGGCAAAAAGCAGACCTGCGGCAGCAACAGAAAACAATAACTTAAGTAAAAAGGCAGCAATTGATATGAGGTTAGCCTTTAATATATTTATTAAGTAATCAGTCCTACATTGCCGTTTAATTTCCGTTATTCCATTTTTTATATTTTGTGTAACCCATATCAGTATAATTACAGCAATTATACAACTCAAAAGAAACACGAATAATTGAGGTTTTTGTTTCAGGCCAACTCTGGTTATATTCAGATCAGTTATACAAAAATCGTCAGCTTTGTATCCCAAAGCCTGCAAAGCTCCCCTTATCAGTGCTCCGGTTCTGACCGTATTTCCTGTATCGCCGGTTTTAAACTGAAATACCTTTATTGATGCTGCTTTATCCAGTTCCAGCATTTTTTCTCCGGGAATGAATACATGTGAGGAGTTATCTCCTGCAAGCCTGCCCAATATCGAAGCATCACTTTTCAGTACACCTGAAATTTTGAACTGCCTGTTATAAATTTCCAGGGTTTCCCCAACTACTTTATCACTTTTGAAAGCTTCCCATGCAAACCTGTCGTCAACAACAGCAATATATCCCCCGGATTTCTCGGCAGTTTCCGAAAAAAAACTGCCGGTCTGCATACTGCACCTGCTGAAGGTTGGAAACATAAAATTTGTACCTGTTATTGAGGCCTTAACAACTCTCTCCCCTATTCTCACATCGGTGTTTAAAGTCTGATTTGCTGCTGTATAGCTAAATTCATCTGTTTTTGCCTGTTTTGCTGCTTTGCCGATTATTTCAGGCGTCAGAGAAGGATTAATATCAAAGCCAACCCCTGCTGCAACCACAATCTTGCTGAGCCCATTGACTCCGTTAAGGTACTCGGCTTTTTCGGTCAAAGCACCCGGCATTATTATACTAAGTAGAAGTAAGAAAATTCCCAATGGCAATAAAACCAATGCTTTCCTTCCCGATTTCATGGAATCCGTCCCTCCCTCTTACCCGACTTTAATTCTAATCGGTTTCTGCAGCTATTACCTTCATACCCTCCGACAGCGGTTTGTCACTGGAAGTTATCACCCTGTCCGAAGAATCCAGACCGCTTGTTATACCCGTTTTGGCATTATCGGACTGGTCTGTGAGCACACTCGCCTTCCGGGCTACAAACTCCTCCCCCAGAGGGCCTGCGCGCTGCTTGAGAATAAATACGAAATATCCTGAAGCATCCTTGCCCAGGGCACTGTTTGAAACAAGAATGTCATAGGCCCTGGTTTCCCTTCTGATTGTAATGGATCCGCTTTCCCCTCCGGAGAGATTGTCGGAGGGAATATCAACAATGACATCCTTTTTGTTTCCCAGCTCCTGCTGATTATCAACAATCCTGTTAATCCTCCCCTCCGTAGAAAATCCTCTCCGGCCATCCAGTGAAACATCGGCAGTATCTCCATTGCTTAGCTCCTTCGCTGCCTCCTTGTCAATAGTTGCAACAAACTCAAAGCCTTTTGAGACATCAGCCAGTCTATATATAGCTTTGGAACTGTCGGCCATTGCTCCCGCCTGAAAATTCAGCTCAATAACCATTCCATCAGACGGTGCGGTCAAGTTTTTCATTTTTAGCTGTTTCTCAAATTTCTCTATTTTTTTCTGCTGCAGCTCTATCTCAAGCAAGGCACCTTGCTTGTCGGCCTCCGCATTTTTCTTTTTTCCCTTTTGGACGTTCACTTCCGTATGATAATCGGACTCTGCCTTTTTCAGCTCCAGTTCAGTTTTGGCATAAGCAGTTTTCGCTTCATCAACGCCGGCTTTGGATTCAGCTCCCATATCGAACAAAGCTTTAGAATCCTCATATTTTTGCCTGGCGTTCTTCACATTGATTTTTGCCGTCTCCACAGCAGTTTCAAACGCAGCTGCTGTTTCATCCGGAATATTTGCTTCCAGCTTTTGAAGATTTAACTTTTTCTGCCGAAGGGCTATTCTTTCGTATCCAACTGCTGTTCTATGTCAGAGGTATCCAGTGACATGAGCTGCTGACCCTTTTTTACCCTGTCACCCACATTTACCATAACCTCCAGCACCTTCATCTGACTTTGGGCATATGTATCGGTTATGTGTTTGGCTCTGACCCTCCCGGTCCCAGTAGTCTCCTTTACCAGCTGCCCGCTTCCAGGTTTCTCGACTATCACTCTCGGTGACAAAAAATTATTCAAGGTATTTGATAAAAAAGTCAGCAGCAGCATTATTATAAGAAATGTTATCAGCCCCCTGGCTGCCACTCTCTTTTTTCCCGTTGAAAAGCTTACCTCGCCCTGCAAAAGCATACCTCCCTGTTAAATGTTTTTTCCGCCTGTTTTACCTGGTCAGGCAGCACCCTATCCCTTGATTCCGCTCAATTGAATTCCCTGTACCAGATATTCCTCACCGCAAAGGAAAACCAGGAGCATGGGCGCCATATATATTACCGATGCTGCAAAAGCTATACCTCTCTCTCCGGCATTTATTTCGGACAGAAAGACCGAAAGCGGCCATACCGAGGCATCCTGAAGAAATATCAGCGGCTGTTCCACCATATTCCAGTTATCAATAAAAACCAATATTATTAAAGCAGCTATTCCGGTTTTGGACATGGGCAGTATTATCTTCGAATAAACCGTCCAATGCCCGGCGCCCTCTACCCTGGCGGCCTCAGCATATGCATCCGGGATATACACCATAAACTGCCTTAGCAGGAATACCCCAAAAGTGCTGAAAATACCCGGCAGAATTATTGAGAGTATATTGTTGGTCAATCCCAGCTTGCCTGCAATAATATAGTTGGGAACCAATGTGACCTGAAACGGCATCAGCATTACAACAATATACATATAAAAAATTTTTTCCCGTCCGGGGAAATCAATTTTGGAAAAAGCATAGGCAGCCATGGAAGCTACAAAAAATTGCCCCAGAACAATTGGGACCACTAATTTAACCGAATTCCAGAACATGATAAGAAACATGGTTTTCTTGATCAGGACGTTATAATACTGTTTTACGGTTATCATTCCGGGTATCAGCTTCAGCCTTGCATATTTGACTTCTCCACTTTCTGAGACACCGGCAGAGTTAACCATACTGTAGTTTTGATGAATTTCAGCTTCACTCATAAATGAATTGGTTACTGTTAAAACCAGCGGTGCAATAAAAAGCAATGCCAGCAGGTATAAAAAACCGCTTGCCGCAATTATTCCGATTTTGTGTTTCAAGGTTGGTTCCTCCTAGTTCAGACTGTTGCTTATTTTGCGTTCAACAGTAAACAGCAGCAGTATAACCAGCAAAATAAGCAAGGCTGTTAAAAACGCTGCGGCAGTGAGTTTCTGGTAGTCCAAAGACAGGAATATGTTATTCATATAGTGCTGAAGCATATAAATACCATCCTGGGGATACGGACCTGCAATCAGATAGGTTTCACGAAAAACCTTAAAGCTGTTTATGATAGACATAATAAATACAAAAAATGCAGCAGGGGTGAGATATGGAACTGTAATTCCGGTAAACTTGGTCCAAACTCCGGCCCCGTCCATGTCTGCCGCTTCGTAATACTCCCTGGGTATATTCTGAAGACCTGCCAGAAAAATTACCATATTATATCCGCAGTTTTTCCATAGATATACAATTATTACTACTGTTCTGGCCCAGCCGGTTTTCATCCAGTCCTGTCCCGACGCACCTGCAAACTGGAGAATTCCGTTTATGGAGCCCCTCATGTCAAACATGATCTGCCAAACCAGAACTATGGATGCAACAGGGACGGCGAGAGGCACGATAAAGGCCGTTCTCAGCAGGTTCTTACCCAATATGTCTCTGTTTAGCAGAACTGCCAGCAATAATGAAAACACTACATTCAACGGAACGCAAATACCTGAGAACACAAGAGTATTGGAGGCTGCCTTAAGGAAAACCGGGTTTTGCAATAGATTTATATAATTTCCCAAACCCACGAAATTTGCTGAAACCGGATTATCAACAAGAGAATAGTAGGATCCTGCTATGAAAGGTATGAGGAAAAAAACTGAAAATCCCAGCATGCTAGGTGCCATAAAGCATATGGCAGCTGCATAATTGCGGGTCTTGAAACTGTTAACGGACATATACCTTATACTCTCCTTTTCCAATGTAAGCACATCATGTATCTATGTGTATCATTGTACATAATAAGGTATAAAGATAAGATAAAGAATCAGATATTATTTCCCAACTGGAAGTGATATGTAGAAAGTGCTGCCCTTACCCTCTTTGCTGTCTACCCACACCTTTCCTCCGCAGATGTCAACAATATGGTTCACCATGGCAAGACCCAGCCCATATCCCCGCTCCCAGTCGGCAGAGGTGCTGAAATAAGGTTCCCATATCCGCTCACGTTTATCTCCCGGAATACCCTTTCCCGAATCGGAAACGGCAACTGTTACGGCTTCGCTATCCTGCTTTATCAGGATTGTTATAGGGCTTTCACTGTCCGAATGCTTTATTGCATTGTCAACCAGATTTGCTATAACCCTTTGAAACCAGATCTCCTTGCCCCTCACCGGAAGAACTCCGTCTTCTGGTATTTCCAGAATAATTTTCCTGTCTGCAGCCTGGTATTCATCCACTACTTCAGCAGCAGCCAATGCAATGTCCACGAGCTCATTACAGTCTTTTTTATTTGTGGCCGATATGGCTAAAATATCGTTTATTGATTTTGTTATCCTGTTGGCCTGCTTTATGGCAAAATTGACTGTGTCCTTACAGTCGGTATCTCTATAATCCACTTCGAGACGGGTTTTCATCACAGCTAAAGCATTTTTCAGTTCATGTGAGGCATACGCATTGAATCTTTCCAATTCCAGAAAAGCATTTTGCAATACATCCATGGTTTTGTTGAAAGAGCTGGAAATGCCTGCTATTTCATCCTTGCTTTCAGGTATGCTGAGTCTTAAATCCAGGTTTTCCGCCGTAATTTGATGGGTAATTTCAGCCATTGAGGTGAGCGGCTTTAACAGCCATTTTGATACATGATAACCTAAAAAAAATGTGCATGCCGACAATATGATAACGGATACGGCGGAATACCTTAAAAGCCTTTTAAATATTTCAGAGGATAAGTCTCTGTTCAGCTCATCACCAGTAACAACAACTGTTATCCCCTTATCCTCTACAACACCGTTTGCGGCTCCAGGTGCGTATTGCTTGGCTACTGAAACACCCTCTGTTAAAGTATATGCCACATCCAACGGATTGTCGGGTCTGGTTTGGACTTTATAGCTTATAGTTTCAATCGATCCGGTTACAGGTTCTTTTTTCATGCTGGACTTTAATGCAACACTGAGAAACAATACCATTCCAACTCCCATGACAACCAGAATCACACTGTACACAAGGGCAATCTTTACTTTTATATCCATCCTTTTAAACATCAGGTCCACCTAATCTGTATCCCTTTCCTATAAGAGTCTCAATTATTGATTCTCCCGCATTATTTTTCAATTTCCGTCTCAGGTTGGCCAGATGCACTCTTACAACATTTGAAAACGGATCTATTTCTTCATTCCAAACGTGCTCCAGAATATCTTCCGTGGATACCACAGACGGATGCTTTGAGGCAATGAACTCTAATATGTCAAACTCTCTTGCCGTGAGAGTTATAGGCTTATCATCATATGTAACGGTACGCCTGGCCGGATTGATAATCAGCTTTCCCACGGTAAGCACAGGATTTCTGTTGCCGTAGGCCCTCCTGAGAAGTGCCTGTATCCTTGCCCGGAGTTCATCAAAGGCAAACGGCTTGGCCAGATAGTCGTCGGCCCCGCTGTCCAGTCCTTTTGTCCTGTCTGTTACGCGGTTTCTTGCAGTTAACATTATTATGGCTGAAGAACAATCATTCTCCCTGAGAAATTTACATACTTCCAAACCGTCCTTTTCCGGCAGTGTGAGATCAAGTATGATAAGATCATAATTAACTGCAATGGCCATCTGCTCTCCTGTTAAGCCGTCATTGACGGCATCGACTGCATAACCGAGAGACTTGAGGCCACGTACCAGCGCATTTGCAAGTTCCTTTTCATCTTCAATTATCAGAAGCCTCAAGCCGCCCCCTCCTTTATAATCCTTATACAAGTGATGATATAATAATATACACAGGGATGTTAAGCTGCAATAAAGATATTGATTGTTTATAAAAAAGTAACAATTTTACAAATTATATTTTTACAAAATATTTTTAATATTCAATGTGATTTTTTTCAGGCATGAGGGGTTTTATATATGAACGGCTTGCCGGGACGCTGCTTGACATGGAGGTTCACGTGACTGAGCTAAAGATAATTGAACACTATAAAGATACCGTTTTCAAAATCGCATTCACTTACTGCAAAAACAAAAGCGATGCGGAAGACATTTTTCAGGAGGTATTCCTGAGGTATTTCAAAAAGAAACCCTTCTTTGAAAGTCCGGGGCATGAAAAGGCATGGTTTATACGGGTAACCATAAATTGCTGTAAAAAACTGCTTCTTTCTTCCTGGTTCAAAAGAGTTCAGCCGCTGGAGGACAATCTGTCCTTTGACTGCCCGGAGGAAAGTGATTTATTTTACGCCGTAATGGAATTGCCGCTGAAATACAGGGTTGTTGTCCACCTTTTCTATTATGAGGATTACAGGATAAAGGAAATTGCCCAGATCACCTCTCAAAAGGAAACCACAGTGGCAACGCAGCTTCAAAGGGCCCGGCTGCTGCTGAAAAATAAATTATTGGAGGAGTTGCAGTATGAATAAATCCTTGTACAAAAGTTCCTTTAAAAACATAACTGTTTCGGAGAAAATAATAGCCGAATTGGAAACAAAAGCTTCAGCTTGTATAACAACTGCTTGTCCCGGGAAAAGGAAGGTTTCCAAACTGCTCCTTCCCTTAGCGCTGCTGCTTGCAGTGTCGATAATTACTGTTTCGGCAGCACCAGCCCTGGGACTCGATACTGCCTTCAGGGGATTTTTTTCACAATTCTTCGGATCAAAAATATCGGATAAGCAGCTGGGCATTATTGAAAAGTATGGATATGCGCCCAATAAAAGCTATAAAAGAGACGGAGTTGAACTCAGGATTGACGGAGTTATCGGGGACAGCAATAATTTATATGTCAAATACACCATATCAATGGCCAAGGGTTATGACCACTATACCCATTCGGCTGTTGCTTCGAGAAAACTATATATAGGAGATCTGAAAAAGGAACTACAGCCTGCTTCAATTGTTTCGTACTCACTTCTTGAAGATCCTGCTTCTGCAACCTTTGACTGCGCCACAATTTATACCTTTAATAAAGATCTTGACACAGAAGGTAAAAATGCCATATTCGTTATGACCTTCCCTGCCAGGTATGAATCTACAGGAATAGATCTTTATAAAATATGTTCAAAATACCCGGAGGCCGGTGTAGACACAAAGGATAAACATAATGTCCCCGACAGCAGGCTGGGTATTCCCTTAAAAACCCAATACGGCAAGCTGCTTCTGGAATCGGTTGCGTATTCCGGAGACAATCTGGTCCTTGCAGTTGATACCTCAGATTATTATAAAATTCCGGCTATCTACCTCCGGAATAAAAAGACGGGAAAAATTTATACCGGCGATGACATTTTTACTTCCGTCAACCGTCATAACCTTGAAATCTACCCCTTTAATGTAGGGGATGAAAACCTGAAGGAGCTTGATGCAGTTATGCCGGAGGAGGAATATTTCAGCTTTCCCTTGCAGTACACCGCTAAAACCAGAATATATGATTTGTCCCGAAAAAATATTATAATCAAGAATACAAGGCTGGACAAAATAAAACTTTCTCCCATTACAATGACATTCTCAGGGACTGTACCTGCAGGCCACCTCCCGGATTTCTCCTCCGATGACTTCTCCATAAGAATGAAAGATAAAACTGTTTTTGAGAGCATCAAATTGAGGGAAGGCAGAAGCGGATATGAAAGTGGTAATTTCACAATGAGTCTTCAATTTGAAGCCCCTCTGGAAATTGAAGCTGCTGATGCCTTGCGTATAAAAACCGCAAATGAAGATGAAATAATAGAAATACCTCTCAATCAAAGTTATTCTCTCCGATAAAATTGTATGTAATAAGCCTCTTCCGATTGGCTGTTCAATAATTCGGGATACTTATATTTGTCTTCGGTATTGAAGTGGATTCATAAAAAAAAATAAACTGTGAGTAAAATCACAGTTTATTTTTTGCTTACAAATTGTCAATTATCGGACACAAGGCGTTTTTCACCCGTTATTTCCTGGATTGGCTTGATATCCTGAGTAACCTCCAGCGTTCCAAGGAATTCACCCTTGTCGTTTCTTACAGCGAAGTACCTGATGTACACATATTTACTTCCCATTTTTATCCAGAAGTCTTCATGATCCTTCTTGCCCGATTTCAATTCCTCAACGATACCTTCCACTATATGAACGCTTGCAGGCGGATGGCAGTTCTTTACCTCTCTTCCGATGATTGTCTTGGGCCTTGCGAATATCCGCTCCTTCCCCTGGGTAAAGTATTTCACATAGCCGTCCTTATCCACAAAGGTTACATCTATTGGCAAGGTGTTCAGCATTGCATTTATCTCTTCGGGCAATAGTATTCCTGCGTCAAATTTTACATATCCGCCATGTACAGGCTCTTCCCCTTCACTTTTTGCCTTCTGCTCCACATTGACCTGCACCGGCTGCCATTTAGGGCTGGGCTCTATCATGCAATAGCCTATCTCGGCACTGGCCTCCTGTATTTTCAGCCATTCATCCTCGGCCAGTGTGTCAAGCACCATTGGAAAAAGTATATTTTCCTCTTTAAAAATCATTTCAATAATCCTGTTGCAAACCTCTTCTGCTGTTTGTATAAATTCATTCCTGTTGCCTTCCCCCTGTGCCAGAGCCTTCAGGATGCCCTTTACAGCGGCCCTTATTTCATCGTCCACGCCCCACATAACCTTTGGAGGAGCAGTTATCCCATACTTCTCCATGAACGGGAACAGCAGATTTTCCTTTCTGGAATAATGCCTGTCAAGCTCCCACAGCTTATTAAAATCCTCGGTCAGAAGCTTTAAGCTCTGGTCACCGCCGGATTTGCCGTAATCCTCAAGATGCTTCTTTATCCTGTCATTAACCAATGTTTCAAGCTTTCTGTTCTCCAGCTTGAATACATGTACCGGATGTCCCGGGATATCCTCGGGCTTGTCGGGCCGGTGTATTTCTTCGATGGAGCCTTTAAAAACTGCCGCATGTACGTCGCACAGGTTTTGTATCTCCTGCACCGGCATTCCCTCCATTATAAGCGCCTGCTCCATTTCGGATATCTCTGTCGGAGAAATCCCCTCAATAAGCTCCTCAAATCTGGCTTTAACCTCATCAACAGACTTGCCGTTGTGGAGCTCCAAAATTATTTCCTTCAGGACCTTTTGCCTGTATTCGCGATTATTTATAAACTCACTCATAAAAAACCTCCTATTCCTTTATTCTGAATCCCTTGCTTTCCAATTCCCTTTTAATTCTTCCCAAATCCACGCCCTTCATAACCGCGCCTTTGGGTATGGTCATGAATCTTCCTGCCGTATTCAGCATGGCGGGGTTGGTTATCTGGTCGAAACCAAGCCCCCGGAGAAGCTCCACCACGTCGGGATAATCCCGGCACAGGTCATGTACAGATTTGTTCAGGTCTATTACTTTTTCCATAGTCAACCTCCTTCTTCAAGCCGGCCTTGAAGCAGCTTAAAACTTATTATTCGTATCTTGTGAACAGAATATTGTTTTCAAGGTGTATATGCTGGAAAAGGTCGCCCTCAAGCTCCTGGAGCATGGAATAGGCCATTTCAAAAGTTCGGCAGCCGTCTTTGGGCACATTGTAATCTCCCGTCAGCTTCCTCAGTTCCTTTAGAATATCTCCGGCACCCTCATGCTCCTCCTCGGTTTCCACCAAAACTGCCCTTATCTCCAGGGCGAGTTCATCGGAAGGCTCAGCTTGGTACTTATTTATCAGGGGGAACAGCAATTCCTCCTCTTTTATCAAGTGCTGCTCCAGCTCGGTTCTGAGGCTGTTAAAAAGCTTGTGCACCCTGAAAAGTTCCCGGTGGTTTGCTCCGTGCGCTCTCAGTATCTTTGAGGTCAGTTCTCCTGTTTCGGGCAGCGACTTCTGCAGGTATGCATGATGGGTAGCCACGATATATTCTATAAGCTTACCTGATTTCATTTCCCGGAAATCTACTCTTTTAATAAGCTCCCTGGTTTCATGTTGTGCCTCTTCAAGCTTCTGCAGCACCTCGGCCCGGTCCAGCTTCTGCTCCTCTATGGCTGCGGACAGGGGCCTGTTCCCTCCGCAGCAGAAATCAATATTATACCTTCTGAATACTTCGCTTGCTTCCGGAAGCATTGCAACTATTTCACCGATGCTTTGATTTGTATTTATACTTGCAGTCATGGCTTGTGCCCTCCTTTTATACAATGTGTGCTATACCCGTAGCATTAATTTGCATTTACCAGTTCTGCAAAAACGCTTCCCGCCTTTTCCGCGGTGTCCATGCCCTCATCCCTGTCAAACTTCACTCTAAGAGGGAATAATGGTTCGTCAACACCGATTGTCCCTACAAGGTAATTCTGATTTACAACCTTAAATCCACCCCCGGCAAGATAATTCTCTATATGCATAATGGCTTCACCGCTCCAGCCGTAAGATCCGAAAGCAGCGGCAAATTTCCTGTCGGCCGGGGTTCCTTTTAATGCTTTCAGCAGTTCCTCAACATTTCCCACCATGTCGGCATATTTCGTAGAACTGCCTACCAGAAGTCCGTCAGACTCTTTTATTACGTTGGTCACTTCTTCTATATCAGCGTTTTTCAGATTGAAAACCGAAGTTGCTATTCCGCTGTCCTCAAGCCCTTTTGCCAATCTTTGTGCCACTTTTGCAGTATTTCCGGTCATTGTAGAAAATACAACGGCCACTTTCCTTGTCTTATTATTACCGTAATCCTTGCTCATATCATCATAAAGGCCGATAAATGAGGCAGCATCCTTACGGAGAATATATCCATGGGAAGGAGCGATCATCTCTATCTCCAGATTCTTTACCTTATCCAGCATACCTCTTACATATGGTCTGTGAGGAGCCATTATCAATTTGTAATAAACCTTGAAATCTTCCAGATAGTCATTCCGGGCCAGATCATTAAACAGTTCTGCGGCGGCAATATGAGTGCTGAAAATATCACAGGGAAACAGGGTTTTGTCTTCTACAGAATAGGTAATCATTGTCTCCTCCGTATGAAGGTAAGGTGTCTCAAAGAATTTCAGGGTCTTGCCTCCTATATCAAGGGTGTCTCCATCCCCGACAATTACAAATTCCCTGTGGTGCAGCTTGAACATATCCTTGAGCAAACTGCTTGCAAGCTCGGTAGTAACAATTTTCGCCTTCTTTGCCTTTGCAGCAAGTGCAGGCAATGCACCTGCATGGTCAGGCTCTACATGATTAATAACTATATACTCTATGGCTTCGGGATTTATCATTTTCACTAGGTTATCTATATATTCCCTGCCAAAGGCTATGTCTACCGTATCAATCACCGTCGGTTTTTCAGTCATAAGAAGATAGCTGTTATAGGTTGTTCCTTTTTCAAGTATGAGTCTATGGAAAGGTACTTTTCTGTCATCAACCTTTCCGACCCAGTATACTCTATCATTTATTTGTACGCTCATAATATCAATTCCTCCTGTTCTGACAGTCTCCGGACAATACACGCTTTAGATGTCACAACTGCTTTTTGTTTATTCGGTTTGGTGTCCTCTTGATGAGTTTAGGATACAGCAGGATTGAAAATAAAACTGTGACTGGAATCATAATTCTAAAAAATTTTCAGGATAATGAAAAACAATTGTAAGGAATTCTTATCAAAAAAATAAGGGAAAGATGATAATATACCCTCATCTTTCCCTTATTTATATGAGCTTTGCATTAATTATATTTGAAATCTGCCTATACTCTTCTGCAGTTCATTGGCAAGCTTGGACAGATTCTCCGATGAAGCTGCTATCTGCTGCATTACCGAAGTCTGCTCTTCAGTTGATGCAGCCACCTCTTCAGTTCCCGATGCGGTCTCTTCCGCGATGCTGGCAATGTCACTTATAGTATCTCCTGCTTCCTTTGCCTTTGAATCAAGTGCTTGGGATAATTCCGAAACCCTCTTGATATTTGTATTTAAAGCGCTAACTACTTCCTCAATATTTTCAAATGCATTAACAGTATCGAACAGGGCCTTTTCCTGTTCCTCAACAACCACCTGCGCTTTTCCCATTTCCGTTACGGCTTGTTCGACCCCGTCCTGAACTTCCTTAATTATAAGATCAATTTTTTTGACGGATAACCCCGATTGTTCTGCCAGCTTTCTGATTTCCTCTGCAACAACCGCAAAGCCTCTCCCCTGCTCTCCTGCACGGGCAGCCTCAATTGCCGCATTCAGCGATAAAAGGTTGGTTTGATCGGAAATACTGTTTATGACAGAGAGTATTTCACCTATCTCGACCGATTTCTCAGACAACGCAGCTACTGCATTTGAAACATCAACAGTAACCTGCTTATTTTCCTGCATTTTTACCGATTGGTACTGTACCGACTTTTTACCGTCTTCTACGGTATCCTTTGCCTTTTCTGTGAGCTCTTCGGATTTCGACATATCTTTTGCAATATCATTTAATCCCGAAGCAACCTCTATTATTTTGTAATTGCCTTTTTCGGTGGCGGCCGCCTGCTCACCGGCTCCCTTTGCCAATTCATTAACCGCGGTTGCTATCTGTTCGGAAACCTTGCTCACCTCCTCAGAGGATGCCATCATTTCTTCAGACGAGGCAGCCGTGCTGACACTCATTTCCTTTACCTCGGAAATTACCTTTCTTAAATGCATAACCATGTCTGAAAAGCCTCTATTCAGCTTACCAATTTCGTCATTGGATCTGACAGCCGGAACATTTTTTGTCAAATCACCCGATGACACGGCCTCTGCCGCAACCGCCAATTGCTTCAACGGGTTCCCGATTGAACGGCTGAACAGTAATATTAAAATTACTGCAACTGCCATACAAACCAGGGCAATCAGTCCAATTAAAACTTTAAGTTCATTTATAGGTTTCATATAATCGCTCACTGACATTGAGGTTGCCACATACCAGTTCTTTTCGGCATATGTCGTGTAGGCCATAACCTTGTCAACGCCCTTTAAGTTATAGAACCCGAACGAGTTTGGTTCTTTTTTCATCTTTTCAAATAAAGCCTTCTGTGATTCACTGTCACTGGTCATCTTCGACTTGAAAATGAGCTCCTTATTTTCATGTGCAATTACAACGCTCTGACTGTCGAAGATTATATAGTTGTAATTTACTCCTTCGGTTTTTTTAATCAGCAACTCAGTAAGCTTTGTAAAATCAATAGGCATACCGAAAATACCGAGAAACTTCCTGTTACTGTCATAAACGGGAACGGCAACAACTACAATTGGATTTCCGGTTGATGAGGATACAACAACATCGGATACTGCGGTTTTTCCCTCCCTGCCTGCAGAAATAAAGTAATCTCTCTTACTGATGTCCACCCCCACAGCTTTTCCGTCCATTGCATCAATTATCGTCGTACCTTTGCTGTCGGTGAAGAAAAGATTTTCATACATTCCATTACTGCCTTCCAGTAACTTTTTTAGATCACTGCCGACAAGATTCTTTTTAGAATTTATTTCATTTGCTTTAGTGTTTTCTTCTCCATTGCTTATCGCTGTCAAAACAAAAACAGCATTTGATTTATTTGAGGTTGCGTACGCTTCTCTTTTTACACTGTCAATTATCTCCTGAAGCAAATCCAGTTTCCCACTTACACTCACCTGCATATTTGAGACTGTTGAATTTTCTATAGTGTTGGAAAAATTGTAAATTGCCAGACCACTGACAATTGACAGCGGAATAATGACAAATAATAATGAAACAGTCATTAACTTTACAAAAATGTTCATATTAATTTTTCGTGTTTTTTTCATATTCCTTACTCTCCTTAAAATTTTCGAGATTCAATATTGTGATAACATTATCATTTGTTTTATAAAATCCCTCCACCAGATTGCTGCCTGCACCCGCATCTGCACATTCAAAGCTTTCAAAATCCTCATCGACGATATGGATTATTTCCTTTACCTCATCGACTATAAACCCTGCTTTCTCCTTATTGGTGACTATTATCTTAGCTTCATCAGCATAAAGCCTCTTCCCCATTCCAAATAACTCACTCAGATCATAAATAGCTATAATTTTGCCTCTCAGGTTGGTGACACCTTTCATGAATTGAGGCATTTGAGGAATTTTGCTGGTTTGTACAGTTCTAATTATCTCATGTACCATTGAAATTGGTACTCCATAAAATTCGCCTCCCACTCTGAAAACTACCAGTTGGTTATTTTCACTTGTCATATTCTCCCGTCCTTTCCGCATAAATACTATATCTTTGGAAGGCCTGCAGCTCTTCCTGATCTGAGATTAATTTCAACCCCGTAAAATTGCGCAAATAAACAAAGTTACATAGATTTAATACAAAGATTTACAGTTTAAGTATTATGCAGTAATATCTGTATTAACCGGTCTAAATTGTATTAAAAAAATAACAAATTTCAGCATTAAATGACACTTTTTTCAATTAATAATTATTTTATCACTATATAAAAAACCCATTTATATGGTATTAAGATTTCTGTCAAAATCTTAATACCATTAATAAATACAATTTGGAAAGGGGATATTATGCAAAGAAACAATGCAATGATCAAACTCATGGAAACCTATACCGGGGCAACTTTAATTCCCGCAATGTATATTGACGGTTCAAACCAGGCTCCAATAATGATGGCTAAGGATTTAGATTTTTCTGCAATTTCCGAGTATGGCGATTTTGAAGAAATTTCAAATTTTATTAATTTCATGTCAAAACTGCCGTCCAAAAGTGAAGGAATATTTTATACTGTCTTTACCAAAAGTCATCTCGTATATAATATTATTCAGATAAAACACAGTAAAACAAAAGAAGGTGTTCTGATATCCGGACCCATTATTCCATTTTTCCCCGACGAAAGTCTACTTGATGAAATAATATATCACAAAAAACTGCCTGCTCATAAAAAAAATGAATTCAAACATTTTATGCGGTTGTTACCCCTTGTCTCTCATAGCAGGGTTAACCAGTCAGGTCAGCTCTTGTATTTACTGAGCAAGTCATATGAGAGAAATACCCACAAATCATGTCAGGTGCTATATGGAGAAGAGAAACCTGCTTCCGATCTGTTAATTAAAAATTTGATTGCAGATACAGCCGACGACAATTATTATAATGAATACTACGCTCTCTACAAATTAAATGTTGACCTGGGTAATAAAATTACCCATGGTAATATAAGCGGCATTAAAGACATTCTGAATAAGCATGCCGGTTTATACTGGGAAAAGAAACCTTCTGCCGGAAATTTAAGAATCTTTAAAAACAAGTGCATAATAATATGCTCGATGGCAAGTGGTTACGCAATTCAGGGTAACGCCCAATATGACCGGATAATAGATATTTTGACTGGTTTTACCGAAAAGCTTGAACAGATACATACGGCAGATGATATTGTTTACCAGACCGCATTGACTATCGAGAGATTTGCTTACCAGGTTTCCACGGCTAATAATGAGTATTCCCGGCATATTAACCGTGTACTTCAATATTTGAGACATCATATTTCAGAAAATGTTACGCTCCAGAAACTTGCAGCGTACACCGGACTTAATCCTGTATACCTCTCAAGTCTTATAAAAAAAGAAACAAATCTGTCGCTGTCTGATCATATCAATAAGATACGCATTGAAGAGGCAAAAAATATGCTGATTTTCACCAATAAATCCATACAGGATATAGCCTATTACCTGGGATATAGCTATCAGAGCCATTTCAGCGCTGTCTTTAAAAAATTTGAAGGCGTCACACCCATGGAATTCAGAATAAAGTATGCCAGGAATCATACGAAAAATTGATTTTTATCACTCGCAAAAGCCGGCAGCCGTCAATGTAACCCTAATTACGGTACATTGACGGCTGCTGGTGCAACCCATTTTTTAATTATTATTTTGCAGCTCCAAGCTGTGGCCATACAGTTTCAATTTCCTGTACAGCCTTATCCTTTGTAAATGTCCTGGCTATATATCCCTGCATAATTTCACCAAACTTCTGATGGAAACTGTCAAGTGAATAGTTTATGTAAAGATCCCCTGCCTTGTTTGAAGACAGATAAGTCTTTAATTCATTGGTAATCTGCATATCAGGCATTGGTGCCTCCTTTATGGGAGGAATAACCTTTGCAACCTCGGAGAACCACTTTTTGCCATAATCTGAAGTAAACAGCCAGTTATAAAGATCAAGCACATCCTGAAGCACCTTGGAATCCTTGTAGATTCTTGTCGCCTGATCTGCTCCTGCTGTCAGGAAGGCATCCTTTGGATCTTCGGAGGTCGGATATCCTGTAAAGCCTATCTTGATATCGGGATTGATTTTCACTATGTCAGCTTCAACCCAGGGTCCCTGTCCGACTATCATAGCTGCTTTTCCTGTTGCAAATGCAGCTATTTCAGCACTGAGATCGGTTTCCAGCGGTTTTGCATCGCCGTATTGCACAGTCATATCTATAAATTTGAAAAAATTATCATTAATGGACGGGTAATCTTTAAATTTAGCTTCGCCTGCTATAAATTTGTTGACCAGCCCGCCCACATCGTTTGGCTGCGCGGCATCAAAGAAGTGCATAAAAGCATGCTTGAATACCCACCATTCCTTGTAGCCTGTTGTAAAAGGCTGAACACCTGCCGCTTTAAGCTTTTCACATGCTGCTGAAAGTTCTGTTAAAGTCCTGGGTACTGTGATCCCGTTCTTTTCAAATATCTCCTTGTTATAGATCATTCCGAAGGTATTTGCTTTGATTGGGAAGCCGTATACCTTGCCGTCATAGGACATATTGGTACGTACCTCATCAGTCATGGCCTTTGCCAGCGGCTGATCTGTCAGGTCGGCGGAATATTCCGCATATGCTTTGATCTCACCGCCAGCCGTAGAGGCAAATACATCCGGTATATCGCCTGAATTTATTTTTGCTTTAAGCATTGTCGGGTAATCGGATTGAATTGTTTCAAGATTTATTGTGACGTTGGGCTTGACATTTTTGTACTCTGCAATATATGCATTCATAGCATCTGCATATTCCGGGCTGTTGACAAACAGCTTTATTGTGACCGGCTCAGCTGCATTATCCGGTGCTGAGGATTGCACTGCTGTTCCGGGTGCCTTCGAGTCTCCGGAAGCCTGGGCCTGGTCATCAGCTTTACCGCAGCCGGCAAAGCCCATGACAGTTATTAAAAGAGACATGGCTAAACACAAAATTCGCTTTTTCATTATTCTTCTCTCCTTTAAAATATTTTTATTTAGACCTGAATACAGGTTCTAGCCTTTAACTGCACCGCTGACAACACCTTTAATGATGTATTTCTGCATGAATATAAAGAACAGTATCGACGGAAAAACAGCCAGGACCATTGCCGTCATGGTGTAATGCCACTGAGTGTTATACTGGCCTACGAAGGTGTAGGCTGCAAGCGTCAGTGTCTTGGTTTTGATTGATCCGTTGACCATAAGCAGGGGCAAAAGAAAGTCGTTCCATATCCACATTACATCAAGGGCAATAACTGTTGCCGTTATGGACCTCAACAACGGGAATATGATGTTAAAAAATGTACGGACTGTGGAGGCTCCGTCAATAAGCGCACTTTCATCAATCTCACGCGGAATTGTGCTTACAAAGCCGGAATAG
The DNA here is from genome assembly GCA_023386445.1 of Bacillota bacterium. Lineage (GTDB taxonomy): Bacteria > Bacillota > Clostridia > Acetivibrionales > DSM-1351 > Ruminiclostridium. The sequence goes on along the minus strand of JAEWJR010000151.1, from coordinate 26,701 downwards.
ATAAATACAGCCATGGGAATTCCGAATCCCCAGTACTCAACTCCCAACCCTGGTATACTCTCCGATAAACCAAGCGTCTTTGAGACTTTTAACAGTGTAATCATAATGGTTTGAAACGGTATAAGCATGGGGACAATGCAGAACAAATATGCGAACTTTGTAAATCCGTTTTTATGCCTTGAAAGCATGTAACCTGCCATTGATGAGAAAAGTACTATGCCTCCGATGCCCAGTGCTGTAATTAAAAAATTGTTCAAAAACAGTCTGGGGTAGTTTATATATTTTATAACATATACATAGTTCTCGTACTCGATTTTACCCGGTAATGCTATCACATCCATGACAACTTCCCTGAAAGGCTTTATTGAGTTTATAACCATCAAAATGACGGGGTACATAAACAGCAGGCCAAAGGCTAACAGCAATATTTCCACAACGATCTGCCCCGGCAGTGTACTTTTTTTCATTATAGTTCAACCTCCCTGCTTCTGAAGCCTTTCATAATGATAACCGTAATTCCTGCAACTATAATGAACAGTACCAGGGATTTTGCCGCACCGTACCCGTAGTTATTGTTCTGGAAAGCTTCACGGTAAATATCATAGGTTACGCTGTAGGTTGAACCGCCCGGACCGCCTGCAGTTAAAGCAAGTATTATATCGAAAACCTTGATTGAATTTGTAAGAGACAGAAAAAGACACGTTGTAATTGATGGTCCCAGAAGCGGCAGAGTAATACTGAAAAATTTTCTTGGAGCACTGGCACCGTCCACAACTGCCGCCTCAAGAACATCTTCTGGTAATGCCTGCAGTCCGGCAATATAAATAACCATATAAAAACCCAAAGCCTGCCATACTGCCACCACTACTACCGATACAAATGCCAGTTCAGGATCCCCCAGCCAGCTCATATCAAATATTCCCCAGCCTGTGATTTCCGACAGTGAATTAAAGCCCTGAGAGAATATAAATCTCCATATAAAACCTACAATTATCATGCTCATTATGTATGGTACAAAAAATACCGCTCTGAGGATATTTGCGGTTAAAAGCTTCTTTACAAGCAGTACGGCAAGAGCCAGGGCAATCACATTGCTGAATATTATATAGAAAAAAGCATATTTTGATGTAAAAATTATTGAGTTGACAAAGCCGGAATCCCCGGTAAATAATCTGACAAAATTCTTTAACCCGATAAAAACAGGTTCCTTGGCTATCCCGTTCCACTGTGTCAGTGAGTAGAACATGCTCAGTATAAATGGAGTATAAAATATAACTCCTACAAGTATAAGGCAGGGCAATATAAACAGAACAATTTCCAATTTGTTTGTTTTCCTTTGTCCGATTGATTTCATACCGGCCTCCATGACGTAAGAAAGTAATAGAAAGATGTTACAGACCACTGGTTTAATTATATATACAAACATCAATGTAAAGAATGGACTAATCAGTTTAGTTTTTATGGAAAAATGTGAACAAAAAACCAGCATCTTTATAAGCAGTAATTGTGTAATATATACAAATCCCTGCTCATATCAATACTGGTCAGGACTATATGGGCTATCAGTTTCTGCTGCGGTATTCCCTTGGTGAAATACCGTAAAAGGTTTTAAAGGCCCGGCTGAAATAATTGTTATCAACATATCCTACCCGTTGAGCTACATCCTGTACTTTTATATTTAAATCCTCAAGGTACTTTGCCGCAATTGTCATCCTGAGCTTTAATACATATTCATAAATGCCCAGGCCGTACTGTTCCTTGAATTGCTTTGACAGATACTCCCTTGTCATATGATATTTGGAGGAAAAGGTAGTCAGATTTATTTCTTCGGAGTAATTGTTGTCTATATAATCTTTTATTTCAATAATAATATTATGTATTGAACCGGCTTGAGGGTTTGAAGTACTTTCTACCAGCGCTTTGAATACATTATAAATAAAACCTCCGAAATCCTCTGTCTTAAAACACCCGGAGAATACATTCCTGTCACTTACCTGCGGTATTATCCGCTTTACTTCCATTACACCTTTTTCTACCGCAATCTCGCGAAAAACAGTCATAAATTCAACAGTGATTCTTATTAAATCCTCCCTGCTCGCATAGCCGTGCTTTTTTATACTGCTGAAATACTGCTCCACAATATCCTGGGCACATTTCAGATTTTTCTGGTCGAAAGCCCGGGTAAAAAGTTCTTTTTTCCCCAGTACCGAAAGCCATTTTGGCATATCATTGGTGTCTGCGGCAGTAAAAACACTCCGGCTGCTATCCAGAAGGTTAATATTATTCAAAAGCTCCATTGCCGCTTTATAGGATTCGAAAACAGATTTTATTTTCGGATAGAAGCTTCCTACTGAAGCTACTGTATAAACACCATAGTCAGTTCTCAGAGCTTCCACCACCTTTTCCACCTGTTGAGCGGCATCCGCTCTGAGTCTATCCTCCGGCAGCATCCTGCCCCCGGCTGCAGCCGGAACCTTCACTGCCAGCAGCAGCTGCCTGTCATTTTCAGCTACAGCCAAACAGCTGCTCCTGTCATCCCAGCATTTTGAAACCAGTCTGGATATTTCAGATATCTTTTCAGAAAAATTGAACTTTTTTCCCATCTCCTCCCGGAATTGGTTCACCAGATAGATTGCTGCAATACCATAGTATTTAGTGCCGGAGCGGGAAGATTCCGGATCGGCTGAAAGTATCCTTGCCATATGAGCCACGGGATTGTACTGTAACGAAAGACGTTCACTGTCCAGGCCCTGTACAACCCGTCTCAGAACATTATCCAGTTCCTCTTCAATTACCGGCTTCAGCAAATAGTCTGCCACATTATACTTTATTGCCGTTCTGGCATATTCAAAATCACTGTAGCCGCTGATTATAACATATTTGGAATTGGGAAATTCCGTTGAGGCAGCTTTAATAAACTCCAGACCTCCCATCACCGGCATTCTCATATCCACCAGTACGATATCCGGTTTATGGACCTTCATCATTTCCAGTCCGGTTTTACCCTCTGCTGCCTCAAGCGGTAAGTCTATACCCAGCTCTGCCCATTTGCCGAGAGCGGAAACAGCCTGTCTTGCAGGACGTTCATCATCAATTATCAGAGCCTTGTACAAGTGTGTGCTGCTTTTTGTTTCATCAAAACTGGGGTTCATCCGGTTCCTCCTCTTCCTGCTTCAAAGGTAAATACATTGTTGCCGTAGTACCTATATCCTGTATACTGTCTATGGTAAGGCAGGCTTTTTCCCCGTATAGCAGTTTGATTCTTCCGTTTAAATTCCGGAGGCCGATGTTCCCGTTATCCTCAAAAACCATTTGCCTGTTAGCGAACCAGCCTCTTATTTCCTCAAGCCTTCCAGGAGTGATTCCCTGTCCGTTATCCGATACTGCTGCAATGAGAAACCCTTCGGAAATATGTACGTCAATTTTTATTACAACCTGATTGATTGTGTTTTCCAAACCGTGTTCAGCGGAATTTTCTACAAGAGTATAAATGGATATTTTCGGAATGGTTATATCATAAGCCTCTTCCGAAATATTAATGTCAACCTTCAAACGATCTTCAAATCTCGCTTCCTGGAGCAGCAGATAGTTCTTTATATGCTTCATTTCCATCCCGACAGTCACCATTCCCTCCTGTTTGAAGGCATACCTCATATTAAAGGCAAGTGCCTCTGTCATTCTGCATATATCCTTCTGTTCAGCGACTATGGCCCTGGCTGATATTGCCTGAAGTGAATTGTACAGGAAATGAGGGTTTATTTGACTTTCCAGCGCTTTTAACTGGGCATTTTTTTCTTTTATTTCAGCCATATAATTTTCTTCAATCAGCTCATTTATTTCACTGATCATAGAGTTATATTTGTCGGCAAGGGCCACAACTTCATAGCTTCCTCTGATTTCAACCTTTGTTTTAAAGTCACCCCTCCCTGCCCGTGTCATCTGCTTCATAAGTTTTTTGAGGGATGCCGTTAATGGTTTTGTAATAAAGAAAATAAACATTACCGAAATAAAAGAAGCTGTACAAATTACCAGTATGAACAGGTTTCTGGTTTGTCCAAGTTTTTTGTCCATGGTCTCCAGGGATATCAGCTTTACCATTTTCCAATTATCCTTTTTGCTTTCCACCAACAGCCGGTTGCCCAAAACTGCCCCTCTGTCGTTTTTTTCTCCGGTGTTTCCATCATAATCCGATATTATTTTAAGTACCTCGGACTTGATCAGATAATCGTTGCTGACAAAGAATATTCTGCCGGCATTATCATATACACTGAGCATCTCACTGTCTTCAAGGGAAAAGTCACTTATAATCTTTTTCATTCCGGAAGTGCTGCAGGTGATTGCTATAACCGCCAGCGGCTCCTTATTATATACATTTATTATTGTCCTGTAAATGGTAAAAAGCTTGTCGTTTGGATACACAGCCCTGCCGTTTGAAAGTACTATTTCCGGTTTTATGTACAGGTAGTTTTTATTATTGACAGTGGCTTTGAACCAATCGGTTTCAGTCACGTTTTCAAGATCCTGGGTTAAAATATTGTTGTTCGGAACATCCTTGTCCTCCCATATGGTTCTTCTGGATATGGAATAGGACTTGTTTATACCCGGTACCAGCAGTTCGACGCTGTAAATATCATTTCTGGAATAATACATGGTTCTTATAAAAGAATTTATATAGACATCATCCCCGTATTCAACCCTGTTGGTGTTTAAAATATCCATGATCCTGTTGTCAAATCTTATACTCAGGGTAAAGTCCTTTATAGTTGCCATATAGTCATCAAAATTCTTGTTTACGGTTTCCAGAACCTTTTCGTTTGAATTGATGATTTCCATGCGGATTATTTTTGTTGTGCTTATGTAAAACAATAGAATTGCGGCTATTACTATCAATATGGTGGTTGTGGAAAAAACAAGAATAATCTGATTCGAAAATTTTCTGAAAGGATTCTTAAACACTGTTTACTCTCCTTTTGTAGAATTTGGCTTAAGTTCAAAGAGACAGCCTTTTCATATCCAAAATAATTACCTTCTTATTACCTACCATTTCAATAATGCCTTCCTCCTGCAGCAGGCTCATTTTCCTGCTTACCGTCTCACGGGTAAGACCGATATAGTTGGCTATACCCTCACGGCTCATGGGAAGCTCAACCAGTATTCCCTTCGGGTCATACCTTCCATATTTTTCACTGAACTCCATGAGAACGGAATTTACCCGGAGCTCTACATTCTTTGTACCCATACTTTCAATTGTATTTTCAAGCCTTGCCAGACGGCTGCAAAGCTCCTCCATAACCTTGAAGCTTAGCTCGGGGTATTCTCTCATCAGTTCCTGAAAAGCTTTTTTATTAATGGTGCAAATGCCTGTATCCTCAAGAGCTTCTGCATTATAAGTCGCTTCCTGATTCAGCAGCAGATTTTTTTCTCCGAAAAAATCTCCTTCCGAAAAAATGTACAGAATATGTTCCTTGCCTTCCATTGTATTCCTGTATGCCTTTACACGTCCGGAGTTTATAATAATCAGGCTCTCCGGCCTGGCACCTTCCAGTATTATGAGTTCACCTTTTTTATACTGTCTTCGTATTATCAAACCGGATACTCTGCTTATCTCCTCTTCGTTGAAGGACGAGAATATCGGCACCCTTTTGGAACACATTTTGTTATGACAGTTTTCACAGGAACAACCGGTAAAACCCATACAACCCCTCCTTTATATACCTTTCAAAAACAGCCGGAACAGAATAAATATAGCCCAATTATACCACTAATAAAATTGCTTCACACAAAATATGTTAATTTTCATTTACCATAAAATAAAAATAAACTGTCGTCAGGAGTCAGGCTCCATATAACAGTTCATCCTTAAATTAATATATTATATTTTATCTCTTACTTGTAATATTTACAGACAGACCTTCTGCTTTGTATCTCCTTCTATTTTCCCTATGCCGTATCCATAGCAGAAGGATTGGTACATACTTGTAATTATAAGAGAACTGAGGCAATTTCTTTCTTCCTCGTTTAAACCCAAATCCATAGTTCTCATAAAATTTTTGGTTTTATCCCTGGCTATTAGCTTTATTGCTTCTCTTGTCCCTGCCAGATCATTTTCTAGTTTTTCTTTTCCCTGATGCAGATACTCTTTTATCACAGCTTCAAATTTTTCAGATGGTGTGGTATTTTGCACTTCTCCCATTTTAGCCTCCTGGTAATAATTTCACCGGTAGTCTGCCCGATGTACTATTACTAAGTGTTACCACATTTGTATTTCCTATACATACCCTAAACTGTTGCTGAACTTTCAGGTTCCTGATCTGCATTTGATTTAATGATCTTTTTTACGCCCTTTTCGAACTTTGTCCTGGCAAGCATCACCTGGTGTGAGCATCCGGTACATTTTATCCTGAAGTCGGCACCTGTTCTGATTACTTCCCATTGCTTGCTTCCGCAAGGATGCGGCTTTTTCATCTCAACAATATCTCCAACTGCAAACCTATCGGCCATAAGTCAACCTCCTTCTTCCGTACAAAAATGCAAGCCGTAGTAAAACCCGCTGCTTATGATTATTCAATCCTCTTTTGAAACCACGGTCCTGTCATAAAACTCCAGACCTGTTTTTTCAAAGGCCTCTTTGATTTTCAATCTGATCCTGCGCTCTACTTCCCACTGTTCATTGGGGTAAGTACGCGCTGTAATTCTCAAATTGATGCTCTGCTTTCCCAGCTCGGTGATACCTAATATTGAAGGGGGTTCGGTGAATACAGCAAATTCATCCCTTACCTCTTCACATACATTGCGTGCTATTTGAAACACCTTTTCCATGCTAGCGGAATAGGCAACAGGAATATCGACTATAACCATCTTGTTATCTCTGGTATGGTTGGTCACCCTTTTGATTTCACCGTTGGGAATAATATAGGTATCGCCGTTAAAACTTTTAAGTCTGGTGACACGTAATTCCATATGTTCAACTGTTCCCGACATGGTATCGATAGTTATAAGATCGCCTACGGCAAACTGGTCTTCCAGCAGTATAAAAAAACCGGATATCGTATCTTTTATAAGGCTTTGAGCCCCAAGACCAATGGCAACACCACCTACTCCAGCCGCTGCCAGCACCGATTTCAGATTCAGGACATCAGATAGAATCATCAGTATAGCCCATATATATATAACATATTTAAAAACGCTTGCAATCAAAGTAGACATTGTGTCCAGTTTTTTATCGCTCATTTTAAACTTAAGATTTTTCTGTTTTTCAAAAAACTTCCGGATGATTATCTTCCCTGCTTTGGCAATTAAAATGGAAAAAACAATTATCAGTATGATTTTTCCCAGCTTGAAAACAGGATCGTAAAAGCCTCCCAGAAAATCCTTCATATAGTTGTCTATCTTTGTCAGTATTGAAAGTTCCTTCATCTTATCTCGTCCATTTATTAGTTTTTAATTTATTTTAGCACACAGCAATAAGCCTTTCAAACAGCTTTAAATGTTTCTTGTCTTTTCGCCATAGATTTTCGGGATGCCATTGAACTCCTAAAGCAAATTTTTTATTTTCATTACTGACAGCCTCTATTATTCCATCCTCCGAATAAGCATTTATGGTAAAACCAGGAGCTGCCTCATTTACAGCCTGATGATGGAAGGAATTTACTCTAAGTGCCTCTTTTCCGTAAATTCCAAAAAGGCAGGTATTTTCCACAATATTTATATTATGTATCTGATACCATCTGGGAGCAGACTGTCTGTGCTGCATAAGCTTTCTGTCAGGATTATTCTCCGCATAAATATCCTGAAAAATACTTCCGCCTGCAGCGATATTCAACACCTGTATTCCCCTGCATATACCCAGTATGGGCTTATCCATGGCCAGAGCCTGCTTTGCAAGGAAAAGCTCCATTATGTCACGAACGGGGGATATTTCCCCGGCATAGGGCATATTATTTTGTCCGAAATACATTGCATCGATGTCAGGTCCTCCTGATAATACTATTCCATCACATATGTCAAGGTATTCAACCCAGACACCTTTTACCTCGGTTACAGGAATCAGGACAGGAACAGCACCACATTGGATTATTGCCTCATAATAGTCATCTCTTAAATTGCTTGTGCATTTCTCAAAATCAAAAGCAGCTGTAATTCCGATAACAGGTTTTCCTCTATACATCCAGAAATCACCCCTTTAAATTAATATAATACAATTCCCAACTTTTATAAACATTCTTTTCAAAAAATTTAAAAAACGGCTCTCCTATGCGCATGCGCTCTGGAAAACCGTCTTCAGTAACTTGGTGTTCAGCTTTATTGTTTTTCAAACATACTCTTATCTACTCCGCACAAAGGACATGCCCAATCATCCGGAATATCCTCAAAAGCTGTGCCCGGTGCAATTCCGCTGTCAGGATCACCCTCCTCAGGGTCATAAACATAACCACAAACTGTACAAACGTATTTATCCATCGTTTATCCACTCCTTGTATAAGTATCTTGTAAAATAATCAACTAAAGCTGCTCCAATATTTACAGAGCTTCCATAGTTAATAATATATATTCCCAACTTTTATCTGGTATAACATCTTTTTTTAAAATTTCTATCTATCTTATATGCTTTTTGATGTTTTGAAGGTTTGTATTTAATAAGATTGCTATTCCCGGCCGCAGTTCCGCCATTGTTTTTCAAATTGTCATGGATCAGCTGATCAATTTCATTGTAAACATAGCTTTCCAGCTCTTCCAATCTGGTTATGATATCATCATATCTACTCATATAATACACCTTTATTTACTCCATCCCCAATGGATTCGAGTTAATGACTAATATTATTATATGCACCAGACAATAAAGGGGCACTTTTCTTAACTTTTAATTTCTGCGGTTTCTTGCTACTATCAGCAAACCGCCCAGTATCAATATGGCAGGAATGAGGTACAATCTTAATATGGTGATTCTTCCGAGAGATATTGCAAAGAATATAAATGACAGGCCTCCCAGAATGAATACGGGTATCAGAAGTCCCTTTTCCTTGGAACCGAATATATACAGTTCAAACAAACCAACTGCAACCGCCAGTATAAAGCCAGGCCACATGTAAGCCCATGCATCGAATATCATAGATATCTGACAGGTCAGACCCATTACCAGCAAAATTCCTCCCGGAACCAGTAAGCCCGCATCAGACGTCTTTGCGGTAAAAAATGAATAGTGGAATATCAAACCCGGTATTATTAGAAACATTGGCCAAAAAGTTGAGAACAGGAAACCAATATCAAAAATATCAAAGTAAATCTCAAAAATTCCAAAATTGTTTAACAAATAAGCAATACCGATCAGTATTAATACTAAACCGACTATCATGGTGCCATTTCGTCTATTATTCATAAATCCTCCTCTTATTATTAATGTTACAGCAACTCAAGCACACTCCGGAGTAATTGCACACAGGTTCATAATATGTGAACCTGACGAAGTGCAACTGTTTTATACTATATTATAAGATTAATAAAAAGAAAAGTCTGAAAGTTCACCATAAATTCATAAAACAATTGAACATGTTTTATGAATTCATTTCGTTCACCGCTATATCACCATGGTTTTGGACTTCCGGAGGGGTAATTGTTTTACCGAGCATGTCGTCCCGGGAAATTCTCCACAGTACATACTTTATTCCGCCTGAGATAAGATCGGCCATTTTCATAACTGTACCAAGCCTGGTATTCTGGAGTATCAGAAAATCCATAAAACCGCTGAAATTTACTATTCCTGTTATATGCATATCACCAATGGGCTTGAGGTCCTTGTTAACGGCAGAGCCTGGTTTTATGGGGCCCTTTCCTACTATGACATGACCGATATGGTCTACCTTCCCGAGACATGCATCTATTGCAATAATAAAGGGATTATTAAATTTTTGATAAATCTCCCTTGTAATCTCATCAATATTTTTAGCATGAACAGGTGTATCGAGATTTCCATATACATGAACCCTGTCACTTCTCAAGCTTTTCAATTTATGTCCTATAATGGGCCCAAGGCTGTCTCCGGTTGATCTGTCGGTTCCTATACATACAAACACTATTTGATTGTCGCCGGTTCTGCACGCTTTCATAAACTGGTACATTGCTTCTGAAAATACCGCAAAGGCATTTACTGCTGTTGAATCAATATACATCGGATTTGTAGCTTTCGTCCCCAAACTCATTGTTTTTCTCCATTTCATATTCGTTTTTAGTTATTCTCCAGGGATGAATCAGGTTTTATTATTTATCATCTCTTAGTATTGACAGAAATTGATTTACTTAATATTTTTATAATCATTTCAGCCTTTTTAGAATAAACTATGTTAAAATATATGTAGTCTTAGTAGGTATCTATGATATTTTCCTAAGTATAAGTTAGAAAGGTTGATTCTATTGCCGTACAAATTGAAAAAGAAATTTGGAACTAAAGCTTGTAATTTTATTGAAGATATAATTGACGGAATGCAGGACTGGGTTCGTGTCATCGCTTTTGACAGCACGGTCCTCTTCGTTAACAGATCAATGCGCCAGGCATTAGGCAATAGAGATATCGTAGGTCAGAAATGTTACCAGACCCTGGGACGTTCATCTCCTTGTCCAAATTGTATTTCAAGAAATTCTGCCGACTGGTCTGCCAGTAAGGAAGAAATCATAGACGGACGTATTTTTTCGGTAACCAGTTCCCCTTTAAGAAATGAGGACACCGGAGAGGTAGAAGCTGTTATAGAAGTTCTTCACGATATTACAGAATTAAAGAAGCTGAGCAGAGAACTTGAAAAGCAGAATGCCAAACTTAGAGCGGATCTGTCAATGGCCAGAAGACTCCAGTGCAGCCTCCTTCCAAAAAGCCAGCTCAATACAGATAAAATTGATTTCAGTTTTATATATAGACCGTGTGAGACGCTGGGCGGAGACTTTCTTGATATTTATCAGATTGATGATAATCATATAGGCGTTTATATTGCAGATGTATCGGGCCACGGAGTGGCTGCCTCAATGCTGACGATGTTCCTGAGGACTGCCCTTGACAAAAGGCTGTTATCACCTGCCAGAGCTCTTAACCAGCTATTTGACTTTTTTAATAAGAATGGCTTTTCCGATGAGTTATACATAGCAATCTTTTATGGGATTATAGATATATCAAACTATACCTTTACGTACTCAAACGCGGGGTTGAATGTTTGCCCTGTTATCTTTTCCGGGAATAATACTCAAATATTGAGGGCGCCGGGAATCCCTATAAGTAACTGGGTTGAAAATCCTGAATATGTAGAGATTGTAGCTAATATAAATCCAAAGGACAGAATGTTTTTTTATACAGACGGTATAATAGAATTAAAGAATACCGAAAATGCACAATTCGGAGAAGAACGTATAGTCCAGCACTTGCTTGAATCTGATGTTGAGCCGTCCGTTGCCTTATCGGGACTCATTGACAAAGCCATCTCATTTTCAGGGAAAAATGACACTAATGAGATAATAGATGATATTACTGTCGCATTAATTGAAATTAAATAATTGTAAGAATCACTTGTGCCAATTGCACGGCCAATTATCCTCCTTTATTCGCTGCATTGCGATAAAGGATATAAGTTTTCATTACATTTTGTGGCCGCTATGCGGCTCAAAGCCATAGTATGGCTTAGGAGGATAATATGTTAAGTAACGATATTTTATCAGATATAGAAAAATATAGGCTGCAGGGTTATATTATCCCTCATCCCTCCCTTGTTAAAACTCCGGAGCAGCTTGAGGGAATCAGACTAAGCGGCAGGATAACCACTGAAATTCTTGATCTGTTGGATAGAGAAATTAAACCTGGAATGACAACCGCGCAAATTGACAAGCTGGTTTATGATTATACCGTTGATCATAGTGGCATTCCGGCTACCTTGAATTACAACGGCTTTCCGAAGAGTGTCTGCACTTCCATCAATGATGTGGTGTGTCACGGAATACCCAATGACAAAACCGTTTTAAAATCCGGAGATATTGTTAATATTGATGTTTCTACAATTCTGAACGGTTTCTTTTCAGATGCCAGCAGGATGTATTTGATCGGTGAAGTATCACCTAAAGCTAAAAGACTTGTCAAAGTGACTAAAGAGTGTCTGGAACTCGGTGCTGGACAGGTAAGACCTTTCGGGTCAACAAATGACATTGGCAGAGCCATTGAACCCTATGCAAACCAAAATGGCTATACGGTTGTACGGGATCTTGGCGGCCATGGTGTCGGGCTTAAATTTCATGAGGAACCTCACATAGACCATTTTGAAAAGTCAGGCAAAGGAGTTTTAATGCTTCCAGGTATGGTATTTACAGTGGAGCCAATGATTAACGAAGGCGGATACAGTGTTAAAATCGCACGTGACAAGTGGACTATCACTACTCGTGATGGCTCCCTGTCAGCTCAATGGGAATACACTATTGCGGTAACTAAGACCGGCTATGAGATCCTTGCTGGGTAGGGAATAAAAATTCAACTTCAATAAATGGTTTGAAATTTGTTAGAAATCCATTTATTGAAGTTCACATTTTTTCAGATATTTTATTTGTATTCAGTAAATTGCATTTATCATTCTGCAGTATCCAAAAACCACTGTGCCAGCTTATCCACTCCCTCTCCCGTTCTGCAGGATATTTCGAATATCCCGGCTTTATCGTTCAAGGCTCTGACACCTTTGTAAAAGCTGTCCCTGTCGAAATCTATATATGGCATCAGATCAGTTTTATTCAGAACAATTATATCCGCCAGTTCAAACATTGATGTATATTTGTAAGGCTTGTCATGGCCTTCCGGGACACTGGCGATGACCATTTTTATGCCTTCTCCCAGATCAAAGGAGGACGGGCAAACCAGGTTTCCCACATTTTCAATAAACAAAATTGTACCATCCCCTGGATTCAAGCTCTCAACAGAGGCTTTGATCATATTTGCATCGAGGTGACAGCCTCCTCCGGTATTAATCTGTATAACGGGTTTCCCCAGCTTGTCTATCTTTTCGGCATCAATACTGGAGGCTATATCCCCCTCGACTACTGCAACCTTCACCTTATCACCAAAGGCGTCGATTAACTTTAATATTGTACTGGTCTTTCCCGACCCAGGTGAAGCCATTATATTGACAGCCTTGATTCTTTTTTTCTGAAAATAGTTTCTATTTTCTTCTGCAAGCTTGTCGTTGGCATGCATTATGTTTTTCATGATTTTTACTTCCATAGGTACCTCCATTTTTTATATTTTTATCTAAATAAATTATTCCGGCCCTGCGGATTTTTATAACCTGAAGTTCCGCCTGTTACTGCTGCCGTCATTTCTGTAGTGTTCACTTTTGTTGAGTATGGGCAGGTTCAAGCCAAATTTTACCGATATCATCCTTATGAAAAGAACTACTGCTACACATATGTAAGTATTCATATTTAAATTAATATTATCGTAAAGCATATAAAATAATACCGATCCCATAATGGAGGGAATTGCATATATCTCACTTCTGAAAATCAGCGGAATTTCATTGACAAGGATATCTCTTAATATTCCGCCCCCAACTCCTGTTATTACTCCTGCAAAAACAACTCCAAGCAAGGGCAGCCCATATTCAATTGCCCTGTATGTAGCCGTTACGGTAAAAACCCCCAAACCTATGGCATCAAATAAAATTATAACAGAAATTATTCTGTTTACAAATTTATATAGCACGCAGGTTACCACTATTGATCCGGTTATGGCGGCGAAGTACTTCCACTCTGTAAAAAACACAGGTATGTTCCTGCCGATAACCACATCTCTTATTATCCCGCCGCCGGAGGCAGTTATCATTGCCAATACATAGATGCCAAACAAATCAAGCTTGTTTCTGATGCCCACAAGAACTCCAGAAACCGCAAAGGCAACAGTTCCGATAATATCTACTATACTTAAGACCAGCATTATGCTTCCCCCGGGCATTTGAAATAACACTCTCCCAGCCGAATATCATATTCCATAATATGTTATTCGCCGGGAATAGTGAAAATAGAATCCCTTTTAGTCAATTTCGAGACTCTCTATATAAAATTCTTTTCCTCTGTCGGTAGGCATTCCCAAACCGCCGCATCTGGGGCAGTCAAATCCTTTTGGAGGCTTGACAAAAACTTCTCCGCACTCCCTGCACTTAAATTCTGCTTTAACTCTGTTAAATACAAGCCTGGCCCCCTGCGCCGGAGTACCCTCACTCATAATATCAAAATACATTTGTACAGAATCGTCCAGTATTGTGGACAAATCACCAATAACCAGACGGATTTCCAGGATCTTTGAGGCTCCGGCGTGCTTTGCCTCCTCCAGAGCTATATTTAACATTGACTGCGTAACCGCATATTCATGCATTAATTTTCACCAACCATCTTTAACGGCTTTGCCGCTGTATCTATTATACCACTCCTGCCGCAAATTTCTCATCACTGTTCCAAAACTTATAAATTCCAATAAGCTAAAAAAGAACTGCTGCCCAGGTGAATAAGAATTTATTCATTGTGCAACAGCCCCATTATAATTGTTCATTATCAGCAGAGACTATTGCTCTACAATTTGTTATGCCCTATAAAAGTTACGCTGTAACCTTGCTGGTGTCTTCGGCTTGAACAGGCTTCTCAGCCTGCACGACCTTTAGATTTTCCTTTGTCGATACAGCAGTCTTGTGAGAAGCACTTGCAATTATACACTTCTTTGGGCAGGCTTCCACGCATGCATTACAGATAACGCATTTGAACTGATTGATCTCCCAGGACTTCTCAGCCTTGTTAACCACGATAGCATTTGCCGGACATTTTCTCTGGCATATACCGCAAAAAATACATTTATCTATCTCACAACCTTCGATCTGTCCCCTGGAATCCTTAAAAGGCTCTCTTTTTTCAAAAGGATACAGCCTGGTTGCAGGCTTTGACACCAGGTTTTTAAATACATTTTCAACCATTTTAAACATATTAACCCTCCAATCCACATGTCAGACGTGCTGTTGGCTCCAATCACCACACACCCGTGCACGTAGTTAAATACATTCAAGTATGCTCCGCACACTTGTCTATTCCCACTGATGAAACAAAAGTATTATCTTTCGGTACAGGATATACATGGGTCAATTGTCAGAATAAGCAGCGGCACATCAGCCAGCTGGCTGCCGGGCAGCATCTTTATAAGTGAAGGTATATTTTGAAAAGTAGGAGTTCTGAGTCTTATTCTCTCAAGATTCTTTGTTCCGTTCGCCCTCAAATAATACAGCACTTCACCTCTTGGCTGTTCAACCCTGGATATAACCTCTCCCTTCGGAGGATTACCTTTAAAAGGAACAATATGTTCTCCCTCGGGTATCTTGGCTATAGCCTGCTTAATAAGATCTATTGACTGATATACCTCATACAATCTCACGTATGTTCTGGCATAGTTGTCACCGTCAGGATGTGTTACAGGTTCAAAATCCAGCTGACCATAAGCCGAATAGCCTGTAGTTCTTAAATCCATCGGTATTCCTGCTGCTCTTGCCATTGGCCCTACTGCACATAATTCAATTGCATCAGCCTTTGTAAGGATGCCTCTTCCGACCAATCTGTGTTTGACAGTGTAATTATTCAGGAATACAGCTTCAACCTGCTGTAAATCATTCTGTATTTCATCAATTGTCACATTGATTTTTACCATTTGTTCCTTGGTAAGGTCGCGTCTTGTACCGCCAATTGTATTAGCTGATATAACAACTCTTGCACCGGCGGTCTCCTCCATGATATCCATTACCTTTTCCCTGTCTCTCCACACCTGCATGAAAAGACTTTCAAAACCAAAGGCATCGGCCAGAAGTCCCAGCCACAACAAGTGACTGTGCATTCTATGAAGCTCTGCCCAGATAACTCTGAGAAACTTTGCCCTGTCAGGAACCTCAATGTTCATTAACTCTTCAATCCCCTGGCAGTATGCCATTGCATGCATAACACTGCATATTCCGCAGACTCTTTCAACCACAAACACATTTTGTGTAAATTCCTTGGTTTCTGTGAGTTTTTCAAGACCTCTGTGAACATAACCGATAGCCGGTATTGCATCCACTATATTTTCATCTTCCATAACTAGCTTGATGTGAAGGGGTTCAGGAAGCACAGGATGCTGTGGCCCAAAAGGTATTACAGTTGAACTCATTATTGTTTACCCCCTCTTTGCTCAATAGTTATTTGCTGCCTTAAAAATGGTGATCCCAACTCTTCTTCGGACAGGAGCATATGTCCGCCGTAATCAATCACTATACCGGTTATATTTAATCCAAACAGTTCTTTCATTTCATTTTCAACCAGCAATGCACTGAAAATTACTTTTGAAATACTGGGAACTTCTTCACCTTTTTTAACATTGACCTTGAAATTTTTCATCCCGTAGTCCTTGTCAAAATGATAAATAACATCTATAGTGTCATCACCATTATCTGCACATGATGCAGTAACAAATCTGTAGCCTTCTACCTTGGCCTTAGTTATTTCACCAAGTAATTGGTCACTCGTAATTTCCACTAAATTTTCAATCATTCTACTAACCTCCCGAACCATTCTATGGCTTTGAGCCCAAAAGGGACTATTTGCCTTCGTTCTTCATTGCATCAGCCTTTTCATCCAGCTTGCCTATACCCTGGACTATTCCGTCAATAATAGCTTCGGGTCTTGCACAGCAGCCCGGTACAAATACGTCGACAGGGATAACATTTTCAACTCCGCCCATTACATTGTAGCACTCTCTGAAAATTCCTCCCGTACAGGCACAGGCACCGATTGCAACTACTACCTTCGGATCAGGCATTTGATTGTATATATTTTTTAATACTTGTGCATTTCTTTTATTTGCAGAACCGGTAACAAGCAAAATATCTGCATGCTTGGGATTACCTACATTTACTATTCCCAATCTTTCAGCATCATACAACGGTGTGAGACAGGCCAAAACCTCAATATCACAGCCATTGCAGCTTGTACAGTCATAATGCATTACCCAGGGTGATTTTTTCCTTGACTTGCTTATTATACCCATACAATTCACCTTTCTTACAATTAGTTAGCCATTCCTTTTTCAAAAACTCCGTTATAGGTACATCCAAACTATATTTACAAGCGCCGCACCAATTCCGGCTACCCAGGTTACTTTCACCATCCACTGCCAGGTCACTCTTGCGCTTATATTATCAATAACTATTTCACAGAAGTAGCTCGCTAATGCTATTAATATACCTACCCAAATAGGCTGAGCAAAAAACAATGTAATTAATCCCAGCAAAAGTACAAGATCAAACCAGTGTGTCAACTCAATCAGAGCCAGCTGAGTTCCGGAAAACTCTGTGGTAAGACCTTTTATAAGTTCCTGATGTCCGTGATGTGAAGTTGAAAAGTCAAAAGGTGACTTTCTCAGCTTGATGGTCAGGACGAAAAGGAAGGCAAGAAATACCAACGGCAAGCTCAACAGTAAAGGCTGTTCATGGTTGAATATTTCTGAAATCATAAAGCTTCCTGTTGCCTTGTAGACACCAACAACCATTAAAAGCAGTACAGGCTCGTAAGCCATCATCTGCATTATTTCTCTCTGAGCGCCTATCTTACTGTAAGGTGAACGAACGCTCATGGCTCCCATTATCAATGAAACAGCTGAGAATGCCAGGATAAACATAAGCATCAGCAAATCCTGTTTTAAAACCAGCATTATAAAAGCACCTACAGCAAAGAACAAATGTCCCATAACATAAACCATTTGAGTCTGGTTTACTGCTATACCCTGCTTGCCCAAAAGCTTGAAGAAGTCATAAAAGGGCTGCAGCAGCGGAGGTCCAAATCTATTCTGCATTCTAGCAGTTATTTTTCTGTCTATACCAGTTAATAAACCACCAACTATTGGAGCGGCTATTATGGCAATAACAGCTATAATTAAATTGTTTATGCTCATAATCCAATCACCACCCCTAACATTATAATAATTACAGCACCTGCAACAGCATTAACCCAGAAGGTCAGCTTGTTTTCACCAAATACAGACTGCATGTAATAGTTTCTTACCACAACGGTCTCAACCTTGTCTCCAGGGCTGATGAATTCCAAACCTCTTAAATCTTCGTCGGCATTGGCACCGCATAAATACGGAGGCTTTAATCTGCTTGGCTTGATCCTGTTTGCAATTATCGGTATTGCAACCATAAGGATCAGAATCACGGCAAAGAACATGATGGAAGCAAATCCGCCGTAAACGGCAGCATCCACTTTATGAAGCCAGATTCCCAGACCGGTTCCGGCAAGTTCTTCCTTATCGGCCATCTTAAAGGAAAGAATCTGAGGCTTTACAAAATGATTGTACAGCGGAGCGATACCTATGCTTGCCGCCATAACAAATGCAATCAAGGCTGAAAGTGCGGCCTTCATTGAGAAGGACAATTTTTCAATGTGGAACTTCGGCTTATAGGACATGGTCAAAATGATACCTATCCACTTGGCCCAGAACACAACGGTCAAGGCACTTCCCAAAATTATGAACAAAAGCACCAGCGGCTGATGAACAGCAGTTTCTATAGCCATCCATTTTGTTATAAGAACGCCGAATGGCGGCAGTAACATTGAAATCTGGCCTATAACTGTTATTACGGTTGTAAACGGCATTCTCTTGAACAAGCCCTGCATATCTTCGATATCACGGCTTCCGATACCCAATTCGATAGTACCCACACAAAGGAACAGCAGTCCTTTTGAAACAGCATGGAATATCATAAGCAGTACTGCGGCAGCAAGAGATATTCTTGTTCCGATACCTGCACAGCAGATGATCAAACCAAGGTTTGCTATTGTTGAATACGCAAGAACCTTCTTGGCGTTGCTCTGACTTATTGCTATAGCGGACGCTGCCACAAAAGTAAAGCCTCCCACTATTGCAACCATCTGTCCGAGTATTGTTCCTGAAAATGCAGGTGAAATTCTTACCACCAGATACACACCGGCTTTAACCATTGTACTGGAGTGAAGCAGTGCCGATACAGGAGTCGGCGCAACCATGGCTCCCAGCAGCCAGCTCTGGAACGGGAACTGTGCCGACTTTGTGAAACCTGCTATACACAGCAGAGCAAGTGCAATGGGAAGAGTTCCTGCAAGGGCTCCTTCCATTCCTGATGCTGAAATTTCCTGTATTGAAAGTGTATTAAGGCTGGAGTTCATCAGCACTATTGCAATAATAAATGCCAGACCGCCAACCGAGTTGATCCATAAAGCTCTTAAACCGTTCTTGATGGCTACTTCCGTTGCATCATGGGATATCAACAGGAAGGAGCAAAGTGTTGTTATCTCCCAGAAGAAGTACATCCAGGATAAATTGTCGGTCATCACCAGTGCATTCATGGCACCCAGGAAAATGAACAGTATCATGAAAAATCTTGGTTGTCTGGACACCTTCAAGTGCAGGTGATGCTCGTGTTCCTTCATATAACCTATGGCAAATACGGTAATAATCGGACCTATAATTGATACCAGCATTATCATTATTAATGACAGGTAATCAATTACAAATGCTGCTTCAGGTTCGTTAACCTTTCCGAAAACTCCAAATATTTCAAATAATGCCCAAGGTATAAATTGTAATACTGATAAAATAAATACTATTGCCTTTTTATGCTTTAATCCGATGTACGCTATATAGCAGAAAAGTAACAGGTCAAAGCCCTTGATCACCCAACTGACTAATTCAAGTACACTGTGCTCCATTTGGAATACTAGTTTTCCATCGGGAGATTCTACCATAAGTGCAATAAATCCGCCTGCCACCGCAAAGAGTAATAGTGTTGAAATGCTTACTATTGCTATACGCACTTTCTGATTTCTGATTGTAAAGCATAACGCCGCACTCAGTGCAGGCAGCAGAATAGCTGCCAGTAATAAATACCAATCCACAGCTAATTCTCCTTTCAAAATGTTATTTTAACCCCTTATATTTTTTAAGAATCGCCACTATCCATTTGCATCAATAAATAATGAAAATTCATAAAAGCCTAATGTCATATAATCAGATACGGGAAAATTATAAGTTTAGAAATCCATTCCCTAATAAATGATAATTAGAAACCGACATTAAGTCAAACTCATTTAATCTAGAATAAAATAGTGAATTATGACTTTAATCGGTCATACTCTCACAATGTCTTCCGTTTATCATTTTACAATATATTTCAGTAAATTAAAAGCAAAAAGCCTATATTTATAAGGGATTTAAATAAAAAATCTGAATATTGTATACAATTATCACTATATGCTTCCATAATATGAAATGATTACACCATTATAAGCAGATATGGTTTTTTTTGGTTGGACACAGTGTAATCCCGGTAGAAATGTAACATTCCTGTTCTTACATTAATGCCTCATTTGTCTAATATATGAAGTATATTAATATAAATTTTGTTATATTAGCCGGCACTCAACGGCATAAATTTGTAATATAATAGTAATAGCACTTTTTCAAATGATGAATTACATTTGCTATTGGAGGAACTATGGGTTTTTGGGACAAATACCAGGGTACGGTTAAGAAAATTGTTTTAATAGTAATTATATTCGCTTTCATATATGTTTCCATCAAATACTTATTGCCTTTTTTTGCACCTTTCGTAATTGCAATTATAGTTTCCTATATAAATGAGCCTGTAATCAGGCTTTTGCAAAAAATTAAAATATCCAGGAAAGTTGCAGCCTGTATTTCCCTGCTGTTTACAATGTCAGTTCTGGCTTTTGTAATCACTCTAGGAATTATTAAGGTCTATAATGAGCTGACTGCTCTTCAGGATAATATAAATTCTTATGCAATAGATATATCTGATAAATTGAACAAATTGCTGCTTAAGTTCACAAACTTTTATAACGCTCTCCCGGTTGAAGTAACTGGTACCGTCACAACAAACCTTTCTTCTTTTACCACAAAAATCACTGAATTTATAACAGCTATCATACAAACCGCCATCAGCACCGTATCTTCTATCCCGAAATTAACGGTATTTGCCATAGTTACCATATTGGCAACTTACTTCATCAGCAGTGACCGTAAGGCCATCTCTTCATTTTTCTACAGACAGCTGCCTTTCTCCTGGAGGAAGCGTATGACAGGGATTAAAAAGGATACCATCAAAGCCTTGCTGGGATACTTCAGAGCAATTTTAATACTCATGGGTTTTACCTTTATCGAAGTAAGTGTAGGCTTGTTTATATTGGATGTAAAATATGCTTTTTTATTGGCTTTAATTGTAGCATTATCCGACGCCATCCCAATTGTGGGAACAGGAGTAGTCATGCTTCCCTGGATACTGTGGAACGTATTCACCGGCAATATGCCTCTGGCTTTTGGGCTGGCAATAATATATATCCTTGGAATACTTATAAGACAGATCATGGAACCCAAGATTATAGGAAGTCAGATAGGCCTTCACCCGCTGGTGACACTGTGTGCCATGTATATAGGCTTACAGTTTTTCAGCATTCTTGGGATGTTTATCGGACCTATCAGCATGATCATAGTAAAAAACCTGCAGGACGCAGGTGCTTTGAAACTGTGGAACGACTAGAAACTCAGGGTTGTGTTTGGAAGGCCGGATAAGCAGATTAATTATTTACGTGTTCAGTTTATATAGTCCTCCCGTACAAGCTTGTATCAATGTGTTGCACACGAAATAATTGAAGAAACAGCGTACTGTTTAATCTATTTCTTCAGTTATTTCTACCGTGCTGCCACATTGACACGAAGCTGTACTCGCGGACTGATAAGTATTATTACTGTATATAATTAACCGGCTATTTAAGCCTTCCAGACACAACAGTATCGTTTCTCCTATTTTTTTATTTTTCCGAATACAACTCTATCGTTTCCGCCCAAATCCTTCAGGACAGTAACGCTTTCAAAGCCGCTCTCCATGAGCCCGCTGACACTTTCACCCTGATTGTACCCTATTTCCAGCGCCAGGTATCCAGCCTCATAAAGAAATCCGGGCGCAGCACAAATTATTTTTTTATAGAAATCCAGGCCGTCTGCGCCGCCGTCCAGGGCGATATAAGGTTCGTGGTCCCGGACCTGCCTTTGAAGAATTTTTACTGTTCCGGTTTCAATATATGGGGGATTACTGGCTATAATATGGAACTTCTCTCTGTCTTCAAGTGCCTCAAAAAGGTCTCCGCAGCAAAATTTCAGCCGTTTCTCCACTCCGGCCCGCACCGAATTTATTTTGGCTATCTCCAAGGCATCCTGTGACACATCACATGCTACGATCCTGCTGTCCGGGCAATAGTGTGCAATGCTCACGGCTATACAGCCTGATCCTGTACACATGTCCAAAACCCTTGCTCCGGAACTTTCATTTATCAGTCCATTGATCCCGTTTCCGTTTATCAGTTCAATACATTTTTCCACCAGAATTTCGGTATCCTGTCTCGGAATCAACACGGCAGGGCTAACCTTAAAGCTTAAAGACATAAACTCCGCCTCACCCAGAAGATACTGCAGGGGAACATTTTCCGACCTCTTGCGGAGGAAGGCTTCCAATCCTTCAAGTTCATCAGCTTCAAGTACCCTGTCACCGTGAGAAAAGAGATAAGTCCTATTGCACTTCAATACATGGCAAAGTATAACCCCGGCTTCCAAAACCGGGGTCTCAATACCAGCATTTTTTAAAGTTTCTGTTGCATACTGCAAAAACTGCCTGATAGTTTTCATATAATTACACGCTCGCTAACTTTCTCACTTACTTTCCCCATTCGTCACTTCCATCGTTTTCCGCGGGAATAACTTCCTTAAAAGCTGCAATAGCCACCTCAATCTGGCTGTCATCAGGCTCTCTGGTTGTAAATGCCTGGAACATAAGACCGGGAGCACTGAAAATTTTAAATAACCAATTGTCATGTTTCACCGCAAACTTTATGGCCTCAAGAGAAATACCTGCCACCACCGGCACCAGCAGTATCCTGATAAGCGCATTCAGGAAAACATTGTGCCAGCCTGTAAAGGAAAATATCAATATACTGATAATCATAATGGTAAAGAACAGAGAAGTACCGCAGCGTGGGTGCTTTGTAGTGTATTTTCTGACATTCTCCACCGTAAGCTCGTCATTGTGTTCATAACAGTGAATTGTTTTGTGCTCGGCTCCATGATATTCCCACACTCTCTTCATCTCCTTGAGAAGTGAAACCAGCGCAAGGTATCCGATAAATAATCCTACTCTTATTGCTCCCTCAATCAGGTTGAGGATGACCACACCTGACGACGATTCTCTGTTTATAGGTATAAAATTTGCGATAAAATTCGGAAGTAATATGAAAAGACCTACACTGAACAAAATGGATATTATAACTGAGAAATAGATGGCAATGTCGGTTATTTTATCTCCAAACTTTTCATCAAGCCATTTTTCGAGTTTTGACGGTTCATATTTGTCTCCCTCTTCAAGGTCAACAAATTCCGCCGAATACATCAATGCTTTTACACCGATAACCATCTGGGAAAAGAGGTTAACAGCTCCCCTGACGATAGGTATCCTGGAAAGTTTACCTTTAGGTTTTTGCGGTTTTTTATCAATTACTATTTCACCGTCAGGTTTTCTTATAGCTGTGGCTCTGAATTCGGGTCCGATCATCAATAGCCCTTCAAGCAAAGCCTGCCCGCCAATAGTTGTCTTCTTCATTGCAACCTCCTTAAATATAATCTCAAAAAACGTATATTCAATACATTATCTTTTTATAAATAATAATCCCTATATGGCTCATATTAAAGCAATTAACAAAGCAAGTCAATTGTTTTGATATTGTTTAAAAGTTATTAGGGGCCGTCGTATTTGGACAAAAGATATTTCTGCAAAGAATTTGTACTTTTCCGGACAATAAGCAAAAGACTGGGAAACATGCTCCCAGTCCTTTAATGTTTTCATATTATGCGTTATCAACGATACCGTATTTCTTTTTAAACTTATCAACACGTCCACCAGTATCAATGAGTTTCTGCCTTCCTGTAAAGAAAGGATGACACTTTGAACAAATTTCAACGTGAAGGGATTTTTTTGTAGAACCAGTAGTAAAAGTTTCACCGCAAGCACACTTAACAACTGCTTCCGAGTAATCTGGATGTATTCCTTCTTTCATTGCTTTTCACCTTCTTTCAAACAAAATTGAAAAGTCCTCAATTTATATATATTCAACGTACAGATTGTACTAAGTTGCTTATTAGAGGCAAGTGATATTTTAACATAAAAACTGTTTTACCGCAATACCCTTTTTGATTATTAACTCCATCCGGTTTATTCCAGTTTGACCTGTGACTTCACCTGGTCATCATTGGTTTTTATCAAGGAAGGATATATTAATACTCTTTATAAAGTCATCGTTGGTTTTAGTCTGCAACAGTCTGTTTATTAATATCTCCGTCACCTCTGCGGTACCCATGTTGCTCATTGCTTTTCTGACAGCATATACACTTTCGAGTTCCTTCTGACTGAGCAGTAATTCTTCTCTGCGTGTACCGGACTTGTTAATATCAATAGCAGGAAAGATTCTCTTTTCAGACAGCTTCCTGTCAAGGTGAAGCTCCATGTTACCCGTTCCCTTGAATTCTTCAAAAATAACATCGTCCATTCTGCTTCCTGTTTCAATAAGCGCAGTGGCCATAATGGTCAAACTTCCGCCGTTTTCGATATTCCTGGCAGCGCCAAAAAATCTCTTGGGTTTGTGCAGTGCACCGGGGTCCAAACCTCCCGACAAAGTCCTTCCTGTAGGAGGAATAGTAAGGTTATATGCTCTTGCAAGCCTTGTAATACTGTCAAGAAGTATAACTACATCCTTCTTTTGTTCAACAAGTCTCTGAGCCCTCTCCAGAACCATCTCCGCAACCTTGATATGATGTTCGGGCACTTCGTCAAAAGTAGAGTATATAACCTCTCCCTTTATTGAACGCTGCATATCGGTTACTTCTTCGGGACGTTCATCTATTAATAAAACAATAAGTTCTACTTCAGGATAATTCACTGTGATAGCATTGGCTATTTTTTTAAGTAAAATGGTTTTACCGGCTTTTGGAGGTGATACTATCATACCTCTCTGACCTTTACCAATAGGTGCTATTAGATCTATTAATCTTGTGGAGAATTCTCTGGGAGCAGATTCTAATGTGATTCTGCTGTCAGGGTATATGGGAGTCAGATATTCAAAAGGTATTCTCTTGGAAGCAACATCAGGTGTATCACCATTTATTGACTGAACATAGAGTAATGCCTGGAATTTTTCCCCTTCCTTTGGAATCCTTCCTTTTCCCCTTAGCTTGTCTCCCGTTTTAAGGCCGAATCGCCTTATCTGGGAAGGAGATACGTAAATATCTCTTGGTCCTGACAGATAGTTTTCACTTCTAAGGAATCCGTATCCATCGGGCAATACCTCAAGAACACCTTCTACAGGATCATCAGCTTCTATTTTCTCGTTTGACTGCTGTTGAGGCTGAGAGGGGGCAGTTTGAACAGCCTGCGGTGCCGGAGCTGTCTGTATTTGCTGAGTTGTCTGCTGTGGTAACTGCATAGCTGCCTGAGCATTGGGTGACGGTACTTGCGGCTGCTGGGGAACCGGCTGGTTTTGCTGCTGTGAAGCCTGGGGCTGCACCGGACTCTGCGGCTGTGCATTATTCTGCTGTTGCTGTTGTTGCTGCGGTCTTGGCAGCTGGCTGACAGATCTCTGCGGCTTAGACTGCGGTAGAAAAGGTTTGTCTGGATTCACGGCAGGCGCATTGGCTTTTATATGTCTTGGAGCATGCTTTGCAGTAATTAAAGGCTTCTTCTCAGCTTCGTCTTGTGGCTTTTGCTCGTTCTTTACCGGAGGAACCTTCATGGAAGCAGGCTTTTTAATATCCCCGGTCTTAACTGGATGTATCAGTTTCTCCGACAGCCTTCCCGGCTTGGGCTCCCGGTTAACTATTTCATCCTTTTGTTCAGATGCTTCAGGTACGATTTTTGCAGACTCTTCTGCCTCCTGCTCCGTTGATGCATCCTTTGACGCCCTGCTTGGTCTGCCTCTTTTGGATTTTCTCAAAACGGAGGTCTCTATCTCAGCCCGCTTATCTTCTTCGTTCACCTTCGGTTCATCTGCGTCATTCCTGACGGGAGCAATGCTTTGAGTTGGTGTTTCCTGTATTTCTTGTTTAGTGACAGGAACATCCTTGTTTTTATCTGAATCAGTATCTTTGTCGGTTTTAGCGATTTTCCTGGTTTTACCGGGATGGGCAGCCTTATTTTCCGGGCTGTTTGCAATTTCATCTTTACCGGGTTTTTCCGGCTTACTCTGACTTGCTTTATTTTTAGTACCTTCAGTTTTTTCTGCACCTATTACCTCAGTTGAATTTTTTTCACTTGAAGCACCGGCCTGGTTTTCATTTTTATTACCCTTTTCGTTCCGATCAGATACGTTTTCCCCGGAATCAGCCTTTTCGGCTGTCTTGGAATCAATACTTTTATTTGCTTCTTCAGAATTTTTCAATATATCCAATAATTCATTCTTTTTTAATTTGGATATGTTTTTTACACCCATCATTTTTGCAATATAACGCAAATCTTCTAGTGTTTTTGACTGTAAATCAATCTGATCCATAGTTCACCACCTTATAAAATCATTTATTGAACATTAAATAGGA
>JAEWJR010000129.1:0-9028 GCA_023386445.1 Bacillota bacterium | reverse complement strand
ACAATTGCGGTAAATTGTCGACGAAGGTAAAGTGGTTTTGCCGGCAAAGCAACAGGACGTTGCTTTGAGCTTCAAATCGAGACAGGAGGTCGAGTTTGAGCGACGGCAAAACCGCTTTAAATGAGGCGATACAATTTTCGCAATTGTTTTGGGTGCATCCTTATTTTATGAAGTTAGTACGGAAGTTACCAGTTAATATAAAAATATTACCTAGGTAAAGTATAAATAAAATTAACTAGCACAACAAGTTGAAGTTAGTATGGGAGCACTATTACAATTTCCACATATATTTCAATTGTCTTAGTTTCGCGACACACTTTTTTGTGCGAAATATACAAATCAGCTCTTTGAAAAGAGGTAACAATTGTTACATATGATGTCACGGATTTGGTAGAGTCAACTTTATGCAAGGTTATATAATACAAACATAGATTCCAAACAACCAGTCACAATTGAATTTACAGGAGACCTTTCAAATGGATACAATCGTAAAAGTTGAAAGCAACACAATCAGCCCTCTCAAAAGACGGAACAGATGGAACGCCGTATTAAGACATAAGGTTCTTTATCTTTTGATGCTGCCGGGCATAATTTATCTGCTGCTGAATAATTATATCCCGATGTTTGGTATTATTATTGCCTTTAAAAATTATAACTTCGAGGATGGATTTTTGTTCAGCCCGACGGTTGGTTTTGATAATTTCAGATATCTGTTTGATACACCTGACGCATTTATAATGACCCGGAATACTCTGGGCTACAATGCTGTTTTCATAGTAGTTAATTTGCTTCTGTCAGTAACCATGGCTATTTTATTGAATGAAGTACGCGGCCGTTACACAAAAAGATTTTACCAGAGTGCGGTACTGCTTCCGTTTTTTCTGTCGGCAGTAATTGTGGCATATCTGGTATATTCGTTACTGAATCCGGATTCCGGACTTGTCAACAGATACATATTAAAGTCTTTTGGTGTTGAGCCAATTTCATGGTATCTGGAACCAAAATACTGGCCCTTTATACTGGTTATAACAAATGCCTGGAAGAATGTGGGATATGGCAGTATCATATACATTTCGGCTATGACCGGGATAGATGCGGAGTATTATGAAGCTGCCACAATAGATGGTGCAAAAAAATGGCAGCAGGTTAAATATATAACCCTTCCGCTGCTGGTGCCTGTTATGGTCATTATGACAATTCTCTCCATCGGCAGAATATTTTATTCGGATTTCGGCCTGTTTTATCAGCTTCCAATGGGCTCAGGCACTTTGCTGCCTGCAACAAATGTTATTGATACATATGTGTACAACAGCCTTGTAAACATGGGAGATATCGGTATGTCATCGGCAGCAGGTTTTTATCAGTCGGTGGTAGGTTTTATATTGGTGCTGACTACAAATCTGGTAGTTCGCAAAATCAGCCCGGAAAACGCTCTATTCTGAGGATTATTTATTCAAATGAATGTTCCGGCTAAATTAAAAAAAGGCTCATGTCCATCAATGGCTTATGGAGGTCAATTAAAAGATGAAAAATAACAGAACTCACTGGTTAATACATGTTATATTCATATTTTGTTCTGCTGCAGCAATTCTGCCGGTATTACTGGTAGTTGCCATATCGTTTTCGAGTGAAGATTCAATAAACAAATACGGCTACTCCTTATTACCGCATGAATTTTCAACCTATGCATATCAGTATCTATTTAATGATCCGCATGTTTTGTTAAGAGCTTATGGCAATACTATTTTTGCAACTGTTGCGGGAACTCTGGCATGTATGATAATAACCTCGGCACTGGCTTATCCGCTTTCAAGGAAGAGCATGCCCTACAGAAAATTCTTCACAATGTTTGTAGTGCTGACCATCTTATTTAACGGAGGTCTGGTTCCCTGGTATATTGTAATGAAAAACTATCTGCACTTTAACGATAATATCTGGGCTTTGGTTGTTCCGGGGCTTCTTCTTAACGGATTCAACGTATTGATAATGAGAACGTTCTTTCAGAATACAATACCCGGGGAACTGCTGGAAGCGGCCAATATGGATGGCGCAGGCGAATTCAGGATATTTGTCCAGATTGTAATACCGCTGTCCAAACCGGTATATGCCACAATAGGTTTGTTTGCAACACTGGCTTACTGGAACGACTGGTATAACAGTATGATTTTCCAGGTAAATCATGATAATTACAGTATGCAGTATGTTTTACAGAGTATTCTGTTGAACATACAGTATCTTGCACAAAACACCAAAAGTAATAACATGTCGGCTTCTCTGGCCTCCCTTCCCCAGGAGACCTCGAGAATGGCCATGGCCATCGTTGCAATTGGTCCCATAATATTTGCATATCCATTCTTCCAAAAATACTTTATAAAGGGATTGACTATTGGAGCAGTTAAAGGATAATACAGGTAAAGGCCTGATTATTAATACAGTTTTATATGGAGGGTATAAAATGAAAAGAAGGATTGGAACTTTGTTATTGGCAGTTTCATTCTCAGTTACCATGGCTCTTTCCGGATGCGGCAGTTCAAACACATCCACTGCCACAAGCACTTCAACCGGAACGGCTGCCGTATCAACAACTGCAGCTGCCGAATCAAGCGCTGCTGCATCAACCGAGGCAGGTGCGATTGACCCCAAGACATTGAAGCCTGTCAAGCTGGTATTTGTAACAATGGGTGAGACTCCAAAGAATTTGGCGGCTGTAAATGAAGAAGCAAGTAAATATCTTACTGAAAAAATAAACGCTACTTTGGAATACCGTCCGATATCATGGGGAAATTACGCTAATAAAGTTAATCTTATGTTTGCTTCGGGTGAGAAATTTGACTTGATGTTTACTGCATCCTGGATGTTTGAAGCGCAGTTTGCAGCAAAGAAACAGATTCTCCCAATAGATGATCTGATTGCACAATACGCTCCCGACTATCTGGCAACAGTTCCCCAGGACGTTAGAGAAGCCGGATTTATAAGCGGCAAGGCTTATGGTCTTACAGGCTATAAGGAATGGGCTGCCGATAAAGGTCTGATCTTCAATAAGGAAATAGCAGATAAATATGGCATCAGTGCCGATACAGTCAAAACCTGGTCCGACCTGACCCCCTACCTCGAAAAAATAAAAAAGGGCGAATCCGGAATGTCCCCTCTGGCAGCAAGATCTGAAAACTCACCAATGGTTCAGATGATGGCTATCAATGCCTACGATACGCTTGGCGACGGCCCTGGCTGCATAAGCAGAACAGCAGGTGATACAAAGGTTGTAAACATGTTTGAACAGCAGGATTTCATGGATGCTGCAAAATTAACACGTGAATGGTTTAAAAATGGTTACATAAATAAGGATGCTGCATCAACAACTCAAATGGAATACCTGGCTGTAAAGGCTAAAAAGGCAGCAGGTTACGGCCAGTCAGGAAAACCGGGTATAGCAGCACAGGAAGGCCGTCAGAGCGGTATGCCGGTAATCTATATCCCGATGGATAAGCCGTATATGACCACAAGTGACGCAGCAAGTGCCATACTTGCAGTACCAAGCACAGCAAACGATCCTGCACGTTCGGTAATGTTTGCGAACCTGCTTCATAAGGACAAATACCTTGTTAACCTGTTGAACTGGGGTGTTGAGGGTAAGGACTATGTAAAGGTTGATGATAACACTATCAAGTATCCTGATGGAATGACAGCTGAAAACTCAACTTATAACCTGAATATGAGCTGGTTGATGGGTGACGTTACACTTAACTATCTTTGGGAATCGGATGAAAAGGATATTTACGACCAGTACAAGAAGTTCAACGACAGTGCCGACAGATCGGCAGCTTTGGGTTTCAGCTTTGATTCAACACCTGTAAAGAACGAAGTTGCTGCATACAACAATGTAATCAAGCAGTATACAGGTGCTATATACTCAGGCTCGGTAGATCCGGAAACAACAATTCCAAAATTCAACGATGCTTTAAAAGCAGCCGGAATGGATAAGGTTATTGCAGAGAAACAAAAACAGCTGGATGCATTTATAGCAGCTAAAAATAAATAATTAACGCTCTTTACTGAAGGTTGGTTGGCACAGCTGGTTCTGTGCCAACCTTCTTTAGTTTAGTAAAGTAAATATTTTTAAAAAATGGAATTGTGATACATTGGACGTTGGCTCTATGATTTAAAAAAATGGAGGCTATATGGGTAAATTTGCAGATAATTATTTTAAAGTTTGTCCGTGGGAGGTAATTGAAGAAGGTTTTAATCCTGATTACGGCCGTGTATCCGAGTCAATATTTTCCCTTGGCAATGAGTACATGGGAGTTCGCGGATATTTTGAAGAAGGCTACAGCGGTGATAAGCTGCAGGGAAGTTATCTTAACGGGGTATACGAAGAAAATATAACGGAAAAATCCGCCTATAAGGGCATTTCAAACCGAGGAACCTTTATGGTGAACGGTGTTGACTGGCTTTACACCAGATTGGAACTGGATGGAGAGGAACTTGACCTTGCAAAGAGTGAAATCAGCAGCTTCAAGAGGAGATTGGACATGAAAACCGGCGTATTGGCCAGAGAGTTCCTATGGCATACAAAAACCGGGAAGGAAATCAAGGTGGAGTTCACAAGATTTCTGAGTATGATAACAGCGAAGCTGGGCTGCCAGAGAGTTACACTTGAACCTGTAAATTTTTCGGGGAATATTGAAGTCAAGGCAGGTCTTGACTTTTCACCTATACATGAAACCATGCAAAGGAGTCTTTGGGATTGCCTGAAGCAAGGGCTTTCGGACGGCATCACCGGAAGCCTGGGAAGGACCAAAGCAAGCGGGCAGATGGTGTATGCCGGATTTAAGATACAAAGTAAACAACCATTGGATTATAAATATATTGAGAAGGATAAATTGAATTATCTGGGTTTCAAGCTGGCTTTGGAAAAGGGCAGAAAGGTTTACTTTGACAAGACGGCTGTGGTGCACGCGGAAAAGAATACGGATAAAAATCCTGAAAGAGTATGGTCGGAAGGGATTGAGCTTGCAAATCTGCACAGTGCAAAAAAATACGATGAGGCTTTAGCTGAAAATATGGTTTACTGGAACGATATTTGGAACACCTTTGATGTTTCCATTGAGGGTGATGCCCATAACCAGCAGGGAATAAGATACTGCATTTTTCAGATGCATCAGACCTATCACGGTGAGGATTCCGGCATGAATATCGGGGCAAAGGGACTGACAGGAGAAGCGTACGGCGGAAATGCCTTCTGGGATACCGAAACCTATTGCCTGCCCTTTTATCTTTTCAATAATCCGAAGGCGGCAAGGAACCTGCTTGAATACAGATATAACACTCTCCCTCAGGCAATCGAACGCGCTGGGGAGCTGGACTGTGACGGCGCATGTTATCCCATAGCAACACTGGACGGAACAGAGAGCTGTACACTATGGCAGCATGCAAGTCTCCAATTCCAGCCAAGTACGGCAGTAGCTTATGGCATCAGGCATTATGTGAAAATTACGGGAGATAAGGCCTTTCTGTATGAAAATGGTTTGGAGATGCTGGTACAGATATGCCGCTTTCTTGCCACAAGGGGCCAGTGGAGTTCCAGGACCGGTAAATTCGGCTATTATGGTGTCATGGGTCCTGATGAATTTCAGATGATGGTGAATAATAACTGCTACACAAATTTTATGGCTAAAAAGACCTTTGAATATACTATTGAGGTTTTAGCGGAGACTAAAGCCATCAAGCCGGAAGCATATGCAGAAATTCAAAAGAAGCTTGGCCTTGAGGCGGCCGAATTGGATAACTGGAGCAGCATGGCTGAAAATATGAGGATTCCTCTGGAGGAAACAACGGGAATATATGAACAGCACGAGGGATATTTTGATCTGCCGCATATTGATATCAAAGCCATACCTGTTAAAGATTTTCCTCTTTATCACAGCTGGTCCTATGACAGGATATACAGAAACGACATGATAAAGCAGCCCGATGTACTGATGTTCATGTTCCTGCATAATCAGAGTTTTTCCTATCAAAGCAAAAGAGCAAATTACGAATTCTATGAGCCCAGATGCATTCATGAATCCTCACTTTCACCGTCGGTTCATTCGGTTTTGGCATCAGAGCTGGGACGTCACAAGGAAGCCTTTGATTTTTTCAGTTTTGCAACCCGCATGGATCTGGACAATTATAACAGAAATACCAGGGAAGGTTTGCATACCACTTCCATAGCTGCTGCCTGGGTCAATATAGTTTACGGCTTCGGAGGTATGAGATCCGACGGTGAAATGCTTCTGTTCAACCCATCAATACCAGCGGCATGGAAATCCTACAGCTTCAGAGTGCTTTACCGAAAAGCCGTTCTTGAAGTAAAGGTGATGAAGGAAACGGTCATATTTAAAACCATCAACTCTCCGGAGGCAAAGGTGAAAATATACGGGGTAGATTGCAGTATAGACGGAAAGGGTCTGGAGATACCTGTCCCCGAGGAGTGGAGAGGTTAAGTTTCATAACTGGTTGTGGCCGCTATGACGGCTAAAGCCATAACACGGCTTGGGAGGTTAATATGTCCTGGATAATTGAAGAGAAGGGTTTTGAGAAAAATAATATCGAGCTGAATGGAAACAAGTTCCTGCTGGGAAACGGTTATATGGGCTACAGGGGGACATTGGAGGAATTTGAAAAGGACCGGCTGGTGGCCTGCAATCTTCTGGGCTTGTATGACAGGGTCAGAGATAAGTGGAGAGAACCGGTAAACGCTCCAAACGGCTTTTATACAAGATTGAGCTGCAACAATGAACAGCTGGGTCTGCCGGGCAGTCAGGCAGCCGGACATACGCAGAGCCTGGATATATTTTCCGGACTGCACAAAAGGGAAAGCACTATCCAGGTGTCCGGCGGAAACAGGGTGAGTATAGAAACCGAGAGGTTTCTCGGACTGTCGGATGTGCACCTGATGTGCATGAAATATTCATTAAAGGCGGCCGAGAGCTGCAGAATCGTTATAGAAACGGGTATAGACGGAGAGGTCTGGGATATCAACGGTCCCCATTTAAAGGATATTCAGCCGGCAGTTAAGGAGGACCTGATTGTATTGAATTCGGTAACAGGAGAACTGGGCTGTCCGGTATCGGTAGCCGAAGGGATAGATATCCGGTTTGCCGCACATATGTATATAAATGTAGAGGACAGGAGGGTTCTGAGACATATATCTTTTGAAGCGCAACCCGGAGAGTCCTATACCTTTTATAAATATGTGACGGTTTATACCGGCAGTGATGTTCATAAAGCTGTCGAACCTCTGACAGCAGTACCCAAAGCGGCAGAAGAGGATTGCCTTGAGGCGAAAAGCAGAGGCTATGCACGGTTGGCTGCAGAGAATGCAGCACTTTGGGAAGAGCGGTGGGAAATGTCGGATGTGAAGATAAATGGCGATGATGATGCCCAAAAGGCTTTACGGTACAGCATCTATCACCTGCTTTCCATCGCTCCGTCGCATTCCGACAGGGCATCAATACCTGCCAGAGGGCTTTCGGGGCAGGTATACAAGGGTGCAATATTCTGGGATACCGAGATGTTCATGCTGCCTTTCTTCCTGTACACCAATCCCGGAATTGCAAAAAATCTTATGAGGTACAGAGTCCATACACTTGACGGTGCCAGGAGAAAGGCAGCCGAATATGGCTACAGGGGAGCGTACTATGCCTGGGAAAGCCAGGACACCGGAGATGATGCCTGCACGCATTTCAATGTAACCGATGTTTTCACCGGAAGGCCTATGAGAACTTATTTCAGGGATAAGCAGATCCACATCAGCACAGACGTAGTTTACGGCATATGGCAGTATTACAGGCTGACCGGTGATGAAAGCATACTGCTGGAAGGCGGAGCAGAAGTAATCCTGGAGTGTTCCAGGTTTTTGATGTCCTATGCATATTTCAAAAAAGATAAAAACAGGTATGAGATCCTGGATGTGACGGGTCCTGATGAGTATCACGAAAGAGTAAACAACAATGCTTTTACAAATATGATGGTAAGGCACACGCTTGAGGTGGCGTCTAAGACTCTGGAGCTGCTGGAAAACAAACATGCGGATGCTTATGAAAAGCTTATGGCGGATCTGGATTTCAACCCGGATTTGGATGCTCTGAGAGAAATGAATGCTCTGCTCTACATACCTCAGCCTGACGGCGAATCCCTTGTAATAGAACAGTTCGACGGATATCACAGATTGGAGGACATAAGTCTTGGGGAGCTGAAGGGGAGGATCATAAACCCAAATGAATATCTGGGCGGCGGAAACGGAATTGCCGCCACAACTAAAATACTCAAGCAGGCCGATACAGTGTTGATGCTCAACCTGTTTAAGGACAGGTATCCCCATGAAGTCAAGAAGGCTAACTGGGAATATTACGAGCCCAGAACAGAACACGGCTCAAGCCTCAGCCCCTGTGTATATGCCTTGTTGGCTGCCGATACTGGTAACCCTGAATGGGCATACAAATATTTTCTAAAGACGGCTGCCATAGACCTGACAGGAGAGTCAAAACAGTACGCCGGAACCATATATATCGGCGGCACTCATCCTGCTGCCAGCGGAGGTGCCTGGATGGCGGCAGTCCTTGGCTTTGGCGGAGTGGGTTTTGACGGCAATGTTGTTACCGTAGATCCAAAGCTTCCTTCCAAATGGAGCTCTCTGGAGTTTGTGCTTAACCTTAAGGGACAGCTTTTTACCATAGTAATAAATAAAGACTCGGTAACACTTGAATCCTGGCCGGAAAATACAGCAGACCTTGATTTCAAGGTAGCCGGAAAATTATTTTCCTGTAAAGCCGGAGAAAGTATCTCCTGCGGTTATAATCATTAATAATTTCAAATCTAAAAATAAAGATTCGGTGTGGCAGATAACTTAAATTATATTCTTTATTCGCCATATAGCGGATGAGGAGAGAACAAATTTCATTACAGTTTTGTGGCCGCAATGGCGGCTCAAAGCCATAAATGGCTTAGGAGGTTAATATGAACAATATAAAAGGAGCGCTGTTTG
>JAEWJR010000034.1:0-8087 GCA_023386445.1 Bacillota bacterium | reverse complement strand
GAATCCACGGCCTCCAGAGCCACAATCTGGCGCTCTAACCAACTGAGCTATACCCACCATATCTTATGTCCCGCAAGACACATTTGATATTTTACGGTACAAAAGAGTATTTGTCAATAGATTTTATAATTTATTTTAATACGCTTCAATAATGTTATTGTCAATACTTTCAGCCGTTTATATTATTTACGGATATGACAACTGTTATTTATCAAACAGTGCACATCCTTATTATTCCTAAATTTTTTTTATTTTTAGCACGGTACTGTCAAAATCACCTTTTAGACTAAGCGGAAGGCCTATATGCATAAGCGTACTGCCATAATATATTCTGTTACTCCCGGCACTGTCGGCAGCCTGGACCCTATACCTTGAATTCTTTGACAAGCCCTGAAGTTTCAGTCTTTTACAGGGATCTCCAAACTTTTGAGAATGAAGGAATGCAAACACAACACTTTCCTCATCAGATTCAGAGATGTACTGCACTGCTGATACCGGGGAATTCCCAGGTGAAAGTAATCTATAGAGTCTGCCTGCCTGGATGATATGCCTTATATTTTTATATTCATCAATATGACTGCTGTACATGGAAAGCTCTTCATCTGTAAGATTACCGATATTCGAACCTATACCAAGTCCTCCGCACATGGCCGAACGGAATTTATAACTGATATCTCTCCTGCCGTTTCTCCTGTATTGCTGGTGAGTATCGGTTACCCAGCACATCATTATTCCTGGGTTGTAAAAATTGGTAAACCCTTCCTGTATAAAAAGTCTTTCATACGGGTCGGTATTATCACTTGGCCAGCATTGATCGGCATATTTGAGGATCCCCAGATCTATACGTCCCCCGCCGCCTGCACAGGTTTCAAGTTCTACTTCGGGAAACTCGTGCCTCAATGTGCTCCATATTTCATAAAGTGCATCTATGTGAGCTCTCCACAGCTCTCTGTAATCCAAACCTTCATATGAACCAAGATCGGTAATCATTCTGTTCATATCCCATTTGAGAAAAGATATATTGTTTTGAGCAAGCAGAGAACGAAGCATATTCAGAAGATATTCCCTTACCTCTTTTAATGAAATATTAAGAACGTACTGGTTGCGGGATTGCATGGGCTCTATGCCGTTTATATGGTATATCCATTCGGGATGGGCTCTAAACAGGCAGCTGTCGGGATTTACCGCTTCAGGCTCCACCCAGATGCCAAAATCCATACCCAAACTATTGACATAGGAAATGAGCTCTCCTAACCCGTTTGGAAATTTCCCCGTATTGGGTGTCCAGTCTCCAAGACCCGCATTATCTCCATGCCGTTCTCCAAACCAGCCGTCATCCACCACAAACAATTCCACACCCATGGATGCAGCTTTATCTGCAAGCTTCATCTGGTCCTGGACATTTACATTGAAAGCCGTAGCCTCCCAGGAATTATACAGAACTCTTCTTGGCTTTGACGTTGTTGTAATATGAGCCCTTTGAAATTTGTGAAGCTTGCGGCTCATTCCGCCGAAGCCTCCGTTTGAAAATCCGAAAAAGAACTCAGGTGTCTCAAAAGACTCTCCCTGACCAAGAGTTCTGAAAAAATCCGAATCATTCATACCTCCGGTAACCCTTATATTATCAAATATGGTCTTCTCTACAGATATCTTCCAGTTGCCGCTGTAGGCAAGCTGCCCAAACCAGACATTTCCGTTTTGCTCAGTCGCACGCTCTTCATAAACAGCAAAGGATGGATTGAAATGAGGCCCGGTTATGCCTCTTTTCGATTGCATGTTGAATACACCTGTATTAACAGGGATATCATTGATGACAAACTCACCTGCCCACTTACCGGTTACATACCTGAGGAACGGTTTCTCAAGCTGCGGCAGACTTAATGCGGCAGACTGAAAATTTTCTATTTTAAGCGGGCCGCCAATGTTTTTCAAAATTGCCCTTCTTGAAATTATATCCAATTCTTCATAAACCACATACTCAAGTATAAGATAGAATTCCCTGGTTTTGTCCTTAAGAGTGATTCTAAGAGTCTGAACCTTATCCGTCCGGTTTATTTCAAATGCTTCGTTTGAAGCATTTGATTCATTAGATCCACATAGATCTTCCTGCCCATTGAGAATCTCCCATCCGATGAATTCGGTAAAAACCGAACTTTCACCGCCCTGCTGCAGTTTTAGGCAAGGCTCTGCAAAGCTGCGCCCGTTCCAGCAGGTAAACTCTTCCCTGTCCATATTTGTATCGGGATCAAAGGAACTGTGAAAGTTCACTTCCATAAGTTCCGCACAGTCTTCTGCATTTACCGGTTCCCCCCAGTAAAGGTTCCGGAGATATTCACCCACTCCAAAAACATATGACATACCCCTGGTACTTAAATGAAAGAGCTTTTTATCTTCATGAAATAATATCATTGGCCTGCTTCCTTTCAAATATATATTTTTTAACGATTTTATTAATTAATCAACGCACATGGATTTCTGCATAAAAATACTTATCAGTTTCCATAATACTATTTTAGATGATAATAAATGTTCTGAAAATAGACTAAAAAATTAAGATGATGGACTATATTACGATTAGAAACATTCTATATGCCTTAAAAATTGTTATTGTCAATACTTCTGGCCATTTAATTATTTCCAAATATAACAAATTTCTTGCTTATTATTTGTGCAGATAGTATAATATAAGTGCTAAGGCTTATAATTTCTTATTCTTATTTGTACAATCCTTTTTCGCTCCGTAATGTTTAAGGTTTTATATGCTCAGCAATAAAAAATTTTGGAGGTATTCCAATGCAAGACAAAACTCTTACTTGTAAAGATTGCGGCGCAACTTTTACTTTTACGGTTGGCGAGCAACAATTTTATGCGGAAAAAGGATTCACAAACGAGCCTGCAAGATGTCCTGACTGTAGAAAAGCTAAAAAAGCTTCACAAAAAAGTTCTAATGGTGGATTTTCTAGAAGATAGGTTTGTGCCGACAGGTACTGTGTAACAATTAACCCCTGGTTTTTACCAGGGGTTTTTGTTGTTATTTATAATTGCTTTTTTATTTAATCACTTGGTAGCAAATTTGTACATTGTTACATGATGATACTGTTCTTTTGCTTTGAGAACAGGTGACGGAAAATTCCTGTGCTTCATTGCATTTGGAAAGTACTGGGTTTCAAGGCAAAGCCCGTTCCTTTTGCCATAGATGGCATTTTCCTTTCCATTAAGGTTATTGAGGAAATTTCCCGAATAGAACTGTACACCGGGTTTAGTGGTAAACACCTGCATCAAACGGCCGCTTTCGGGATGATATAACTCTACTGCCACTTCCCTGATATCTCCCTTGGTATTCAAAACCCAGTTATGATCATAGCCTCCCCCGTTTTTAATCTGTTCGTCGCTGCTGTTAAAGCCTTCGGCAAAATTTCTGAGCGTAGTAAAATCCATTACTGTGCCTTTTACGCTTCGGATTTCTCCGGTTGGGATACACTCATCATTTACAGGTGTAAAACTGTCAGCATTTATGTAAATCTGGTGCTTCAGGATATCTCCCGATGCATGCCCGCCCAGGTTGAAATATGCATGATTTGTCAGATTCAATACAGTATCCTGATCGGAAACCGCATTGTAGTCTATAACAAGCTCATTTCCCTCGGTTAATGAATATTCAACCTTTACGTCAACCTTCCCGGGATAATTTTCCTCTCCATCAGGACTTGTGTGGGTCAATACAAGCTTTTCGCCATTGACTTCGGCCTTCCAGACAACATTGTGAAACCCTGTTATTCCTCCGTGCAGATGATTTTTTCCATCATTCTTGGCAAGTTCATATACTTTTCCGTTGAGTTCAAATCTGGCATCTTCTATTCTGTTTGCGTGCCTTCCCACAAGTGCTCCGAGATATCCGGGATTTTCAATATATTTGTCAAGGTTCCTGTAGCCTAAAGCCACATCTGCCATATTTCCGTTCCTGTCGGGCACTGTAATCGAAACTATTATGCCGCCAAAATTGGTTATATCAACAGATACTTTTTTTGAATTTGTAAGAGTAAAAATATCTACCTTTGTTCCGCCGGGCAAAGTACCGAAATAATTCTTTGTTATACTCACTGTTTTATCCTCCCATATCCGAATTAAAAGATTAAACATATTTAATTTAATCAGTTTATCTTCCAAATTTATTTTATTTATATCATAATTCAATATTCAATGCATGTAAAGTACACAGTTATAAGCCGCATTGAATCCCCCCTGCGGGAAATCAATATATGTTCAGGTTATACAGCCTCAAGCACATTGAATTGTGAATTGTACAATTTGTAATAGTGCCCTTTTAAATTCAGCAATTCTTCGTGTGTTCCGCGTTCCACTATTGAACCGCTGTCAATGTACATGATACAATCCGCATTTTTTATTGTAGAAAGTCTGTGAGCAATTATAAATGAAGTTCTGCCTTTCAGCAGCCTTTGCAGACCGTTTTGAAGGGCAAGCTCGGTCCGGGTATCGATGCTTGAGGTCGCCTCATCCAATATGAGAATTCTGGGATCGGCAAGCAGCGCTCTGGCAAAGGATATAAGCTGACGTTCTCCAATGGACAGCCTCGTTCCTCTTTCATTTATTTCGGTATTGTAACCATCCTTCAGATTCTTTATAAAATCATGGGCACATACTGCTTTCGCAGCCTGTATGGCATCCTCATCGCTGGCGTCCGGTCTCGCGTATTTAATATTGCTCATCACTGTTCCCGAGAAAAGGAAGGTATCCTGAAGCATGACGCCCATTTGGCTTCTGAGGGAACCCAGTGTGACATTTCTTATATTTATTCCGTCAACCAGGACCTCTCCCTCCTGGACATCATAAAATCTGCTGAGAAGGTTGATTACCGTACTCTTTCCTGCTCCTGTGGGTCCAACAAGTGCAATGGTACTGCCCGGTTCGACTTTAAAGTTTATATCATCAAGAATTTTACTTCCGGCTTCTACGTCATATGTAAAGCCAACATTTTTGAATTCTACCTTTCCTTTTACCAGAGGCATTTCAGTTGCTCCGGGCAGATTGGAAATTGACGGCTTTTCGTCTATGGTCTCAAATATTCTCTCAAGGTAGGCCATGGCATTGATCATTGCGTTATAAAAATTCCCCATATTGGCAATTGGCTGCCAGAATCTCCATATGTAACTTACAAACGCTATCAGCACACCGACGGATACATCCTGCAGCCATATTATCCCTGCAAAATAGAGGACTGCCACACCTGTTGTTGAGATGGTATCAATAATGGGCCATAGAATAAAGTTGGATTTGACAAATTTCATCCATGCCTTTCTATAGGCAGTGCTCAGTTCGTGGAAAATACTCTCGTTCTTCTTTTCACGTGCAAAGGACTGGGTTACCTTGACACCGCATATACTCTCGTGTATATATGCATTAAGGTTTGACTGCTTCATGCTTAAAGCCTGGGTATTCCTTCTCTGTATATTTTTGATTAACATTATGGCTATTATAAGCGGAGGCAGTCCCAGCAGGCTGACCAGTGTAAGCTTTACATTTATGAACAGCATGAAAACCACGATACACACCAGCGTGAACATATCGGTTATAAAGTTTATAAAACCGTTCGACAGCAAGTCACTCAGAGAATTGACATAATTCAGTACCCTGACCAGGATTTTTCCGTGGGGGCGGCTGTCATAATATGAAAATGGAAGCTCCTGAAGTTTGTAAAAAATATCTTCTCTGATCTTTTTTACAATATTATTACCTATGGTCGACATAAGCTTGACCCTGAATTTAAAGCATATTGCATTTACAATAAGAGTGACTGCAAAAATGACCGACAAAATTATCAATCCGTTAATATCTTTCGCCGGAATTTTGTTGTCTATTGCATCCTGAACAAGCACCGGACCCAGCAGATTTGCAACGCTGGCTGTAAGCATCAGCAATACTGTAACAACTATAGTGAGCTTATAGGGCTTCATATATCTCAAAAGCCTTATTAAGTCTTTCATCCTGAAAACCGATACCAATTCTTCATCCACATCGTACTTGTTTCTGGCCATTAACCCACCTC
Organism: Bacillota bacterium; assembly: GCA_023386445.1. Lineage (GTDB taxonomy): Bacteria > Bacillota > Clostridia > Acetivibrionales > DSM-1351 > Ruminiclostridium. Next base: position 2,023 of record JAEWJR010000034.1, on the reverse strand, counting down.
CTTGACTGCTGCGGCGTCAAAATCGCCGAATTGGGTAAGATAGACATTATAATAGTAACCCTTCTGTTCCAGAAGTTCCTCATGCGTACCCTGTTCAATAATTGTTCCACCGTTAAGAACTATTATCTTGTCGGCATTTTTGACAGAAGCTATTCTGTGGGCAATTATAAATGTTGTTTTATTATTATAGAAGGACCTTAGTGTCTTGTGTATCTCAAATTCTGTTTCCATATCAACGCTGGAGGTGGTATCGTCCAGGATCAGTATGGAAGGATCTTTCAGAATAGCTCTTGCAAGTGCTATTCTCTGCCTCTGCCCGCCGGACAAACCCACTCCCCTCTCCCCGATAATGGTATCATAACCTTCGGGCAGGTTTGATATGAACTTATGGGCATCTGCTATTCCCGCCGCCCACTTCACCGATTCATACGGGGCATCCGGTACGCCATATGCGATATTGCCCTCAATGGTATCTGAGAAAAGGAATACATCCTGCATTGCAACCGATATTTTTTCACGGAGGTTTCTCAATTCGATATCTCTGACATTTACATTGTCTATGAGTACTTCACCCTCACTGCAGTCATAAAATCTGCATATGAGATTTACCAGTGTGGATTTTCCTGAACCGGTAGGTCCTATTATAGCTATTGTCTGTCCGGGCTTGGCCTTAAGGCTGACACTTTTCAGAACCTCATCCCCTTCGTAGCCAAAGCAGACATTTTTAAATTCAACCACACCTTTGATATCTTCTTCGGCAGGTTTTTCCACATTGCTTATTGATGTCTCTGTTTCGAAAAATTCTCTGATTTTATCGGCCGAGGCGTTAAAACGCTGAATGTCATTTATAAGCCAGCCGCACTGTCTCATAGGATTTCCCAGAGCCCATATTATAGAGTTGAAGGTTACCAGCTCTCCGATGGATATCTGGTTGTTGATTACCAGAATACCCCCTATTATTATGATGGTAAGTGAAAGAGTTCCCGCTAGCGAATCTATTACGGGGAGATATTTTGACCAAACATTGGCCGAATCCATATTTTTTTGTCTGTAAGCTTCATTTTCCCTGTCAAATTTGTCAATCTCGATTTTTTCTGTGGCAAAGGCCTTTATTACCCTGTTTCCGCTGATATTCTCCTGTACAACCGAATTCAGTCTTGAAAACTGCTGTCTGACAGCTGAAAACGTCGGTCTTACCTCATTGGCAAGTTTTATGGCCGACCAGCCGAGAAATGGTATAACCAGAAGCAACACAAGTGTAAACTGCCAATTGATTGTGAATAAAAGTATCACCGCAAAAATAAAAATTACGGCATTTTCAAAAACCATGTAAATAACCCAGGATATAAAATGGCGGACCATATCCATATCACCTGTCATTTTTGCCATAATGTCACCGGTTCTGGTTGTGTCGAAAAACTTGAAGTCCAGTTCCTGCAGCTTTTTGTACATATCCTCCCTGATGGTCATATATGCTCCCTGGGAGACCTTCTCAAAGTTAATTTGATATGTAAATCTTATTATTGCCTTTGTTACTGTGGCCCCGATCATTAATGCCGCCAGTGTAAAAAGTATTTCCCTGTGGCCCTGCTTGATAACCCTGTCAACAATAATACCGGACACATATGGAGATATCATGCTCAGTGCTGAAGCAACAAGGACCATGATAAGGCTTATGCAAACCCGGAGTTTATATTTCTTTATATAACTCCATACCCACTTTACATTTTCCATAAATAAGTAATTCCTTCCACGTTTATGTTTTCAAAGTCAATTACTGTTAATGCCGTCACCTCCCGGAAAATCACGCTTTAAGCCGGAATTTAAACAAACTTTGAATTTGAGGCATAGTACCCTCTGTTGACAATGTATAACACGCCTCACGCCGGCTATTTTGCCACTTTTCTTTGTCGTCGTCCTTGGCTTGCGGCAAGGCAAAGGCGTGCAGTAAGGCTTTGTGCCTTGCCGCAAGCGGCTTCAACGCAGCCGCAGGGCAAATTAACCACTCAAAAACGTATTAATT
>JAEWJR010000162.1:0-39545 GCA_023386445.1 Bacillota bacterium | reverse complement strand
TTCCCAAAAGTCAAAAGAATTCTTCAAATCGTTAAAATTGGAGTAAATTCCAATGTGTAAAAACTCAAAAAGAGAGCTGCCTCTCACTAATGTTATTCAAAACATTAGTTTTGAGACAGCCCCTTTTTTACTGCTTTATTTTACGGCTTGTCTTTATTGTCACCCATGGAATCTGTTTCGGTATTTGATGGATTATCTCTGTTGGCTATTTTGAAATCATACATAGAATCCGGGTCAGGTATATAATTTCCGGTGGGTATGGTAAAGTATTGTTCAATGACTTCATCAGCCCTTAACAGTTTTCTGCTTTTTGTGTCTTCCACAGTTTCGTTATATATAAAGAAGTCGGCACCTGCAATTCTTTTATCAATTCCGTATAATTTAAAGGTATTCATTTCTGGTCTGGTACCCTGGGTAAATGCACCAAACAGTGAAAGAATGTCATTAAGTTCCGTATTTGTAATTACATTATCAAAAGCGTAGTTTATTATGGGAATGAGCTTGGGAAGTTCAAGCAAATTTGCCTTTTGTTCAATAATAGCATTAACAAACTTTAGCTGCATTTCTGTTCTTTTTAGATCGGAACCATTATAATACTTGTTGACCTCTCTCAATTCCTCACGGGTATAATAACGTGTCTGGGGTTTTCTGAATCTCAACAGCTGCTCTGTTTTGTCTCCATCCAGAAGTTGATAGCCTTTTTGCAGATCTATATGAAGATTCTGCACAGGGTCGGTGTATTTCAGTTTGGCAGGCACATCAAAGTAAATTCCTCCGAGTTTGTCCACTATTGACTTGATTGTGTCAATCTCCAGGTAGATATAATAATTGATTTTTATATTGGTAAGGTTGCTTATTGTTTGAGCTGCGAATTCCAGTGCCTTTTGTTTACGCTCCAATTCAGAGATACCTTTGGGCATTTTTTTTCTGTAACCTATGTCATAATAAGAATTTATTTTAATGTCCGACCTGTTTGTTGCCTTTGTATCCCTGGGAATAGTCAGAAGGTTGATCTGCTTGGTTTTTGGGGAATAATTGGCTATAATCAGAGTATCTGTATTGCTTCCGGAAGCTTCCTTTATTAAAACGAGGAAATTTATGGGATTCATATTTCCTGTATAATTATTAATTATGTCAAAGGACTTTTTTTCGATTGATGGTGTACTGGTTTCCGGTATATCAGGACTTGGTTCAGTATTTTTTATATTAAAGAGGAGAGTAAATCCCGCAACAAAAAGGGCAATACCACATACTAAAGATAATAAACAGGTAATTTTTACAGATTTCATATTCGCACCCCTGGTAGAAATTTAATACATAAAACAATATTACTTTAGATTTTGATGAATGTAAATATATGCTAAGGTAAATTAATATTTATTATTATAAGTCGTTTCCTGTATTTTAATCTTCATAAAATCTACATATATGTTTGTTAAAATGCTATCATAAAATTAATACGGAGGGATATATGAACTTTAAAAATAAACCTATCGCAATTATTATAGGAATAGCTGTTATAATTGGTGGGATAATTCTTGTTTCAAGACTGGGAGCAGGCGGAAATTCGGATAGTGCTGCTGCCGAAGGGGCAGATGTTGTTATCAATAAAAGTGAGATCTCGGAAACGGTTAAATTTTATCCTGTTAAAATAGGAAAGAAAAACATGGAGATACTGGCTGTAAAAGCCAGTGACGGAACAATAAGAACAGCCTTTAATACCTGCCAGGTTTGCAATGGTTCACCCAGAGCTTATTATAAGCAGGAGGGTGATATACTTGTTTGCCAGAACTGCGGCAACAAGTTCTCCATGGATATGATAGAACAGCAAAGAGGCGGCTGTAATCCAATACCTATATTTGGTGAGGATAAAACGGACGACGGTACAAACCTTACTATTTCCAAAGAATTTATTGAGCAGAATAAGGATCTGTTTACAGATAACTGGAAGACGATATAATGCGTTTACCCTTATAATTTAAGCTTTACATTCAGCCTTGTGAAAATTCCGTTTCAAGCTGCAAGGGTGACAGGGGGGCATGATGAAAAAGAAAAATACCGGAAGGTTCGGTGCAGTACTTGCAGCAATACTGGGCATTATATTGATCAGCAGAAGTCTTAATTTTTCAGGTTATAGTTTTATGAGTTCGGTTGTAAGAGCATCTACAGATACAGCATATATATCCGCGGAAGATATATCAAACGGCAGTTCCGATACCGGCAGCAGCAATGGCTGGACATACTCTGCGGATACAACAGGAAGCTGCTGCACCGCAGGCTCACAGGCATCCAAATTTTACAACGGCAATATTCCCACTGATGGGGTAGCTGCCGGAACAATTGTTAAAGGAATTCAGACAGTAACAATAAATGTAAATGATAATGGATTTTCGCCGGCAGTTGCCGTTCTTCAAAAAGGTGTGGAAACGGTTATCAATTTCAATGGAGAGAAAATAAACAACTGTAATAAAAGAATTATTCTCTCGAATTATGGTGCAGGTATTGATTTGGCTCAAGGTGAAAATAAAATTGAGTTTGCTCCAGAAGAAGATTTCAGTTTTGGTTGTTGGATGGGTATGATAAATGGGTATATAAAAGTAGTGGACGACATAAACAATTTTGATCTTGATTCAGTCAGGGAAGAAGTTGAAAACATTGATCCGGCTTCAGGTTACGGGGGTAACGGTGAAAATGGTGGAAACGGGGAAGAAAGCGGAGACTGCTGCGGGGATTGATATTTTTGAATTTTCAACTATGATATTGGTTTTTAAATAATAGCTGTTTGAATAAAGAAATTTGAAATATTGATCCAAATTCTTTATACTTGCAGCAGAAAGGAATTTTTTAATGGAGAAAAAGGGAAATTTTAATATTACAGGCATGTCCTGCGCCGCCTGCGCTGCAAGAATTGAAAAGGGACTGAATAAACTGGAAGGCGTGAAGCAGGCGAATGTCAATTTTGCAATAGAAAGAGCGACAGTGGAGTATGATGATACCCTGGCGGATCCGGACAAAATAAGTGATGTTGTCAGAAAACTCGGCTATGACGTTTTACAGAATACTCCTCAAAATCATAACAAGGTGGAGTTAAAAATAACAGGTATGAGCTGTGCCGCATGCTCTGCCAAAATTGAGAGAAGACTTGGAAAGATGGAGGGAATTTCAGCTGCTGCCGTTAACCTGGCAACAGAAAAGGCTGCCGTTGAGTTTGATCCGGCCATTGTAAAGGTTTCAGATATAATAAATGTCATCGGAAATCTCGGCTATCAGGCCGAAAAGGTTGAAGATGTTTCCCAGGACAAGGAAAAAGCCCAACGTGAAAAAGAAATCAGGAAACTGAGAACGGAATTGATAACTTCTGCAGTCTTGAGTTCACCGTTAATACTGGCAATGCTGCTCTCACTGCTTAAAATAGATGTAGCTTTTCTTCATAACGAGTATTTTCAGCTTATTATTGCAACACCGGTCCAGTTTGTAATAGGGTTCAGATTTTATAAGAATGCATACCATGCACTGAAGTCGAAGAGTGCAAATATGGATGTTTTGATAGCCATGGGCACATCGGCAGCATATTTTTTCAGCATTTACAATGCGTTTTTTGTGCCTGCTCAGCACGGAGTGATGATGAAGGAACTTTATTTTGAAGCCGGTGCAGTAATTATCACTCTTATACTATTAGGCAAGTATTTTGAAGCTGTTGCAAAGGGTAAGACCTCGGAAGCCATAAAGAAGCTTATGGGACTACAGGCAAAGACCGCGAGGGTCATACTGGACGGAGTTGAAAAAGATATCCCTGTCGAAGAGGTTGAGGTTGGCTTTATTGTTGTTGTCAGACCCGGAGAAAAGATTCCTGTAGACGGAAAAATTATTGAAGGCAATTCGTCAATTGATGAATCCATGTTGACAGGAGAAAGCCTTCCGGTCGAAAAAAAGGCCGGAGACATGGTTATCGGTGCAACCATCAACAAGTTCGGCACATTTAAATTTGAAGCTACAAAGATCGGGAAGGATACCGCTCTTTCACAAATCATAAAGATGGTTGAAGATGCACAGGGTTCAAAAGCTCCTATACAGAAAATAGCAGACAGGGTATCGGGTATTTTTGTACCTGTGGTCATTGGAATTGCTCTGGTTACGTTTCTTGTCTGGTATCTGGCGGCAGGTGACTTTACTGTCGCAATAGTCAGTGCGGTGTCCGTTCTTGTTATTGCGTGCCCGTGTGCATTGGGACTGGCTACTCCTACGGCAATTATGGTGGGGACCGGAAAGGGTGCCGAAAACGGTATTCTGATCAAGGGCGGCGAACATCTTGAAAGGGCCTATAAGTTAAACAGTATTGTTCTGGATAAAACAGGAACAATTACCAATGGCAGGCCTGAGGTTACAGATGTAATTTCGCTGAACGGGCTTGAAAACTCTGAAATTCTCAAGCTGGCCGCAATTTCAGAAAAAAACTCGGAACATCCTTTAGGTGTTGCCATTTATGAAAAAGGCAAGGCTGATTTTGGCAATATACCTGATCCAGATAATTTTGAAGCCATACCTGGCAGAGGTATAAGAGCAATTGTGGGCGACAGGGAGATTTTACTCGGTACAAGAAAATTGCTGAAGGAAAAAGAAATTGATATCGACAGCATAGAAAGCACAATTGCAGGTTTGGAGGATGAGGGTAAAACTGCAATGCTCATGTCTGCAAACAACAGGATTGAAGCTATACTGGCTGTTGCCGATACCGTAAAGGAAAACTCCAGGGAGACAATCGGGGAATTGCTTAATATGGGAATTGAAGTCTATATGATTACCGGGGATAATAAAAGAACCGCTGCTGCAATTGCAAAACAGGTCGGTATTAAAAACGTTCTGGCAGAAGTTCTTCCGGAGAATAAGGCGGAAGAAGTTGAAAAATTAAAAAAACAGGGTAGAATAGTAGGTATGGTGGGAGACGGAATAAATGATGCTCCTGCACTTGCAACGGCCGATATAGGCATGGCAATCGGAACGGGGACGGATGTTGCTATTGAAGCTGCCGATATCACTCTTATGAGAGGTGATTTGCGTTCAATACCTACTGCGATCAAATTGTCTAAAAAAACCATGAACAAGATTAAGCAGAACCTGTTTTGGGCATTTATATATAATATAATCGGAATACCCTTTGCGGCCTTTGGTTTGTTAAGTCCGATTATAGCAGGCGGAGCAATGGCATTCAGCTCGGTATCCGTTGTAACAAATTCACTCAGCCTGAAACGCTTTAAACCGTTTAAAAAATAGAAATAGGTCAGCTGTAAATGGTTGATTTATTATATAATATTTGGAGGGATTTTATATGGCAAAAGAAATTACTGATATAACTGTTGAAGGAATGTCCTGCAGCCACTGTGAAAACAGTGTAAAAAAGGCTGTCCGAGCTTTGAGCGGAGTCGACAGGGTTTCTGTCGATCTGGCCAACAAAAAGGTTACGGTTGAATTTGATCCGGAAAGGGTATCCGGCAAGGCAATAATGGATGCAATTGAAGATCAGGGCTATGACGTGATCCAATAAAGGCCCGTTTTATTTAGAAGACACCTCGCTTTATAAAAGTCAGCCACTGTCGCCCGAAAGGCGAAGGTTTCAACCGTAATTGACTTTATAAAGCGGGGTATCTTTGCATAACAACCGTTAACAGGAGTTTCTATTATGAATTTATCAAAAAAAATACTTGTTATTGATGACGAGCAGAAAATAGTAGACGTTGTAAAGTCCTACCTTGAGCACAGCGGATACGAAGTGTATACGGCCTTTAACGGGAATCAGGCCATGGCGGTGTTTGAGAGAATAGATCCTGCCTTGATTATTCTGGACCTGATGCTCCCCGATATCTCGGGAGAGGATATCTGCAAAAATATCAGGAAGAAATCCGGAGTTCCAATCATAATGCTTACTGCCAAGGTTGATGAGGAGTATATTTTAAAAGGGCTTGAAATAGGTGCCGATGATTATATATTAAAACCTTTCAGTCCAAGACAGCTTGTGGCAAGAGTGGCAGCCGTTTTAAGAAGAGCCTCCGAAACTCCTGCAGCTGCTGCCAGTGTCATTGAACTTGGGGATATTGTGATAGATGATATGAAGCACGAGGTAAAAAAGAAGGAAGAAATAATAAATCTTACACCTAATGAATACAAAATCCTCTATACTATGTTAAAATATCCCAATAAGACCTTTACCCGAGAAGAATTGATTACCATGGCCCTGGGGGATGACTTTGAAGGTTTTGACAGAACCGTTGATACACACATAAAAAATTTGAGGCAAAAAATCGAAGATGACCACAAGGCCCCCAGGTATTTGCAAACCGTACACGGTGTGGGGTACAGGTTGTGCCGTGAAGATTAATATAAAAGAAGGTTGGAAAAATGGTAAACAGCTTGAGAACAAAGCTATCCCTGTCTTATGTCATCGCTGCAATAATAATTGTGTTTCTTATCAGCGCATTGACAAATTTATTTGTAGTGGAGCATTTCAGGGAGTATGTTAAGGAGAACCAGCAGCTCAGGAATAAAGAAATAGTTGCAACTCTTGCAGCCCAGTATAAAGGCGGCAACAAGTGGAATATAGATTCCATCACCTCAATAGGAGAAAGTTATCTTATAAACGGTATCATTATTAAAGTAAAGGATATAAACGGTAAAACGTTATGGGATGCAAAGGAGCATAACAATGGAATGTGCCAGCAGATTATCGAGCACATGGCAGCCAATTCAAACGGAATTACAGGTTTGAAAGAATCAAAGTACACAGAGGTTCCATATTCCCTGTACTACAATCTGAATAAAGTGGGAGTTGTGGAAATAGGCACTTATGGTCCCAACTATCTTAATGAACATGATCAGGCATTTATTTATACTTTTAATAATGTACTCATAGGTGTCGGATTTTTTTCTTTGGTTTTTGCTTTGATTTTGGGCTGGATCATGTCACGACGGCTGAGTTCACCTATTTCCAGGGTAATTTCGGCTGCTAAATCAATTTCAAAAGGTTATTACTCAGAAAGAATTAATCAGAAATCAAATACTGCCGAGATAAACGAATTGACCTCCACCGTCAACCAGCTTGCCGAGTCACTGGAAAAACAGGAGGCTTTACGTAAAAGACTGACGGGAGATGTTGCCCACGAGCTCAGGACTCCGCTTGCAACCCTTCAAAGTCATATGGAAGCCATGATTGACGGTATTTGGGAAGCTGACGCCGAGAGGTTAAAGAGCTGCCATGAGGAAATTGTTCGAATAAGCAAAATGGTAGGTGACCTGGAAAAGCTGACCAAATATGAAAGTGACAAACTCGTTCTGGATAAGGAATTGTTTGATATTACAGAACTTGCTAAAAGGCTGATTCAGAATTTTGAAAGCCAGTTTTTAAATAAGGGATTAAACATTGAATTTACAGGGAACAGTACAGAAATAAATGCCGACAGGGATAAAATAAGCCAAGTAATTATTAATCTTCTTTCAAATGCACTTAAATATACACCTGAAGGGGGATTGGTAAAAGTACTTATTGAATCTGAGAAAAATAATGTAATAATAGGAATAAAAGACAATGGGCCCGGTATACCTATAGAGGATTTGCCCTATATATTTGAACGGTTCTACAGAGCGGACAAATCCAGAAACAGGCTTACAGGAGGCTCGGGAATAGGTTTGACAATAAGTAAGGCTATTGTTGCCGCACATGGCGGAGACATCGAGGTTCAAAGCAGTCCGGATAGCGGGACTGAATTTACCGTCACTCTGCCAAAGCTGAAGTCTTAAATTAATTCGTCGGTCAAAAAATTAAGTAAATCTTAATATTTGGATTGAATAACTGAAGAAAATAATATGCTATAATTTTTATAGCCATACTAGTATCTAAATTCATATATTAGACAAAATGCTTCAATCATAAATATAAGGTGGTAGAAAAATGAGTATTAGTATACTTGTTGTTGACGATGAAAAGGAAATAGCCGACCTGGTAGAATTATATCTGAAAAATGAAAATTACAGTGTAGATAAGTTTTATAGTCCTGTAGAAGCCATGCACAGTATTGATAACAACAAATATGATCTGGCACTGCTTGATGTTATGATGCCGGAAATGGATGGATTTACCCTGTGCAAAAAAATAAGAGAAAAGTATAATTTCCCTGTTATTATGCTGACTGCAAAAGTTGAGGAATTGGATAAAATAACAGGCCTTACGCTTGGCGCCGATGACTATATTACAAAGCCTTTCAGTCCTTTGGAGATGGTGGCCAGGGTAAAGGCTCAGCTCAGAAGATTTACAAGGTATAATGAAGGTATCCAGCAGAGCAATGATATTCTTGAGGTTTCGGGACTGGTCATGAACAGGACAACCCATCACTGTACTTTGAATGAAACCCCGCTCATGCTGACTCCTATTGAGTTCTCGATCCTCTGGCTGCTTTGTGAAAACAGAGGACAGGTTATCAGTTCTGAAAAACTGTTCCAGGAAGTATGGGGCGAGAAATATTTTACCGGCAGTAACAATACTGTAATGGTACATATCAGGCATCTCCGTGAAAAAATGAAGGAACCTCCTGGAAATCCAAGATTTATTAAAACCGTATGGGGAGTTGGTTATAAAATTGAAAAGTGATTTTAGACGGGTTAAAACCAAAATAATGCTTCAAATTCTCCTGACAGGCTTGATTACAGTTGTTGTTGGTTTATTCATTCTTCACTTTTTAATAGACGACGCCTTGCAGAAACCTTTTGCAGAAGGCTTTGTTTCCCTGCTGCAAAGGATTTTTCACATAGACTATTGGAATGCAGCCGGTGTTTATACAATCATATTCAGAAACAATAAGGGAATGCTTCTTGGAATCGGCTTTGTCTTTTTATTACTGATCTTTATATATGTGGCCATGTCAAGGTTTACACGCTATTTCAAAAAAATAAGCGGCGGCATTGACCAGCTTGTAAATGAATCAGAGGAACCTATTACTTTGCCTTCTGAGCTGGAATTTATCGAGACAAAGCTCAACACGGTTAAAAGTACTCTGGAAAAAAGAAGAGACGCCGCTCTTGAGAGTGAAAGAAGGAAGAATGATCTTGTGGTTTATCTGGCACATGATATTAAAACACCTCTTACATCTGTTATCGGGTATCTCAGCCTCTTGAACGAAGCTCCCGAGATGCCCCTGGAACAGAGGGTAAAGTATACCGGTATAACTCTTGAAAAGGCATACCGTCTGGAGCAGCTGATCAACGAATTCTTTGAAATAACAAGATTCAATCTCCAGACTATAAATCTAATAAAAGAAGATGTAAATCTTACAATGATGCTGGAACAGATGGCTGATGAATTCTATCCCATACTTGCTCCCCTGAATAAAGAGGCAGTGGTTGAAGCAGGAGATAATATTATGATTTATGCCGATTCCGATAAGCTGGGACGTGTTTTTAACAATATACTTAAGAATGCCGCTGCCTACAGCTATGATAACAGTTCAATTACTATATCTGCAATTACAGAAGGAGAAAACATAATAATCAGATTCAGGAATAAAGGGAAAAAGATACCTTCAGATAAACTGGATTCTATTTTTGAAAAATTTTACCGCCTGGACTCGTCAAGATCAAGCAATACCGGAGGTACAGGACTTGGACTGGCAATTGCAAAAGAAATCGTAGTTTTACACGGCGGAACTATTTCTGCCGAGAGCAATGAAGAATACACTCAATTTGCAGTATCACTGCCTGTCAAAAAAACATAGTCATTCAAAAAATCTAAATAATATCGTAATGAAATCTTAAGAATTTGATAAGCTGAAATTAAAAAACAACCTGCTAAAATTGACTACAATGAAGTTGTCAGTTGGACAGGTTGTTTTTTTATTAAAGATTTTCAACTATAAACAGGGAGAAAAATATGTTAAAGAAAAAAGTAGCTGTTATTTTTGGAGGATGTTCCTCGGAATATGAAGTTTCTTTAAAATCAGCAGTTTCAGTTATAGAAAACCTTAACAGGTATTTATATGAAGTTGTATTAGTGGGTATTACCAAAGAAGGAAATTGGTTCAGATATTTCGGAGAGGTGGAAGGTATCAAAAATGACACCTGGCATTTGGATAATAGCTGCAGATCGGTTGTCTTTTCTCCTGACAGATACAGTTCTGCACTTATTGAATTTTGTGAGGACAGATTTGTAACAACGCAAATTGATGTAGTTTTTCCTGTCTTACATGGAAAGAACGGCGAAGACGGAACGGTTCAAGGTTTACTTGAGCTTGCCGGCATCCCCTTTGTGGGCTGCGGCACATTAAGTTCTTCGCTTTGCATGGATAAGGACATAGCTCACAAAATAGCCCAGACTGCCGGTGTCAGGGTTCCCCCCTCAATAACTGCAATGAAATACGCGGGTATTGAGGAGATTGTTAAAAAAACAGAAACTCTGAGGTATCCTCTGTTCGTAAAGCCTGCAAAAGCAGGCTCCTCCTTTGGGATTACCAGAGTAAGCAGGCAGGAAGACTTGTATGAAGCAGTAAGGGAAGCATTCGATCATGATTCGAAAATTGTAATAGAAGAAGGGATCGAGGGTTTTGAAGTTGGTTGTGCGGTAATGGGAAATGATGAACTGATAATAGGTGAAGTGGATGAAATAGAACTTCAGCAGGGTTTCTTTGATTACAATGAAAAATATTCGCTTGCTTCCTCCCAAATTCATATGCCTGCAAGAATAGACTTAAGGACTGCCGAAAGAGTCAAGGAAACGGCGCTGAAACTCTATAAGGCATTATGCTGCGAGGGTTTTGCAAGAGTGGATATGTTCCTGACACCGTCCGGTAATATAGTATTTAATGAAATTAATACAATTCCGGGTTTTACGGCTCATAGCAGATATCCTAAAATGCTGGGCGGCATAGGCATGTCCTTTGAAGAAATTCTGGATAGGCTTATTTTATTGGCAGAAAAAAATTAAAAAGTAATTATAAATAGCAGGAGATGACTTAATAACAACGAGCGGTTTGGAGAAAACATGAATACAGAAGTAGGAAACAATTTAAAAAAATTGGTACTGGAACGCCTGGAAATCTATAAAGGTGACCTGATTCTGGTGAACAGGCAGAATCCCCTTCAGGATATACAACTGGATGAATATAATCCCCTTTTGATTCCTGTTGATGAGAGGTATGAGGGTATCTTGCTTAAAAAGCAGGCGGCAAATATGCTGGAACGGCTAATGACAGCATGCAGGGCCGGAGACGGTATAGTCCCGGTAAGCGGTTTTCGCTCAACAAGGGAACAGCAAAATTTGTTTATGGACTCTCTAAGGGAAAATGGTGAGGAATTCACTTTCAAGTACGTCGCGTTTCCCAATCACAGTGAACACCAGACGGGGTTGGCAATAGATGTGGCAGAAAATAAGGATGACATTGATTTTATATGCCCCTCCTTTCCCTATGAAGGTATTTGCCAGAGCTTCAGAGAGCTGGCTCCCGGATACGGGTTTATAGAGCGCTACCAAAAGGGGAGGGAAGATATTACAGGTATTTCCCATGAACCCTGGCATTTCCGCTATGTCGGTTACCCTCACTCACAGATAATCCACACAAAAGGTTTAACACTTGAGGAATATATTGATTTTCTGAAAGGTTATCGTTACAAAGGCGAACCTCTGATTTTTAAGAATAGGGATCAAATTATAGAAATATTTTATCTGGAAGCTTCTGCACAGCAAACCGGGATTTACATTGAGGAATTCACTCCGTATCAGATCTCGGGAAACAATGTGGACGGTTTTATTATAACAATATGGAGGAATTGAAATGGATGAGAAGAGATATGCCGGGCTGGATTATTTTAGAATGATTTCCGCACTGCTGATAGTTTCAATCCATACTTTCCCGCTGCTTTCCATAAGCCCGGAGGCAGACTTCTTTCTGACACATGTTTTGGCAAGAGTTGCAGTTCCTTTCTTTTTAATGACCACAGGGTTCTTTTTGGTACCCGGATTAATAAATGAAAAAGAGGCAGTTAAGAAGAAGGGATATTTATATAATAATATTATTGAGACAAAAATCATAAATAAAACAACGCTGAACGGTTTTATAAAAAAAACGGCCCTCCTTTATGGAGCAGCAATTTTATTGTATCTTCCCGTAAACATATATACAGGAACAATAAAAGAACAGCTCTCACCGGCGGGAATATTCAAAGAACTTGTTTTTGAAGGCACATTTTATCATCTGTGGTATTTGCCCGCAAGTATTCTGGGAGTGACAATAGTTTGCTGCTTATACAGCAAATTTCGCCTTAGGGCGGTATTTGGCATTACAATGCTCCTCTACCTGCTTGCTTTGTTAGGAGACAGCTACTATGGTATTTTGGAACAGGTTGCTTTTTTAAATAGATTTTATAATGTTCTTTTCCTGTTTTTTGACCATACCAGAAACGGACTGCTGATGACGCCGGTTTTTATAGCCTTGGGAGGAGCTATAGCCGCTGCAGATAAGCAGTATGCAAATAAAACATGCGTCACGGGGCTGTCAATAACGGCAGTACTCCTGCTTGCAGAGGGAAGTTTCCTGAACCGGCAGGGAATACAGCGCCATGACAGTATGTATATTATGCTCCTGCCTGTCATGTTCTTCCTGTTTCACCTGCTGCTGAACTGTAAGGGCAAAGCCAAAAAACAGTTAAGAACATTATCTATGCTTATATATATAGTACATCCCTTGTGTATTATAGTTGTGAGGGGCTTTGCCAAGGCAGTTAACCTGACATCATTACTTGTTGACAATAGTATGTTTCATTTTATCGCTGTGCTGGCAACGTCAATTTTGTGCTCGGTTATCCTTATAAGCTTTTTCGAAAAGAGGGATAAAGGCCGGAAGGCGGGCAGGGCATGGGCTGAAATCGACCTGGAAAGCCTTGAAAATAATATCAGCCAGTTCAGAAGGATATTGCCTGAAAACTGTGGCATCATGGCTGTTGTTAAAGCAAATGCCTACGGTCACGGTGACGTTGAAATATCCGGAGAACTGAACAATATGGGAGTGAATGCCTTTGCGGTTGCAACCGTTGAAGAAGGGATAAGACTCAGAAAAAACGGTATCAGGGGAGAAATTCTGATTTTAGGATATACTTTTCCCAATGAAGTCTCAATGCTCAAACAATATGATTTGTCCCAAACTGTAGTTGATCACAACTATGCAAGGATGTTAAATTCTCAGAACAAAAAAATAAAGGTTCACGTAAAAATAGATACAGGAATGCACAGGCTGGGTGAGAGCTTTGATAATATAGAAAATTTGACCGGTATTTTCAAATGCAGGAATCTTCTGATTAAGGGCACATTTTCACATTTGAGTGCTTCGGACAGCCTTGCGCCGGAGGATGTGGAATTTACAAATTTTCAGATAGAACGCTTTTATAAAACACTGGACAAACTGAAGGCAGCCGGCCTTAATCCTGGAAAGGTACACCTTCAAAGCAGTTATGGCGTACTGAACTACCCGTATCTCAAATGCGACTATGCCAGAATCGGTATAGCAATGTATGGCGTACTCAGCAGTCTGGAGCATGCAATCAGGATGCCTGTTTCGCTTCAGCCGGTACTGTCAATGAAGGCAAGAGTTATTTTGACAAAAGATATAGGTAAAAATGAACCGGTAGGGTACGGGCGTCAGTTCACTGCCGGTAAAAAAACCAGGATTGCAGTTATATCTGTTGGCTATGCCGACGGTATACCGAGGAATCTTTCCTGCGGGAATGGGCATGTTATTATTAACGGAAGAAAAGCAGGGATTATCGGAAGGATATGTATGGACCAGCTTATGGTCGATATAACGGATATACCCGGAACAAAACAGGGTGATATCGCAACACTTATAGGCCGGGACGGGAATGAATATATCAGTGCGGAAAGTGTTGCTGCCGAATCCGGGACTTTGACAAATGAGCTGCTGTCCCGGCTTGGCTTCAGGGTGCCCCGGAATATTATAAATAATAGAACCAATGCTGTAAAAAGCAAAGTTCCGATAAATTTAAAAAATACTTTGTCGTCATGGAAATTCTCCATAAAATCTTCATAACTTTTTAGTATTATAAATGGGTAATGTCTGAAAAATATTCTGCGAAAACGCAAAATAAGGAGATAAGATTATGGAAAACATGATGACGCATTACATGGAGCTGTTAGCTACTAATCAGCCCTGGAACCTGATTTTGTTCATGGCTATTCCGGTTATACTGGCAGAGACTATAGCCGTAACCGAACTGGCAATACTGTTTACAAGAAATTTAACAGGTGGTTTAAGAAAGCTTAACAAGGTTGCAAGTATAATTGTCGGACTATATTTTACAGGAGTGTTTATTTATTTGTTCATTAATGCCGTCATACCTTTAACCATGAACGGCGAGTGGAGAGGTTTTGCAGATGTTGTTGCCGTTGGTTTCTATCTTTCGGGGATAGTTCCTCTTCTTGGGATGGCCTTGCTGGATATGGGTATAATCGGGAGGAAAAGAACAGAATTAGCAAAACTGAAACTGCATGCAACCTTCGTCGGTATATTCCTTGTTGTAGCACACATAGCTATGATATTCGGTATGATAGACCCGTCATTATTCATGATGGAAATGTAGTTAGGTTAAAAACTTCTATACCCTCTATTGACAATGTATAACACGCCTCACGCCGGCTATTTTGCCACTTTTCTTTGTCGTCGTCCTTGCCTTGCGGCAAGGCAAAGGCGTGCAGTAAGGCTTTTTGTGCCTTGCAAGCGGCTTCAACGCAGCCGCAGGGCAAATTAACCACTCAAAAACATATTGTACATTGTCAATAGAGGGTAACAGTATTTTAGAAAATAATTTGGCAATTTACTTGAGTGTATACCTGACAAAAACGGTATACACTTTTTATATTGTATTGTAATATTATATCTGAGGCTTTAAGAGTACTTAACCTTTATAAATCCTGCGGTTTTAAAGAAGAGTCTGTTTATGATTATTATGAACTTGCGGGAGGGGCGGTATGGTGATAAAATAAACAACTGTACTAATGCATTATATAAATTATTGAAAGGATTGATCGAAAATTAAAGGATTATATTCTAAAACAGTGCTTCCCAAACTGGCACTGTTTATGGCCGCTTTTATATGGGGAAGCTCCTTTTTTATTATGAAAGATACTGTTGATGTTTTTCCTCCATACATACTGCTTGCCTTTAGATTTACAATAGCAAGCATCCTGCTAAGCATAATATTCTGGAAAAAATTAAGACAAATAAATATGGATTATGTTTGGAAAGGCGGTGTAATAGGTCTTTTTCTGTTTTTGGGCTACAGCATGCAAACTATTGGAATTACTGAAACCACTCCGGGCAAGAATGCATTTTTGACGGCGATTTATTGTGTAATTGTGCCTTTTTTGTTCTGGATGGTGGACAGGTCAAAACCAGATATTTTTAATTTTATTGCTGCATTTGTCTGTATTTCAGGTATCGGACTGGTGTCTCTGAAGGGCGATTTTACCATAGGCTATGGAGATGCATTTACCCTGCTGGGAGGCTTACTGTACGCAGGACATCTGGTGGCAGTTGCAAAACTTGGAAAGGGAAAGGACCCCATAATCCTGACCATACTGCAATTTAGCTTTGCAGCCCTGTTCTCCTGGTGTATGGGACTGACTTTTGAAAAATTCCCAGTCTCATGGGAAACGAATAATATTATTGGGCTGCTTTATCTGGCAATATTTGCAACTGCAGTGGCATTGCTGTTTCAGAATATAGGCCAGAAGTGGACCCACCCTTCGGCAGCAGCAATAATTCTGAGTCTTGAATCGGTTTTCGGAGTTCTCTTCTCGGTTGTATTTACCGGTGAACAGCTGACCTTAAGACTTATAATAGGTTTCATTTTCATATTTGTTGCAGTTTTAATTTCAGAAACAAAACTATCCTTTATTAAAGATATAAAGAGAACGTCCAACGTTTAATAAATTTATGGCCTGAACCGGAGGCATTGAGAAAACTTACGGTAGCAGAGTTCCCCGCAGCGGTTATTATAGACAGCTGCGGGAAGAATCTTTATGAAACAGACAGAAATAAATACAGAACACTGGTATAGGATACCGTACCACGCATACTTCAAAATAAAATATGCAGAGGATTAATAAGCTTAATGTATTGTGCTAATTAATTTAAACTTTGCTTTACCTTTGGCGACAATTTATCGCAATTGCTTTTAACCGTGCATCCTATTTCATGAAGTTGTCCTCGTGTACCGGTTGATTCCAGTTAAATCTATCTGTAAAGCTATAACAAAATTCCAATCAGCACAACGCGTTAAGGTATTAATCAACTTTAAAACCTTCCCAGCAGGTATCTTGAGAATCCGAACTTAAGTCTTCCGGATTTCTCAAATATCAATTCCAGTAAGACGTTAATGAATTCAAGAGTCTGTTCAATCTCTTTATGTGTCAAAGGATTACGGCTGTATCTGGCTTTTACGTAATAACCTGAAATCTTTGTGAAACTGGTTTTATTGAAAGAGAAGCTCTTAATATCAAAGATTTTTTCAACTCTTTCACTAAACTGGGTAGGTGTTTCACCGGGGTAGATATTAACTCCCTGGAATTTCAGGGCTTTTAAAATATAACTATAGGCAGTTAACATTGAAGAATTTGGATCACCTTTTTTTATTTTCCTCTGAAGATTATAAAACTTAAAGTAATTAATTGAGGCAATTGTTCCGATGACCAACACAATTAAAGCTATTACAGACGAAATAATTATTAAGGTCAATACCGGTTTTTTCATTCCGGAATCAGTTTCAGTTTCAGTATCAAGGTCATAAGTTACTGCAGCTCCCTGATTTCTGTATTTGTCCATCATTTCCATATAATCCTCATAACCTGTATCCAGCATTTCGCCGCTGATGGTGGCAGAAATTGTCCTGTCGTTGTAAAGGTTTGCAACAAAAGGAGAGGTTGGTTCGAAGGGTATCCAGCCAAATCCGTCAAAATAAACTTCAACCCATGCATGAGCCTGTTGATTGGTAACTTTATATACTCCGTCTTTTTTTTCAGGGGGTAAAATATATCCCTCCACATATCTGACCGGTATATCCAGGCACCTCAGCAATACCGTCATAGCCGAAGCATAATAGGTACAGTAGCCCTTTTTGCCCTCAAAAAGGAAATAGTCTACAAAATCCCTGCTTCTGGGCGGGGTTCCGGGAGTCAGAGTATAGGGATAATTTTTCGAAAGGTAGATTTCGATTGCCTTTGCCCTGTCATAATTATTATTTTTATCTTTGGTAATTTCCTGTGCAAGTTCTCTCACTCTTGGTGTGATTGTTTCGGGAAGCTGGGTATATTTTTTGTAAAGCGAGTCAACAGAATTGTTGTTCCGCATACCAGTTATGTTATCGGATTTTTTGCTTTTTCTCAGCAAACCAATAAACCTTTCATTTTTCAGGTTCAAGTTGAAATATTTAAGGTTATAGGAGAAGCCCTTACCCTGGATGTCCTTTGTGGAAAGCATTTGCTCATTATCCTGAAGTAATTCCTGCATTGACCCGAACCTTAGATTATAAGCTTTAACCGGCATGAATATTGATTTTGTTTTCATATTTACAAATTCAACTTCCACATTAGAAGCTTCAAAATAGTCATTTTTATTCATATCCAATGAAATGGTTTCAGCTTTAAGGGCTGATAAAAGGCCCATAAACATTAAAGAGGTGTCGGAACTAAGCTGTCTGTCATATACCTGTCCCAAACCGAGGGAATCAAAATTGTTTTCGTCGGCATACCAGCGGTGCCCGTCATAGGTAACCTTTGAGGCAGCGCGTAAATACAGGTTTGAATGCTCGGTTTTAACATTCATAACATTAGTATTGTTCAGTTTGAGATTTCCTCCTAATTTGTCGGTTTTTCCGAACCCTGAAATGCCAAATGAGAAGTAATCAAAGGAAGAAACATCTACATTTGAAAACTTATTGATAATTCCGTCTATGGATTTATCTATTTTTGTATCAAGCCAGGGAATGGAAAAACGTCCCTGATTGAGAGGAAACAAGAATGTTATGGCAATAACCATAATACACACGGGAACGGTATATATAATGTATTTGAGCCTGTTTCCCGCATCATAGGTTTTCTCCTTATCTCTTTTTTGTAATATATAAAAGAAATAATACAACAGGAAGGAAAATATAAAGAGTACAAAAGATAAATCACTGCCTGAAATATCCAGTTGGAGCTGAACAAAGAAAATACTGAAGAATAGTATGCTAGTTACATAAAAGTTATAAAATTTAATAGTAAATATAAAAACAAACAGAGTAATGATAAATGCTATTGAAAGTACTGTTATAGTGGTGAAAAGGGGAACAGAAATATCCTTATAGCCGTTGGTTATATCCACAAACCACATAAAATACCGGTTCAACCAGATAAATACACTTTCTGAACCGGTTTTAAAAGCAATTACTGCAGACCCGGCCGTCAGTATTACAGCAATTGAAATAAATGACACGAGCGATGAAATTTTATTTCTGAACATAAGAAAAAACAGCAGAGTGAGAGGGATTACGGCCAGAAATATAATCCAGCTCAGAGTCTCGGTCATAAACAACGAAGTATAAAGTGTCTGGCTGATACCTGACGACATAAGCATAACAAGTATTAAATTCGCAAGCACTCCAAATTTGTTTTCACGCGTCATCGGTTTACCCCCCCAGCACCATTTTAATATCATCCTCGGGATTGACAGTATATGCTCTTACACCTATTTCAGGCAGAATATCCAGGATATCGTTTACTACATCAAATTTCTCCTTGACAAGATTTCCAGGAGATATGTATATCAGACAAATTGAATGATTGGTAATCTGAGCCTTGTAAATAACATTATACAGGTCAACATCCAGAATGCTTGTAAGGATTATCATATCATTGGTATTATTACTGCTTTCGTAGTGGAGCGATACAATATCTGCCAACGGCACCTTCTGATTGAAGGGCACATTGGATAGTGTTTTATAAATGTACTCGAATTCATGCCTGTTGGAAGCCTTTAAAATCTCTATTTTATCGTCAAAGTACATGTAGTTGACGGATATACCCTTCTGAAGATAATAATTCAGTACTGCAACAGCAGCTTCAATTATTTTATCTTCCAGTACTATTGTAATTTCACCCGGATAAGGATTTTGCCTTAGATCTATAAGTATATTGACATTTGCATCGGAAGTACACTGGTAATTCTTAATCATCCAATTATTGCTTCTGGCTGATAATTTCCAGTGTATCTTTCTGAAACTGTCGCCATATTGGTACATTCTCATATCCTTGATATTATTCACATCTTCAACGGCACCCTGGGATGAGCTTTGTAATTCAAAACTATTTGTAGTAAATATGTCAAACTTGAATAGATGCTCAATTTTAGGATATACAATGATTTTTTTTGTTTCCGGCAATTTATATTTTAATCTTATAAGGCCCAGAAAATCTTCAATATGAATATCACTTATTCCTACCTCATATTCACCCCTGTACCTGCATTCCATATCAAAAACAAATTCTTTTTTTGAAAAAGGGGTAATCGACAGACTTTGTGAGTATGTTTCAGCATTGAAAAGAGTATGTGAGCCAAAAAAAGATACATAAACATAGGGGTAAATCATAAAGTCTTCATTGCTTAGCTTGACCACAAGTTTTACAGACTCTCCCTTGGTAATTACTCTTTTATTGATGTCCTGAACAAATTTAAAACGCATGTATACATAGATAGTATAACCAATGGAAAAAATAAGCAGCGATAACAACGTAAAAAAGAAAAAGGATGGAGCAAAGCCACCGAAATTGTACCGGAATATAATTGCCAATACAAATAAAAATATAAAAGTTATCCTATTTTTTTTCATAATTATCTACCAAAGGTATATAAACCTTGTCTATAATATTGGATAAAATATCGAGTGCAGACATTTTCTTTAATTTAGCTTCCTGTTTAAGAATAATGCGGTGTGAAAGAGTGGGGAGCAGCATCTTTTTTATATCTTCCGGAAGTACATAATCTCTGCCGTGGTAATATGCCCAGGCCTGAGCAGCACGACATACTGCAAGTGACCCTCTTGGGCTTGATCCCAGGGCAATGTATTCATTTTTTCTTGTCATGTTGACAATGTCTACAACGTAGTTTTTCAAGGTTTTATCCAGATAAACCTGTTTTACTTCATTCTGCATATTGATAATGTCAGAGCTCTCGGCAACAGGTTCAAGAGTTTCCAGAGGATTATCCTGAAGGAATCTGGATAAAATATATACTTCTTCACCGGCCTGGGGATAACCGAGGGATATCTTCAAAAAGAAACGGTCCATTTGAGCTTCCGGCAAAGGATATGTACCTATGTACTCGATTGGATTCTGAGTTGCCAATACCATAAAAGGCTTGGGAAGCTTGTACGTGGTACCGTCAACAGTGACCTGGTTTTCTTCCATTATCTCAAGAAGACTGGATTGGGTTTTGGGCGAGGTTCTGTTTATTTCATCGGCCAATAAAATCTGACACATTGCACTTCCGGGTCTGAATTCAAATTCGCAGGTTTTTTGATTATAGATCGAAAAGCCGGTTATATCGGATGGTAGAATGTCTGGAGTAAACTGAATTCTTTTGAAGGAAGCAGAAACCGACTTTGCCAATGCGGATACCATACTGGTTTTACCGACACCGGGAACGTCTTCCAACAATACATGTCCGTTGCAAACCAGAGCAACCAGTGTCAGTTCTATCGCATTTCTCTTACCAACAATAACTTTTTCAACATTGTCAGCAATTTTTCTTAAAAGAGCAGAGTTGTTATTCATTGCACCATCTCCTTCGTTAATACAAGTAATATAGTAATTATATTATTTTGTTGCATTTTATTCCATATAATTTATATCTATATAATCAGACAAAAAATTATTAATTTATCATAATTCACCAGTTCTCGTCTTTCAAACCAATCTGTGAATTTACGGGTTAGGATTAGGTGAATGAATAAATTAAATATTGTAAATAATTATGAAATATGCTAAAATACCAAGGTACAATTTTAAACCGTTAACTACGTTTTTGGGTTCTCCGTCCAATTACATGGTTTATGGCGCTTAATTATTATTTATTATTGGAGGTTTACAACATGTTTAAGGAAGTAAAGCAGGAAATAATTACAAAGTATCAGCTTCACGAAGGCGATACAGGTTCACCGGAGGTTCAGGTTGCAATTCTTACAGAAAGAATCAATCACCTCAATGATCATTTAAAGACTCACAAGAAGGATCACCACTCAAGAAGAGGACTTCTTAAGATGGTTGGTGCCAGAAGAGGTTTGTTAAACTATCTTCAAAAGAATGATATTGAAAGATATCGTACTATTATTGAGAAACTTGGTCTAAGAAAGTAATTATTATAGGACAGGCAGGCTAAGGCCTGCCTGTTTTCTAGTTTACTTTGGAAGGTGCCCGTACATAATTTTTGTGGTAAAATTTAAGTATTTTATATTGAAATAAGAAATAAAAAAGAAGAAATAATATTAATATTGCATATGGCTATGGACGGTAGAAGGTAGATTGTGCGCCAAAAAACAGTTTGACGCAGAATCTACATGCTACAGTCTATAGTTTTAAATAGCATATGAAAAACTATTAAAAAACTTAGGAGGACTAACATGTTTAAAACATTTAGCATGGAACTGGCCGGCAGAACACTTTCCGTTGAAACGGGAAAGTTGGCACAGCTGGCAAACGGAGCAGCATTGATAAGATATGGTGACACTGTAATAATGTCCAGTGCCACAGCATCAGCATCACCAAGGGATGGAATAGACTTTTTTCCTTTGAGTGTTGACTATGAAGAACGTTTATATGCGGTCGGCAAGATACCGGGCGGTTTCATAAAAAGAGAGGGAAAGCCGTCGGAAAAGGCCATATTGACTTCAAGAGTTATTGACAGACCTATCAGACCACTTTTCCCAAAGGATCTTAGAAATGATGTTGCTGTTGTAAACACCGTAATGTCGGTGGAACAGGACAATTCACCCGAAATTGCAGCCATGATCGGTGCATCGGTTGCAATAAGCATTTCCGACATACCTTTCAACGGACCTATCGGCGGTGTGGTTTTAGGTTTGATTGATAATGAAGTTATTATAAATCCAAATGAAGAACAGCGTGCAAAAAGTAAAATGTATGTTACCCTTGCAGGAACAAAGGAAAAAATAACAATGATCGAAGCAGGTGCCGACATTGTTCCCGATGATGTAATGCTCGATGCCATAAAAAAAGGTCATGAAGAAATTAAAAGAATATGTGATTTTATAAATGATATCGTAAAAGAAATAGGTAAGCCTAAATTTACTTATGAATCAGCAGAAGTACCCGCAGACTTGTTTGCAGCCGTAAAAGCTTTTGGTTATGAAACAATGCGTGAAGCGGTGCTCGCAACCGACAAGCAGGACAGAGATGACAAGGTAAACAAACTGACAGTGGAAACTCAGGCTGCGCTTGCCGAACAGTTCCCTGAAATGCAGGCAAAAATCAATGAGGCAATCTACAAGCTTGAAAAAAAGGTCGTCCGTGAGTACATCCTCAAGGAAGGTAAACGTGTTGACGGAAGACGTCTTGATGAAATAAGGCCTCTCTCCGCAGAAGTAGGCATACTCCCAAGAACACATGGTTCAGGGCTTTTCCAAAGGGGACAGACCCAGGTATTGACAACCATTACACTTGGTGCCATGGGAGATGTACAAATGCTGGACGGCATTGATACCGAAGAAACCAAGAGATATATGCACCATTACAATTTCCCCGGCTACAGTGTAGGTGAGGCAAAAACTTCAAGAGGTCCCGGAAGAAGAGAAATCGGACACGGCGCTCTTGCAGAGAGATCACTTGTACCTGTAATACCGTCGGAACAGGAATTTCCATACGCTTTCAGACTTGTATCGGAAGTATTGATGTCAAACGGCTCCACCTCACAGGGAAGTGTATGCGGCAGTACTTTGGCTTTAATGGATGCAGGTGTGCCTATTAAAGCTCCTGTCGCAGGTATTTCGGCAGGTTTGGTAATAGATGAAGAAAATCCTGACAATTTTATTACCTTTATGGATATCCAGGGTATAGAAGATTTCTTCGGAGACATGGACTTCAAGGTTGCAGGTACTACCGAAGGTATTACTGCCATCCAGATGGATATCAAGGTTGACGGACTTACCTATGAAATCATCCGCCAGGCCTTTGAACTCACCAGAAATGGCCGTATCCAGATAATAAACGATGTCATTCTGAAGGCAATTCCAGCTCCCAGAAAAGAGCTTTCGGATTATGCCCCAAAGATTATTACAACAAATATAGATCCTGAAAAGATCAGAGATGTTATCGGGCCAGGCGGAAAAATGATTAATAAGATCATAGCTGAAACCGGTGTTAAGATTGACATCGAGGAGGACGGAAGAGTATATATACTGACTCCTGATGCCGCAGCAGCTCAAAAAGCACTCAAAATAATACATGGAATAGCAAAGGAAATCGAACCGGGTGAAATCTTCATGGGTAAAGTCGTAAGAATCACTACCTTTGGTGCCTTTGTTGAGATATTACCTGGAAAAGACGGACTTGTTCATATTTCAAAACTTGACAAGAAGAGAGTAGAAAAAGTTGAAGATGTAGTTAATATCGGAGATGAGATCCTTGTTAAAGTTACCGAGATAGACAAGCAGGGCAGAATAAATCTTTCAAGAAAAGACGCAATGACTGAAGAAACCAGCGAAGAAACAAAGTAAGCTATAGACACAGCAGTTTACGCCCAGTGGTCTGTAACACCTAAAAGTCACATATTGCCGACGGTTAAATTCCCGCAGAATTTCGTTGT
This sequence comes from Bacillota bacterium, assembly GCA_023386445.1. Taxonomy (GTDB): domain Bacteria; phylum Bacillota; class Clostridia; order Acetivibrionales; family DSM-1351; genus Ruminiclostridium. The sequence continues at coordinate 15,645 of JAEWJR010000162.1, read as the reverse complement.
TGTCCTTGGCAATACATACAGTATTGCCTTCGTCCTCCGCCTATCCTGCAAAAGTTTTCTTCGCCGGCAATATACGTTTTAGATGTTACAGACCACTAGTTTACTATTTTTGATATGTTATTTGTATATAAGGGCAAAATATTTAGAACAGCATTTGGAGGACTTGATGTTTAAAAAAATCTTATTAGATAATGGCTTGAGATTGGTATATGAAAAAATTTCTTATGTAAGGTCAGTCTCAGTCGGCATTTGGGTGGGTACCGGTTCCAGAAGTGAAAATACAAAGAACAATGGGATTTCCCATTTTATTGAACATATGCTTTTCAAAGGCACAACCAACCGTTCTGCTAAAGAAATAGCTGAATGTATTGATGCCATCGGCGGTCAGATAAATGCATTTACCGGTAAGGAATGCACATGTTACTACACCAAGACACTGGATACTCATTTGAATATTTCTCTGGATATTTTATCAGACATGCTGTTCAATTCCAGGTTTGCCAGTAACGATATAAAAGTTGAGAAAAAAGTTGTTGTTGAAGAAATTGGCATGTATGAAGATACTCCCGAGGAGCTGGTTCATGATATATTTTCTGAAATGGTATGGCGCGGAAACTCACTGGGTTACCCCATACTGGGAACTCAGGAGTGTATAGACAGATTTAATAAAAAAATGATTAATCAATATATGGAGGAAAACTATACTCCATATAACACGGTAATTTCAGTAGCCGGTAACTTTGATGAAGCTCAGCTTATTGAAGATGTGAAGAGATACTTCGGAAAATGGAGCTGCACCAGGGAATATTCCAGAAATTATCAACCTGCGGAATACCGCATCGATAAGGTAATAAGAGAAAAGGATACCGAGCAGGTCCACTTGTGCATGGGCTTTGAAGGTATCGAGAACGGAGATGACAGAGTTTATTCCCTTTTGGCTTTAAACAACATATTCGGCGGGGGAATGAGTTCACGGCTTTTTCAAAAAATAAGAGAGGAGAAGGGTCTTGTATACTCCATCTATTCATATCCGTCGACCTATAAGACTGCCGGATTATTTATGATTTATGCCGGTATGAATCCCGAATATCTTCAGACAGTGATTGACCTCACAAAAAAGGAGATAGATCTTTTAATTAAGAAGGGGATTACAAAGGATGAACTTGATAAATCCAAAGAGCAGCTTAAAGGTAATTATATTCTTGGCCTCGAAAGTACCAACAGCAGAATGAACAGTATCGGCAAGGCGGAACTGATGCTTGGACGGATAAATACACCTGAAGAAGTACTTCAAAAAATGGATAGGATAACAATTGATAATATCCGGGAAGTAATCGGAATGGTTTTCAAATATGAAAAACTAAGTATATCGGCGGTAGGAAATTTAAAAAAAGAAATTGTCGTATAAAATACAGATTTTTGGTATGAGCACATAAAAATAATAAAGTTAATACATGATCCTGCTTTTACCGGCATGGAGAAAAAATAAATCATTTTGGTTTTGATAGAATGATTTATTTTTTTGTGCCGGTTTGTACAGGCACTAGGTATTTGTCCAATACATAAAATATACTAGTCGTCATAAATAGTTAAATATCCAGTCCGGGGAACGGGAGGGTCTACTAGTGGTGGAAAAGAAAAAATTTAGTATTATCGGAGGCGATCTAAGAAATGTAAAATTGGCCGAATCCATTTCTGCAGAGGGGAATTCGGTTAATATATATGGGTTTGACAAGGCAGGGTTTGATATAAAAATCAAGCAGAGCAACACTTTAGAAGAAGCTATTAACGGCTCTGATGTGTTGATCGGTCCAATACCATGTTCAAATGACAACGAATTTATAAACGCACCATTTCACAGCGAAAAAATATTGATTCACGATGTTTTTAAATTTATGAACAAAAATCAATTATTCATAGCAGGAAGAATCAGTGAAAAAATTGTACACCTTGCCCAGGTATGCAATGTCTATAATGTTGACATGCTGGAAAGGGAGGAGATGGCGGTACTTAATGCAATTCCTATTGCGTTATCGAAAGAACAATAAAAATATGGAGTATATAGATTCTAAAATAGATATTAGAATTATAGTGTGATTTTATTATAATTCACAACTCTTTTTTGGATTTTTTATTGTAACAATTACCAGAGAAAAATGTCTTTTCTATTGTCGCATTTTTTTTATGGTCATGTTACAATGTATATCTACAAAGTCATTATTGGGATAGGAGGGGGAGAATATACTGCATAACAATTCAAAACACGCGGTCTCCCGCCCAATTCGTATTCACCGAATCGTCTTTGTTTTGATTTTGCTTACTGAATTTGCTTATGGCGTTTATTTAGGCTATTTTAAAAATGTTCTTCTCGGGGATGCTGTAAGCCGTACTGCCAACGCATTTTATGTGCTGTTTTCCAAGCCATATCGCTTCACCTCCATGGGTCTCGTGTGGAATCCATTGCCCAGTGTATTACAATTGCCATTTGTGGCGCTTGCACATTTGTGGCGGCCGATTGTAACCAATGGAATAGGTGCAGCTGCGGTAACAGCATTTTTTGCTGCGTGGCAGGGAAAAACGCTGTTGCGCACATTTGAACTTCTAAAGGTGGAGCGCCTTCCCTCACTTGCAATTACTCTGCTGTTCTGTTTTAACCCGTATATATTTTTTTATGGGGCAAATGGTATGACAGAGATTATTGCTTCTGCTTTTTCGATACAGGCTATTTGTGCGCTTTCCCTTTGGATGCGGACAGGGCGGGCGAGTCATTTGCTCGCTTTAGGCGTTGGCTGTGTCGGGATGTTCCTCACCCGCTATGAAGCCATCCCTTTCGCTTTGACTCTCGGCTTTGCAATGTTTCTTCAAATGCTGTTCAGTCAGAGAGAAAAGAGATACTGCCCAGAAAATAATTGGAAAGAAAAGTTTTTTTATATTGAAGGAACGATGTGGGTTACCTTTCTTCCGCTCATTTATACGGTATTGGTCTGGATTTTATTTAATTGGATCATTACCGGGAATCCTCTGTATTTTTTGAACTCGGGATACTCCATGAATGCCTATTCAGACTATTACACCGACTATGGCGGTATGACAGGAGCGATATCCTATGTATGGGCAAGAGTCTGGCCGTTTCTGTTTGCCCTTGCCGGGCTGCTTGTGGTACGGCTGAAATCGGGAACATTCCTGAGGTACGATACCGCTGTCATTATGACAGTCACGCTGGGGCTTTCTGTCTTTCAGTTTTTTATGATAGCTAGAGGTTCATCGGGTGGCTATGTGCGGTATCTCTGCTATCCTTTGATGTTCGCTGTAGCGTGGATGCCTTACCAGCTTTCTGTATTAAAAAAAGCGGTGCGACGGCTATCTGCTGTTGTCCTTTGTGTGGTGCTGGCTCTGAATGGTATTTATTTTGCCTGGGCGCTTCAACATTCCTCTCTAATGCGCGAAGATACTCTATATATGGTTCCGGCACATTCTGAGCAGGTCGCAGATTATATTAACACCAACTTAGGGGATAAAAGGATCCTAATGGATTCATATCTCACCTATTATGCCATCATGAATGTGAACAACGTGGACAATCTGGTGATCAGCTCTTCACCAGATTTTGTACAGGCTGTATCAGATCCTGTTGGGCATAATATTGATTATGTGATCGTTCCACAAATCGGAAGCTACGGTAATATGGATGCCTTAAACATCGCTTATCCGGACCTTTATTGGAATGGGGAGGAATGGTGCGAAGAGGTGACTTCCATACAGGGATATAAGATCTTTAAAGTATTGAGATAAAAGGGGCTGTGAAGATGGAAAAAAATCTGCATGGATTAGGCGGACGAATGGTGCGGGCTGGTCTTATTGATAAGGAACAATTGGCTGACGCGCTTCAGTGGCAACAACAGGAGAACACCCTGCTGGGTGAAACTCTGGTCAATCATGGGATCATCACGGGAGAGCAGCTTTTTCGTTTTATCTTCACCAGCCAGGGAGCAACATTAGGTGAAGTTTTGATCGGCTATGGTTTTATTGACCGTGAACAATTGGCCGAAGCACTTCGCTATCAGCAAAAAAATGGCGGGCGATTGGGTACAATCTGCATTTCCCTCGGCTTCCTGACCGAGCAGCAGTTGGAGTCTGCGCTGTCCCAGCGTGTTGCGTCCAAAGGCCGGCTCGGGGATGAATTGATGCGTTTGGGCATCATTACGCAGGAACAGCTGGATACCGCACTGGAAACCCAAAAGCGCAGCGGAGGGCGTTTGGGAGAGATTCTGCTTTTTTTAGAATATGTCACCGAAGAGCAGTTATACCGTATTCTGGCCACCCAGGGAGAAATCGGCCGACTGGGCAGCAATGTCCGCTTGTCAGATGTGAAGGCTCTACCCTATGGGCTTGCCAACCGATATGCCGCCATCGTGATTCGGGAAGAAAAGCAGTATACCGTTGTTGCTGTAGAAGCTAAGTTGGATAAAGCTGCTGTCAAGGATATTGAAGCGTATTTGCAAAAGCCTGTTGAGCAGGTTCTGATGACCAATGCGGAGCGACTGCAGTTTTGGGAGCAGGCTTATGGCCGCGAAGAGATTCTTGGAAGTGTGTTTGCCCTTTATGACGAACAGCCTGAAAACTCTGCCATTGAAACTTTTAGCACCACGCAGTTGGTTACGCTGTTAACAATCCTTGCTGTGTTTGTAGTGTCTCTGACCGTAAACTGGTTTGCAACTTTGCTCACAGTGGTCATTGTTTTTCAAGTTATTTATCTTGCCATGGCAATCGCGAAATTCTGGATCGTAATCAAAGGTGCTCGCCACAATGCACAGTTGCGGTTTTCAGCGGAAGAGGTGGCCGCTATAGATGAAACCAAGCTGCCGGTATATACTCTGCTCATTCCGGTATATAAGGAAAAAGAAGTATTACCTCACCTTTTGAAAAGAATCCAAAATCTTGACTATCCCAAATATAAACTAGATGTTCGGATTTTGCTGGAGGAAAATGACTCCGAAACTATTGAATTGGTTCGTGCGATGCGCCTACCCGGTTATTTTAGCCCTATTGTCGTACCTGCATCCAAGCCGCAGACAAAACCCAAAGCCTGCAACTACGGCTTGCTGCAGGCAAAAGGAGAATATGTTGTTATCTATGATGCGGAAGACAGACCTGAGCCGGATCAACTAAAAAAAGCCTATTTGGCTTTTCAAAAACTGCCGAAGGAATACGTGTGTGTTCAGGCGAAGCTCAATTATTTCAATAGCCGGCAAAATTTGCTCACCAAACTGTTTACGCAGGAATACAGCATGTGGTTTGAATTATTGCTGGTTGGCATTATGCAAATGAATGTTCCCATTCCGCTGGGTGGCACCTCAAACCATTTTAAGATGGGCTTCTTAAGACAGGTCGGCGGCTGGGATCCTTTTAATGTAACCGAAGATGCTGATTTGGGTATCCGGCTCTACAAGCACCGTTATAAAACCGCTGTTCTGGATTCCCGCACTTGGGAGGAAGCCAACAGTGACATTAACAACTGGATTCGCCAACGCTCCCGCTGGATCAAGGGCTATATGCAGACTTTCTTCGTGCATATGCGCGAACCGGTTAAATTTTACCGCCAGATTGGTTTTCGAGGAATGCTGGGATACTTGTCCATGATTCTTGGAACTCCCCTGTTGCCTTTGCTCAACCCAATTTTCTGGGCAATGATGGTGGTTTGGATAATCCTTAAGCCATCGTGGGTAGAAATGTTTTTCCCAGGGCCGGTTTATTATATTTCGATCATTCAGCTGGCTGTTGGAAACTTCATTTTTATTTATATGAATATCGTTGGCACATATTACGTTATACGTGACTGTGCAATTAAGAAAAATCAGCCCTTTACCTATGGGTTGATCCGGTCAGGCTTGCTCACTCCGTTGTACTGGGTACTGATGAGCGTTGCAGCCTACAAAGCGTTGATTCAGCTGATCGTAAAGCCTCATTATTGGGAAAAGACTCACCATGGCTTGGCTGAGCAGCCTCATGCAGATCAGATTCACTTCGTTGAGCATCCGGAGGCTGTAGAGCAAATGGAGGAAAGAAACGTAGAAAACAAGTCAAGTAATTATCTGAGAAAGTAAGGGGATAGAGTATGAAACAAAATTGCTTGGGAACATTTCGCTTTTTGTCTGTGTTGATGTCGGTTTTTCTTCTGTTTTGCGGAGCAAACAAAGTCTATGCTGCCCCCGAAACAATGGCCTCCTCTGCGAGCTCACAGAGATTTTCTGTGCCTCTGTTTGCCGAACCGCAATCCTTGAGTATGCCGCGCAACAGCACTTCGTTCTGGTTTCGGATACCAAAGGGAACCCGGCTGGGGATGAATTCCAGTTTTACCTTAAGCATGACCGCTGCTGCAACGTTGATCGATGACCGCTCCACAGTGACGTTATATCTGGGCAATCAGCAGATCGCTTCGGCACGCATTTTGGATATTGTAAAGAAGCAGAGTGGGGTGTGGACTGTGAGCCTCCCCGTAAAGAAACTCAAGACAGACGGCACACTCAATGAGCTTCGGATCGTAACCGCTCAGCGAACCATCCTCGGGGATTGCGCCGATATTGATAACCCCGCCAACTGGGTAAAACTAGAAACAGCATCTCGTCTGAATTTGGATGTCCTGCAGATTGGTGACCCGATTCTTGGAACTGCCCTGCCCTATATGTTCGATAGGGTAGATCAGGGAGATCAACTCTCGGCAGAATTTATTCTCCCAAACGGGGAAGATTTAGATATTCGCTCTGCCATGCTGACGAACGCTTCTGCCATTGGTGCAGCGTATCCGTCAAAAGGCACCGTCAGTTTTGGCGTATCTCAGGACCGAGCTGCCGCCGCGCAGCAAAACCGCATTCGTATCGGGCTTGGCACGCAAGTACCCAAAGATATGATGGTGATTCCTCCTTTAAATGCAGAGAATGGATATCTTTCCATCGCAAGGAATGGTCAGTATTCTGAACTGTCTCTTTATGGAGCAGATGCGGCTGGACTTTCCAAAGCGGCTGCTTTCTTTACACAGCGGGATTATCTTACACAGCTTTCTAACAGTACCTCCATCATCTCCACCGATCTTCGTAATCATGGAACTGAGTTTGTTAAAAAAGAAGATGGGTATTATAGCCTTTCTGATTTTGGCTATGACACTTCCAGCCTGGCAGGAGCGTTTCATCAGGAGGTTAATTATACATTAAAGCAGCCGCAAGGCATTCGAAGCGGCCCGGATTCTTATTTGGAAATTCATTTCCGGCATTCAAAAGCACTGGTGGGAGATACCTCTCTTCTTACTGTTCATGTAGATGGTGTAGCTGTTGGCAGTATCCAACTTTCTGACTCCAATGCGCAGGGCGGCAAAATTAAGGTTAAAATCCCACCTGCTGCACTGGATAAAAGCTCGTTTGATGTCAAGCTGGAGTGCTACAACTATCTGGGTAAGATAGACTGTTCAAAGGATTATTATGATGTCGCATGGACAGTGGTTGATAAAGATTCTGTGGTTTACTTCCAACCAGGTGATACTGCAATTCCTCCTGTAATTCAGCCCCTGCTAAGCTTCGGCGGCACCTCGGATGGAAGCTGGCCATCCGCGATTCTCTGTTCTTCCTCAAATACTTCCCAGACAATGATGGAAGTTGCCGCCGGGTTGGTTTGTCGGGCTGGGCAAAACTCTGGTGCATACCGCTGGGAATACGCGAATAATCTGGATTCCCTGCCAAAAGAGTCTGCAGATATTGTAATTCTAGGCACCAATGACGATATTCAAATTCCGAAGGAAATCTCCGACCTTCTGCACGTTGTGCCGCATAAAGGCGGGTTCTTTCTTTCCAGGAACGCTCCGGTAACGGAAGAAGGGCTGTATAATAAAATTATAATCCAGGTGGTGCGTTCTCCTTGGAACTTTTATCGAAAGGCTTACGTCATCTCCTGCCCAACCGGCATGGAAGGCATTTTGAAAAAGTTTATTTCGGAACGAAAGACCTTGGGTGAGCTGAGCGGTACAATCGCGTTGATTGACGCAAATCAAGAAGTGACCAATATTGCGGGTAGCGGCAGCACTATCAGCAAAACATCGGAAAACCTTCCCTTCAGCGTGGACCGTTTTCTTGGCAAAATTGTCCGGGCAACGGGTATTTCACGGGCAGGGCTTATAGCCATTTTGATTCTTATCTTAATCATCATCTTTTTGATTATAAAGGTTTCCAGAAACACCGGTCGGTTCGAGACAGCGAAAAAGAAGATGGAAAGCATCAACAAAGATGCGGGTAAAACCTTGGAGGCCAAGCCCGATGACAGTGACGACAGTCAGGATGACTTCAATGATAATAACGACGGTGGCAGATAAGTCTTTCCAATAAGAGAGGCCTGTAATTTAAAAGGCTAAAAAACGGAGCCGATGCGCATGCTTTCACATGCGCATCGGCTCCGTTTTTTAGTATACTTACCAATTCCAATCAAAGCGTTCTATATCTGCTTCAGAAAGCTCTGTACCAATCTGCACTTCTATCAATTGGATATCTGTAACAGCCAAAAGCGCGTGCAGGCACCCCTTCTCAATCCGCACCATATCTCCCCGGCTAACTTGCTTTCTTTTGCCGTTTAGCACCAGATCGCCCGCACCGTCGATTAAGATCCATGTTTCATCGCGCAAGGCATGTCTCTGGTAGCTGATGGCGGCACCAGCTTTGATCGACAGATGCTTAGTCAGGCTGTTGGTATCCGAAAGCTTGGTACTGTCAATGACACGATATTCTCCCCAGCGGCGCTCCTCGTACATGGGGCGCCGGGAAAGGGGGATATATTCCTTAAGAAATGCACTTTTCTCCTTGTCCGCAACCAGAATTCCATCGGGACAGGCCACCACAATGAGATTGCTAGTGCCCGCCGTCACAATTGGAATATCCAGTTCGTTGATGACATGGGTATTTTGTACATCTTCACTAAGAGTCACCTTTCCAATGCGGTTTGAGGGAAGTTCCTCCGTTAAAGAGTTCCATGTGCCAAGATCCTTCCAGAGTCCATCAAAATGGATCATTGCGATAGAGCTTGCCTTTTCCGCTACAGCATAGTCAAAGCTTTTATTCTCCAACTCATTATACCGCAGTTGAACGTCCTCAAAGCTGACCGGGTGGATTGCAGCATCGGCAATGCCCATCAGGTACCCCAGCCGGAAAGCAAATACACCGCCGTTCCACATAGCCCCTTTTGCAATCATGTTCTGCGCCACATCCTCAGCCGGCTTTTCTACAAATCGATCAATTTTGCTTACTCCGTCTGCCAGTTGGGATTTTGGAATCATGTAACCATATTTTTCGGAAGGCTCCCACGGTTTGATTCCCATCAGTACCAGATCCGCCAGGCTGCTGCCGGCGGCTTCTCCAATTTGGCGGAGAACATCAAAATAGGCCGGCTCTGTATAAGTGTCCACCGGCATAACTATAACCACCTCATCTGGAGAACAGTGTTTCTTAAAGTGCAAATAAGCGGCTGAAAGCACAATGGCGGGAAAGGTATTTCTGCGCTCCGGCTCCGCAACAATCTCAATCTGATTTCCGAGCTGTCCTAGGATTTCGTCTTGCTGGGCAGCAGTGGTTGCCATCAAAATATGGTTTGCTTCCAGTTTAGCATCCGAAAGCTGACGATAAACTCTCTGCACCATTGATTCGGGTTGGCCGTTTTCATACTGCAAAAGCCTTAAAAATTGCTTGGAACGGGCGCTGGTTGACAGCGGCCAAAGCCGCATCCCCGACCCTCCGGATAGTAGAATAATATTCATATCTTTCCATCCACCCCTCAGTTATTTAATTCATATTCCTTAAGTTACTTCAGAACATCTGTAGAAGATAGTTTGTCCGCACTGAGAAGAAGATAATCATCTGATAGCAGGCTTTCTCAGACCCAACATTATTTTCATTAATTGCGCCTTGTTCTCAATTTCTGTAGAACATAAGAAATTCAGCGCATTTATATGAAAGACTATACTCATTATAAGGGCCTTCTAAAATATAAGCAAGGAGTTTTTCCTGTACGGTTCCAAACCTTTCCGCGAGAAAACATAAAAGCAGATTTCAAAAAGCAAAATTTACTTTTATGTTTTGAAATTAAGTCAGTATATAGACAATCCATATATTAATAAATTTAATTATAAGATTAATTATGGGTGATATATATGTACAATTCATTTAGTACAGAATTAAACTTCAAAATAGGAATAGTCAAGGAATTGTATACAAAAGGACTTATCACGGAAACCCAAATGAAAAAAGCCATAGACATATTAATAAAAAACGAAACCGAAGACCTTAAAAAAACCAAAGGAGATTAAAATTATGAAAAGAGTAGTTGCATATTGCAGGGTGTCAACTGATGCCAGTGACCAGTTGAATTCTCTGGAAAACCAAAAGACATATTTTAGGCAGTATATTGACAAAAATCTCGACTGGGAATTTATCGAAATATATGTAGATGAAGGTATATCAGGTACTAGTATAAATAAAAGAAATGGCTTTAAAAAAATGATAAAAGACGCAGAAAACAAAAGATTTGATTTGGTTATAACCAAAGAGATAAGCAGATTTGCAAGAAATACACTAGACAGCATATTTTATACGAGAAAACTAAAAGAATTAAATGTCGGTGTATATTTTATGAATGATAATATAAACACCTTAGACCCTGACAGTGAACTAAGGCTTACCATTATGGCGGGGATTGCCCAGGATGAAAGCAGAAAAACATCTGAACGGGTAAAATGGGGTCAAAAACGCTCTATGGAAAAAGGAGTTGTATTTGGTACAAGTGTTTTAGGGTATAACCTATCGGATGGTAAATTATCAATAAATGAATCTGAAAGCAAAATAGTAAAACTTATATTTGACTTATATTTAAATCATGGTATGGGAACGCATGTATTGTGTAAAGAACTTGAAAACAGAGGGATATTGAGTCCGTCTGGTTCAAAAAGCTGGAAGAATGCTTCACTGCTTAAAATTCTTAAAAACGAGAAATACATGGGAATTCTAAAACAAAAAAAAGAAATTACAGTAGATTATTTAAGTCATAAACGTAAAAGAAATAGAGGTAGTGAAGAATATATAATCATTGAAAATAACCATGAACTAATTATAGATAGAGACACTTTTTGCAGGGCTCAGGAAGAAATACAGCGTAGACAGGCATTCACATTTGATAGTAGTAAATATTCAAATAGATATGCCTGGTCTGGTAAATTAGAATGTGCTTATTGCAAGTCAAAATTTAAACGTAGAATATGGAGTAAAAGAGACGGCAGTAAGATGATTGCATGGCAATGCTCCAACGCTATAAAGTATGGTAAAGAAAAAATAAATGCTCAAAATGAAAAAGTAGGTTGTAATTGCCGGTCACTTAACGAATTAATACTACAAGAATTATTTTTAACGGTTTTAAGTTCCATAATAAAGAACAGAAAAAAGATAATACGGGAGGTAAAGCAAGCAATATATCAGGCAATTAGTGAAGATACAGCTGTTGAAAGCGATATAACTGTCAATAAAAACGAAATAGATAAAATAAACTTCAAGAAAGCAAAACTCATAGAACTGTTTACAGACGGACAAATAAAAAGAGAAGAATTTAATAAAATAAACAGTTCATACAACCGCCAAATTGAGGTATTTGAAGGCATTGTTGAAAATATACGGAAAAATTTAAATAGCAAAAAAGAGCTTGCCGAGAAAATGACAATAATTGAAAAAACCATTATGAATATTGCAGAAATACAGGAGTTTAGTGGTGAAGTCTGCAAAATTTTATTAAACAAGCTAATTGTAAAAGACAGGGAGGAGCTAACCTTTTATATTAACGGAACAGAAAATGCAACAGCAGGAATTTCTATACCTCTTTCGATAACCCCATACCTACAGCAGAAGGTGCAATACAGATAGCGATGGAAGAAATGCCCATAACTTTACATAACAGTAATGCGTTAATCCTTGGATACGGAAGAATTGGAAAAACATTGGCTAAGATGCTGCATGGCATTGGCGCAAATGTTTTTATTGAGGCACGAAAGTATGCAGATATAGCATGGATAAAAAGCTTTGGCTATAAACCTGTTAGTTTATCAGAATTGACGCAGACTGTAAAAGATATGAATGTCATATTTAATACAATTCCGTCCATCGTATTAAATAATGATATCTTGAAAATTTTAAATCCTGAATGCCTGATTATCGACCTTGCATCAAAACCGGGCGGAGTTGATTTCGATAAAGCAAAGGAAATTGGACTTAGAGCTATCTGGGCGCTGTCGCTTCCAGGAAAAGTTGCCCCTGTTACAGCTGCAGAATTTATTAAGGATACTGTATTTAATATTATTGAAGAGTTGGGGGTATAACAATGTTATTGAAAGGAGTAAGAATCGGGTTTGCTGTTACAGGCTCATTTTGCACCTTTGCTAAAATAATCCCACAGATAGAAAAATTGGTTAACGAAGGTGCAGAAGTTATTCCAATAATATCTGAGTCTGTAAACCAGTATGATACACGGTTTAATAAAGCTGAGGATTTTAAAAACACTCTACAGGTCATGACCGGTAAACAGCCCATAAGCTCTATCGTTGAAGCTGAACCAATAGGTCCTAAAGCCCTGCTGGACATATTGGTCATAGCACCTTGTACAGGTAATACAATTTCAAAAATTGCTAATGCAATAACTGACAGCGCTGTAACTATGGCCTGTAAAGCCCATCTCAGAAATATGAGGCCGGTGGTAATAGCTGTCTCAACTAATGACGGGCTTGGAGCAAATGCTAAAAATATCGGTGTTCTGCTCAATATGAAGAACATATATATGGTTCCTTTTGGTCAGGATGATCCAATTAAGAAGTGTACATCATTAGTGGCAGATTTTGATCAGATTCTGCCGGCTATTCTAAATGCACAGCAGAATTGCCAGATTCAGCCCATACTTGTTTGTAACAATAAAATATGAAAATAAAATTACAAAGTAATTGACAACGCCACGGAATACCAGTTTCATCCGTGGCGTTTACTGTTTTATTGTTTCGTCATCCTTTTGCGTATTATTTTATAAAATAACTTAATAATAATATAAGATAAAAATATAAAAATCAAAAATTTATTAATTAAGGTAAAAGCTTGAAACCTTAATGGAGGATTGAGTGAAAAAACAATACGGAACAAATAATGAAACACCCGAGAGCCAGCCCGCTGAACAGCCACCGGAGCAAAACACCAACATGGAGGAAATAAAGGAACTTGGGATAACCAACCTGCCAAAAGAGGAAAGTAACATACATTGCATGTCCATTATCGGACAGATTGAAGGCCACATACTGCTTCCTCCTCACAACAAAACCACAAAGTATGAACATGTTATTCCTCAGCTTGTGGCTATTGAAGAGAGTAAACAAATTGAGGGACTGCTCCTGATACTGAATACAGTCGGGGGAGATGTGGAAGCAGGTCTTGCTATTTCAGAAATGGTTGCCAGTCTGTCAAAACCAACCGTTTCACTTGTTCTGGGCGGCGGACACAGTATTGGTGTTCCTATGGCGGTTTCAGCGGATTATTCTTTCATAGCAGGTTCGGCTACAATGACAATACACCCTATAAGGCTTAACGGAATGGTAATAGGAGTTCCGCAAACCTATGAATATTTTGATAAAATGCAGGAAAGAGTAGTTAATTTTGTATCCAGCCATGCGAAGATAAGCAAAGACAAATTCAGGGAATTGATGCTGAAAACAGGCGAACTTGCCAATGATGTGGGAACGGTACTTTTTGGAGAAGAAGCAGCCAGAAACGGATTGATCGATGAGGTTGGAGGATTATCTGATGCCATAAAAAAGTTGAATGAACTGATTGAACTAAATAAAAAGGATACTGGTTGTTCAAAGGAAGAGGGCCTGCTGCAATGATTCTATATACCATTTATGATCCGTCCGTAGTATTTCAAAATATCGACTATTACAACGTGGACAAACTGAGCTCAGGATTTACTGAAATGGAAGTAAATGGAGTAAAGGTTCTCGCTGCCCGCTCCCAAAATGACGGGATGAGGATAGAACGGCTGCTCAGTACAAATCCGTTACACTTTTTAGATCCCAGGTTTCAGCCGGGAGTAAGTATACCTGAGAATGGGAGATAACCTTTTTTATTTTTAAAATAGTAAAATTAGATGATTCAAAATGAGAGAATTTGCAGGTGAACACAAGTGTTTTAGCTGGCGGACCGTTTTCCGGCCGATTCGCCGGCAGCGACCGGTGACAGGATGTTGAGTGTTCTGCGACAGCTAAAACACCTGTGTTGAACTATATTTTTCAGCTGTTATTTTACCTGAAAAAATCAAGCATCTTATTTTTTCTGTACCCCGTACCGCTGAATTTGGCAATCAGAGAGCCGTCTTCATCAAATACATCAACATCACAGCCGCATATTTTCTTACCTGCTTCAATCTCTTTTGCTTCAGCGCTTATGACTTTCCCCAGCGGTGCCTTAAAATATGTTATACTGCTATTAATGCCCACAGTTGCCATACCGCTGGAATTTGTCGCAGCAGCAAATGCAAAATCTGCAAGGGTATATATTGCTCCGCCCTGAACCACGTCGAGGCCGTTCAAGTGCTTTTCTGAAAGCTCAAGGCGGGTGACTGCAAAGCCGGGTCCAACTTTTATTAATTCAATGCCGACATAGTGAGCAAACCTGTCCCGTTCAAAAAATTTTTTAATGGCTTTTTCCAAATCTGTTTCCATTTGCGGATCCTCCAAAAACTTTATATTTTAAATATTATTTCAAATATCTAATTGATTGTAAAGATTATACAACAGTTTGATACTTAATTAATTTTTGCACTTTAAATTATAATTAGGATTTGATACTATTTGGTAAAAGGGAATATTCGGAGGATGAATAATGGGAGTTCGAAAAGCTGAAATTGAGGATGTTGGTGCAATGAGCCTGGTACATTCGCGAACCTGGAAAAAAGCATATGTTGATTTTATATCTGAAGAATACCTGGAAAACATTTCTGACGAAGGGTGGATTCCACTGTTTTCAAGAGCATTAAGGGAAAATGCACACAATGCGGCTGTTTATGAAACAGACGGAAAGATAACAGGTACAATTACATTTGGTCATGCCCGGAAAGACTTGCCTTTGGAAACTGGAACCCTGCAGCACACCAGCCCGCTTCATTCCGCAGAAGGTGAAATTATTTCACTTTATGTGCTTCCGGAATACTGGTCAACAAAACAGGGCTACGAATTAATGAAATTTGCTGTTGAATCACTAAAAAATCAAGGCTTTAAAAGTTGTTTCCTCTGGGTTATCAAGGATAACGAGAGAGCCGCAAATTTCTACAGGCGTTTTGGTTTTACAGGCAAGGGTGAATTGATGAATGTCATTCTGGCTGGGTTGCCGGTAACCGAAGAAAAGTACGAATTGATATTTTAAATTGAAATGATTAAATTAAATTATTTGCTCATTTATTATGTTATTGTTATCCAGTTATTTTTCTTTAAAAAAAGGTTTTTTATGTTATAATATTCACTGTATTTAAAAAACTATATAAGCCGCACTTGAACTTGGAGGAGTTAAATTGAGCAAAAGGGTAACCACGCAGGTATCTGCC
>JAEWJR010000138.1:0-4494 GCA_023386445.1 Bacillota bacterium | reverse complement strand
CTGATAAATAGGCACACTTACTGCACCCGTCCTTTCATCCCCGTCTATTCCCCCGTGTATTAACAAAGTGTTAAAATTGCTTTGCATGTGTGATTCAGTTAACATTTCACTTTCCATATGTTTTAGCCCTCCTTCAAAATATTTTTTTCAACAAACTTCTGCAAAACCTCAGAAACAGGATATGGTGCTTCAAAAACTCTGAAACCTCTTTTGTTGAGAAAGGACAATGCTCCCATACCTATCTGGCCTACTATTATTGACCGGCAATCTTCAATAAGCCTTAAAGTTCCTGCAAATCCGTCTTCATCATGCTTATTGGCAGCCCCCTGCTTTCTATTCTCAATATATTCAAAACTGTCCTCATTTATATCATAAATATAAAAACTGGATGCTCTTGCGAAGTGAAGGTCTATATTTACACCATCACTGCTAGCTACCGCAACTCTTTGACCCATATTAACCTCCCAAACCATTTGTGACCACAAAATGTTATGAATGTTATGTAAGTAATTATCCTTTATCGCAATGTGGCGAATAAAGGAGGTTTATTTGCCAATTAAAACGCCGGTATTACTGCGCCTTTATATTTTTCCTCAATGAATTTACGGACCTCTTCTGTTGTTAAAGCATTCTTTAAGGCTGCAACAGCAGGCTCATTGACTCTGCTGCTTTTGGTAACAAGTATATTTGCATACGGGGAGTCCTTGCCTTCTCTGAAAAGTGCAGAGTTTGCATCAATGCCGGCTTCAAGTATCTTGTTGGTGTTGGTTATGTAGCCGTCGAAATCATCCTTCAGTCTTATCAATTGAGCCGAATCAATTTCCTTGATTTCAATTTTTTTTGTGTATTCGGCTATGTCTTTTACTGTGGCTGCATGTTCCGGCAAATCACTTTTTAATTTGATGAAACCGTTTGTTTCAAGAATTTTCAGTGCCCTGTATTCGTTTGTCACATCGTTTGGTATACCAATTACGGCACCCTCCGGGATTTCTTCCTTTGTTTTATACTTTACAGAGTAGAGACCAATTGGCTCGACATGGATATTTCCTGCATTCGCAAGATCATAACCCTTTTCTTTTTTTAGCGAATCAAGGTAGGGCTGATGCTGGAAGAAATTAACGTCAAATTCTCCATTATCGGTATCTTCATTGCCATGGTCGTTCTGTAAAATTGTGATTTCAAGATTTACTCCCTGTTCGGCAAGCTTGGGTTTCACAAAGTTCAGCAGTTCTGAATGCGGTACCTGGTCGGCAAGCACCTTCAATGTAACCGGATTAGCCTTTGACAGGGTCTGCCCGGCAGCAGTGCTTCCGCCTGCCGCCGTATCCGGCTTTCCGCAGCCTGAAACCACCAGTGTGATTGATATAACTCCTATAACAGCTGATAAAAATTTCTTTTTCATAAAATTGATCGTCCTTTCGTTTTATATGAATCGTTTTAACCTATTAATCATCAAATTCTCTACATCAGAAATCTTTTCTTTATGATATGTTTTGAAAGTGCATCACCAAGAAACTGAACAAGCTGAACAATTATAATAAGCACCAGCACCGCAGCGATAAGTATATCCGTCTTGAATCTGGAATAGCCGAACCTTACAGCCACATCTCCCAGACCGCCTGCTCCGAAGGAGCCTGCCAGAGCAGTTGTGGCAATTATGGCGATAATTGCCACGGTAAAAGCTCTGAGCAGTGAAGGTAGTGACTCCGGTATTAGGACTTTGGTTATTATGTAAAAATTCGGAGTGCCCATAGCTTTGGCAGCTTCTATTTTACCTTTTGCAACCTCCAGTATACTGCTTTCCACAAGTCTCCCGAACATGGGAACACAACTCGCAACCAAAGCTAGAATACATGCTTCCGGTCCATAGGCTCTGCCAATAAAAAATCTGGAAAGCGGCAGTGTAAGAATTATAAGTATCATTGAGGGCAGTGATCTCAGTACATTGACGATAGCTCCCAGCACCCTGTTGATTATTGGGAGGGGATGTATTCCCTGTTTATCCGTGATAACAAGAACTATTCCGAGAACAACCCCCAGCAGAAGAGTAAAGATTGTAGTCAAAAGCGTCATATACAATGTATCCTTTATAGCAGGTGCTACAATCTGCCATACATCTTTTCCGAATGCGCTTTTGATAACTTCAAAAATACTGCTGTTATTCAGATTCATATATACTCACCCTCCTTTACCCACTGGTTTGCAGCAAATTCCGCATTTATTTTGACAAACAGCCTTGCTGTGTCACTTCTGGGATTTTGAAATATGTCCCTGACAGTTCCCTGCTCGACAATAACTCCGCTTTCCAATACAGCCATGTTGTTGCAGGAATATTTTATAACCTCCAGCTCATGGGTTATCAAAATTATGGTGAGACCCAGCTTTCTGTTTATATCCTTCAAAAGATCAAGCACCGAAAGAGTTGTCTGGGGGTCAAGCGCCGAGGTTGCTTCATCACTTAGCAATACATCGGGATTGTTGGCAAGGGCCCTGGCAATTCCCACTCTTTGCTTTTGTCCCCCGCTCAGCTGACCTATATGACAGTTTATTTTGTCACTTAGTTCAACCAGCTCGAGAATTTCCTCCACCCTGTTCCTGATATGCTTTTTATCATAGCCGGCAATTTCAAGCGGGTAGGATACATTTCCGAAAACAGTCCGCGAATCAAAGAGATTGAAGTGCTGAAAGATCATACCGATTTTTTGACGATGCTGGTTCAGCTCTTTTTTTGACAACGCCGTAATTTCATGTTCTCCAATCCTTATCCTGCCGCAATCGGGTTTCTCAAGCCGGTTCAGACATCTTATCAAGGTTGACTTTCCGGCTCCGCTGAAACCCACAATTCCGAAAATATCACCTTTCTCAAGCTCAAGATTGATGCCTTTTAATACTTCTACATTCCCATCCGTATTTCTAAACGTCTTATACAAATCTTCTATTGATATGAAACTGGTTCCCATTCTAACCTCTATCTGTACGTATTCAGTACCCTGTCATATATATCTTCAATTGCTCTCAGACCGCCATTGTAGCCTGCATACCCACAGTTAAGCACCAGCCTGTAGGTTACGGGAGCACTGATTATAAGCAGATCGGCCTTGATCTCGCTTGCGAGATCTCTTTCCCAGCCGCTTCCAAGTATAATGGCTCTGTTTTTCTGGGGCTCTTCCCTGATTTCCTGCTGTATGGCCCCACCGTCTATGGAAAACGATACTTCGGCAGATCTTAAATCCGAAATCGCCGCAAACTGCTTCTTAATATCCTCCCTGAATTCCTCAGGTGTATCGTCGATTACATACTGTTTTGCCGGAATAATACCAAGTTCACTTAAAAGAAACTTGGAGAAACCTATGGAATAGGCAGCATCCAATATGGTATAAAACCTTCTGGGAATTCCGTATCTGAATTCAAGCATGAAGTCGGCAGTTCTCTCAATAAAAGAATAATATTTTTCCTCTTCCTTTTGAATAAAGGCATCAACTTTTTTCCCGTTCAGCTCACCAAACCCGGCAACCTGCTTTAAAAATCTGGTTGTCTCTATTCCGCCTATGGGGAGATATGGAAACTGCATATACGGTGTTCCGTATTTTTCCTCAAGATGCCTTACTATTCCAAGCCCGGTCCAGGTGTTGATTAAAATATTGAACTCGGCATCAGGAATGGTTTTCCATTCATCCACGCCTCCCGATTCATTTCCGAAAAGTATGTTAACCGTCAGGCCTATTCCCTCAAGAATACGCTTGATCTCTTCCAGGTTTCCATTCCAGTAGGGATCCTGGTAAGGAACGGTGGCAAATACATTTACAAGACCTTTCTGTATATTCCCGCCCTTGTTGTGAACGTCAACATATTGATCTATGATTGCATTTACAACAGCTTCATGGCTGACATAGTTATTGCTTTTGAAGCCGCCCGTTTCAGCATAAACAATAGGTCTTCCCTGAGCCTGGTACTCACCTGTGACCCTGCCCACATCATCACCGACTATATCGGAGGTACAGCCTGTGAGTATAACATACAGATCGGCATCTATAACCTTGAAAGCACCGTCAACTACATTTCTGAGTCTTCCTTCACCACCGTACACCACCTCGGCTTCGCCGGTGTTTGTGCAGGGAATGGTATTTCCTCCTGCGTAGCCCTCTCCCTGGCCGATAAGGCTGCTTACCTTGGAGCTGCAGCCAGGGCCCGCATGCAATATGGGTACCCCTCTTTTTATGGCCACAACGGTTTGTTGTGCCCCTATGGCGCAGGAATATCTGGGCTGCTCAATAAATTTCAACATCAACATTACCTCCGAGGAAAGAGAATGGATTCTGCTCCAGCCACCATTTTGTATATGGCATGGAGCTGTGTTTTGCAAGATTTGTTACAAATTCTTTATTATCAAGTGTTTCGAGTATTCTTTCGGCATAGTTGAGCACTCCCTGATATCCGAAGCCAAACTGTTCATCACCTATTAAAAGTGTGGGAACCCCGAGCTTTGCTCCCCAA
>JAEWJR010000089.1:0-3663 GCA_023386445.1 Bacillota bacterium | reverse complement strand
CGGATGGGCAATACCTGCATGAGGCTCTCTGTCATATTCAAACATGCCGTGAACCTCTTCCTGATATTTTCCTCCCAGATCCAGATTTCTCAGCAGTAAATCAACTTCGTCAGTTATATTTATTCCTTCTACGGTAACTTCATTTTTCAGTCTTACTTCCTCATACAATTTGCTTTTTAAACTCATTTTCAGCAACTCCTTTACATTAAATCACACATTAATTAAAAATATCATTTCAAAATTTAATTTGTCAGTCAAATTTTTTGGTATCGTTAATACCATACCTGCCCAGAACTATTTTTCCGAATAATCTTATAAGCCGGTCCGACAAATACCCCATCAGGCCAAGAGTAAGCAGACCGACAAATATCCAGTCGGTCCTGAAATACAGCCTTGAGGTATATATCAGAAACCCGATGCCTTCCCTGGCCGCAAGCATTTCTGCTGCAACAATGGAGGTAAATGCCCCTCCAAGCCCATGCCTGATCCCGGTTAAAATATGAGGAAGTGCGGACGGGATCAAAACAGAATAAATAATCTGGAATTCAGAGGCGCCAAGCGATCTGGCAGCCTGCAGCCTGTTCTTGTCAATGCTGAGTACACCAACGATGGTATTTATCAAAATTACAAACACCGTGGCATAAAAAATAAGTATTATCTTGGATTTTTCGCCCGCCCCGAACCACATCAGGAAAAGTGTCAAAAAACCTATTGCAGGAATAAATCTAAGAAAATCAATAAAGGGTTCGAATATCCTGCGCAACAGCTCAATTCTGCCAATGACCAGACCGGCGGGTATGGCAGATAAAATGCCCAGTCCCCAGCCTGACAACACTCTCTGGAAGCTTATTAAAACAAACTTTATCAAGGTTCCGTCAAGTATTATCTCCTTTGCTCCTGTTACTGTTTCAAAGGGGCTGGGCAAAAAGTCGACAGTATACGCCATTGAAGCCATACCCCAGATACCTAATAACAGTATCCATGTCAAAATACCTTTCTCTGCTAAAAACCAGACGGTTCTTTTAGCTGTATTCCCTATACTGTAATGGGCTCTTTCCACTTTCGCTTCTCCTTTCCTCTGTACCGCACAAGTCATATACAAACTCAAATATTTTCCCCAAAATCAAAGTGTCCCTGTATCTGTCCGAACAACTTTGCGAATTCGGGGGATGTCAGGTTCCTGTGATAGGGCAGATCATTATCATATATTTTATAAATGGTTGCATCCGGTGCTTTGGACATAATGCTTATTCTCTGCCCCAAAAGAATGGCTTCGGTTATATCGTGCGTCACAAAAATAATAGTTTTGCCGGTTTTCTGCCAGATTTTAACAAGTTCGATCTGCATGATTCTTCTGGTATGGGCATCCAATGCTCCAAAGGGTTCATCCATAATCAATATCTCAGAATCATTGGAGAGGCTTCTTGCCATTTGAACCCTTTGCTTCATTCCTCCCGACAGCTCCCCCGGATATTTGTCGTCGTGGTGTTCAAGTCCCACCAGCCTGATATATTCGGAAGATATCCGCCTGCGCTCCCTGGAATTTATTCCTTTCATTCTTAAACCGTATTCCACATTTCCCCTGACAGTAAGCCATGGAAAGATTGCCGAATCCGCATTTTGAAATACCACACCCCTGTCCCGCCCGGGTTTCTTGATTTCAATACCGTCCAGCGTAACACTGCCTTCAGATTTGGAAATAAATCCGGCAATAATATTCAACAGTGTTGATTTTCCGCAACCGCTTGGACCAAGTATGATATGAAATTCTCCGCTCTTTATTTCAAGATTGATATCCTTGATTACATTACGGTCTGATTTTTTAATGCCGAAATCTTTTGTATAGTCCTTTGAAAGCTTATTTATCTTAATGCATGTACTGCCGCTTATAGTCATTTGCTTACCTCCTTTCTCATATTGACGGCTGCCTGCCGGCTTGATGTTTCAGCCAGTCTATTTTTTGTATGTAATGGTATCGGGGAAAACGGACTGGAGAGGCTCCAAATATATATAATCCTTAACACTGAAATCATATTTGATCAATTTATTCCGGATTGACCATTTTGTAACACTGTCCAGCTGCTCCACATCCTGCCGGCTAAGCCTGATATCAAAAATTGTATCCCCCAAAACCTTTGCTATGTTCTCTACAGGTATTTTAAAGTTGTCTTTTACAATCTGGGCAGCTTCCTCCGGATCAGCGTTGATTATATTCACTGCTTCCTTTAAAGCTTTCAAAAGACGCTGTATGCCTTCATTGTTTTTTTCAAGATATCCTTTTTTGAGCATGAGAAATCCCTGCGGAGCAAATCCTATGAGGCTGTAATCACCGAGACTTCTGCCTCCCAGTTCTTCAACCTGGCTGCTGATATCCGCCCCCGCCCATATTGCGTCTGCATCCCCTGATTTCACAAGTGCCAGTCCCTCGGCAGTGCTGCTGATATAAAGAGGGTTTACCGCTTTGGGATCAATGCCGAATTTGTCATAAGTCTGTGCCCAGACATATTCGTTTACGGTACCTTTTTGTACAACTACCGATTTACCTGCCAGATCTTCAACTTTTTTAATATTGTCCTTGAGAACATATAATTTTGATGCACTTAATTTATTGCCGGCGATAAAGGATATAAACTGCAGCTCACTTGCTCCGCCCAGCCGGCTTACCGCCGCAAAATCCATGGCTTCTCCAATATCAGCCTGGTCCAGCTGAACTGCATTTATGGTATCAATCCCATATGCATAAGTCTGAAAGTTCGCTTCAATATTGTATTTTTTCAGGATTCCCTTATTTTTGGCAACCCAGAAGGGGTATGCAAAGGTACCCGAATCCACTGCAATATTGATTTTGAAGGTATCTTTGTCTTCAGGACCTGCTACTGCTTTTGCCGATGTATTTGATTCTCTATTTTGTACTGCAGCCTTTGAAGCGCTGTCTGAGCTGCTGCCGCAGCCTGTAATTCCACCCGGCAAAAGACTGATAATCGTTAAAGCCGCAACCAGAAGCTTGATTTTTTTGTTTTTCATATTACACCCCCGCTTTCTTCTACTTTTGGTATTTGTAAAATTTATTTTTTATTTCATGGCATAAAAAAACTAAAGGATAATCACAGCATTTAACTACAATTACCCTTTAGTTTTCTAATCAGATATATTGGATTTTATAAAATATTCACTTCTTTTCGAACCGGCGTCACCAATCATATATAATTCAGCTATGTTTGCTTTATATTTATTATATTTACAATCAGGTTATGCAACAATAGATTAAATTTAGATATTTAACTCATAATCGTCAAAAATCTCCTCACCGCTCAAAATCGAGCCTGCCGTCAATTTTATCCACTAGATAGGGAGCATTTCTCAAGGTAGGAACAGGCCCCGTAAGTATGGAAAGACCGTCCCTCAGTATCAAAGATACCGGCATATAGTCATTCTTTTCAATTACAGCTATTTAATAAATTTGATCTGTTTTAGAGGTGCTTTTTAATATCCTCAACCCTGTCAAGCCTTTCCCAGGGCAGATCAATATCCGTCCTGCCAAAGTGGCCATATGCTGCGGTTTGTTTGTATATGGGTTTTCTTAAGTCCAGCGAGTCAATTATTGCGGCCGGTCTCAAGTCAAATTCCCTGCTGATGATATCAACAATTTTTTCATCCGGGATC
>JAEWJR010000080.1:0-27699 GCA_023386445.1 Bacillota bacterium | reverse complement strand
TAGAGTTAACTGTGAAGGTAACGGCTATATATTTCTATCGACGATAGGTGTACGGCCATTCATTTATAAAACAAAGCAAGCCTGTTCAAAGTCATGTGACTTGTGGAACAGGCTCATTTTGTTTCATGAGCATAAGAACTCTGAAATCAACTATTTAATTGTTACTGTAATTCATATAAAATATTATATATATAAAATTGTTAACAATAATATATGGGTAAAAATTTATTGATGGACCTGATGTTTAACTTGGGAAAGGAAGTGGAGTATGTCTTATACAGCCTTATATAGAAAATGGAGACCCCTTGTTTTTGAAGATGTAGTGGAACAGGAGCATGTGGTCAGAACAATCAAGAATACTGTAAAATCTGAACGTATCGGACATGCATACCTATTCTGCGGCACAAGGGGTACGGGAAAAACCACTATGGCAAAGATCTTTGCCAGGGCCATCAACTGTCTTGATACCAGGGATGGCGATCCCTGCAATGAATGCGAGATTTGCAGGGGTATTTTAAATGACTCTATACTTGATGTCGTTGAAATAGATGCGGCTTCGAACAACAGCGTGGACAACATAAGGGAAATCAGGGATGAAGTAGTGTATGCACCGTCACAGGCACGTTACAAGGTATATATAATCGATGAGGTGCATATGCTCTCTGCAGGGGCTTTTAATGCTCTGCTGAAAACACTGGAGGAGCCGCCGGCGCATGTGGTTTTCATACTGGCTACAACTGATCCGCATAAATTGCCTGCTACCATATTGTCAAGGTGTCAGAGGTTTGATTTCAAAAAGATAACTCCCGGCAGCATAGCCGAAAGAGTACAGGTAGTAGCGGATGCAAGCGGGATATCTCTGGAGAACGACGCGGCTCTCTTGATTGCCAGACTGGCCGACGGTGCCATGAGAGATGCTTTAAGCATACTGGACCAGTGTATTTCCGTGGGCAATAAGAACATTACCCATCAGGATGTTCTCAATGTAATAGGCATTGTCAGTGACGATTTCATTTCGGAAATAGTCGATTATATAAAAGATATAAATGTGGAAGGACTGGTCAACGGTGTTGAAAGACTATCCTCAAACGGGAGGGATATCCTCAGGTTTGCATCCGATCTGGTAATGTATTTCAGAAATCTGCTGCTCTGCAAGATAACTAAAAATCCTGCCGATATTGTTGATGTGAGCAGGCAGTATCTTGATAATATGATGAAGCAATCGGAAGCATTTTCCCAGGAAAGAATAATTTCTATAATAAAGGAACTGTCAGCCTTCGAATCCCAGCTTAAATATGCCTTGAACCAGAGAGTTTTTCTGGAAGTAATGCTGATTTCCATAAGCGTGGGGAACTATGGGCAGGGAGAGGATAATAATGCTTTGGCTGACAGGGTAACTGACCTTGAAAATGCCATAAGATCCGGTGCAGGCGCAGTCCAGCCCCGGAGTATCGGTGATGCTGCGCCTGCGGCAGGTTTTGCCGCTCCGGAACGGACTTCAGGAAAAGTACTGGACAGAGTGCCGCCTGTTCCGGCCAGCAGCGGTGTGCAAAATCCGTTTGCACCCCCGTCGGCGGCAGGCAGCCCGGCACCTGGGGGCAGTACCAATTCGAATACCGGCTCCGGCGGAAGCAATGCTACTGCCCATCTGCCTTTGGAAGTCTGGCCGGAGGTAATGACAGAGCTGAAGGCCAGCGGAAGAATGATGCTGGCAACCTATCTGGCTTCCACGAGGGCTGTAGCAGGTGCTGAGTCAACAATCCTGGTGGTATTCCCGGCAGGGGTGGGATCCTTTAAAAATGTTGTGGCAAAGCCCGAGTATGTTGAGGTGCTCTATAATGTCCTGCAGCAAAAGCTTGGTAAACAGGTACGTATCAAGTTTATAGATGAGGAGGAACTTGAAAACATAGCTCCAAGTCAGGCTTCGGGAAAAAATGAGGAGCAGGAAAGCACTTTATTAAAAAACGCAAGGGAAATTGCAGGCAAACTGAATGTTCACCTTGATATAATAGATGAATAAGTTATAATATTAGGGAATGGCTAAATAATGAAATAAGATTTTATTATTTTAAATATTATTAAAATCCAGTTAACAGGAGGATGTTATATATGGCAAAAGGCGGATTTCCAGGCGGCGGTTTTGGCGGAGGCTTCGGCGGAGGAAACATGAATAATCTTATGAAGCAGGCACAAAAGATGCAGAAGGATATGGAAAAGGCTCAGCAGGAATTGGAAAACAGAACCGTTGAGGTTTCTGTCGGCGGCGGAGCAATTTCAATAGTTGCAACAGGTAAGAAGGAAATAAAAGAAATTGTTATTAAGCCGGAGGTTGTTGATCCGGATGATGTGGAAATGCTTCAGGATCTGATATTAAGTGCGGTCAACGAGGCACTTAGAAAAGCCGATGAGCTTGCAAACTCAGAAATGGGCAAGATCACTGGGGGCTTGGGCGGACTTCCGGGCCTGTTCTAGGATTATGATATTATTGGTGCCCTTTAGGATACAACGGGTGCACGGAGGGGAAAATGGATTATTTCGCAGTTCCTGTTGCAAAACTTGTAGAGGAATTTCAAAAGCTGCCCGGTATTGGACACAAGTCTGCGCAAAGACTGGCTTTTCATGTTATCAACATGCCCATGGAAAAGGTTCAGGGACTGGCTAATTCAATACTGGATGCTAAGCAAAAAACAAAATACTGTTCGATTTGCAGCTATTTGACCGATACCGACCCGTGCCCTTTGTGCAGCGGCACCTCCAGGGACAAATCCGCTATCTGTGTTGTACAGGATGCAAGGGATGTTGTGGCCATGGAACGCACCAGAGAGTTCAAGGGCCTGTATCATGTCTTGCACGGTGCAATTTCTCCCATGCTGGGCATAGGACCGGAAGAAATTCGCATAAAGGAACTTATCAGAAGGCTGGGAGACGGTCAGGTCAAGGAAGTTATTTTAGCTACAAACCCCAACGTGGAGGGCGAAGCCACTGCAATGTACATTTCAAAGCTTATTAAGCCTCTGGGTATAAAAACAACCAGAATAGCTCACGGAATTCCGGTCGGGGGAGATCTTGAATATGCTGATGAGGTTACACTGGCAAAGGCATTGGAAGGAAGACGGGAGATATAGCAGTTAATTTGGATATTGTATAACCATTAAATAGTTTTACCACGCGCTATAATAGTTTTGTTAGAAGATAAAAAAATTTAATCGGAAGCCATAGGGAAATTGCGGAGTAAAAATTACGGAAATTTTTATTTTAGGAAATCGCAATGGAACTGTGGTTTTTTGCTGTATATCCATGTTTGACCATATGGAAGATTATTGATATTATTAGTTTATTAAAAATGCCTGAAAGAGTCCGGGAGCATGTATTTATTAAAAGAAGAAGCAGAATTATGCCGTATAGGAAGCAAATAATCATTATTTATCAGATGGATATCTTTCTTTTAGCAAATGAAGGTACATATAATATAACAATTTTGAGGTTTATATATATGCTGGGAGAAGTATTTTATATAATACTAGAGGATACTGTCTTATTAAGTAAAAAGGAATATTCTGATTGGAGAGATATCCAAAACGAATATTATGATAGTTACGTGGCAAGTTTGGGACCATGGACTTATGAAGAATTAATCAGCTATTTCGAAGATGATTTTAAAAACGAAGATAATTGGCCTTTTAAAAAAGAAATCCTGATAGATTTTTTTGAAGGATGCAAATTGGTACTCTATGCAGATTAATTTTAATTATATAACTAATACGTTTTTGAGTGGTGAATTTGCCCTACGGCTGCGTTGAAGCCGCTTGCAAGGCACAAAGCCTTTCTGAGCGTCTTTGCCTTGTCGCAAGCAAGGGCGACAACAAAGAAAAGTGGCAAAATAACCGGCGTGAGGCGTGTTTTACATTGTCAATAGAGGGTAAGATTAAATACTGATACACCTGAGATAGTAGGAGGTTATATGCGTACAGAGCAGGATATGTTTGACTTAATATTAAATATCGCCGGCAAGGATGAGCGGATTCGTGCAGTTTTTATGAACGGTTCAAGAACTAACCCTAATGCTGTAAAGGATATTTTTCAGGATTATGATATTGTATATGTTGTCAAGGAAACGAAATCATTTCGTGAAGACAGGCAGTGGATCGACCAATTCGGTGAACGGATGTATATGCAGTATCCTGAAGAAAATCCGTATTATCCAAGTGATATGGAAAACTGCTATGGCTGGCTGATTCAATTTTCTGATGGAAACCGTCTGGATCTGCATGTATGCACACTAAACCATACACTTAAAGGAATTAAAGAAGACAGGCTTTGCAGGATATTGCTTGATAAAGATAAATGTCTGCCTGATATTCCGGAAGCAACAGATGAGGATTATTGGATAAAGAAACCCACAGGGATCCACTACCTGAATACCTGCAATGAATTCTGGTGGTGCCTTAATAACGTTGCCAAAGGCCTGTGGCGGGAAGAGGTACCATATGTGATGGATATGCTGAATTTGGTTATCCGTCCCCAGTTATTACATCTATTGAGCTGGAAAATCGGATATAAAACAAATTTTACAGTCAGTATTGGAAAGTCCGGCAAATATATGTATAGGTGGCTGGAAGAAAATGAATGGAGCGCATTTTTAAAAACCTACCCTTCCGGACTTGTAAGTGATATCTGGGAAGCAGTATTTATCATGTGTGGTTTATTTGACAATATTGCCAAAGAGTTGTCCCGTACTATGAATATTAAATATAACGAAATTGAGGCAAATAACAGTTTGAAGTTTTTGAAAGATGTTCATGCTCTACCCAAAAATGCTAATGAAATATATTGATATGGCACTGCATATATTTTTTCAGTATGTGGAAAATATAACATTATTCGAATAGAATAATTATCCAGAATGTGATAAAATACCTATTAAAATCAACGGAAGAAGGATGAGAAATGTCGAAAAGCGTAGATGGCTCAAAAAAAGCTGAGATAACCATGCGTATGTCGGAATTTGAGATGCCTCCCATGCAGGATGTACTATTTGTCGGCAGGAGAGCCCCTATCGGGCCGGAGGCAGCAAGACGTATGGTTGATATATTGTCTCCCGAACAGTATGAGATAATAAAGTTAGATCATCCGGTTATAGAGGCTATGGTTGTCAGAAAGGCCCTTTTCAGTATGCTTCCGAAAGAGAAACTGGTTGTACTTATGCTGGAGGAAGGGGAGCAGGTTGCTAATGAAGCAACAATAGTTAAAGCGCAGGTAAATATTGTGCTTCAGGTTAGCAAGGCCATAGATTTATGATAAGAAAAGTTTTTGAAATTATGACAAAAGACTTTACAACGGTTGATGCTTTTTGGGGGATCAGGCGGGTTCAGGAGATAGTTGAAAAAACTCATCTGGATTGTTTCCCGGTTATTGAGAATGGAAAGATTGTTGGGATTCTGACCGGGAATGATTTGATAATGGCTCATTATAACAGAATAGTACTGGATGCCATGTCTGGAAGATGCAAGTACATTGAGGAGAACGAATCTGTTTGGAAGGCAAAGGAACTGTTTGAAGATGAAGGGGGGCCAATTCTTCTTGTTACATACGGAGATAAGGTCACCGGGATTATAACAAAAAGTGCTGTTGACGTTGAAATAGGGAAACATATTGATATGCTGACGGGTTTGTATAAAAGCAGCTACATTATACATAAATCTCAAAAACTTCTGGATCAGGGCGGAGAAATATCCATAATATTCTTTGATGTGAACAATTTCGGGTATATCAATAAAAAGTTTGGACATACCGTAGGGGATAATATTTTAAAGGAAATATCCAGAATCCTTAAAGAGTGTGCACCGACAGACACATTCCTCTGCAGATACGGTGGAGATGAATTTGCCCTTTTAACGGATAAGTGTGCGGAAGATTGTGAAGTACTGGCCCAGGAGATATTGAGCAGAGTCAAGCTACATAAATTTGTTTGTGATATATGTGTGGGGATTTCTGCGGGAATTGCAGAGGGAAAGAGGTGTGATTCCAGAGGCGGGGATATGTACAATGGCATCGCAAATCTCATAAACCTTGCAAGCCTCGCTTCCACAAAGGCAAAAAAGGAAAAGGAAAATCTTGTACTGGGGTTTAGCGGAATTATTGATGAAATGGCAATATAGAAACGGAAGAAAAATTTCAATTAAACACTTATTATATTTGGAACCTTTTACAATATCCGTCGTCAAAAGTATTTGAGGTGGGGAATTATGAAAAAAGTAAAGATTTTATTGAGCGTTTTCACATTAACGACTATTACTTCCGTTTTTTTGCCTTCAATATGTGTTGCTGAAATATCAAATGAAACAAACAGTTTTAAGCAAACCGGGATCAACAAGACCATAGATGAAAAGCTGTTTATTTTCCCGAATTATAATTGCGACCCTAAAATGTTGATTCCGGGTAATCCTGATATTGATCTCAAGTTCCTTGTGAAACAGTTACCATAAAACAAAAGATATTATATTTTCCAAGCCATAGATGCAGTGAAATATCTGTTTCTATGGTGTTTTTTTAATCTTTGGAGGTTTTCCATAATGTGCACAAGCTTTGCCGTTTATTCCAATGAGCCTGTTTATGGCATGAATATAGACCATCCGGACAGGGAAAGAAAATTTAAAATAACACGCATAAAGTGTGGCAGGGGCTGTAGTGACAGCGGTAATTGTTATAAATGCCGCTTAAACAGTAATCCCATTATCCGTTTCCATTGTCAAAACAGGGAAAACGGCAAATTTCTCGATTCGGCCTGTATGAATAGTATGGGTATGTTTTCAAATTATCAATTTCTTGTTCCCAATAATGACTTACCGATTCAAAAACCAAAGTCCAACAAAATCTCGGATGGTAACTTGTTTTCACAGTCTCAGATGTATACGGGCACTGTCTATGAACTGCTGGAGAGGATGGGCGGCAAAACAGTATATTACAGCAATTTGTACGGTTCGTTCAAATTACATAATATGTTTGCAGATAAGGAGGGACATGCTATTGTCCTTGAAGAGGGGGAAAACGGTAATGCGATAACCAATCTGCAGGACGGCTTCGTGGTGATGACTAATTTCCCGGTGCACGAATTTAATGGAAAGCATTATTCGGAAGTGTATGGAGACGGAAGTGACAGGTATAAATTAGCATGTGATGAAATAATAAAACACAAAAATAATTTCAGCATACATCAGGCTCTGGATGTTCTTAAAAAAGTCAGGCATACGTCTGAATATTTTCAGACTGTCTGTTCAATGGTTTTTGATCCGGTCAGACTGCATGTATATTTAGCCCTGTCAGGAGAATTTCAACGGATTTGGAGGTTTTCCATAATGGAAGACATTATAGAGTCCTATAGCGGTTTCAAGGGAACGCACAAGTTTAAGGTCGGAGCTAAAGGAATTCTTGCATCGGAATTGGAGATATACAGGTAGATTAACAAAAAAAAGAACACTTGTTCTGCTGACGCTCCTGTATTATAATATTTATTGGATGTGTAACCCGGTACTTATTACAATATCCAATAAGCATAAAATGGAGGGTACTTTAATGAATGAGGTCTATATAAAATGTCCTGAGTACAGGTCAAAACTTATTATACTAAGAAAAACTGTTATGGAGGACGCGGAAGAACTGTTAAAATGCTACTCCGACGAAAATGCAGTACCGTTATTTAACTCGGACAACTGCCATGGAGATGATTTTCACTATACAACTATTGAAAGAATGAGGGAGGCTATAAAATTCTGGGATTTTTCCTATGACAACGGGTATTTCGTCAGATGGACGGTGATTCTCAACAGCACATCTGAGAAGACAGGGACTGTGGAGATGTTTCATCGGATTGCAGAAGATGAGTTCAACCACTTTGGAATTCTGAGGATTGATTTGCAGAGCAAATACGAGACTCACCAAATCATTGATGAAATTTTGGAGATAGCCAGCGAAAATTTTTATAAGGCATTTGAGGTTGAGGCAATTCTTACGAAAGCTGTTCCCGGTGCGTTGGAACGTATAGCCTCACTGCGGAAAAACGGCTTTGATGCTCTGAATAAGAAACTTATGATATATGATGATTACTTTGTAAGGGTTCAACACCATGAACAGCAGGATGGAATAACGGTTTTACATCAGTAGACAGTTAAAAAAATTAGTATAAATTGACAATAAAGCTCGAATAATGTTGAATATTCGAGCTTTATGCTTGTTAAAACAGTCCGATTAGCTTAGAATATTATATAAATTAATGGATTCAATAACAACGATTGATTACAATAGAGTACGTAAATAAATAAAAAGAGTTTTCTTAGACTTTAATAACTTTGGGAAATAGTGCAGAATATAATTATAAGTTTAATACCATTACAATTGGATATTTTCTACAAAAACTTCAGCATATTAAAGGACAAAATTGTTAATTGCATCCAATATATTTTAAAAAACTTATTATATAATATACATAACCCTCTATTGACAATGTACAATACGTTGTCAATAGAGGGTATGAGGTATCCATTTATAAAATGGACATAGGAGTGATTAGTATTGCTTTTTAGTATTATCCTGGAATCATATTCTGCGCTGTTATTCTCGTTAACTATTTGTTACATAATATATAGAATAAATACCGACCTAAAAAAAGTTTCTTTAAAAAACTATGTATTCAGCAGCCTGTCCATAGCTTCTATTGTTGCTCTGATCAATGTAACGATACCGGATTCAATCATAGGTATAAAAATGATAGGTTATATTCTGGCAACTGTGTTTATGATAATGATTTTTTGTAAACACAATATGTACTATTCTGCTGTTTCAGCCTTTTTTGGCCTGCTTACACTTGGATTTGGCGAACTTCTTGTATCACTTGTCTATGTCTATCCGATGAAACTGAGCAAATCCGAGTTCAGAAGCAGTTTTATACATGTTACTGTTGGAGATCTTCTGATTTTTTTGTTCTCCTATTTAATCCTCAAGTTTATATCCGATGATTTTATGAAAGCACGTAAAAGAATCTATAAAAATAACAAGCGCTTTATGATTTTGCTTTTCGGGAACCTTATGACGGTTTTGGTAATACTTTTATTTCTATTCAGCCTGTTTGATTACACCACAGAGTTTCAGAGCAATATCACCCAAAACGGCAGGATCTATATGAACGTCATTATTATAGTTGCAGTATTGATGGTATCAATAGTGGGAACCATATACCTAATAAATTTCTTTTTACTCAACAGAATAAAATATGACAGATTGAAGATGAATAATCTAAAGGATGTAATGACCGGAACACTTAACAGAGGATCGGGGCTTAAGTTCATTGAAGAACAGCTGGAGTTATGTAAAAAGCAAAAAAAGAACATGACCATATGTTATATTGACGTTAATGACTTAAAAGTTATAAATGATATGCTTGGTCACAAAGAGGGAGATTTTCTTATAAAGACAGTTATATGCACTATTAAAAATACTATCAGGGAGACAGATGTGATAAGCAGACTGGGCGGAGATGAATTTGTCATAGTATTCCCGGGTTGTACAATGGACTATTCCGAGAAGGTCATGAACAGGATTTCCGGGGAATTAAAACAATTAAAGCCGTTTTCAAATAAAGACTATACAATTAGTATCAGCTATGGATTTTCACATTATGACGGGGAAATGGAGATAACGGTTGACGGCTTGCTGGACATGGCCGACCGTCAGATGTACCAGAACAAGAGGGCAATCAAGGCTATGGCTTGAGCCTGGCCGGTATTTTAGTATAGATTTTTGCATATGAAAATTTCATTTGGAATTCACCGGCCCTTCACAATTATTTTCAGGAGATGATGTATAATAATATCATTCCGGAAATGACGTGAAGGGTCTTTCCAATTTAAGAAGGTGACTGTATGTATAAGCTTCTGGTAGTTGATGATGAAAAAGGGATACGTGAAATTATTAAGAAATATGCAGTCTTCGAAGGCCATGAGGTCAGTGAAGCGATTGATGGTATGGAAGCGGTCCGGATATGCAGGGAAAAGGATTTCGATATCATAATAATGGATATTATGATGCCTGAACTGGATGGCTTTTCCGCCTGCAAGGAAATAAGGAAAACAAAAAATATACCTGTACTCATGCTTTCGGCGAGGGGTGAGGAATATGACAAGATTCACGGGTTTGAACTTGGAATAGATGATTATGTAGTAAAGCCGTTTTCTCCAAAGGAACTGATGATGAGAATCAATGCAATAATGAAGCGCAGCAGCGGAGCAGGTACCGAGGAAAATAAGAAGGAAATCGTAAAGCTGGAAGGCTTGACTGTGGACTTTACGGGAAGGCTTGTCTATATTGACGGGGTTAAAACCGACATGTCACCAAAAGAGTATGATCTGTTGTTTTATTTTGTAAAAAACAGGGGTATAGCCTTGACCAGGGAAAAACTGATAACAGATGTCTGGGGTTACGACTTCTTTGGTGACGACAGGACCCTGGATACTCACATTAAACTGCTCAGAAAAAGCCTTGGTGATTATAGCAAATATATAGTTACCCTTAGAGGGGTGGGATATCGCTTTGAAACTTGAAAAAATGAGTATAAAATACAAGCTGTTTTTTTATCTTGCCCTTTTTGCGGCAGTAATGCTGGTAATGCTATGGTTCTTCCAGATTGTATTCCTGGATGACTTTTACAGGCGGATAAAAATCAACAGCATAAAATCATCCGCTGAAACGATTGAGAAAAATATAAATAATGAAAATCTGAATGTTTTGTTGAATTCCCTGTCAAAGCAGAATCAAACCTATATAAGGATCATGCTTGAGGACGGAACCAATGTATTTTCCTCTGATGCCGCTCCTGACAGCTTGATACACAGGATGCCCAGCAATGAACTGTACGATTTATATAAAAGAGCCGAGCAAAACGGAGGAGAACTGCTTGAGTCACGGGGAGGTGAACCCCGGGACAGGCTATTGAAGGATAAATATTTTCAGGGTCCCATGCCTAAAGGTATCGGACGGATAGATGAAAGTGTGATCTATGTCAGGCTAGTGGAGAAGCAGGATGGCTCTAAGGTGGTGGTGATGCTTAATTCAACCATCACCCCGGTTAATGCCACAGTGGATACCCTGAGAGTGCAGCTGGTATATGTTACCATAATAACGATCCTGTTGGCACTGGGTTTGGCTCTTTTTGCCTCAAAAAGAATATCCAGACCCATTATTAAAATTAACGATTCGGCAAAAGAACTGGCTAAGGGTAATTATGAAACCACTTTCGAAGGAAGAGGCTACCTGGAGATTGCAGAACTGAACGATACTCTTAATTATGCCGCAAAGGAGCTGTCAAAAGTCGAGGGCCTCAGGCGTGAGCTGATTGCAAATATCTCCCATGACCTGAGAACACCTTTGACCATGATAACCGGTTATGGAGAGGTCATGCGGGACCTGCCCGGCGAGAACACGCCTGAAAACATTCAGATAATAATCGATGAGGCAAAGAGACTGACCACTCTGGTAAATGATATCCTGGATATTTCAAAGTTCAGGTCGGGAACCCTGAGCCTGGCAGCAGAACGCTTTAACCTGACTAAAAGTGTAGAGGAAATATTGGTCCGGTACAATAAACTGACCGAACAGGATGGCTACAAGCTTAATTTTATCAGCAG
This sequence comes from Bacillota bacterium, assembly GCA_023386445.1. Classification (GTDB taxonomy): domain Bacteria; phylum Bacillota; class Clostridia; order Acetivibrionales; family DSM-1351; genus Ruminiclostridium. The sequence goes on along the minus strand of JAEWJR010000080.1, from coordinate 16,024 downwards.
CGGTGATGTCTGGGTAAAAGCCGATCCGGTGAAAATATCCCAGGTCTTATATAACCTTATTAACAATGCTATAACTTATACCGGACCGGATAAAACTGTTACAATTGTACAGAGTAATAATGGGGAACATGTTAAAATCGAAATAATAGATTCGGGGGAGGGAATAGAGGAAGAACTGCTGCCCTTGATTTGGGACAGGTACTACAAGGTGGATAAGGCACATAAAAGGGCTGCTATAGGTACTGGATTGGGATTGTCTATTGTTAAGACTATTCTGGACATGCACCGGGCGGAATACGGTGTAATCAGCAAAAGCGGCCAGGGCAGCATCTTCTGGTTTGAATTGGAGCTGGATGAGGAAAAATAGATATGTGAAATGCACCTGTAAATTTCTTGGAGTATAGGAATTTATAACTTTTGGAACAGTGATGAGGCACTTGTTATACTGAGTTTGAATGTGGACACCAGAAAATTTCAAACGATAAATTTCTATACTCGGGGTTTGGAAAGGGGAATTCCCTTCCCGGTTTCAGGAGGGTGCTCAGAAATGTGAAACATTTCGTCGAAGGGAACCTAGGGTTCCCTAGCGAACAAGATAATTTGCGAAGTAAATTTCTTGCCGGTTGCCGGGTATTGGTGTAAAATAAAGCTTGGCTGTAAAAAACTCTAATGTTCGTGGAGGCATAATTAGTGAATGAACTAATATATATTACAGGTCATAAAAATCCCGATACTGATTCCATATGTTCAGCCATAGCATATGCCGAATTGAAAAGAAGGCACGCGATGGATGCATTGCCGGTAAGAATCGGCGATATTAACAGAGAGACAGAATTTGTGCTCAAATATTTCGGGGTTGATGTTCCCGAATATAAGGAGACCGTCCGCACCCAGGTGTCGGATCTGAATATGGATATAATCAATCCGGTCTCGGAAGACATCTCAATAAAGGCGGCCTGGAGTATAATGCAGAAAAATAACATCAAGGTTTTGCCGGTTGCCGATATAAACAGCAAGCTGCTAGGTATAATTACACTGTCTGATATTACGAGCAGCTATCTGGATGCGCTTGAAAACAATATCCTGTCAGCAAGTAACACTCCTTTAAGAAATATTACCGATACCCTTAACGCCAGGCTAATATGTGGAAATGAAGATGAATTCAGGGCTGCAGGCAAAGTAGTTATTGCTGCTATGATTCCTGAGGATATGGAGCCTTTTGTGGAAAAAGGAGACATTGTCATTATCGGGAACAGGAAGGACAGCCAGCTAAAGGCTATTTCCATAGGAGTCAGCTGTCTGATCCTTACCTGCGGAGGACAGATAGATCAGGAAGTACTGGATTATGCGCAGGAAACAGGGTGTATTGTCCTGGAGACATACTATGATACATTTACTACTGCAAGGCTTATAAATCAAAGCATTCCGGTCAGTTACATCATGACCAGGAAACAGCTCGTTTTATTTAACATCCACGACTATATAGACAATATAAAAGAAAAAATGCTCAAGACCCGGTACAGGAGCTATCCTGTCGTCGACGACGAGGGCCGGATAAAGGGCTTTATTTCCAGATATCACCTCATTTCACAGAGAAGAAAAAAGATTATTCTTGTAGACCATAATGAAAAAGCCCAGACCATAGACGGGATAGAACAGGCCGATATCCTTGAAATTATTGACCATCACAGAATAGGGGATATTCAGACGAGTTACCCCATATATTTCAAAAACGATGCGGTGGGCAGCACGTCCACACTGATTGCCAACATGTATTTCGAAAACGGATTGAATCCTTCAAAAAAGATAGCTGGAATACTATGTGCCGCCATAATTTCCGATACAATGAAATTTAAATCTCCCACCAGCACTTATGCCGATGAACTGGCTGCCCAGAAGCTTGCCAAGATTGCCGACATCAATATTGAGGAGTTTTCAACCGCACTGTTCAAGGCCAGTGCATCTCTGGAGGGAATGAGTCCGCAGACAATACTGGACTATGACTTTAAGGATTTTATTCTGAATAAATACAAGATTGGAGTAGGGCAGATAAATTCCAGCGATTCAGAAGCCTTCAGAAAGGTGAAGGACAGCCTTCTGAGGCACATGAAAACCGTTCAGGAGAACAAGGGCTACAGTCTTATTCTTCTCATGGTGACGGACATTATAAACGAAGGCTCTGAAATACTTTACGCAGGTGATAATGCAGGACTTGTGGAAAAGGCATTCAATATTAAAAACGGTGAAAGCAGTGCCTTCCTCGGCGGTGTAGTTTCCAGAAAGAAACAGGTAATTCCCATGCTTTCAAGGGCAATACAGAGAGAGATGCTGTAGTGCATATTCTGCTGTTACCAGAGTCAATTTTAAATAATAAAATATAACGGTAAAAAGGACTGTCTCATTAGGCTGCGGCTCGGGATATCAGATATTGTGTCTGGTGTTTGGAAATGCAATTAATGCAGAGGGTCCTTTTATGTTATTGCGGAGATTAAAAGAAATATGGCTTATATGGCATTGTTATATCCATATTAAGAAAAGGTTAATTTTTTTACAGAAATCAGGCTATGTTCAGAAAATCATCACATTGCTGTATTATCATTTGTTTTATAGCAATCAAATTAATTATAGTTAAGAGGTGGTGCAGATGGGCGAGCCAAAGTTAAGACATGAAGTAAAGCATAATATAAATTACTCCGATTACATTGCTTTGCGGCAAAAGTTGAAGCATATAGCCAAACAGGATCCGAATGCGGGGGATAGCGGAAAATACAGGATAAGAAGCCTTTATTTTGACAATTACAGCAACAAAGCTCTAATGGAAAAAATAAACGGTGTCAATAACAGGGAGAAATTCCGCATCAGGTACTATAATGATGATTTAACCTTTATCAGACTTGAGAAAAAAGGAAAAGTAAACGGTTTGTGTTTCAAACGGTCTGCCAAGCTGACCGAAAGTCAATGCAACCTTATAATTTCAGGTGATCTGGGCTGGATGAAAAAATCAGCCGATCCGCTTTTGATCGAGCTTTATTTTAAAATGAATTACCAGCAATTGAAACCAAAAGCCCTTGTAGATTACGTAAGAGAGCCATTTATATATGAACCCGGCAATGTACGGATAACAATCGACACCGATATAAAAACAGGGTTGAGCTCAAAGGAGCTCTTTAACAGAGAATTACCCACTCTCAAAACCAGAGGTAATGATTTCATAATTCTTGAAGTGAAATACGATGAGTTTTTGCCAAATATAATAAGAGATATCATACAGCTGGACAACAGGAGAAATACTGCTTTTTCAAAATATGCTGAAGCAAGGGTGTTTGGTTAATTAGTCAGTTAATTATAATATAAAATTTAATTTCAGGAGGAATATTATGACATTCAACGATATTTTCAAATCAAGCTTTATCGAAAAGGTGAGCTCCTTTTCACCGCTAGACATGGTGATTGCATTGGGTCTCTCATTTGTTCTGGGACTTTTCATCTTTTATGTCTACAAGAAAACCTTTAACGGAGTGATGTATTCGGCCAGCTTTGGGGTATCACTCATGGCAATGACGCTGATAACCACACTGATAATTTTAGCTGTTACCTCAAATATAATTCTGTCGCTGGGTATGGTAGGCGCTCTATCGATAGTTCGTTTCAGATCGGCTATTAAAGAACCCATGGACATTGCATTCCTATTCTGGGCCATATCGGCAGGAATTGTAACAGGTGCGGGTTTAATACCGCTTTCGGTCTTTGGTTCTGTTTTTATAGGAATAATAATGATAGTTTTTGTAAACAAAAAGAGCTCGGACAATCCGTATATACTTGTGGTTAACTGTGCCGACGACAAAGCCGAGGAACTGGTCACGGGTACAGTAGGCAAAAGTGTGAGGAAATATCTGGTCAAATCCAAGGCGGTATCGGCAACAGGTATTGAACTGACAATAGAAGTGAGACTTAAAGATATGACAACTCAATTTGTAAATAGTGTATGCAAGCTTGAAGGTGTGTCAAATGCGGTTCTGGTAAGCTACAACGGAGAATACATGTCATAGGTCCGGAGGTTTGAACTATTATGATAACCAGTAAGAAAATCAATATTTTAATAATAAGTTTAATTATTTTTGCTGTAATTTTTACGGGCTTACTGGCAGCTGTTCCGAAGGTTACAGGCAATGATGAGGCTGCAGTATCGAAACCGGATTATGCAGGCGGGGTATTCGATAAGAATAAAATAACAACTATCGATATTCAGGTGGATGAGGATGACTGGCAGAATATGCTTGACAATGCCACCAAGGAGGAGTACATTTCCTGCAACCTGACCATAAACGGTCAAGCCGTAAGTACCGTGGGAATAAGGCCCAAGGGAAATTCCAGTCTTAAAACCGTTGCAAGCTCTGATTCGGACAGATACAGCTTTAAATTTGAATTTGACCATTATATTGAAGGACAGACCTTCATGGGTCTGGATAAAATGGTAATAAACAATGTTCAGTCGGATGCTACCTATATGAAGGATTACCTGTCATATGACCTCATGACCTATATTGGTGTCAAAACTCCTCTGTTTGCGTATACAAATGTAACCGTTAACGGTGAGAACTGGGGATTGTATATAGCTGTTGAGGCAATTGAGGAATCCTTTGCACAGCGTAATTACGGCAGTGATTACGGAATGTTTTACAAGCCTGAAAGTATGGAAATGGGCGGTGGGGCCCAGGATAACAATGCCCGGCAGCAAGGACTGGAACTGAAGTCACAACAGCAGAATACCCAGGAACAGAAAGCACAGCAGCAAAATGCTCAGCAGCAAAATGCACAGGAGCAGAGTCCATCGCAGCAGGAGCGGCAACCGGGTCAACAACAGCCGGATACACAGCAGCGAAATATGGGAAGAGGCATGTTTGGCGGTTCAGGCGGCGGTACCGACCTTGTTTATACCAATGATGAAATTGACAGCTATTCCAACATCTTTGACAATGAAGTATTCAAGGGTTCAAAAGCTGATTATAGCAGAGTTGTCAAAGCGTTAAAAAACCTTAACTCCGGTACCGATATGGAAGAATATATCAATGTTGACGCAACATTGAGGTATATGGCGGCAAGTACTGTTGTAGTTAACATGGACAGCTATTTCAGCAATATGAAACACAATTATTACCTGTACGAGGAAGACGGAAAGCTGACAATGCTGCCCTGGGACTATAACCTGGCATTTGGCGGTTTTCAAATGGGTTCGGCAGAGGCGGCGGTAAATCTTGCAATTGACACTCCCGTATCAGGGGTTGAAATGTCGGAAAGGCCAATGCTTGCAAAGCTGCTGGAAGTAGAAGAGTACAAGGAGAAATATCACGAATACCTGAAACAGCTTGTGGATGAATATTTCAACAGCGGCTATTTCGAAAAAACTGTCGATTCTGTAAATGCTCTCATTTCAGACTATGTCAGGAATGATGCAACTGCTTTCTATACCCACGAACAGTACACAAAGGCTGTTGCAATGATTAAGGAATTCGGGCAGCTTAGAGCGCAAAGTATAGAGGGACAGCTCAATGGTACAATTCCTTCTACAACAGCCGGACAGTCAGGTGCAGGTGACAAGCTTATAGATGCATCCTCCATAAATCTTTCCACCATGGGTTCGCAGGGAGGCGGAGGCGGAGGAGTCCGGGGCGGAATGAACCGGCAGGGTTGGAAGGACAATAATTCCGGCACCCAAAACACCCGGCAGTCGGAAAGTTCAAAAACCGGAGATCCGCAGCAGGACACACTGCAGGACAGCCAAATACGGCCTGATAATCAGGAGTCGGGAAATCAGCAGAACGAAATGGTGCAGCCGCCCGATGGCATGCGGCCTCCTGACGGATTCCAGTCCCCGGGCGAGGGTCAGCTGCCGGACGGAGTACAGGCACCTGACGGTATGCAGCAAGGTGAAGGCGGGCCTGGAGAAAACAATCGTGGAATGGGCGGCCCGGGACCGGGCGGCTTCGGGATGGAAGGACCTGACGGACAGCAGTCTGCCCAGGGCCGGTCTGGCAATGATATTTTGATTATAGCGGGAAGTGCGGTATTTTTGCTGGCAGGCTTGATTTTCGCAATGAGATTCAAGAGAAATAAATACATTTGATTTTAATTTAACGCGTTGTGCAGGTTAATTTAAATTTTGCTTTACCTGTGTAATCAATAGATCAACTGGTAACTTCCGCACTAACTTCATAAAATAATGATGCACCAAAAACAATTACGAAAATTGTTTTTAACCGTTCATCATTATTTTACGAAGTTGTCCTCGCGTTACCAGTTGATTCTAATTGAATATATCTGTAAAGCAAAACAAAATTTTAACTGGTACAACGAAATAAATTAGAAAATAGGTATTGGCGCAACATAATCAAAAACAATTCATAGAATACAATTACTTTTTCCCTTCATCAATTTCTTTTAAAAGTTTGGTTTTAAATTTATCATAGGGTTTTCCGGTAAAATCATAAAAATCCGAAGTTTGATCATAAAAAGACTTGATTTTGCCATCCTTCTCCACTTGATAAAAGCTGGCGGAGGGATGACCGAAAATATACTTACCTAAATCATTATTATAGTTCAGACAAAAAATATACATATTATTTTCTTGCAGATTTGGTACCAGATCTTTATATATGTCAGGGATATAAACGGTAACATTCTCAGGCAGTTTATCCCCTTTTAAGGTTTCTAAAACTTTCACTGACAAATTGGTACCGCGTACTTCTGATGTGGAGGGATTCCCTCTTTTATCAGCTATTGCCCTTTCGGGAGTGCCTTCTTTAAGCTCGATGGTTTTTGTTTCAATATCAGAAGAAGATATTTCACCTTTTATGATAATATCTGAAGTATTAACAATCTCAGCGGTGTATTTGGGATTTTTAATTTTCATTAGAGCACCGGCGCCAAGATTTGCTTCAACATAACTGGTTTCTGTATACGACGGTTTTATTACGATTTCCTTTTCATTGTTTTGATATAGATAATATGATACCAAAGATACTGCCATCACTGCAAAAATTGCAAGCCCGATACTTAATTTCAAATTTTTTATCTTCATGACTTTTTCTCCTTTTTAATAACCGTACATATTTTTGACATCATTTAATTCGTGATTTTGAGGGTTATAGCTCTTTTTTAATGCCAGGTAGTTATAGCTCATAATAGAAGGATCTTTTGTAGTATCTGCGGGGCTGTATTCCGTTAAATGTGAATGACCCAAACAGAGTACATGACCGATTTCATGGCTCATCGTTGATGCGTAATCAAAAGTTGTATTGTTAGTGGGATTTGGCTTTACATAAATGTTAGCTCCCTTTATCTGCTTGGTCGAAGCATTTGCTTCATCATATGAATTGATTATTTTGCCATTAGTGTCATATAACTCAGTATATGCCATGATTTCTCCCCATAGAATATCAGGTATCTTGGATTTCCAGTATTCCTTTGAAGTTGTACAGAAGTATGTATTTGGGTTGGTGGGAAATTCGACACATTCTACTGGAACTTGTGAGCTGTGCCAGGCAGTTTTAGCAGAATTATAATTTGTTCCCGCCCAATCACCTGACAAATATGATCCATCCGCGTTTATTTTCAGGCGGCCTGTAGAACTGTTCTTTTGATTCCAGCGAAGATTAACTGTGGTGACTTTCCCGTTTGATACATTAATATACATTTCATGTGCGGAACAGAGTCCGGTTGTTGCTAAAAACACTGAAAGAATTAATAATACTATTACTCTTTTTTTCATAAATAACCTCCGATATTTTTAATAAATAACTAAATGCTTATTTGTGAGGATTATCTGATGCCTCCTTTCTAAGTCTTATCAATCCTCTTATCTTACATAATTTTGATTTAATGTAAAATTATTGATTTATTATACGCTAAATGGTGAAAAATGTAAATAAAAGGATCTCATATTTCTGCTGTAATTGCTCTTTTCGCATATTTAACTAATAATCCATTTTATTAATCGAAGTAAAGTTTGTTTAATAAAGAAATTAATATAATTAATTGAGAGATTACAAAAATTAATTAATGAATTAAAAATATTTAAATAAAAGTGTTGACAATTTCTGTGAATAGGAATATTATATATCTATAGTCTTAATAATATTAAACAAGTGATTAAAAAAATTAATTTTTTATACAAAAGAATTAAAGATTAACAATTAATGAATATTTTTAAATTTTTAAGAGGTGATTTTATGGCAAGAGAAGCTATCGGCAAGTGCCCGGTTTGCGGGAGTGAAACAGAGGTAACAAGGATAACCTGTAACAGTTGCGATACTGTTATAGAAGGACACTTTGCGCTATGCAAGTTTTGTAAACTAACTACTGATCAAAGAAATTTTTTGGATGTGTTTATAAAATGCAGAGGTAACATAAAGGAAGTTGAAAAGGAGCTTGGCGTTTCATATCCTACAGTTAAGAATAAGCTGGAGGACGTAGCGTCGGCACTGGGCCACAAAGGTGAGCCCGTACCTGAGGTTCCCGGCAGAAGGAAGGAAATTCTTGACAAGCTCAATGCCGGTGAAATAAGTGTTGAAGAAGCATTAAACCAAATGAAGGAATAATAAATGCGGGTGAAATAGGAGGGAGTTTAACAATGTCTAATAGCGAAGAAAGATTACTGATATTGAAAATGGTGGAAGAGAACAAAATATCCACCGAAGAAGCTGCAAAGCTTTTGGCGGCACTTGAAGATGAGCCCAAAAAGGAAAATACCGAAAATTTCAATTATAGAAGAAACAGATCAAACGGTTTCGCAGATGAAGCTGCAAAGGTAAGAGACAGAGTAAATGAATGGAAGAAAGAGTTCAAAACCAACTATAATCAGGCAGATTTTGATAATATGATTGATGATTTCGCAAACAAGGCTGAAAAGTTTGGTAAGAACGTAGCAAACACCACAGCCGGAATAGTTGACAAGGTTATAGATTATGTTGGAAGCTTTGTAGATACAAATTCCTTTAATATCTTCGGAAGCCTGCAGACAGTTCAAAAAAATTATGAAGTTATTCCTGAAGAAGGTGCGAATCTTGAAATCTCGGGAGTGAACGGCAGCATAACAATAAAAAAGCACCTTGATCCCAAAGTAATGATTATTTCAAGAATAAAGAGCCCGTCACCGACAGGTGAAGGTATTGTAACCTTTGTGGAGGATCCTGCAAATATTTCAATAAAAGTTAACAGTACCGCTTTTAATTCAAGTGTTTCACATGAGGTATTTATTCCTGATGTTAAATTCAAGGCAATAAAGATTGAAAATTCCAACGGAAAGATCTATATTGAGGATTCGCTTTCCGAAGAAGTAACAGCCACTACAAAAAATGCCCATATTGAACTGATGGGCGTAAACAGCGACAATGTATCGGTTACTACAAAGAACGGCAGGATCCAGATGAATTATATCATTGGAAATAAAATTGACATCAATACAAGCAATGCCGTTATTGATATAAAGCACATAAAAGTCAGGGATATAAGCGCAGTAACCATAAACGGCAGAATCAATATCGAAAATGCTCAAAATGTTGATGACAGTGAAGATATGAGCATGTACCTCAAGACTACCAACGGTGGTATCAAGGTAAATATGAATGATATGGAAAACAGAGTTTACAAGGTAAAAGCTCATGCCAGCAACGGGTCCATCAACCTGCTTATTCCTGAAATAGTATACCATAATGTAAACCGAAAGGGTGTTACAGGAAGCTTTGTTGAAGCTGAAAGCAGAGATTATGAAACCGGAGTCAACAAGGTTAATATTACCGGTGAAACTATGAACGGCCAAATAGAAATAGTTAAGTAACAGCTTGTCTAAAAATATTTTAACTTCTTAATTGCTTACGTGATATAAATTTATATAGAAAACCCCAAAAAGAACTATCTTTAACGGCTACTTAAAGATAGTTCTTTTGTTGCGTGTATTGTTTCTTCATGTTATAATATCTAATTGCGTAACATTAATAGATCATATTTCTTTTATGTATATTTACCTGAAGTCAATTACAAATAATAAATGTACAAATAATTAGAGAACGGTTGGGAAAAAATACTTCATTAAAAAAGCATTTGTGCGCTCAGCGTCAGCCAACCCGTTTAAAAAGCGATAAATAGCTTGAAAGTCAGTGGAGGAATTATGTTTGATAAGCTGCAGTCGGCAGAGGACAGGTACGAAGAAGTAACCCATAAATTACGTGATCCTGATGTAATTAACAATCAGGAGGAATATAAAAAATATATGAAGGAATACTCCGATCTGGAGGAAATAGTTCAGAAATTCAGAGAGTACAAGAAAGTTACCTCCGAGATCGAAGAGGCCAGAGAGCTTCTGAATGACACTCTCGATAAGGATTTCCGTGAAATGGTTCAGACAGAGTTCGAGGAAGCACAGGAAAAGCTTGAAATAATCAAAAAGCAGCTGAAGGTTATGATTGTTCCAAAGGATCCAAATGATGACAAGAATGTTATTATTGAAATCCGCGGCGGAGCAGGCGGTGAAGAAGCCGCACTTTTTGCGGGAGTGCTTTTCAGAGCCATGACCAGATATGCAGAGCGGAAACGCTGGAAAACCGAAATCCTTGACTCCAATCCGACAGAACTAGGAGGTTTCAAGGAAGTGGTATTTTCAATTGAAGGTAAGGGGGCCTACAGTCGTCTGAAGTTTGAAAGCGGAGTTCACAGAGTGCAGAGGGTGCCTTCTACCGAATCCAGCGGGCGTATTCATACTTCAACTATAACGGTTGCAGTTCTGCCTGAGGTTGAAGAGGTTGATGTGGACATAAATCCCAATGATTTGAGGATTGATACTTACAGAGCCAGCGGTGCCGGTGGACAGCATATAAACAAAACTGATTCGGCTATCAGAATAACACATATTCCTACCGGTTTGGTTGTGGCCTGTCAGGATGAACGATCACAGCACAAGAATAAAGACAGGGCTATGAAGATATTGAGGTCAAAGCTCTATGAAATAGCCCAGGAGCAGCAGACAAACGAAGTTGCTCAGGATAGAAAAAACCAGGTCGGTACAGGTGACAGAAGTGAAAGAATCAGAACCTATAATTATCCGCAGGGAAGAGTTACAGACCATAGAATAAATCTTACGCTTTATAAGCTTGACCAGGTGCTTGACGGCGACCTTGATGAAATAATTGATGCGCTCATAACCACTGACCAATCAGAAAAATTGGGCGGCGGTGGTGACGATGAAGATTAAAAAGTATTAATATTTTGCGGCAATCACGAATAGTATGTTTTATAACGCATATGTAGAAAAATTTTCGGCTGTAGAAAAATTTTCTTTCTTTAGCGCGTTTCAACGAAGCATTAACAGCCTCGTTATAAACCTACTATCAAAGGATGGAATTGCTGTGGAACACATTTTAAAAATTGGAATTATAGGCTTGATATCAGGAATTACCGGAACGGGTATTGGTGGATTGATAGCCTTTTTTGTGGGCAAAAATATAAGTAACAGGATATTGAGTTCAATATTGGAATTTTCAGCAGGTCTGATGACCTCTGTGGTCTGCTTTGAACTTGTACCCGAAGCGGTTGAAATAGCCGGGCTCAACCTGACTTTGATCGGAGTGCTTTCAGGAATATTGATTGTAATTATCATTGATGATTTTGTCAAGCAGCTTGATGTGATCAAGAAAGCTAATGGGAATTCAAACCTCCTGAGGGCAGGTATACTCGTTTCCATAGGTCTTGCAATGCACAATTTGCCTGAGGGCTTCGCAGTGGGTTCAGGCTTTGAAGCCTCATTGAGTTTGGGAATCACGCTGACACTGATAATTGCCATACATGACATCCCGGAGGGAATAGCCATGGCATTGCCAATGAAGGTGGGAGGCTTCTCGGCTGTTAAAGCCTTTTCGCTGACAATACTGTCAGGGGTGCCTATGGGTATCGGTGCACTGATCGGGGCCGTACTCGGACATGTCTCGGAGCAGTTTATAGGATTGTGCCTGGGGTTTGCGGGAGGGGCCATGCTTTATGTAGTATATGGTGAACTGATACCCGAGTCAAAGAGGATTTACCTTGGAAGAATGTCCTCCGTAGGAAATGTATTTGGGATTTTATGTGGTATAATAGTAACAATGCTAAATTAGTACTCAGGTTAAATCACGCTCCGGCCAGTTTGCGGCCGGTGTGCGAATTGACCGCATATAATTAGTTTTGAGCTGGAAAGGCTAGTACAGAAATGAAAACAAAAGTTATTAAAATCGACCCATTAAATATAGACAGACAGAAACTTAACGAGGCTGCCGAGGCTTTACGCACGGGGCAGGTTGTTGCAATCCCCACCGAGACAGTATACGGACTGGGAGCCAATTCACTTGATGCCAGGGCTGTGGAAAAGATCTTCGAGGCCAAGGGCCGCCCCTCGGATAATCCGCTGATCGTACATATAGCAGATAAGGAAAAGGTGTATGAACTGGCCGAGACCATACCGGAAAAGGCCGTACAACTGATGGACAAGCTATGGCCCGGCCCGCTCACTCTCGTGCTGAAAAAGAGCTCCATAATTCCAGGAATAATAACGGCCGGGCTTGAAACTGTGGCCATCCGCATGCCGGAGCATCCTGTGGCACGGGAGCTTATCCGGATGGCAGCGGTACCTGTGGCTGCGCCAAGCGCAAATGTTTCCGGCAGGCCAAGCACCACGACGGCGCAGCACGTTCTGGACGACATGGACGGAAAGATTGAAATAGTAGTTGATGCGGGAAGTTCACGTGTGGGATTGGAGTCAACGGTGCTGGATGTTACGGTTGAACCTCCGGTACTGCTGAGACCCGGTGGAGTGACGCCAGGGCAGATTGAGAAAATTATAGGTCCCATAGACATTGATAAAACAATTTTGGGAAAAATAAGCTCTGAAAACATACCAAAATCTCCCGGAATGAAATATACCCATTACTCGCCGAAAGCACATGTTGTAATAATAAGAAGTGAAGACAGGCAAAAGCAGATGGACAAGATAATTGAGCTTGCACAAACAAACAGGCTGGCAGGCAAAAAGGTAGGCATATGTGCCACAGATCAAACAAAAGCGGAATATCACGGTTTTGAAACCCTGTCCATGGGTGACAGGGATAGGCCGGAGACTATCGCGGCCAGGCTGTTTGCACTGCTGAGGGAGTTTGATGACAAAGGTGTGGATATTATTTTTGCCGAAGCTGTGGACGAGCATGAGGTGGGACTGGCCATCATGAACAGGATGGTGAAGGCTGCGGGCTATGATATCATTAAATTGGAGGAAGGTTGAAAGAAATAAAATAAATTAGTAAAGGAGGCACCGAGCCCATGCCATTTCTATCATTGTGTTTTGTGCGAAATGCTGGGCATGGGCATAAACATGGAAGGAAAAAACCATAAAGCCATAAATGTTTTATTTGTATGCACCGGCAATACTTGCAGAAGCTGTATGGCAGAGGGGATTTTCAGGGCTTTTTCACAGCGGGAGGCGGCTTTGGAGGAATCGGCGGTTTCCTCAAGGGGGATACAGGCCTTTGATGGAGATCCTGCTTCAGAGCATTCGGTTGCTGCTTTGAAGAAACTGTGGGATATTGATATATCCATTCATAAGGCAAAGCTTCTGGACAGGACGGATGTGGACAGGTCAGGGCTGATATTGACCATGACCAGGCAGCACAGGGATTTTCTGAAAAGCAGATTTCCTGAGAAAAAAGATTCCATATTCACATTAAAGGAATATGCATATAAGAATATTACACCGGAAAGCCGTGACCTTGACATAACCGATCCCTTCGGAATGCCTTACCAAAGCTATGAAGCCTGTGCAAAAGAGATCTTTGACAGCGTTCAGAACGTTATAGGGAAACTGACCGGCGACAGTTAAAATATGCAGGTTTAAGGGCACTTTCTTTTGACATGTAATAGTTTATACTATAAAATAATAGGGAACAGCATTGGAAAAACCTAAAACAATACGAAGTAATTATTAAAAAAATGGCGCTTGCAATTTTCCCTGACAGATTTTTAAACAGGTATAGTTATAAAACGGGGTAAATTGGTTACCCTGAGCCGGAAATGGAGATAAATTTGATAGCAATAGGTAGTGATCATGCAGGATACCTGCTTAAGGCAGATATCATAAAATTCCTTCAAGGTAAGGGACTTGAAGTTAAGGACTTTGGAACCAATTGTCCTGATTCCGTGGATTACCCCGACTATGGACAAGCCGTTGCAGAATCGGTCAGCAAAAAGGAATGTGAAAAGGGTATCGTTATTTGCGGTACCGGCATAGGAATTTCAATAGCATGCAACAAGGTTCCAGGTATTAGGGCAGCCTTGTGTACCGACAGCTATATGGCTAAAATGAGCAGACAGCACAACGATGCAAATATTCTTGCCATAGGCGAAAGAGTGGTAGGACCGGGAGTTGCATTGGATATTATTGAAACCTGGCTTGAAACCGAATTTTTAGGCGGCAGGCATGGTAGTAGAATTGAAAAGATTTCGAATATTGAAAAAAAATATATTACAAAGTGAGGAATTAAAAAATGGAAAGCGTATTTGTTTTTGATCACCCCCTTATACAGCATAAGGTATCTTTACTCAGGGATAAGAATACAAACACCAAGGAATTTAGAGAGCTGGTTTCCGAAATAGCAATGCTTATGGGTTATGAAGTAACCAGAAATATGCCGCTGAAGGAAGTGGAGATTGAAACACCGGTTGGAATCGCGAAAACAAAAGTAATATCAGGCAAGAAATTAGGAATAGTTCCCATATTGAGAGCCGGCCTTGGAATGGTTGACGGCATGCTGAGACTGCTGCCTATGGCCAAGGTTGGACATATTGGGTTATATAGAGATCCCGAGACACATGAACCTGTTGAATACTACTGCAAATTACCGGTAGATGTGGAGGAGAGAGAAATAGTTGTTCTCGATCCCATGCTGGCAACCGGAGGCTCAGCATCGGCAGCTATTCAGTTCATCAAGAACAGAGGAGTTGCAAGTATTAAGCTGATGTGTCTTGTAGCTGCAAAGACAGGTATAGAAAGAATCCGCAAGGATCATCCTGATGTTGAGATTTACTGTGCGGCTGTGGATGAAGTGTTGAACGACCATGCATATATTGTTCCGGGACTGGGTGATGCGGGCGACAGATTGTTTGGAACCAAGTAAAATATTTGAGGTTTCCGGCTTTTAGTTTTTGTAGGGGGGTATTTATGAGGCCGTCTTGGGATGAGTACTTTATGCAGATTGTTGATTTGATTAAAACAAGGTCCACTTGTATGAGAAGACAGGTTGGAGCAATTATTGTAAAGGATAAAAGAATACTTGCAACCGGATATAACGGAGCGCCGGTAGGGTGCAGGCATTGTTCCGAGGTAGGCTGTTTAAGAGAAAAGCTCAATATCCCCTCCGGTCAGAGACATGAGCTGTGCAGAGCAATCCATGCGGAGCAGAATGCCATAGTGCAGGCTGCTTACAGCGGAACAAGCGTTAACGGGGCTACATTATATGTCACTACCCAGCCCTGTGTTCTATGTGCCAAGCTCGCCATCAATGCAGGAATAACACGTATTGTATTTAACGGAGATTATCCGGATGAGCTTTCCATGACTTTGCTTGAAGAGGCAGGGCTTGAAATAGTTAAAGTTTAATACCCTCTATTGGCAATGTACAAACACGCCTTACGCCGGCTAATTTGCCCTGCGGCTTCGCGCAGCCGCAGGGCAAATTAGCCGCTCATAAACGTATGTACATTGTTAATAGCGGGTAACAAGATTTAAATTCAGAGGGAGTTTAAATACCTCCCTCTATTTTGATGTATGGGAAATTAAAGTTTTTAATTTTCTGAAATTGGAGAATAGCCTGAGAAGCTCGAAGCCGGGATTTCTCTAAGAACGGAAGGTGTATAAATGTCTAGTGTATATGAGTATTTTATTTCTTTCACGCTTGCTTTTATAGTAGCATTTTCTGCAACTCCGGTAGTTAAAAGCCTGGCTTTTAAAATT